>CAIONQ010000163.1 GCA_903859705.1 uncultured Chthonomonas sp.
TTCCCACGGGCAGGCGCAAATTCCTTGTATTGCTTCATTTAACAATTACAGCAGCTTCAGGATTTCATGGTTACAATCGTTACTCCGTCGCCGCCTTCGCCCTCTTCACCCAGCCTCAGGGAAGAAACGGCGGGATGGCTGTGCAGAAACTCCCAGACTACTTTACGGATGGCGCCGGTTCCCCGGCCATGAATAACGCGCACCTGCTGTAGCCCTGCCGCATAGGCATCATCTATGTATTTATCCAGCATAGATTGTGCCTCTTCTGCCCGTAACGCCCGCAGCATCAGCTCCGGCGATATCTGCATCGCTTTGCGTGTAGCAATCTCGCTTGCACCAGAGCTCTCCGTGGCCTTTTTGCCCGCAGCGGTTGTCATCGTTAGCTTTTGCTCTTGCTTACGGGGCATTGGCCTGAACTGGCTCACAGGCAGCGTCATGCGCATGGCTCCCACCTGCACGGGGGCCGCGCCGTCCTTCGGGGCCTCCAACAGCTGCCCCTCCATATTCAGAGATAGCACCAGAATGCGATCGCCCTGTTTGTAAACATGGTTCGGATTAATCGGCGGCAGATTGTCTGGAATGGGTGGCGAGGTATCTTCCAGCGAGGCATAGGTCTCGGATCGCAGGGTATTCAGCTTCTGCTTTACATTGGTCGCCTTCCTGGCACCCTTGTTCAGCCGCTGCAGATCCTTCATGATGTTCTCGGCTTTGTCCGAGGCCCTGCGCAGAATCTCGCGTGCCTCTTCCTGGGCCTGTTGCTTAACCGTTCGCTGTGCCTCCGAGATCTGCTGTACCCGGGTTTCGTACTCCTGGCGCGCTTTATAGGCCTCATCGCGCGCTTTTAATGCCGCAGCCTCTGCCTGTAAGGTTGAGCGTCGGCTCTTCTCAATCTGCTGCAGCAGCTCGCCCGTTTCTATTTCACGGTGAGAAATAAACGCGCGGGCATCCGAGATAATCTCTTCATGCAATCCCAACCGTGCCGCAATATACAGCGCATTGCTGGAGCCAGGCACTCCCAGCAGCACACGATAGGTGGGGGAGAGCGACTCAATATCAAACTCTACCGATGCATTTTCCACGCCCGGCCGGGCATAGGCATACTCTTTCAGTTCGCCATAATGCGTGGTGGCCACCACCCGGGTGCCGCTCGCCAGAAAGTGATCGAACAGGCTTTTGGCCAGGGCTGCGCCCTCGGCGGGGTCTGTACCGGCGCCAACCTCATCCATAAGCACCAGCGCATTAGAGCCGAGCGTGTTCAAAATACGCACGATATTCTTGAGGTGGGCACTGAATGTGGAGAGGCTCTGCTGTATATCCTGCTCATCGCCTATATCTGCAAACACCTGATCAAACAGCGCAATCTCCGAGTCTTTCCCGGCCGGTATCTGCAGGCCGGCAAGTGTCATCAAGGTAAGCAGACCAATAGTTTTCAGGGTAACCGTTTTGCCGCCGGTGTTTGGGCCGGTAATAAGCAGGGTGGTAAACCTGTCTCCAACCTCAATATCAATCGGCATTACTTTGCCAGAAAGCAGCGGATGCCTTGCCTGATACAGCCGCACAATGCCACGCCGATTAAGTGCGGGCTCAGTGCCATCCATCTCCTCGGCAAGAATCGCTTTTGCGTGGATAACGTCCAGATGCCCAAGTATGGATACCATGCGTTGCAGCTCTTCCCCATAGCTGCCAACCATGCTGGAAAGCTCGCGCAAAATGCGCGATGTCTCCTGCTCATCCTTAACTGCCAGTTGCTTCAGCTCATTGCCCAGCTCAACGGTTTGTGCTGGTTCAATAAACACCGTTGCGCCGCTCTGGCTGCTATCGTGCACAATGCCGCCAAAAGCGCGGGCGGCCTCCGCCTTAACCGGCACGCAGTATCGACCCTCACGCACCGTAATTACAAACTCCTGAATGTGGGTTTTGTGGCGCTCGCCGGATAGAATGCCCTGAAGGCGATCGTTAAGCCGGTTGGTTGCCGTTTTTATGGCGCTGCGAATGCGGCCGAGCTCCGGGCTGGCGCTATCGCGCACATCTCCTCCCTCCGCTATACAGGCCTCAACACGCTGCTCCAGAAGCTGCAAAATCGGGAGGTTGGTGGCCATTTCTGCCAGCATCGGAATCTTCTCTCGGCGGTTCAGTAAATACACCCGAACCCTACGGGATGCCCCTGCCGTGTGCATCACCTCCAGCAGTTCATAGCCCGAAAGCTGGGTTTGAATACGGGCACGCTCCAGCGCCTCCCGAATATCCCGAATGCCCCCCAGGGGAATACCGGAATCGTGCTCGCGCAAATGCCTGGCTTCACGGGTTTCGCTAAGGCGCCGCACCACTGTTTCAGGGTACGGCAGGGGCTCCAACTGGGAGGCAAACTCCCGCCCGATGCCATTGCTGGTGTGGGCAATCAGCCTCTCCAGCACGCGGTGGTACTCCAATATGCGCAGCGAATGCAAATCCATCATTAAGGTGTGCCGATCTTTAAGCTCATAGTAGGTTCATTATATCTTACGCCCCGGGTACGGTTGCTTCAACCACCCGGAAAACAGACTCTACAACAGTTTCGTTGGATAAAGCCGTTGTGCTCAATGGGGAGGGGAGGAGTGCTCGATCAGGGAGGAAGCTTCGCTCAGGGAGATCTTCCCATGTTCCCTGATTGTCCAACGAATTTCATTTTCTACCTTGTCCCCTATCCCTATCCTCCCGCGCTGTGAATTCCACCACATCTCTTGCGTATTCTCAAACATGATAATATAATTGACTTTGAGAATGATACTCTCGAGGAGGCGCATATGGCTGGCAAGAAGCCACCGCTCATTTTGCATCCCGTTCGAATCAGAATCTTGGAAGTGCTTCAGGGAAGGCAGCTAACACCCTATCAGATGCACGCCATGCTGCAGGATATCCCACTGCCATCGCTTTACCGGCACATTAAGCTTCTGGTTGAGGGCGAGGTAATTCAGCCAGTTTCCAGTCAGCAACGCCACGGTGCAGTGGAGCATGCGTACGAAGCCGTTCCGGGGGGCGGCAGGGTGTCGCTGGAGGAGTTCGCCGAAATATCTCCAGAAGATCACGTTAAGTACTTTCAAACCTTTACGGGCGAGCAGCTTACCGCCTTCAACCGCTACATCAATCAGCCGGATTGCGTGCCTGTGTCGGATGGGCTACGCTACTTCTGTACCGTACTTGCCCTCAATCAACAGGAGTTTGAACAGCTCTGGACCGAGATCCATGGCGTGCTGGCAAAGTATCAGCAGCACCCCGAAGGGGACGGCAGAACGCGAAGGCAGTTCGCTATCGAGGCCATTCCACAAACAAATTTCAGTAAACCCGAATAAATTCGAACCGTAGTGCATTCTGGTGCGCGGGCAAGGGGTGCCCAAATTCCCTGGAGGATGAGATATGAAACTGCTTATTCTGGGCGGAACAATGTTTCTCGGCCGCCATATTGCTGAGATAGCGCTGGAGCGTGGGCACGAACTCACCCTGTTCCATCGTGGGCAGCATGGTGCCGATCTGTTTCCTGCTGCTGAGCATTTGTTCGGCGATCGCAAAGAAGACCTGTCTGCGCTCGCCGGCCGGAGCTGGGATGCGGTAATCGATACCTGCGGGTATGTTCCGCGCATCGTTGCCAACTCGGCTCAGCTGCTGGCCCCCAACTGTGGCCACTACACTTTCATTAGCTCTATCTCGGTCTACTCCCGCAACGATATTGTTGGTCTGGATGAAACCGGTGAAAAGGGCACGTTGGAAGATCCCACCATCGAGACCGTCGATGGCGGCAGCTATGGCCCGCTGAAAGCCCTGTGCGAGCAGGCCGCCGAAGCCGCGTTCCCAGGGCGCACCCTTAACATTCGCCCGGGCCTCATTGTTGGCCCCAACGATCCAACCGATAGGTTTACCTACTGGCCCGTGCGCATTGCACGTGGCGGCGAAGTGCTGGTACCTGCCGGGCTGGATGTGCCCGTTCAGATCATAGATGTGCGAGATCTGGCTGCCTGGAACCTGGATCTGGTTGAGCGCGGTGAGGTGGGCGTTTTTAACGCCACTGGCCCTGCAACCCCCCTCACATTGCGACAGATGCTGAGTGCATGCGAATCCGCATCCGGCTCATCACCGGAGTTGGTGCCCGCCGATGAAGCCTGGCTGGAGGCAAACGAAGTGCATGCGTGGTCCGATATCCCTGTATGGGTGCCAGATACCGATGATATGCGCGGCTTCTCCCGCATAGACTGCACAAAAGCCATAAACTCCGGGCTCACTTTCCGGCCCATCGCCGATACGGCCGCCGATACGCTGGCCTGGGCGAACACCCGGGAACCGGGCACCGCGTTAAAGGCTGGCCTCGCAGCGGAGCGCGAAGCCGAGTTAATTGCACGCCTCAAGAGCGCACAGTAATAACTGTTTACGTAGGGAGAATCTTCTCTCCCCTGGGAGCCAACAGCATTGTCAACAATAAGTAACGCCATCTGTGCCGCTGCTCTGGCGGCATCTATACCGGTTTACGCGGGGGCACAACAAAGCCCAGATTTTGATGCGAAACTGCAAAAGGTGGAGGCTGCCCTGCAAAAGCAGGCACAAGAGGCACACATTACGGGTTTCGGGCTTGCCATTGTTAAGGATGGCAAAGTTGTGCTGGCAAAAGGTTACGGCTGGCGCGATGCGGCCCACAAACGCCCGGTTACCGCCGATACACTCTTCGCCATCGGCTCCAGCACCAAGGCGTTTACCGCTTTCACTGTGGAGCAAGAGGCCGAAGCAAAACGCCTTTCACTCTCCGATGCGCCGCGCAAGTATGTCCCGACTTTTCGCCTTTACGATAAGGATGCCGACAGCAAAATGACTATCAGCGATCTGATGAGTCATCGCTGTGGCCTCGCCCGCACTGATTTTGCCATGGTAACCGGCAAGCTCAGCCCGGTAGAACTGCTGCGAGTGGTGGCCGATGCCCGGCCAACCGCAAAGTTCGGCGAGAAGTTTCAGTATCAAAACCTGATGTTTATGACCGCCGGCATGGTGGTGGAGAGCATCGAACATCGCCCGTGGACCGAAGTGGTGGCGTCCCGAATATTTGCTCCGCTGGAGATGAAGCGCACCAATACCTCGGTTAAGAAAACGCTTGCAGATCCGGATCATTCCGAAGGCTTTGCCTACGATACAGATAAGAAAATCAGCAAGCAGCTTCCCATGAGAGACATTGCTGCGGTTGCCCCCGCAGGTGCCATCAACTCGTCTGTGCGGGAGATGACGCACTGGCTGCAGCTCATGCTGAACGATGGCCAGTACAATGGCAAGCGCCTGCTCAGCAGCGAGCGCGTTGCAGAACTGCTTGCAAAGCATATGTCTGCCGGCCCAGGGGTAGACTATGGTTATGGCTGGTTCTTGCGCAAAGTGCAGAACCATCCGGTTATGGAGCATGGCGGCAACATCGATGGCTTTTCGGCTCAGGTGGCGCTTATGCCTGATCAGAAGCTTGGATTTGTGCTATTAACCAACGAAAACGGCACGCCATTCGCATCCAACAGCGTAACTGCCGTGTTGGGCGGGCTGCTTGGTACCGATGCACCGAAGCCCCAGGAGGCCACTGCTACCAGCCCGGCTGCCACGGCGAATCCTGCGGAAGAGGCTGGAACCTACCATCTGGATGCGGCGGGCGTAGATCTCACTGTTGCCTTTCGAGATGGCAAGCTGTTCTTAACCGTTCCTGGCCAGCCAGAATACAAACTGGAGCCAGAGGGCAACCGCAAATACCGCCTTGCCGGAATGGCTGGCTTCTCTGTGGAATTCAAGAGCGTGAAAGACAAGCCAAAGAAAACGGAGCTTGCCATCACGCAACCCAACGGCAACTTTAGCGCTGTACGTGATCTTAGCGGCGTGGATGAGGCTGCAATATACACCGGGCCAGATAAAGACCTGATTGCCTCTTACGAAAATGAAAACCCGCATGCGGTGTTTCCTGTTACGGTTAAATCTGGCAAAGTGTGCTTTATGGTGCCGGGGCAGCCTGCATACGCTCTTAAGCCCATAGAGGGCACGCCCAATACCTATCGCCTGGGAGACCTACCGGAGGCGTTTGGTATCACAGTTAAGCGCGATTCAGCTGGCAAAGTCACTGGGATGGAGTTAAAACAGCCACAGGGCAACCTTCAGCTCAAGCGCATTGCAGAAACAACCGGCGTTTACAATGCAGAAGATATCGCCAGTAAAGAAGAGCAGGCTCTGGGCAGCCTTACAGCTGGTCAACTGCATGCCCTTCGGATAGATTGCAAAGATTCGCTGATCAACGAGGGCGTGAAAGCAACGGTAGCAGCCTGGATAGACGATAAAGGAGCCGCCATGGAGTATGCGGTGTACAACGGTGCGGGCAAACCCATCGCGGCCACGCGGCAGTATTTTGATGGCAAGGGTGGGGTTGTGCAGAGCACACTCTCGCCAGATCACGATTACAGCAGCAAAGAGATTGCGGCTGCAACCATAGATAGCAGCGCCATGCTTCGCCCATGGAAATCCGCGTATAAGTCGGTAGAAGTGAAGCGCACTGTTAAAGTTGGTTCCGAAGAGGCGTACGTTCTGATAAAAAATCCAAAGGCTGCCGGAGCTTCTCCTGTTACTGAGTACGTTTCCGTAAAAACCTACCTTCCACTGAAGCGAGAGGCCACAATAGCATCAGAAATTGGCCCGCTGCCAGTTACCGAAACGTATACAGATTACAGAAAGTACGGCCAGGTAATGCTACCGGCCACCACCACAATTATGGTGATGGGCGCCGCTCGCGTACGAACCATCGATAAGGTGACTCAGTACAAAGCACTGCCAGCTGAAGTTCTGAAGCCTGTTAAAGGGAAGCTCCTGCCGAAATAGGTGGCTATAAAACATGTGAAGAGCGCCCTGTCCGGCAGGGTGCTCTTCATTTTTCTTAAAACCCCGATGTGGCGATGTGCTTAGAGGTGGGTGTGATCAATGCAATCGGTCCGGTAACCACATGCAAAGCCTCTGCTGCGCGAAGTGTCCAGGTATGGAATACGTTGCAGAACGGGTTGTAAAGCCGCGCAACGCGTCATAATTACAGGGCAAACACCCTGATTTAGAAGGACCCGACAAGTTGACATCGTTACGTTATAAAGTATCTGCCGCACTCTTTGTTTCTGCCTATGCCGCTGCTTCCGCATTGCCTGCTTCCGGGGTTCCCGCTGATCCCACTTCAGAAGTTCTGCACAAACTGGAAGAAAAGCTGAGCAAGCAGGCCGCCGAGGCCCATGTAACCGGGTACTCACTTGCCATTGTGAAGGATGGCAAAGTTGTGCTGGCAAAAGGCTACGGCTTTCGGGATGCAACGCATAAGCGCCCTGTTACTCCAGATACACTTTTTGCAATTGGCTCCAGTAGCAAGGCATTCACCGCCTTTACAGTGGAGATGGAGGCAGACGCTGGCAAACTCAAGCTCTCCGATCCACCGCGTAAGTACGTGCCAGAGTTCAAATTGTACGACTCCGAAGCAGATAAGAAGATTAGCATAAGCGACCTTCTGTGCCACCGCAGTGGCCTGGCTCGCACAGATTTTGCCTGGGCAACCGGTAAGCTCAACTCTAACGATTTGCTCCATGTTATCGCTGAGGCGCACCCAACTGCAAAACTCGGTGAGAAGTTTCAGTATCAAAACCTGATGTTTATGGCTGCTGGCTTGGCTGTTGCCAAATTAGAGAGCAAACCATGGACTGATGTGGTGAACGATCGGATATTCAAACCACTGAACATGCAGCGCACCAACACCTCTATCACACGAACCATTGCAGATCCCGATCACTCCGCAGGGTTTGTTTACGATGGAGATAAGAAGATCTCTAACGCTGTGCCTATGCGCGATATCACCTGCGCGGCACCGGCTGGGGCCATCAACTCATCTGCCCGAGAAATGACACACTGGCTGCAGCTCCTGCTAAACAATGGCTCTTATAACGGCAAGAAGCTGCTTTCAAAGTCACGATTTGATGATCTGTTTCAGAAGCATATGTCTGCTGGTCCAGATATGGATTACGGATATGGCTGGTTCTTGCGCAAGTGGCGCGGGCATCCTATCGCGGAGCATGGCGGAAATATCGATGGGTTCTCAGCGCACGTTGCCATCATGCAAGATCAGCATATTGGCTTTGTGCTGCTCAGCAATGCTGATGCGTCCTCCTTCCCCCCCGCAGGTATCGAAACAGTGTTTAGCGCCTTTCTTGGCCAGGCAACCCCGGCAAAGGTTGCAGAAGCAAGCAGCAATGCAGCAAAACCACAGGGGCCCAAAGTTGAGCCTGCCACGGAAGCAGGAACCTATCGGCTTGAGGTTGCCAGCATGGATCTTACTGTAACCTGGCGAGATAACTCCCTGCACCTTACCGTGCCTGGACAGCCGGAGTATAAGCTTGAGCCAGAAAGTGGCCGTAAGTATCGCCTCGCAGGGATGGCAGGCTTCGCTGTGGAGTTCCGCCAGGCAAAAGGCAAGCCCACCGAAACAGAAATGGCCCTTATACAGCCGAACGGCACGTTTGTTGCGGTGCACAGCGCTAACCCGGATGCCGAAAGTGCAACGTATTCTGGCCCGGATAAAGACTTGATTGGTACCTACGAAAACGAAACCCCTCATGCCGAGTTCCCGGTAACGGTAAAGGCCGGCAAAGTGTGCTTTGTCGTAACCGGTCAGCCTGCTTATGCCCTGAAACCTATCGAAGGAGAAAAAAACAGATACCACCTGGGCGATTTGCCGGATGCCTTTGGCGTAACGGTGCTGCGTGATGCTGCCGATAAAGTGATTGGAATGGAGCTGAAGCAGCCTCAGGGAACCTTGCACCTTAAGCGGGTTGTGGAATCGGCAACCGTAATTAATGCAGAAGAGGTAGCGGCAAAAGCCGAGCAGGCACTCGGGCGGATCTCAGCGAGTGACGGAGCAACTGTGCTGCACACTATAACCGATGGAGTTATGGAAAGCGAAGGTGTTAAGGCGGAGATTTCCGATTACGTAGATCCCAGCGGAAATTCGCTTGAACTGGCTCGCTACACTGCGGCGGGCAAACCCATTGCGATAACACGCCAGTTCTTTGACGGCTCTAAGGGCCTTGCTCAAAGCAGCATGAGCCCGGATCACGTGTTCAGCCACAAAGAAGTCTCAACGGTGCAGTTGCAAATTCGCGACAGTTGGAAAAAGTACTTTAAATCGCTGGCTGTCAAAAGAACGGTGAAAGTGGGGGGCGAAGAGGCATATGTGCTGGTAAAAACCCCGATTGCTGATGGGATTTCACCTGTAACCGAGTATGTTTCCACTAAAACCTACCTATTACTCAAACGGGAAAGCACATTGATTGTGAATAGCGGTGCTCTGCCAGTTACTGAAACCTTTGACGATTACCGCGAAGTAGGCGGGCTGAAAGTGGCTTTCAAATCAACTGTTATGGTTATGGGTAAGTCTCGCCTGTGCACTATGCGCAGTGCCGTTCTGGAAAAAACCATGCCAGCGCATGCCTTTGAGCCTGTAAAGGGTGGCCTCATTGTGAAATAGGTGGCAATACTGCCTTATGGGAAACGGATCGCCCCTGTCGCTGGCGCACTACAGCCAGCGATGGGGGCGAATTTTCTTTTAGTTGCGATGTGGGGGCATTCCACAAAAACATAAGATACATGGTACGGTTATTTCATAGGAACAGAGGAGTTCGAATATGGTTAACCGCCGCATGTCAAAAGTTTTTGGTGTAATCACTATGGCGTCGCTGTGCGTGTTGGCATTGCCGGGCAACGCGAGCAGCAAGCCAATGGACCCAACCGATGCCACGAAGCCTCTTAAAGAGGTATTCAAAGGCAAGTTTCTCATCGGCACCACGCTCGATTTTCATGAGCTCCTGGGCCGCGCCCCGGAAGATACCGCCTTCGCACAAAAGCACTTTAATGCATTCACCTGTGGCAACAGCATGAAGCCGGATTTCACGCAGCCACAGGAGGGGCGGTTTACCTTTGAACAGGGCGATAAAATGGTGGAGCTTGCGGCGCAATGCGGTGCGGTTCCCATTGGCCACACCCTGGTGTGGCACTCTCAAACACCGGCATGGTTCTTTGCTGGCAAGCAGGGGCAGCCGCTGGATCGGGAAACGGCGCTATCCCGCATGCGCACCCACATTGCAACGGTAGTTGGCCACTTTAAAGGCAAAGTAAAACAGTGGGATGTTGTTAACGAGGCCATCAGCGATGCGCCCAACGAATATCTGCGGCCATCCCCATGGCAAAAAGCGATTGGGGACGATTTCATCGCAGAAGCATTTCGTGCCGCCCATGCCGCTGACCCTGCAGCCCTGCTTACCTACAACGATTACAACATAGAAATGGGCTACAAGCGCGGAAAAACACTGCGGCTTCTGAAGTCGTTACTGGATCAAAAAGTGCCGATACATGCTGTGGGAATTCAGGCACACTGGCGCCTTGGCAGCGTTAACTTACCTGAGATAGAGAAGGCTATTCAGGATTTCTCTGGCCTCGGCCTGAGGGTTATGTTTACGGAGCTGGATCTCGGCGTGCTTCCAACCCGCTATCAGGGTGCCGATGTTAGCCATCAGGAATCCCTCACCCTCGAGCAGCGCGCAGCGATAGATCCGTACAAGGCTGGCCTCCCGGATGATGTGGCGAAAAAGCAGGCAGAGGCTTACCGGCAGATATTTGACCTGTTTATGAAGTACCGCAGTAAAATAGAACGCGTAACCTTCTGGGGATCCTATGATGCCGAGAGCTGGCTAAACAACTTCCCCATTCGGGGCCGAACAGACTATCCGCTGCTATTCAACAGGCAGCGAAAGCCCAAGCCCGCGTACTTTGCTGTGGTTGAAGCTGCATCCGAAACGCATAAAGGAGAGTAGGGGATGAAACTAACAACACTGCCTGCACTGGCTGCCATGGTTTGTTGCCTGGGGGGCGCCCACGCCCAAACACCTCCGCCACCGCCCACCGATAAGAAACCTGTTTCCTCAGAACCGAAAGGTGCTGCGCCAGGTTTTACCGCCGTCAAGCTCAATGCAGATGATGTTCAGAACTTCCCAGAGCCGCCTGCGGATATTGCCGCCAATCGGGAGGTGCCGCATGGTAAGCTGGAGATGGTGGAGTACGAATCTAAATCGGTAGGCACCAAACGCAAGCTGCAGGTATACACGCCGCCTGGCTACACCACAGATAAGAAGTACCCGGTGCTCTACCTGCTTCATGGCATTGGTGGTGACGAAACAGAGTGGCAGCGCTTCGCAACGCCGGGCACCCTGTTAGATAACCTGTTGGCGGCCAGCAAAGCGGTGCCGATGATTATAGTTATGCCCAACGGCCGAGCGCAAAAAAACGACCGTGCCGAAGGTAATGTGTTTGCATCGGCGCCCGCATTCGCGGCCTTTGAAGAAGATCTGCTGGGATCTGTAGTCCCATTTATAGATGGCAAGTATTCGGCGCTAACCGATGCGGATCATCGCGGCCTCGCCGGTCTCTCAATGGGTGGCGGGCAATCACTCAATTTTGGCCTATCACATCTCGACCGTTTTGCCTGGATAGGCGGCTTCTCTTCGGCGCCCAACACAAAACCCGCGGCTAAACTCCTGCCAGATGCCGCCGCAGCAAAATCAAAAATAAAGCTGCTGTGGCTATCCTGCGGCAATAAAGATGGGCTGCTGCACATCAGTCAGGATGTTCATGCCTACCTCAAAGAGAAAGGCGTGGCACACGTGTGGAACGTCGATAGCCATGCGCATGATCCAACAGAGTGGAAGAACAATCTGTGGCACTTTATGCAGAAGGTATTTCAGCCCTGATGCAAGAGCGCGCGGCTGGTAATCACTCGGGAAAATCCAAACGCAGAGCTGCCTGCTGGGCACTGATCATCGCTGTTGTGCTGATTGCTAGTGCCTCCAGCTGGCTTCGCACTTTGCCGCCAAACCTTATGAGCAAGGCTACGCTAATCGGCACGTTTCCAGAAGATCTGGATTCGGTGGATTGTGAATATGCCCTGCTCTCTGGTAGCTCCACGCTGCTGATAGAGCGCAGAACCACCTACACAATATCTATCGCTTCTGATTATGGGAGGCGCATGGAGCCCGCAGGCAAGCTCACAGCCATTGTAAACGACTATCCGGATGGGGCCAGGTTTCCATTCGTCTCACCGGATAACAAGTGGATTGGCTGGTACTCTGATGGAGATATTCTGGTAACCAGCACAGATGGTGAGCGGCACTTTACGGTTCCGCAAAACGATAGAGCACCCTATACCTGGTCGGCAGATAGCACTGCAGTTCTCCAAACGTATTGCCATCGCAAATCCAACATCCTGGATCGCATTGTATCCACAGCTGTCGCCCCACAGCATCAAAAAACCATTGTTAAAACATCTCCAGGGCACCGAGAAAGTAACTCCCGGGGAGATGTTATATGGGATGGCAAAACGGCCCTCTACGTGCAGTGTGTAGGCCCAGAGCTGCAGGTAGACACCGCGAGCCTGAGCTCAAAAACTCCGGATAAAAGGCTGCTAACTGTAGCGGTTCCGGGATGCCTTGAGGTATCTCAACCAGTGCCATCACCGGATGCAAAAAAGCTGGCACTCATCGCAGTCGGGAAAAGCAAGCCGGGCGTGTTCCGATGGTTAAGCAAAATTTCGCCCTGGTTACATCAAGGTAGCCCGGTTTTTGTCTCGTTATGGACAGTCAATATGGATGGCACGCATCTTAAAGAGGTGGGAAGAGCATACGGAGCCAATGAACTGGATCTGGATAGCACAGATCTCGTCACCGATCTCCGTTGGAGCCCGGACGGCAAATACATCGGCTTCCGCCACCTGTCGCATGTATACACAGTGCCTGGATAGTGCGAGTGTGTTCCACACGGGGCTGGGTGATGGGGTCGGTAATTGCCAACCCCGTGTGCGAGGGCGGCATTGGCACTCGCTGCCAGGGCTATCGCCCTTCGCTATCGCGCACGGCCCCGTTGGGGCTCCAATTAAATTACCTGAGGATCAAACATGAAAACTGGCCATTCCGTGGAGAGAGCCACCTTTGGATATTACCTGGCCGCTTTATCTGGCCTGGTTACACTGATATCTGCCAGTTTCTTTACTGTAAAACAGGGGTCTTTTTGGAAAGGGGCTGTGCCTTCCCAATTAAACAGCATCACCCTGGGGATAATCTGCCTGGTGTTTGGCCTCTTACTGGCGTGGTTGGCTTGTAAGGAATTTAAGCATAGCAAATAAGCGCACCAGCGCCGGCAGGCACTACTCCTCTTTCTCAGCCGGGTCTTTCCACTCTCTGGCAAGCACCCGTCGATGGTGTTCCTGGGCACGTAATTTGGTAAGGTCTTCGGAATCTCCCGGTAAGTCCAGCGCCTCTTCTGTTTCCGATTCCACTATGGCGCGGGCATAAACGGCCGCAAGCAGCGCCGCTGTTCCGGTTATTAGCATCATCACACTTTGCCACGAGTGCAGCTTTACAAAATTGATGTATCCCGTTCCAAAAAAGTACAGAGATGCCCCGGCAAAGTAGCAGCGCCTGGCAAGTACTGTGCCGGGAAAGAAGCTCTCACCGGCAGCCGCGGCCAGGGTAAGCAGGGATATGGCGGCCAGTGCAATCGTGCGAAGTGCAGGATAGATGCCGGTGCGGATGCTTGCTGGCAGGCCCATTGTAAAAAAGATATCCCGGGCGGCGAGGCAAGATACGCCGTAGCAAAGTGTAATAATCACAATGCGGCGCATCTTTACATGCAGCAAACATCCAACTATCGCAAACAAAAACAGCAGGAATGCTGTTTCATGCGTGGCTGTCCAGGTCATTATCCGCTGGCTAAACAGTACGCACAACCCGGCAACCAATGGCGGCAGCACCCGTGCTGCCGGTCCATCAATTCTGCTGTTACGATTCAGTTGGCTAACGTACGGGCTGGCCATTGCCCGCAATCCTCCGGTAATAGTAGTAGTCATGGCAAAAAACTGGTCGCCTTTTCCAGCCAGAGCCGCCACTCGGCTCCGGCACGGCACACGCAGTCAACCTGCGTGGTGCTTTGCACCCTTGCACCTTTACGCCCATCAAGGCGACAATCGGGCATTCTTCAAGCATAATATTCGGTATGAGAATGCGCAGACCTGCATTGCGCAACGCGCAGCGTAGATAATTCACCCTGTTTGCACTCCACATTTTATGGAAAGTTGGCACAAATGTCGGATAACACGCTGAACTTGCAGAACCTCGGCAGCGCCTCAACGCTGTCTCGCAAATTGGAAGATGGTATTTCGTTTGTTATTTTCGGTGCGTCTGGTGATTTAACGCGCCGAAAACTCATCCCGGCTCTCTACAATCTTGCTTGCGGTGGGCTGCTGCCCGCAAAGTTCTCCGTGTTCGGTTTTGCCGTAACTCCCATGGATGATGATTCGTTTCGGGAGCAGATGCGGGCTGGTGTGCAGGAGAGCAAAGAAGCCAAGCCTTTCGATCCTAAAGTGTGGGATGCCTTCGCTGCCGGGTTGCACTATGTAACCGCAGACTTTGTAGCCCCGGAAGGCTATCAAACCCTTGCCTCTCGCCTGGAGGAGGCAGAGAAGCGTGCGGGCAGAACGGGCAAACGTCTTTTCTACCTCGCAACCCCTCCTTCCTTTATGGCCGATATTGTGGCCCGCCTCGGCGAGCACGGCCTGGTAACTCCCACGGCAGCTCCCGGCGAAGGCTGGAGCCGTGTTGTTCTCGAAAAACCGTTTGGCAGAGACCTGAAATCGGCAATAGATCTGAACGCCTCCATCCATAAAGTGCTTCAGGAAGATCAGATTTACCGTATAGATCACTACCTGGGCAAAGAAACGGTTCAGAACATTCTTGCATTCCGATTCGCAAACTCCATCATAGAGCCTATCTGGAATAGAAGATACATCGATCATGTGCAGATAACCGCGGGTGAGACACTGGGCGTTGAGCATCGGGGTGGCTACTATGAGCAGGCTGGCTGCCTCAGAGATATGTTCCAAAACCATCTTCTACAACTGCTGGCAACCGTTGCTATGGATCCGCCCGTGCGATATGGTGGCAGCAGCGTACGAGATCGCAAGGCAGATGTGCTGCACGCCATTGTGCCAATCAATCCAGAAAATCTGGCAGATATTGCCGTAAGGGGCCAGTATGGGCCCGGCCATATAAATGGCGTTGATGTGCCCGGTTACCGGCAGGAGGATGGCGTTTCGCCCCTATCCAACACCGAAACATTTGTGGCACTCAAACTGTTTGTGGATAACTGGCGCTGGGCTGATGTGCCCTTTTATATGCGCTCTGGCAAGCGGCTGCCCTCCAAGGTAACCGAAATCAATATCCAGTTTAAACGCGTTCCGCATCTCTTCTTCCAGCTTGGGGCGGATGATCAGATGGAAGCAAACACGCTTACCATTCGTATACAACCAGATGAAGGTATTGCTCTGCGCTTCTGCGCCAAAATTCCCGGGCCAGAAATGCACCTGCGGCAGGTTCAGATGAACTTCTCTTACACCGATTCTTTCCAGGTAGAGCCCAGCACTGCATACGAAACACTGCTGCTGGATTCCATGGAGGGAGATCCTACCCTGTTTAACAGGGCAGATCAAGTGGAGAGCGCCTGGACCGCCATAGAGCCCCTTATCGATATCTGGAGCGCAACCGGGCCATTTCAGCCATTCCCCAACTATGCTGCCGGCACGTGGGGGCCATCCGCTTCGGATACACTGCTGGCACGGGATGGCCGTGCCTGGAAAAACTCGGCATCTACCGGCGTTAGCTCGGTTGTGCGCGTAGATTCGGAATGTCCCGCAATTATCGCGGGTGGCGAGGCAGGCAAGGGAGCTTAATGCAGACGGCTGCACCCAATACATCCGCACGCACCTTAACGGTGGTAACGCCAGAAAACGTAACGGTTACCTACCAGCTTGCAGGGGTAGTTACCCGAACCGGTGCCCTGATCATCGATATGTTGATTCAGGGGTTGCTGATTCTGGGCCTGAGCATTGTTGTTGATATGGTCCGTAACATCGGCTTCGGTGTGGACCATCTGGCTTCATTCTTCGGGTTTATTGCCTCATTTTGCGTTATGTTTGTGTACAGCATCTTTTTTGAGATGTTGTGGGGGGGCAGAACGCCCGGCAAACGTGTTTTCGGCTTGCGAGTAATCCGCGATGGGGGATACCCCATCAACATCACCGCAAGCTGCATCCGCAACATTCTGCGCTTTGCAGATCTGGGGGCGATCATTCTGCCATCTGGCCCACCACAGGTATTGTGGGGAGCCCCCGGGCTTATTAGCGTGTTTCTTAGCCCCCAATACAAACGTATTGGCGATTATGCTGCAGGCACGCTGGTTATTCACGAACGATCCGCATCGGCACTTGAACTGGGCGCTAACAGCCGCACCGTTTCTGCTGCAGCCGAGGCACTGGTGCCTCAAATCAGGAATATAGACAGGCTTACGCGCACCGATTACCGCGCCATTCGCCGTGTTCTGGCACGGCAAACAAAGCTGGAGCCCGCAATCCATGCCGGTATAAGCGAGTTTGTAGCCCGGCCAATTATTGAAAAACTGGAAATCAATTTCCAACCCGCTTATCAGATGCAGTACACAGACATCCTGGAAGCCATAGAACAGCGCTACGCCGAGGAGTACGGCATCCTTTGACAGATCTGCCCGAGCCTTCCCTTCAGGAGCCTGGCCCCACCGCTCCCCAACCGGCACCCGTGCCTGTTGCTCTGCCAATGCCCGCTACCCACCAGTTTCGCGCAGCACTGCTGTGCGGTGCCCTGTTTGCGGCTGCCGGCCTGCTTACCGCACTGCGCGCTTTTGCAGACCGAGTTTTGCCGCACATTGTTGTTCCCGCAAACTCGCTGGTGTTCAGGGATATCCTGGATGGCCGCCCAATCCAGAAAGTGCTTAACTGGTATCAAACCTCTGTGCCGTTGCTGGTAGATGTAAGAGATCTGCATCCAGCGTTTGTTATCACCATTGGCGTTTTGCTTGCTTTCGCGCTCGGCATAGCAAGCATTGCGGTGCTAAACCCAACATTCAGGCCAGTTAGCCGCTCACATTCAGGCGACAAACAAGAGCCGCAGCAGGAAGCTGATTCGGGTTCTGCCCTCAGCTCACGTTTACGAAACCGCGCTGAGACGCTGATTCATATAGATAGAGTGCACCTGGATCAGGCACTGAGAGTGTTGATTGTTTGTGGATTGCCAGTTCTGGCCATATGGCTGCTTACCGGCACATTTGGCCTCAGCCCGATTATTGCTGGGGGCGGCGGCGAAGCCGGTGCCATGCGCCGAGAACTGTTGCGTTACGTTGCTCTGGGGGTTGGGTTGTTTGCCGGATACAGCATCAAAGGCGTTGCCGGCAGGTTTGGAATACTAACCCAGGCATACCTTAACGATGATGCCGCTACGCCGGGCCGGCCGGGTTTGCTTCCATCAGAAACCTGGAAGGCCGCATGTGCAGGCATTATGTTCGGGTTGGGGCTTATGCTTGTTCAGTCGCAAACCCTGGAACTGCCTTCCGAAAAGCTGCTGTTAATTTTCCATCGGCTTGGCACATTCAACTCCGATCACCTGAGCTATGTTCTGCGGCCCTATTTTCTATCGGTAGCCATCAGCTGGTTCTGCATGGGCCTACTACTCTATGCATTGGGCAGGCCAGGTGTCCCGATGGCGCGCCGCGCGATCATGCTTGTTCCTGTGGGCCTCGGGCTGGCAATTCTACCCTCTATTCGCCACCCACTGGCAATGGAAGTACTGGTAAAGCGCTTTGATGCCACTCCAGAACTGCTGGCCAATGCGCCCGTTCCTGATTCTCGCCGCCCCGGCGGGCTATCGCCGGTTGGGCCAGAGGTGGGGGAGGCGCTGGCTAAGCAAACCGGATTAGATACGATTGCCAAACGTAAACCAGATACCCACGATATGGTGGTATTTCACCCCAGTGGTGGGTTTCAGGTAGAAACCACCAATGTAACGGATGATGGCGTTATCGCTGATCCCTTAAAGGCCCCAAAAGCACTTGCCTTCTTAAAGCAGCGTAACTATCAGAGTGCGCTTTCGTGGTGTGCGGTTAAGACGCTGTTCAACTCCGCCAACTGCGAGTTTAACAACACGGCCGCCATCAAGACCGGGCTAATGGATATGGAGCGCACACCCCATATGGCCGATCTGGGCGATACAGTGCGCAATCTGCTTGCCATCTGCCCCGCCACGCCAGAAAACCTGGCACTCCTGCGCGAATATGCCGATGAGAGCAAGTTCGCGGTGGATTCCAGAAATGCAAGCAAACTATTGGGCACTCTGTTTCGGCGGTTTGGCGAAGTGAAACAAGCGGAGAAGTGGTACAAACGGGCAGATATGCCCGCCAGCTTTATGGCAAAGTTCCACTCAGAACGCCCACTGTTCCACGCAGGGGCAGTGCGCGGCAGATTCACCTGGAACGGGCAGCCCCTGGCAGGCATACAAGTAGCTGTGGTGCCGCGACGGCTCAATGGCCTCCCACGCGATATGGAGCCTCAGCTGTTAACGTATGATCGCGAGCTCGTGTCTTCGGTACCAGAGATAAGCCCGTACTACTCGCTGTACCATCCGCGCCCATTTCGGCTGCGCTGGATTGTGGGTGGCACACGTACCACATCAGACGGCAGGTTTGAAATAAACGCATTAACAGAGGGCGAGTACTACCTGGTGTGCACTCTGCCCTCCAATATTCACCTCAATCTGCCAGTGGATAGAGATCTGGTGGTGCAGGGTTCACCCAGGGCATTTACCCTCAGCTATGCCTCTGGCACCATCAATGTGGGTACAGTTGGCTTCAGCCTTCCCTCGCAGCCACTTTCTGGTTCCACTGCTCGCAGCCGCTAAACGGCATATGTTCGCCTTCTACATAGCGCGGCCACGGGTTGTAATCGTTTACACCGGGCACGCCGTTACCACGCAGTAAAAAGGCGCTGGGCCACTTGCCAGAGGGCGAAAGTATGCGTGTGGAGGCGGGGATGTACCGTATGGTTAGCCCGCACCGCCGCAATGGGGAATGATTGGCGTTGGAGCCATGAATTAGGTTAGGGTGGTGTACCTCCACACCGCCTTTGCGCAGTACGCAATCTACGGCGAGCTCTTCCTGCACCCACGATTTATCCATGCCGGAGCTGAGCACATTCGGCGTAGAGGTATCCGGTTTCATCGGCTGAAGAGTTGTATTTTGTGTGCGCGGAATAACGCGCAAACAGCCGTTTTCTGGCAGAGAGTCGTCCACAGCCAGCCACAGCGTAACTACCTCCATTGGGTCCAGCGGCCAGTAGCTTCCATCCTGATGCCACAACACTGGCTGGCCATCAAAAGGGGGCTTGCAGATATAGTGGCTTGCAAATAGCGCAATATCTGGGCCAATAAACTGCTGCGCGATATCCAGCAGCCTGTCGTCGCTTATTAGCCGCACCCAGAATGGATCATGCGTCATCAGGGTGTGGCCCAATAGCTCTGGCCGCACGGTGGGGTTCTTCTCGGCAAGCCATTCCACATGCCGGCTCGCATCCTCCAGCAGTTCGGCATCCAGCACGTCATGAAACAGCAAGTAGCCTTCTCTATCGTATTCCGCATTCACATCCGGCATTGCAGACATCTCCGTTGGGTCTCCTTTGCATCCACCTCCGCTCTGCACAAACACAGAGTCAGTATGGAGAGATAGTTCGACGTTGTGACTCATTTTGGTGCACCGAAACTCAAGTAAGTGCAAATGTGGCTGGCGTCTAAAATAAAAAAGAGATACCCGGAACTGACGATCGCCCTGGAAGATAAACAGAAGTTATAAAAATGCGTTGACGATTACTATGATAATCTGTATACTTGGCGACAATTGCATTGCGCCACTTCTAAGCAATTTCCAGAGTGATGCCTTGCAGCAATATACATGCGTCTGACCAGTAGCGGTTGAGTTTGCGCTTCTGTTCAGAACCTACAGGGCGTGGTGAACCAATGAAACTTCGCGCATTGATCGTAACTGCACTCTGCTCCGTTGCCTTTGCCAATGTCGGTGCCCACAACTGCCTGGCTCAAACCGCAACGAAGCCAGCTTCGATAGTAAAAATATCGGCACCCTTCCCCAAACATGTTTTCCTGGATCCCGGCGCAACCCTGGAGATCACGGGCAAAAGTTCCGACCCCAACGAGGAGATTCTGGCATGGGTGCAGCGCAACCTCATGACCATTGCACAGGCACAGAGCTATGATCGCTGGACCATTAAGCTGCCAACCTCTCTCATTCCCGGCCGCAGCCATCTGATGCTACGCGTGCGCTCCCGCGCAGGGATCACCGTTTCAGACATCTTTACCGAGGTACTTACCGAGGCACCGTTCAGCATTAAAGCCCCATTGGCAGATTCCACCATCAAAGCGGGTGCCCCGCTAGAAGTTGCCCCTGTTGGTACCCTTAAACCTACGGCATATGATGTGCTATTGGATGGCAAAGTGGTGCAGCATTTGGATGCAACCGGAACAGGCAAGTTCAGCTTTACAGAGGCCGCTCCAGGAGATCATCTGCTTGCTTTCCGGGCCATTCTGGATCAGGATACTTTTGATACCGCACCCATAAACATCAAATTGTCTGGCATGGTGGTGCTACAGCAGTTTGCGCCTGGCGGAACGCTGCTGCAGAGTGAAGACGATCATCAAGCAGAGGTACGCGTAACCGCAGACCCCTCTATTAAATCGGTACAGTACTATGCCGACGATCAGCTTGTATCCGATAGCTCACAGGCACCCTTCACCATCAAACTTCAAACAGATATTCTGAGGCCCGGCCCGCATGTTCTGCTTGCTAAGGGGCTTGATGGCACCGGCGCTACCCATGTAAGCCAGCAAATACCCTTTACCGTAGTAAAAACTGGCCTCATCGATTTGCAGAGCTACCTGGAGGCCATTCTCGAATCTGTAGACAGGGCATTCGATAACGCCGCCACCTCAATTGATTGGATGACGCGCTATGGCCCGGAAGATATCGGGTCTCAGGCGGTAGCCAGTTTTAAGGCCGCTACGGCAGATAGTGCTCAATCTGGCGCCGCAATCAAAGTGGTTGCAAGGCTGAAGAAGAGCGATTTTGAAATTCTGCAAGTAAAGCCGGTTGAGTTCCAAAACAGCTCCGCGGATATCTCAAGCTTTGTGAGCACAGTGTACTCTGCTTTAAGCCAGCTATCTTCTGCCACAAAAGAGATTGGGGATGTGATCTATCGGCAAGATCATCTTCGCAAAATCAACGCCGAAAACAATGGTCGGCCGCTCTACCGCATGAAGCTGGAGTACGACAAAGGCAAGTACGTGCGGTTCTGGTTAATACTCTCTGCCTCACCCACCATCGATAGCAGCTATCGTTTCGGTATCTCTGCATATCGAAATGCCATGGCGAAATTTGCAGATGCAGAGTTAGCCCTGCAGCGCATAGAGAAGCGCAACCAGATAACGCGCGGGCGGCACAAGGGGGTATTTGGCCCTGAAGCTAACGACCAGATGACTCTGCTGCTCGGCAGACTGCAACTTGGCAAAAACCAGCTGGACGAAACGAATTAAAGATCCAAAAAGGGCAGCGAAAAAACCGGGGCTCTGCAGTAATGCAGAGCCCCGGTTTGTATTATCAGTCTTCCATTTGCGCAAGCTTCTCAGCAATTCTATCTGCCAGCCTATCGTAAAACACCAGATCACGCGCCCCGATTGCCGTAAACAGCCTGCCACCAAACTGGCGCTTAAAGCGCGAAAAGCCCGCATAGGCGTGATCCGGCTGATCGTAGGGATCGAAGCCATATAGATCGTACTCTGTACAGCCTGCTGCGCGCGCTGCCCTAATTACGTTCCAGTGCATTGCGTAGGTTGGCATAACATGCCGATTATGCGCAGAGGAGGCTCCGTACAAAAATGTAGCGCGTTTACCGTAGCGTATTACCATTGCGGCAGAAAGCAACGCGCCATCAAACTCGGCCATAAACAGCTCGGCCATACCCACCGGAAATAGCATTGATGCCATGTTTACAAAGAAGCTATAGGGTTCGGCGAAAAACCCATTACGATTTGAGGTGTCAAGAAACATGGCGTGAAAAGGGCGCAGATCCCTCATGTTTGTAGATCTGCGTACCGTTACGCCATGCCTCTCTGCAACCTTAATGTTGTACCGGCCCTTGGGGTGCATGGCCCTTAACAGAGATTGCTCGGTGGCGGGTTCTCCAACATCAATAACCAACGAGTGCTCCGGGTCCAGATCTACCGGGGAACGCACCCAGTTCCTTAATATGCGTGGCACGGGGCGGGCAATGCGTGGTTCTATCCGCAGCCCCAGTCCGCCATGGGTTTCAACATACTTCTCCACTTCCGCAATCAGTAAGCGCAGTGCGTGCCGCGAAGGCTCTGTTTCAGCCCAGGGCAATATGGGGCCCTGCGGGCAAATCACCATGGTTTCTTGAGCATGCGAAGGGTAGAAGAGGCATGCTCCACCACCACGCAGCGTTCCAGAGGCATCAAAAATGCCAAATCTGGGTGTTATAAACCCTTCCAGGCGCTTAAACGCCATCCAGTCAGAGCTCTGCATAAAGCCTGTATGCGGGCAGCTGGCCGTAAGCGCATCCCAGGCATCATCCCAACCAGAATCTATCAACTGGCAGCTAGTAATTGCCAGCTCAGCCTCGCCTGCATCAGCCAAGCTCTGTCACCGATACCGTGCTACGGCAGCATCCAAAACAGCCTGCTGCGTCGTTAGCTTTTCGATATCTGCTTCGGTTGCACGGGTCTCAGTCTCTGTCTGATTTAAATTCTGCCTTGTCTTAAAGATAGCTTCGGATACAGGAATCTCATCCGTACCATAGTCCACCTCATAGCTTGAGTCGCCATACATATCACGGATGGAAACGTACTGATTCATATCGCTGTTTAGCTCTGAAGCATCCATCCGCAACTGCTGCAGATCTGCGGTATCCGCTTTAATGCCGCTCTTTATATCGCGTAGCACACGGTCGAGCGCGCTTCTAACCGCAGTTGCAAGAACGGGTGGGCATGGGTGTGTATCTGTGTTATGCTTGATAGTTACCAGGTCGGTAGAAAGCCACCTGCCATCAGGCTCGTGCAACGCTATGGTTCCATCTTGCCGGATAACGCAGCCAATAAACAGTTCGGTTTCGCCCGGCTTTAGGCCGGGGTTTGCGTTGCCTGCCGGCGGCGTACCAAGGCGCTGCTGTGCAAGATCCAGCCTGTGAATAAGATCGGTGAGGTTGCGCAGCTCATCTCTGTCTGAACGAACGGTTGGCAGGAAAGAAGCAGTCCAGCCACTCCACGCCAGCCAGTCTCTGCGTACCGAGGCCGCTGCAACTACTGAGGATTGCTGCTGAGCAAGTTGATCCCGTACATTGGCAAATAGTTCAGGATCCGGATAGAGCATCACGATGGGATCCGGGCTGCCTGCAGACATCAGCGCAGCAGTGCCATTGGTGAGCAGGATATATACCGATTCAGAAACATTAACCACCACGTCGCCATTATCCAGCACGCTCATGTCGTCGCTGGCAAGAAACAGCGCCTCGTGCGGTTGTGGTTGCTGCTGTTGAGCTGGCTGGCGCTGGCCCCCGTATACCTGAGTATAGGGGTGCCCATAACTGCCACCCCAGTAGTTGTACACTCTGGCACGCTCGTAAGAGCCATTAATATCTACGGCCGTACCGCGCCCGTAACTGGTTCGGAAACCGGTGCCAGTAAAGTGTGGCGAAACCGGGCTACTGAGCACGTTGCTTCTGCTACTGCTAAAGCTGCTGAACGAGCGGGATGGGGAAATTGCAGACCCGCGCTGGCCACCAAAACTGCTTGTAGAGCTTCGCCCGGCAAAGCTGCCGCCTGGCGAACCGCTTTCTGCGCCAAAGCTGCCCTTCCCGAAGGAGCTTGAGCTGTGCATTCCGGTGCTATGGCTTACTGAGAAACCACCATGTGCTCCGCCAGAAAACGAGCCCTTAGCAAACGCATTATCTGGCGATATAGCGTTTGCCAGAGTCATCAGAATTACCAGCGCGGCAAACAAGCGGTAAGACCACGCGCTGAAAAGTTCGAAGTGCAGAACACGCTCCTGCATAAACTCTTTCAGCTTGCGTAACTCATCTACTATTCGTGACGACAAGCGCGATGAGCGCTTGATAACAGCATCAATAAGGCGTGGAATATCCAGATCGCGTACCGAACCCGCAACCTGTTCGGCAAGTGTTTCAATCATTGCGCGGGTATGGTACGGGTGAGCTATTGGGATGGCGTTAAACAGGGGATTCAGGTCGTACGGCGTATCCAAATCTGGCAGGCCACCCGCCTCAATGCCAGCCAATCCCGGATTAAGCAGCAGTGGCAGCAGCTCTCCACCATCGATTGTGTTTGTGGGCGCAGTATGAGCAAGCGCGCGCTCAGCCCTTGTAAAGTGTGCCCCACGCCACAGGCGAGAAAGGTCTGCTTGCTCGGTTGCAACCGGGCAGCTGATGCGTTTGAGGTCCAGAGTGGTGAAGCGTTTATCCCGCGAAGCAATTACAAAGCCCCAGGCGCCATAACCATGGTCACGGAAAGAGGGGATGCACACGCGGTATGGTAACGCCTTAAGGTTGGCAGCGCGAAGCGTGTTCATCAAACACCAGAATGCTTCTGGCGTGGTTTGTGGTGAAACTGTGTTTGCGGCAATAATACCGCCCGGGTTCAGGCATGCGGAAAGTGCCTCAAACCACTCTGTACTGAATACTCTTGTATCTTCATGTTTGCGCGGTACGGTGAAGTCACACACGATCAAATCATAGGGGAGGGTGCCGTTAAGGAAGTCCCAGGCATCACAAATATGGATGTGTGTGCGGGTATCTTCCAGTGCATGCTGGTTGATGGCTGCAAATTGTGTTGCTGCCAGCTCCAGCATCTCAGGGCTGTAATCAACCAGGTCTACATGGGCAACGTTGGGGAAACGCAGGCACTCACGCAAGGCCAGGCCATCGCCACCACCACAGATAAGCACACGTTTGGGCCCAGGCTTATGGGCGTGCAGCAGTGATAGGGCAGGCAACGCAAGGCTCTCGTGGTAGACCTTCTCATCTGCCGTATCAAACTGAAAGTCACCGTCGATATAAAGCGCAAAACGCGTCTGCGTGGCCGCTTCCGTGGGCGGCTCCAGTTCGTCGATGAAGATATTCATGCAGAAGCATCCGTTCGTTTTACACCAATTCGAGATGCAGCCACACTCGCCACCCCGGCCATGCCCGCTGCCACAATTGTAAGCAAAGCTGTGGTGAGCAGTGCTGCGAAAGCCTCTTCACCAAGCTGCAGGGCTCCTTTTTGCAGGCGAGAAACAAGTATGAGCGTGCTGAATCCGCTGTAACAGACCATTGCTCCTGCAACCGATTTGGCACCATCTCGAAACGAAGCACCTGGTTCGCGTTCACCGGCATGCCTGCGGCCAACGTATCCGCCGGCAGCACAAGGCACTACTCCCACCGCCAGCGCCAGCCAGAGTGGGATTCCCCACCCAAGGGGCTGGCGAATACACAGAAGCAGATACCCCACAAAGGCAATGCCAAAACCCCCAAACACGCTGTTCTGCACGGCAAACTCATGTCGCACGCGCTCTGTGCGGATGCGTCTATGCAGATCTTGAATATGTCTTGGCGTGGCACCACTTTCGGCCGCTTTGTTGAGAAGGCGCTGGGCGGCGTCATACCGCCCCTCTGCCAGCGCCTTTTCTGCGGCGGCCAACTCTTTGTGGGTTATCTCATCTTCCATACCGTCTACTCTCCGGCCTGGTTTGGGCACCCTGAACGCGTGTGCGGCTTAAAATGCAAACACGCTCTTCAGGATAGGTGTGAAGAGATACGATGCATAGGGCATCATCTTCCACTTCCCAGCCCACCTTTGTCCATGCGGAAGGCATGGAACCGGGGGTTGGAAACTCATGCTCCAGTCTGTTCTCGGCGGGTAGTTCCATGGTTAGAACATCCAGATCATCCGAGGATTTAGATTGAATCTCGGTTTCAAAGCTAAGGCCACGTACCGAGGCTGCAAGCTTTACATCCGTATCTGCCACCGATTCCAGGATAAGGTTTACACCAGCAGGAGCTCTGCCACAGGTTAACAGTTCCGTAACCTTGCGAGTTCCAGAGGTAAACGTTACCGCGTGGCTTGCGCCAAGAACGGTAAATGTAATCTCCCAATCGTGCCAGGTAAATTCATCTTCGGCCAGGATTTTAAGCGGTGCCAGTGGCACATTGCCAGTAATAATCCGGTAGTGCAGTGATCCCGGGCTTATTAGTAGTGGCTCTGGTTCTGATGGTTGCCGTGCAGCCAGCATGTGGGCTCGTTCTGCTATCGAAGGTCGCCCAACTTTTCGTTTTGTAATCATTTAACAGGATCCATTCAGTGAGTTAACAGCTTCTGCCGCCGTGCTGCAGAGTACAGGATTGGGATCTTGCATCATTGTCGTAAGGTGTGGCACAAAGCGTGCGGCTGTTACACCGCCAATGCGGCCAAGCGCTCTTGCCGCGTACCCCCGTACATCTTCGTCGAAATCGTTAATTGCAGTACCCAGAGCCTGAACTATTGCCTGCTCTGCTGCCCTGTCTGCATTTCCGATTCCTACTTCGCTAAGTGCCCATGCAGCGTACCAGCGAACCTTCTCGTCCGGGTCCGCAAGAAGCGCTGCAAGTTGCTGTGCGGCATCAGATGCCGCACTTCCCATCACCGCCAGGGCACCGGCAGCGCACCAGCGCCTATCGGCACTGGGGGCACTCAGTTCCTGGATCAGGATGGGTATTGATTCTGGGAGGCGATCGCCAAGAAATCCGGCGGCCGCAGCTCCCATGCCTGCAAACACATTTGAGTTGTTTACAGCGTTGAGGATATCGTTCCTATAGGGTTCGATCTCCCCCGTAATGCATACCAGTGCAACCCTCGCCCACAGGCGCGAAGTGGGATCATGGCCTGTAAGCACTGCGCTAAGTACGGGGACAGCCGCAGTTGCCTTCTGTTGCAGGCGTGCCAGATCCCGTGCTGCGTTCCACACAACCGATACCTGGGAATCCTGCAGCGAGCGAATGAGGGCGGCGACTCTCTTTTCGTTCACTGCAGTGTTCGAATTGTCCGCATCTAAGGTTTGCGGTTCACGCTCAGAAGAGCCCAATTATTCGGCCTTCGTTGTCCACATCGATATTCTCAGCTGCAGGCACAGGTGGCAAACCTGGCATTGTCATGATGTCGCCAGAAAACGCCACAACAAAGCCAGCCCCTGCAGAAGGTGTTAGCGAACGAATGTGAATAGTAAATCCCACTGGTGCGCCTCCTCCCTTTGGATCATCGCTGAAAGAATACTGTGTTTTAGCAATGCACACGCGCAGGCCGCCCAATCCATTGGCTTCAAGCCATTTGCGTTGTGCATCCGCCTCTGCTGATAGTGTTACGCCATCCGCCCCATATACTCTGGTGGCAACAGCGTTAAGTTTCTCTAGCAGTGTCATCTCTTCCGTATAGTTTGGCGCAAACTTGCCAGGTGTTTCCAGGGCAGCAATAACAGCCTCTGCAAGCTGCCTGCCACCTTCGCCACCTTCGCCCCAAACACTGCAAAAGGCGATATTCCATCCGCGCTCTTTGCAGTGTGCAATCACGGCTTCGGTTTCAGCATCTGTATCGCTGCTGAAATGGTTCACCGCAATAACAAAGGGCACACCCATGCGCCCAACATTACCGGCGTGCCTGTCCAAGTTGGCCAGGCCACGCTGAACAGCCGCCACATTCTCGCCGTCCAGCTTTTTCTTACTAACGCCTCCGTGCATTTTCAGGGCACGAATGGTAGCCACAAGCACAACCGCATCCGGCGGAAGCCCGGCCCCCGGCGCAACAATATCGCAGTATTTCTCGAATCCGAGGTCTGAGCCGAAGCCCGCCTCGGTTACTACGATATCGCCCAACCTCTGTGCCACTTTGGTTGCAAGTACGCTACTGCAGCCATGGGCTATGTTACCGAAAGGTCCGCCATGCACCAGGGCCGGGGTTCCTTCCAGCGTTTGCACAATGTTTGGCTTTAGCGCATCCAGCAATATAGCTGTCATTGCGCCGTTTGCCTTGAGGTCAGATGCGGTTACTGGCACGCCATCCCGCGTTTGACCCACAACAATTCTACCCAGCCTATCCTTTAATTCCACTAAAGAGCTGCTCAGGCAGAGAATTGCCATAACCTCTGAAGCAACGGTTATTGAAAAACCACCTTCGCGCGGAACGCCGTTTGTGCGGCCACCAAGCCCCAGAATAACGTTGCGCAGTGCCCTGTCATTCATATCTACGACTCGGCGATACCCAATGGTGCGCGGATCGATATTCAGTGCATTTCCCTGCTGCAGGTGGTTATCAAGCATGGCCGCCAGCAGGTTATGCGCGGCACCAATGGCGTGCATATCCCCGGTAAAGTGGAGGTTAATATCCTCCATTGGCAGCACCTGGGCGTATCCGCCGCCAGCTGCGCCTCCCTTTACCCCAAACACCGGGCCCATAGAGGGCTCGCGCGTTGCAGTTATTGCCTTCTTACCCAAAAGGCACAGCGCCTGGGCAAGGCCAATAGTTGTTGTTGTCTTTCCTTCTCCAGCCGGCGTGGGTGTAATCGCCGTAACCAGAACTATTTTGCCGCGAACAGGCGTATCTGCCTGCAGCAAACGATTGAGTGCTGTGTAAGAAATTTTTGCTTTGTATCGCCCGAAAAGCTCTATATCCTCTTCGGTAAGTCCAAGCTCAGCGGCCACGTCTACAACAGGGCGCAACGTCGCTGCCTGGGCAATTTCAAGATCGGATTTCATAGTACTGCCACCTGATACTTAAAAGTTGGCTGACCAATTGCAATGACAGCCATATTAGTTTCAGCAGCATGCCAGATTTGTCCTGCCGCTACATGGTATCAGGTTCTTTTGCACTTATTATAATCCATTTTGCACGAGATTCATAAGGGAACCCAAAGGCAGCAAAAGTTCGTCTTGAAACATAAGCCGCATGTTAATGGCTATGCAATGTATTCGCGCAAATTTGAGGAGGTAATTCGATGATTGGCACTTTCAAACAACTCTCCAGGCGGGCAGTGTCTTCGCTGTTTGTTGCCGTGGCAATAACTGGCCCCGCGGCATCCTACGCAGGAGATGGTAGGGTGGTTATTGCACCTGGAACAGTTGTGGCAGCACGGCTTGATGACGCATTGAGCTCCGATCGTTCCATCAAAGGCGATACTTTTATGGCTACCATAAAGGATGAGGACCGGCGAGGTGAGCACGGCTCTACTGCCCTTCCGGTAGGCACCAGAATCTGGGGCGTAGTGCGCGGTGTGCATCCAAAGCATGATAAGGAGCCCGGCACTCTTGATCTTGCCTTCAAAAAAGTAATCCTTCCAAGTGGAGCAACGATTCCCATTACAGGTTCTCTAATTGGCCTGGATAACAAGAGCGTGAAGCATACTTCGGAAGGCACTCTTGTTGCCACCAAAGAGCATCGTACCAGCCGACTCACTTACGTAGGCTATGGTGCAGGGGCAGGGTTTGCAATTGGGCTGCTTACCGGCAAGAATCGGCCGATTCAGGATACTGCAATCGGTGCCGGCCTTGGCTACCTGTATGGCGCATTAGAAAAGGGCAAGAATAGCCCGCGTGACGTAAAACTTAAGAAGGGTACGCAGCTTGGCATCCGGCTGGATTCTAAACTTACTTACCGCCGAGATTAATGCTGAACGGGACAACAAACAAATAGGGTGGCACCCTGTACGCATAGCATACAGGGTGCCGCCTTTTTACTTTTTCCAGACCGGAAGCCTACTTTGGCACAGCAATGGATGCTATGGCTGCGGCCGCGAAATTTGCAGTACGAGCAAATTCAGAATCACCTCGAATTATGATATCTGCATGCTCTCGGCTGGGCTCTACCCAGGTGTTGTGCCCAACACGTGCACATTCATCGTAATATCGCGCAATCCACTCTGGCTCGGTACTCCCACGGCCACCCTTCATGTCTCTTAACAGCCGTCGCAAAGCCCGCCGGTCTGCCTCCAGTTCCACAAACAGCCTTACATCCAGCAACTCACGGATTGCATCTACGTGCAGAATCATCAAGCCTTCTATCACCAGAATGTCCGGCGCATCCTCAGCCTGTGCGCGTGCAAGCACATCTGCGGCAAACCGCTCATTATCCGCCGAATTGGGGTGGTTGTTGTGCGGCAAGCGCTCGCCAGTTGTGGGAGATATAAAGATGGGGCCACCAGGCGCACCACGGTAAAAATACTTATCCATTCCAAACGTTTCAACCCGTAGTTTGGGGTATCGGGTAGCAAATGTTTCCATTAGCACTCCCGTAAACGTGGTTTTGCCGGAGGCAGAACCTCCGGCAATACCGGCAACTACAGATTTCTTGCCCGTTGTGTCCGTCATCGGTTGCTCTCAATGTGAATTGAACCGGGTTTAGCGGTCCTGAGTGAAGAAGTACAGGTGCCCTTCCTGGTCTTTGTTCTCCAGAGTGAGCACCACAATTCCTACCTTGCCATCGTTGCGGGGCTCGCCGATGCGAATATCCAGAACCCTACCGGGCAGGGGATCGCTTCGCCAATCCTCTTCAAATTCATCGCGGCTTATCTGCCAGAAAGATTTGCTTCTGCTGGCAAACTTAGGCGCGTATACAACAACCCTATCGCCGGATGTGGCCTGCGGATCCGTTGGTGTTGGTGCCGAAGATCCCTTTGCAAGCCCAACTATGTACTTGTATTTTCCATCCCATATCGATTGCATGTAGCGCACATCAGGCTCTATCATCATGCCCGGTGCCCCGGGGAAAGTCTGGTTTCCGGCGCCAGATCTAAAGTATCCCGCACCGGCTTTTGGCGAGCCTTCGTTGCTCTCTTTTACAAAGTTAGGGCCAACTTCAAACGCGGCGGCAGAATCGCCTGCGCCCGCCACTAGCCTGTCGTCTATATCCTGATCGTGCAGAACAAGGCTAAAGTGTACATCCTGAGGGGATGCAAACAGCCGGGTCATAGCGCCGCGCATCCAGGCGTACACGCCCTCGGCGGTAACCACCTGGGTTGGTGGAAGCGCCATTAGCGCGCGCGGGTTGCCGCCTACGGGAGGGGTTCCAGATGGTGTTGTTGTGTTGTTGTTGGTGGTAGGGAAGCTGGGCCTACCGCCAGCATTAGGGCGGTTGAGGCCGCTACCAGAAGGCGAGGGGCGATCGAACGGAGATTGCGGCCCTGGAGAGCTAGAGGTGGAGCGAAATTTGCCAACAAGCAGAGCGTCCACCAGCATACCGCGAAAATCCATACTGGCATCCCGCGTAAATTTCAAACCATCCCAGTGCATAACAAGCAGTTTTCGCCTGGAATCTGTGGGCTCGGCGGCATACTCCACTGCAAGCAGATTATTCTTTCGCTGATCCGTAACCGGCCCAACCTCTATCAGGCGTGCGGGCTCTTCAAGGCGGTATTCCCATGCCTGAGTAAAGTGCAGGGTAATCAGGTTACGGCCCGGGCCCGCAGTTTGTGCACGCTGCCTTGCCTGGGCACCTGCTTCGGTGGTTGACAATAATGTGAGAAAAAGAGACGCAGAGATTCCCAAAAGAATCTCTGCGCGAAGATGCCTCAAAACAGAAGCCACTGTTAATCCCCTTCGGCCTACTCGTCGGCCTTGTGGAAAACGTTCGCCACGTACCAGCCCGCCATCGCAAGAAGCGAGGTATAGCTGATGAAGATGTTTGCCTGCAGCGAAACGGAATCGTCTGGAATGGCGGCAGGAGGGGGCTGCACCCAGGGCACATTTACCATAGAAAGTGAGAAGCCATGTTGTGCGCATAGTTCCATTACGACGCGCGTTACCAGAGCTACGCCCAGACATCCCAGAACGGAACTATTCCAGTCCTGCCGGATAAGGCAAATAACTGAGTAACATACAAGCCCAACGGCCGGGCCAAGCACAAGCAGCAACAGCAGCAGCCACACCGCGTCATCTGCATCCTCATCTTGCCACGGAATGATCCGGAACACGGGCAGCATCATACCACCAGCGAAAGTGGCAAGGGCAAGAGGAGCTACCCACGCATAAGGCAACAGGCCAGCCGTGAGGCCACCCACTGTGAGTACGAGGAGGAATGAAACCAGGTATTTAACAAACAGTGGGCCCACATTTTCAGTTGGTTCATCCCAGTGGAAGATAATTGGCGGCGCCGTAGCAGATTGCCCGGGTAGCGGTGGTGCGGAAGTAACCGTCCCCGAGGCAGCATCGTACTGCGTGCCTGAGATGGTATCCACCATTTGTCCGGAGTAATACTTCGATTGCACCATTCCATTGGAGCCGCTAAGAGCGGCGTGCAAATTCATGTCTGCCGCGGTTGGCACAGATGGCCGCGAAGAGGCCGACATGCCTGAGGCAAGGCCAACAACCTCTTCGGGCTCTGGCTCAGCGCTCAGCGGCTGTCGGCCAGGCGGATAAGCTCTGCCAGAGCCGGATACACTTTGCCGAGTTTGAGGTGCTGCAGCCTCCTCTACTGGTTGAGCAGTAGCCGATGCGCCTGCAGGCGTAGCTTTAAAATCGTATGGGAGCGCCTGTGGTGTGAGCGATGCCTGCTGGACCGGCTGGTTCTGCTGCACGGGCGGGGCCTGCCGGGGTGGCGGCGGGGTGGGAGCCGTGGGCATAGCTGGCGCAGGGTGATACGCAGAAGCGGGCTGCGGCACTGTATGTGTGGGCTGGTACTGCGTTACACCATGGCTGCCAGGTGCACTTTCCACGCGAGGTGGGGCTGGCTCCGCCACAGCAGGAGCGGCCGGTGCCCGAGGAGCAGGTGCTGTAGGCGCAAAAGCGGCCAGCGGCGGCAAATCCTCATCTTCTGAGGCAAATGCGGGGGCTGCAGTTGCAGGGTTTACAATCTCGGGCTCAGATTTGTAAGATGTAACAACTACCGGATCTGGCGCAGACTGCGGCACAAAGGTTACCGCCGGGCCAGCGGTGGGCTGCGGCGCGGTTACGGGGAGTGCTGGCGCTGCAGGTGCTGGTTGAGCTGGCGCTGCTGTGCGCGGTATGGGGGGAGCCGCCTGCCGCATCAATGGTTGTGGCGGAGCAGCCGGGCGTGGCACCGGGGCACCAACGGGCGATTGGCCAGACGGTGGAACCGGGCGCATTTGAGGGCGACCGCGCACGCCAATGATTGGGCGCTGTTGTGTGGAATCGGCTGTGTGCTGTGTGGCAGTGAGGGGATCTGGGGCCGCAGATACACCCGCAGAATCCTGATCTGATTGATCCACCAAGGGGACAGACACTGTGGACTGGTTGGCTACGGTCCCGGGCTGCGATAAATCAGGCTGCTCGACCTGCGGATCGACAGGACCCCTGGCACCCGGTTCAGACGCTGCAGCGGTGAGCGGATGACGGCACCAGCTGCATACGCCAGGCGTCGTGCTCTCCATGCCACAATGTTTACAAAACATTGAAACTTACCTCCGTCCCCCGGTTTCTTCCAGGGGAGCGGCCTATCCGCAGGATGAGGTTTATGTGCCTGAATTGGTGTATCGAAATATGATTGGCTCGCATAACTGTTCGGCCACCCCTCGAAGTGCAGGCACAGCAAAACGGGCGGGCTGACAGCGCGCCATACAGCATACTATTATAGGCGTATGTTCATCGCTTGTCAACGCGTGCCCGGCCGGTTAATACCAGACTTTTGCTGCCCGTTAGGCAGCAATTTCTGGAGTGTGCTGGCTGAAACAACGACATTCTATGGTTATTCGACGCGTCGGTACCCGCCTGGTGTTCCAGAGGGTTCCAGATTGCTGGCACTTATGCCAGCAGATTGCCACTGCTGCCTTACACTCGCGAATTGAAATCAGCATATGGATCTATCTGATAAACAGCCAGAGCTTACGATGATAATTGGCCCTGCCCACTCTGGAAAGACGGAGTGGGGCCTGCGCTCCGTCCTCGCACCTGAGGCCGGAGCCGCTGCCATCATCGTACCTACAAGGCGCGAAGCATCTGCCATTCGGGAGATGCTTCCCGTTCCCGTTGCCGGTACTGGAAATGTGCCGCTTGTGCTCTCGGCCGAAAAGATGGCTAGCAAGATCCTCCGCGATAGTTCTCGTTGGAAGAGTTGGAACCATGCACCCATCACACTTGAGGAGCTGATTCTATCGCGAATCCTATCCTCCGAAAGAAATGGCCTGGGCGCAACTACCAGAGCCATACCTGGCCTGGCATCCAGCCTACTTCAGCGCATACACCAGTGGATTAGGGCGGGAATCACGCCGGAAATGCTAACCGAAATATGGGAAAGCTCCGATTCTCGCAAAGATAACCCTCACGCAAGCGTCCGACTGGAGGCCACTACCCGCATCTACGCTCTCTATGTTCGCTATCTAACTGAACAGTGCCTTCTTTCTTCTTCTCAGGCACCAGCTTTGGCTGCAGAACAAATAAAGCTAAACCCCGAACTGTTTGCTATGAAGACTGTGTTGTATGATGGCTTCGATAGCCTGGATTCCGCACAACTGCACCTGCTTGAGACCATTTGCCGGTTTCCGGGCTGCAATGTTTACCTTACTTTGTGTTCTGATGATTCTCGGCCGGATGTTTTTGCTTCGGCATTGCAGGTTGAAAAGCAGATTGGCCATAGGATTAAAGTAAACAAAATTACCTTGCATCAAAACGGTACCAATCGGTCTGCTGTGGCAACTATATCATGGCATTACGGAAGGCAGATCGCGCCAGAATTGCCGGATAACCCGGTAAAAGTTGCTGAGTTGGAAGATGCACATACTATGGCTGAGGAGGCTCTGCGATGGGCTGATTCTGAACGCCGAAATCTCGGATGCGCGGCCAACCAGGTGGCTGTTATTACGCGGGGTGGTGCACCGGTGCTTTCCGCACTCATTGCCGCTGCAGAGCGCACCGGCATACCACTTGCGTGCCCGGGCCATCGCCGGCCTCTTACTGCCAATCCTTTAATCCAAGCCACAGTAGCCGCGCTCCAATTGTTCAGGAGTAACTGGCAAACTTCAGACTTACTGGTGCTGTTACGCTCACCATGCCTCCGCATTGGAATTCCGCTTGCAGATAGATTGCGTGTGATGGCACAACAGAATGGGCTGTTATCTGGCCGTACCGCATGGCAGAATTTTTTGCTCACTTTACCGGCAGAGTTTGCTGAGTGCTCATCGGTTGTTACCAGGCTCATCAAGTTAGATGAGCGCCTCAACCAGGGCTCTTCCAATGCTTCCGCAGCCGCAGAGTGTGTGCTGGATATTCCTTCGGCACTGGAAATGGAAGCAAGGCTTCAAATGCGAAGCTCCGCTGCTGCTCGCAGTGGGCGGCACTGCCAGCGTTTAATGTCTGTGCTGCTGCGCCAGCATGCGCTCTTGCGTATTCGGGCAACCGAGCTGGCAGCATTTGCAACGGCCCTAACCACTCACCAATATATTGACGAAGTGTGTGCTTTGCTTGGCCACGCCACCTATTCAGAACATGCCGGGCAGGAAGCCATTCTTCTGCTGAATGCAACAAGTATGCATGCCTGCAATATTCGGGCCTGCGCTATAGTTGGGTTTGACGATAGAACCTGGCCCCAATTGCAATTGGAGGATCCTTATCTACGAGACTCAGAGTTACATATGTTGCAAGCTGGCCCTTCCACACAGAATCTCAGTTCCAATGCCCGCGCTTCTCGAGAAGCGCTCATCGCATATTTTGCTCTAACATCATCGTCCGAAAAACTTGCCATTTTCTATTCACGTAGGCATGGAAAAGGCGAAGCGGGCCCATCTCCCTGGCTTAAACTTCTGGAGCAGTGTGTGCCGTGTCAACCATACCATACCGCGGCTCCCGTTGCAGAAGCAACCGTGGTGGTGCCACCGGCTGATCTTGCAGAGTGTGCCACATCAGAACGCAACAGGTTCTCCATTCAAGAACTGGAAGATCAACAAACTTGTCCGTTCTTACGCATGATGCGTTACGATGCAGACTTAAGTACATGCAATCCCCTCACTTCATGGCGCATACAGGCAGATTCCAATCGAGAAGGGTTATTGCGGGCGCAGGTAACGTTACCGGCAGTAGATACACCAAAAAATCGGCATCTACGCTCACGAGATGCGGCTTTGAGTCAGCTTCGCCTTGCTTCAGATGTTAGGGAGTATCAGCGTGCAGAGCAAGTGGGCTGCAGGGAGTTCAAGGTGGAATCTCAGGCTACGAGGTTCGAGCTCAAATGCGGCGATGCCAATGAGATTACGTTGGAGGGCACCTGGGATAGATTGTATCGAAGCACGCGCGGTAACATATTGGTTCAAGTGATTACTGCTTCAAGACGCCATGGGTTTGGGTGTATTGCACGTGTAGAAACGCTAACGGTGTTGCTTCAGATGGCAGCTTATGAGCAAACACACTCTGCCCCAGCGGCGGCCGCCTGTGAACACAGCGTTCGTTCTGGAAATAGAACATGGTATGCACGCGCAAGATTTACTGAGGCCACAAAGCTCCACGCAGATTTGAATGTAACTGAAGCTTCCGGGGCACACCACATAACGCGGGAGGCCCATTCTGAAATGTCTACACAGGCAATAGCGGCAGCACTGAGGGCTGTGGATGCCATCCGTTCGGGCAGCTCTGAACCCTTGCCAGGGCCACATTGTCGTTATTGTGGCGTGGGTAGCGTTTGCCGCTCGGGAATTGCCTGGTTAGAGTCCAAGGGGCGGTGAGGCTGTTTGGGCACTCTTTTCTGATACGGAATCGAGCACGCTGCGCACCGTCTTTACCAGAGTTCTTGCAGAAAATGGCTTCTGAAGAAAGGCATTAACAACATCAGATGGCTGACTCTGGTTAGAGAATTCACTGAAGCCTGAGGCGATGATAATCGGGATACATGGATACAGATTCGTTACTCTTTCAGCGAGCTCTTTTCCACCCATCTGAGGCATAATGGCATCTGATATAATTGCCTGCACTTCCGGGTAATGTTCGCCCATAGCTTTCAATGCTTGCACCCCGTTTTCGGCCTCAATAACACGGTATCCGTAGCGGGAAAGCACGCCAGCGTGCAGGTGCCGCACCATCGAGTCGTCATCCACAAGCAGTAGCGTTTCAGAGCCCGCCATATCCAGTTCGTAACTAACCGGAGCCTCTTTCATGAGAGCATCCGAAACACGCGGAAGAAACACCCTGAATGTGGTTCCTACCTCGGGCTCAGATTCTATCGTGATTTCACCTCCAGATTGCTTTACAATCCCAAAACAAGTAGCAAGCCCAAGGCCCGTTCCTTGACCCACTGGCTTAGTGGTAAAGAAGGGTTCAAATACCTTGCGTTGTACTTCTGGGCTCATTCCCATGCCGGTATCTGATACACCTATAACAACATAATCGCCCGGGGCAAGCACGGTAGTATCATCCTGTATTGTTTGATCAATTTTGATGCAATCCAGTGTTATAGATACGGTTCCGCCATCAGGCATGGCATCGCGGGCATTTACCGCCAGGTTCATTAGCACTTGCTCTAGCTGCCCGGTATCGATTTTAACATTGCCGGCATGCTCGTTTAGCATCATTACGCACTCTACATCTGCGCCGAGTAATGGGCTAATCATGCTCGTAAGCCCTTCAATTACTTCGGCAGGATTCACAACCTGTGGCAATGCAACTTGTTTGCGAGCAAACGCAAGCAGCTGCCTGGTAAGATCGGCCGCCCGCGTAGCAGCTGCCGCAATGTTCTTCACTGGCTGTATGAGCGACTCAGGCCCGTCTTCAGCATCAAAATCCTCAAGTCCCTCTTCTAAAATGTCTGCATATCCAAGTATCACAGCCAGCAGGTTGTTGTAATCATGCGCTATGCCGCCCGCAAGCCTACCAAGAACCTCCATTTTTTGAGATTCGATAAACTGCCTCTCAATGCGATTACGGTCGGTAACATCAAGCACCAGCGATAGTAGCCCGGCGGGTTCACCATTTTCATCGATGAGTACTGAGTTGTACCATTCACACTCCAACACTCTGTCTGTGGCAGAGTAGTTGCGGTTTTTCACTGGTGTTTTGGATTTGAGGCTCTGTACAGCAACTAAGGTGATGCCTTTTACCAATTCCAGGTCATCTTCATGGACAATGCCGAGTTCAGAAGAAGTCTTGCCTACGGCCTGTGCCTCGGTCCATCCAAACATCTGTTCGGCGCTACGTGCCCAATGCGTGATGTGACCGCTGGCATCCCATTCAATTACTGCAAGTGGTGTATTTTCCAGGTGGCTCTGAAGGCGGCGATTAGCGCTGCGAAGCTCCTGTTCTGCTTTGGCTCTGTCTTTTCTGTCCGTAATGTCCGTAATGGTGCCAACAAGGCGAATGCGCACACCGGCTGAGTCCTGCACAACACGACCCTGACCCTGCAACCAGCGTATCGAACCATCGGAAAGTTTTACCCGATACTCGTGGGTGTGCGCGCCGCCGGCAGCAATGGTGGCCCTTATCGCAGCCATGCAGGGTTCTACATCGTCTGGCAGCATAAGCGCTATGAAATGCTCCTGCGTGCCTCGAAATTCGCCGGGTGCCAACCCATGAATTCGTTCAGTTACCTCAGACCAATTGAGCTGGCGATTTATTATATCCCACTGCCATGTTCCAACATTGCCGGCCTTCAAGGCAGACGTTAGTCGCTCTTCACGCTCGAGTAGGTCCTCTACAATCGAAGGGTCAATCGGTAAGGAATTGTGTATTTTAGGTATATTCACAGTCTATTGTTATCTTGCCCGTTGCACATCCATTTGGGGAGAAACTGGAAAGCTGAGCGAGCATCGGCGAAATGGGAACCCTATATAATGTTAAATCTTGCATTAGCGCATACGTATGGTATACCGCTAAATCACCTCAATTTCGATTAGTTCTACTCTAATTCCTCCCAATTGCTCGGTAATCGGATTTTATTTCGGAATGCTCCCTGTTACGGGCTAATTGCGTTCGGTTTTGAATGCTTGCCTGTTTAGACTTATTCTGTTCACTTTTGGTTCGAAATAAAAATCCCTGCGGTACTTTCCGGGTACCGCAGGGATATAGGCACTTGTGCCAGCAAGGCTGGCTAACTTAACGGAGGAGACGCTCAATGTACAGCGTCTGAAAGCATTGGAACGGTGAGTAAGCAGGTTCAGAGCATGCCAGGGGATCATCGCTGCGGCGCAATATCTGCGCGCGGAGTGCGCGGAGGCTTTCTCACATCGGCAATGGTACGCTGATGCAGAGAAGTACGCGTAGGTGTGCAGCGATTCAGATACCCTTCAGGACATGCACCTCGCCAATCCAAACCAACCCGGTGGCGTCATCCAATCGCATCCTTTCATCCAGAGGGGAAATAACTCCTTCGGATCCTCGCCGGCCCGAAGGCTGCGGCGTGCGAACATGGGATCCCTCTCTTTCTAATGGCGGATCGGTTTTGTGTCGGGTGTTCTGGAAACCAGAACCGGGGATGGGATGCCTTTCTCATCTCCCGAACACATTTCAATTATATCCCCGGTTTGGCAGGGCGAAAAGAGTTCTTAAGTACCCGAACAAACGTCTGGTTTATAATCATTGCCGTGCGGAACGAATGGATTGCAAGAGATCGGGTACTGCCCCAGGTGGAACCGTGGGGGTGGGGAATGCTTTCTCAATCACGGGCCAATAGTTGTAATCATCTACCTGTGATATGTCAAAAACCATCCATCCCTGGGTCTGCCTGGCAGCAGCATCCAGTGCCTTTGCAAACACACCGGGTTTGCCGGGGTAATCCAACACATAGATGCCGCCATAGACAAATGCACCGCTGGCAACAGCTGTATTTGAGAGCTCGGCTGCATACTCTACTGTTCCATATTCGCTCTGCCCATCGGCTCTGGCATCCTCTTTGGTGGCGGTTTTGTAGTAGCAGCCGGTGCATATCCAGTCGAAGTACTCCGCATAGCCGGTTTGGGGGTAGTCGGAGGTAAACCAGGAGAATCGAAGAGGCGTTCTACTGCTGCCCCAGTTCACACCTACTTCGTAGTATTTTGGATACCAGGAACCAACATAGGTACCCATGGCAATGCCGGGCTTTATGCTGTGTACTATCTGAGCAACATCGGCTACAAAGTCGTGTATGGTCTGTGCTCTAAACTCCAACCACGGTTTGAACAACGGGCCTTTTATGATTGGGTCGCCAGGTGTTTGCGCAAAAGCGAAGATATCTTCTGGAAATCGATTAAGTTTGTCGTGCTGTCTGCGGCTACTGGCATGCGCCTGATGCTGCTCTAACCATCGCACAAAGGCATCGCGGGTTCTATCGCTAAAATCGTTATAAAGATTGCTGTACCGGCAGCGATCCAGCACAATTCCATCTATATTGTAGTTGGTTACAATCTCCCTGATCATATCCATTTCATACTTGCGGGCATCGGGATGAAGGGGATTAACAAAGCATGCAATCTTTTCGGAAGGGGCATCGGCAATCAGTTTGCGGTCTGTCCTAAGATCCAGGCGAAGGCGGTCTCCAACATGCACATTCTTACTTATCCAGTCACGGTCCGTCAGTCGAGATGCCGTTACCATATGCCCCGATTCTGGGGCAGTAAGCGGGTCATCTCCTAACAAAGCACTGTCTACAACGCCAGTAACTTTGTTGCTGCTGTCCAGTATAAGGTTGGTCTGTTTTCCTAGCGCAATGCTGGCGTCTGCACCACCCTTGCCCGCATCCGTACTCTCCAGGCCAACCATACCACTAACGGGCTCGCTTGCCAGTAAAGCAGTGTCATCGCGCAGTAATTGTGGTGCATCCGGGTCTGCCGGCTCACCGCTAACCCTAACATTTAGCCTGGCACCGTTCGGAGCCATTAGCCCTCTGTCAACGGTGTATACAACGCTTTGCCAGTCTGTATGTTGATAGGCTGGGCCAACACTGTAGTATTTGTGCCCTTCACTCAGCACATTTACGCTTGCATCTACCTGCAGGCCGGCTTTGTGCCCTTCTTCTATGAAAGCTGCCAGCACATCACTATCACGCACAGGCTTCTTCTGCCATTCCGTCATATGTGGTGCCAGCTTACTGGCGTAGAGCACTTGCCCGGCCAGTGGCTTAACGTCTACAACAAGCGTATTGATGTGTGCCGCCTTGCACTGGGCCACAATCTTTGCCACGCCCTCGCGGGTGGTGGTGTAATCGGTATAGGTAACATTTCCGTTCTGTTTATGTGATCTGAAAATGTTAGCAGTCCCATCAATCCAGATAAGCCTGCCCTGGGCGCCAACTGCGGCCGTTAACCCTCGCGCCAGTGTTACTGTGGATTGTGCCTGCACACCGGTGCCGATATACGCTGCAGCGAATAATGAAAGAAATACGGACCTGTTGATATAGTTCATAGAGTGTTAGCTTAATGGCATGAGGGTTGCAGTGAAGTGTGTCTGCACGCACACAATCAAACCTGGGGGAACCGATTATAGGGGTTCGTCATAGATGCTGGAGGTCTGCACAGGAAATGTACGTTCCCCATACACAGGGGCTACGTGCGCCTGGTTGGTTCTGTACTCTTCGTCTATTACAAAGGTGAAAGCATCGGTAAGCCTGCAGAATTTCTTCAGTTCGGCAACTTCCTCGGGTGTCTCGGGAACAATGCGCATCACAATAGCAACACGTCTTCCCTGTTCATCACGAAGCACCGGCTCACCCGGCCGCATTCCTTCAAACTCTGCCTTCATATTCCCGCTCTCCACTCTTTTGCCAGGGCATGCGGTTCTTCACCGCCATCAAGTAGCGCCGTTATGGCGCGCATCGCAGTGCAGATTATACCCTGCCGCGCATGGCGTAATCCCGCAATGTGCCATCAGTAGATCCGCCTGCAAGCGGTTTACAGCAGGTACAATAGTAGTGTGAACCATCACATATTACTGGATTAACTATGAAGCTAATTACCCTGCTGAAAAGCAAAATTCATCGTGCCACGGTCACCGATGCAGATGTGAACTATGTTGGCAGCATTACCATAGATGTGGACCTTATAGAGCGCAGTGGCCTCGTGCCAGGTGAGTTAGTCCACGTTTGGAACGTAGACAATGGCGAGCGCTTTGAAACCTACGTGCTTGTTGGCGAGCGTCACAAGGGTGAGATCATCGTTAACGGTGCGGCGGCCCATAAGGTGCGCGTTGGGCATCGTGTGATTATTACCTCGTTCTGGCTCACTGATGAGCCCGCACCATCCACCGCCATTCTGGTAGACGAACAGAACAGGTATGTTCGGGATCTGTAATCCATTCCGCATGCAGTGAGCTCTGCATAATTGCGGAGCAGTTTTTCAGGTAACTCAAGCACTGGCTTCCCTGTGAGGATCAATCATTGATATACGCCATTGGCGATGTTCATGGGCAGATTTCCATGCTCTGCGAACTTCTGTCGCGAATTAAGAGCGGCCCGCTGGAGCCTGAAGACATCATTGTATTTATCGGCGACTATGTCGATCGCGGTGAAAACTCATGTGCAGTAATTGAAGAATTACTGGCACTGAAGGCAGAACGCCCAAACACCGTGTTTTTGCGCGGTAACCACGAACAGTTGATGATGGATGCGCGTGATGGCGCCGAACCTCTGATGGGGTCTCGCGAAGGCTATTTCCAGCTGTCTGATGAGATGTTGCTGTGGCGCACTAACGGCGGCGACGAAACACTGCTTTCCTATACGGAAGGTATGGATGAAGAGCAGTTCTTGCGTTGGTGGGAGATTATTCCCGAAGCTCACTGGCAGTTTATTCGTGAAACACAGATTGAGTTTGTAACTGAGCAGTACCATTTTGTGCATGCAGGCCTTTTGCCTCAGGGCAAGTACTGGGAAGGGCAAGATCGTGGGTTTGACCCTCGCCTCTGGATCCGCGAACCTTTCCTATCCAGCAAAGATCTGTTTGAAGGCCGGGTGGTGGTGTTTGGCCATACTCCGCAAAGCAGCAGGCGTATCCTCACGGACAAAAACAAAATTGGCATCGATACTGGGGCAGTATTTGGCGGGCCATTAACCGCTGCAGTCATCGATCCGGATGCCAGAATACGCCGCGTACCTTCGCCGGATGTTATTCAGGCCGATTATATCAGCACCCGATAAGACCACCACCCACTCACGGGAAGGAGCCAACTTCTTTTGGCCCGCAATAACGATCAAACTGGCGTTTTTCGCCGCATCCTTCCCTACCTTGTCCCTTATCGCCGCCGAATTAGCCTTGGCGTAGTTCTACTTCTAATCTCAACCCCGCTTGGGGCCTTCCATCCGCTTGTGTGGATGTACGTGGTGAATGAGGTTATCGGCAAAAATCGCCACAACATGCTTTTGCCTGCCCTGCTTGTTATGTTTGCTGTTCAGGGTATTGGCAGCGCTATTGAGGCAATTAAGAGCATTCTACTTGAAGGTGTGGGCCAACGATTTGTGTTTGATCTGCGCTGTGCCATCTATAGCCGGCTGCAAAGCCAGTCGCTTGCTTACCACACCAATAGGCGCACTGGTGATCTCATATCTCGCACTATGTCCGATGTGGATGTACTGCAAGAGGTGGCCTTCCAAAGCGTTGATAGTATTATTGGCAATACGCTTAGTTTTCTGGTTGTTGCCGGCATTTTGATTAAACTCAACTGGAAACTTGGCCTGCTAACCCTGATGCCAATAGGTGTTGTATTCTTCCTCACACGGTATTTTAATACGCTTGTGAGGTCACTCTACAGGCAAACGCGTGATAGGCTTGGTGATGTGAATGCACGCCTTCAAGAGAACCTTAGCGGTATCACGCTTATAAAAGCATTTGCTCGAGAGAAATATGAACTGGGCCGTTTCTCCACAGCGGCAGATTTGTATAAACAGGCCAACTACCGTTCCATTCGAGCAAGAAACACCTTCTTTCCAGCGGTGCGCTTTGTTGGCTTCTTCAGCAACGTTCTTTCTGTTGGATTCGGCGCCTACCTGGTTATGAAAGGGCAGTTTACGGTGGGTGGCCTGGTAGCTTATCGCGGCTATTGGTGGCAGTTGTTTGCCCCAATCAACCAGCTGGCAGCCATAAATGAGCTCATGCAGCGGGCACGTGCAGCTGGGAACCGTGTGTTTGAACTGATGGATGCCGATCAAACAGTTACAGATCTCCCGAATGCACCTTCTCTAATCATCAAACCCGGTAAAGCAGATGTTGTATTTGAAAATGTTACCTTCGGGTATGGAGCCACTCGTACGCTTGATGCTGTGAGCTTTAAGGCAGCTGCCGGGCAGATGGTGGCGCTGGTTGGGCCCAGTGGAGCGGGTAAAACCACTGTGTTGAACCTGGTGCCCCGATTCTGGGATGTGCAGCAGGGCGCCGTGCTTGTAAGTGGCACGGATGTGAGGTCCGTTTCTCAGGAGAGCCTTCGCAGCCATATGGCAATTGTGCTTCAGGATACATTTTTGTTTGATGGCACTGTGCGTGCCAACCTGCTGTACGGTAGGCCAGATGCTACGCAGGAGGAGATTGAAAAGGCTGCGAGGGCTGCAAATGCACACGACTTCATTCTTGAATTGCCGCAGGGATACAATACCGAAATAGGGGAGCGTGGAGTTAAGCTATCGGGTGGTCAGAAACAGCGCCTCTCAATTACGCGGGCGTTTCTCACGAACCCGGATATCTTGATTCTGGATGAACCTACGTCCTCTGTAGAGCCAGAATCAGAATCAATCATAACGCAGGCTCTGGAACGGCTGATGGAGGGGCGAACTACATTCGTTACATCCCATCGGTTCTCTCTGGTTCGGCGAGCCGATCAGATTCTCGTATTTGAAGCAGGCAAAATTGTTGAGCGCGGCACGCATGAATCGTTGATGGCGGCGCACGGTTTGTATGCCTCCATGTACTCTCTCCAAATGGGAGTCCACTAATTAGGCGGAGCGGGTTTCCAGCAGAACACAGTTAATCTTGGGGAGCCCAACCCTTTTTCGTCACTTTGAAGTACTAGCTCCCAGCGCTTTAGTATTGCCAGGCTGCGCTCGTCCACGGCCTTTATTACGTTGTCTTCAAATTGGCTGGAAACCACCACGTAGCGGTATTTGCCGCCTCTTAATTTAGCAAGAAATGCTGGCCCGGGCCCGGCTATTGGAAATTGGCCAATTTGCCAGTCGTGTATTGGGATGCCCGCAACTTCGTGAAGGTACCAGTACGCCACGGTAGAAGATTGTGGCCCAAGCAGCAGCCTGTCCGGGTTAGAGCCCGCTGGTTGGTTCCAACGTGGTTTCAATACGGAACATACCTGATTCCAGCGCGATATCTGAGTGCGTTCATCCATGCCCGGTAGAAATCTGCCCGGGTGCCAGCGCATAAAGTACAGGCCCGCTGCAGCAATTATAATGGCCCCAATTGGCCTGGAAATTCGGCAGGCTGCATAAACGGGAAAGCCAGCGCATAAGCCCAGAAACGGAAGGCAGTGTGCCAGGTATTCTGGGCCAATAATATGCGCCCTGTGGGCGGCCCCAAGCAACACAGCCGTAAACACAATTAGCACATAGGCGCCTGCCGGCGCTTCAAACCAGCGCAGGTCTGCATCCGCGAGCGGTTTCGCCCCACAGGTTTTTTTCAGCCCCGCCAACAGCATCGCTATCGTTAGTGCAGCCCCAACCACGTAGCACAAAAAATATGGCAGATAATCGTGAGAGTACCAGTAAAGGTAGCTCCACTTGGGAGCAACCTTGTAAACCGCCGCGCCGATATTCACCGCGAAAGATTCGCTGTGGCGCATCTCAATATAGTGCCTTAGCATCTTGATGCAGCCGCCTTTTATACCCGCCGGCCACAGCGCAAACCCAACCACAACAAAAGAAATCGAGCCACCAGCCAACCCGGTAAGCGCCCTGCGTACCTGCAGTAATGCAGCGGATTTGTCTTCGGGACTCTGCGAAGCCTTGCGCGCATTTATAGCGGCCCGGATCTCTGGCAGCATCGCCACGGGCGCACATACAAACAGTGCAGCCATCGCCACAAACACGGTTTCAGAGGTTACAAACAGCAAGCCCAGCACTGTGCCCAACCAGATAAGTGCAGCCGGTTTGCGGTTACGAATATAAACCAGGCAGCACAGCAACAGGAGCAAAAGCTCAAGAATAATAAATGACCACGGGATGGCGTGCGAAGCCATGCGCACGTTTGCAGGAGTTAAGATCATCAATGCAGCAGATGCGGCTGCAATCTCACGACGATTACCAAACAGGCATAGCCCACAGAGATACACCACACCCACAGAGAGCGCACCCGCAATAACAAATGGTTTGCGCAACGTTTCTTCCGCATTGCCATAGCGGTGGGCAATGCGTAAAATCAATGCCGTTCCCGGCGCATGGTAATGGCGCAGCCTCACCAGCAGTTCTGGCTGGTCGGGCTTATCGCTGCGGTCTTGCCGGTTGTCCGCAAAGGAGTGCAGTGAGGCCACCGCATAGTCGGCCTCATCAAGCCACAAATCACCGTGGGTTTTGCGCTCAAAAACAGAAAATCCAATCCCTGCCAGTAACAGGAATAGGAGCAAATCGATCAGCACTAATCTGGTCTGGCTCCGCTGTTCTGGCATAGGATTGGATCTCTAAATGGCGATACCGAAGAGTTATGGGCTACACGCTTGTGGGCTCACCGGTGGCTGCCGGAGCTTTTGCGCTCTTACGGTAGGTTCGTGCTGGTGCCGCTGCATCTGCAGTGGCTTCGCGGCGTCCGCGCTTAAACGGTTTCCGAAGCACAATCTTCTTGTAGTCCAGGCCAGCGGCAGTAAGTGCCTTGTCCCAGCTTTCAAAGCGACGGCGCGCGGCTGTAATCAGGGTAATGTCGTACTCTTCCATGCTCTTGGCATTCAGATCAACGCCCTGACCATGCAGTTCACTTATGGTTGAAGTGATCATCTCTTCATCCCATTCCTGATATCTGCGAATCGTACCATAATCCAGGCCGGCTTCACTCACTGCTGCCTTCCAGCTTCCAAAATGCTTGCGCTTTGTAGCTGCTGCGGCCAGCTGAGGGTCCACAATGGTGCTTACATGCCGCCAGCTGAGGTCTTCACCAGCTGCATGCAGTTCACGAATACGATCCAGAATGCTCTCTTTGGTCCAGCTCTTGTACCGACGAATGTCATCATAGTCGAGGCCGGCAAACTCAATGGCACCTCGCCAGGAACCAAAGTAGCGTGTTGCTGCTCTCAGAAGGGCAACCTGATCCTGCGCAATCAGTGCGTAGTTCAGGTCAATACCTTCCTCTTTCATCTTAACAATTTCCTGGGCAATAGTTTCCTTGCTCCATTTACGCACGAGGTATCTTCCTTCCTAAATTCAGGCATGCACAATCCAGCCCGATGTGTAGATCATCGGATATTTTTCGGGCTTGGAAGCTGAGCTGCTATCGCCGGTTAAGGCTGTCACGGGGTATTAAAACCGCTGCAGAGATATGGGGGCACGAGCCGGTAGCACGAGGAAAGCTCACAGACCGAACACGTTACACGTCGCCACTATTACTCTTATTATTGGTCAACTCGTGCTCAAAAGTCAATAGAACTGCACTTTTTTTCACATATAGAGCCTCAAGATGCAGGCTGTTGCGTTGCATACATTCCGTGTATAATGGGGCGTAACAGTTCCGTTGTCTGCGAGGTGACATCCAGTGTACGGCTATTTTTTCAAGCTGGTTCTTAGCGTTACGGCAGTTTTGATTGCGGTTTACTATGCCGGGGGAGCATTTAAGAACGCCAGGAGGCTAAACTCACGCATAGAGGAACTAAAACGGGATCAGGAAGAGAGAAAAAAGCGCGGCGAAGTTCAGGATCCCTACGCTCAGCTTGCTGAGTTGTATGCAGAACAGAAAAACGATCAGCGCAAACGATAGGCCGTTGCCTATGGCCTTCGCATAGAGGGCATCCGCGGGCGAATTATCAACCGATATATCAGCCCTGCAGCCCCGTCTCCGTAGGCTATCTTAACTCTTGGTAACAGCATTGGGTTTTTAGAACTGTCTGCGATTCCAGATTTCGTTGTGCATGCTGCCATATAACCCGCTTGCTTAACCAGTTCTGGCGTCCGAGTAGCGTATCCGCCATAGGGGTAACAAAAGGTAGTTTGCGGGCGGCCAATACGCGCCTCCGCTTCCTGTTTACCTGCCACAATATCCTCAAGCGCAACCTCATCGGTCACTCTGTCCAGGTGCGGATGCGTGGAAGTGTGTCCGGCCAGCTCCCATCCTTCTGCCTGCAGTTCCAACAGCCTATCCCAACCCATCAACGGTAAAACAGGCTTGTTGTTTGCGTAGTCCCAGCTATTCTGAAGTCCCGTTGCCGAAGAAACAACGAACACGGTTGCGCAGAATCCCAGCGTGTGCAATGTGGGTGCTGCATGCTCGCCAACGCACTCGTATCCATCGTCAAAAGTAACCACAAACTGTTTCTCTGTCAGGGGTTTTCCAGCCGCAAGCTGTTTCGCGGCACTCTCAAAAGTTACTGTGCTGTAACGCAATTTGCGCATTAGCCGCATGTGCTTATCGAAGTTTTGCGGAGATACACTGATGAATCGGTCTATATTGCCATCCGGCAGGAGTGCCCCAACCTTGTGGTACATCAACACCGGGATCTTGATACCATGCAAACTCATCTTACGGCCTGGTGCAGTGGCTGCGCCAGTATCTCTCGGTAGAGCTCTTCGATATTGTCTACCATCACGCGCGCAGAAAATTTTTCTATAGCCCGCTCTCGGGCGGCAGCACCCATTGCCCGCAGGCGCACTGGGTCTGAAAGAAGAGAGATCAATGCATCCGCCAGCGAATCCGGGTTACGCTCTATAAGCATGCCGGTTACACCATGTTCCACCAGTTCCGGGTTTCCACCGGCATGTGTGGCCACCACTGGTTTGCCCATTGCCATGCTCTCGATAATGGACATGCTGCAGGCTTCGTAACGTGAGGGCAAGGTCAACAGCTGCATTTCCGATATTAGCCATTGCACGTCGTTACGCACGCCGGTAAACCGCATTCTATCTGCAACGCCTTCAGCCGCCGTAATCTCCCATATGCTGCGCTGAACCTCCGGCACCACCGGCCCTACCATAATAAAGTACGCCTTGGGCCGTGCAGCAACTATTTTGCTTACAGCGCGCGCCAGCACAAGGTGTCCCTTAAACTCATCCACACGGCCAACCAGGCCAATCAGCTCAGCATCCGGGGGCAGGCTTAGCTCTGCCCTAAGCGGTATCTGGCCTTCTGGCATCGCAATTACCGGGCATTCGTTGCCATCCAGTTCATCAGGTAGGAACTCGGTTCCGTTGTAAATGGTTCGTATGCGGTCTTCCGAAACACCCTTGCGCAACAGGCCATTTCGAATGAAATCGGATACAGATACGATCTGGCTACGCCGCTGCGGAAAAAGAAATCGGTAGGCAACATCATGCGTGCGGCAATGTACAGAGGAAACCAAAGGTCTGCTCGCCATTCTACCGGCAACTAACCCGTAATAGGTTGCCCGGGTAAGATGCGAATGCAGAATGTCGATGCCATTCTCACGCATGTAGCGAGCAATGTTTACCGGTGTAGCAAACGCCTTCAGGCCCCGCATCTCCATCTGGATGGTGGGTATGCCCGCCTGGCGCAACTGATCTGGTAGCCATTCGCCCTGCGGACAAACTGCCACAACGTTATGGCCGCGCTGATGAAGCCTGTCACACAATACTGCAACATGCTTTTCTGCGCCCGATGTCCGCGAGCTGGATACTAACTGAAGGATGTTCATCCGCTAATCATAGCACTCGGTAACGACCTTTTGCAACCACTGTTCCGCCTGACCAGCCTGCAAGCGGGCATATTTGTCCCGATATTTGGCGATAACAGTCAAAACGGGTGTGCCCGGCGTCCAATTTCGCGATATAATGGAACACGCGGCGACGTAAAGTAGTCAAGCCGCGTATAGTAAGTGGGTATCGCTTTCATCTTTAAAGGTGCAGTCGAGCGGCTGAGCCAGTTGCCGAAGCGAATCCATTGCTTAATTACAACAACCCGTGGCACCCTTAACCAAGACGCGATGGTGACGCACTTCTAAGAGCAAGACATACGGAAATGCACATCGATCCATTTGCATCGTCACAACCGAGCCGCAAACCGCCGTTCGGTGAGAGAATTCTAAGCCTTGTACTCCGTGCCGCACTGGGCGCGTTCATAGGAGTTGGGCGCTTTGTTCTGGCAGTTTCTCCTATCGGTCGCCGAGATCTTAACGCGCACTAAACCAATCATTAGTTGCATGCATATGCAAGGAATATGGTTCTAAATATATTTGCGGCGGTATGATGAACATCATGAACCGCAGCAAAACAGTGTTTACCGGGGCATTATACTTCTGGCTTCTATTCAGTTCCGCTGTGGCACTTGCTGCCGTTTGGCACCATCCTGCCTACCGCGCAATGTACTGTATGGTCTGGGGACTAATTCTGCTCTGGGTCACGCTAATAGGCGGCCTGAGTGTAAAGCTTCGAACCCAAATTTGCAGCATCATTCCGGCATCATCGTTGCCGCCCTGGCAATTTTTTATTATCTTATCAACTGCAATGGCTCTCTTAGAGGAGGCCGTAACCGTTAGTATGACCAACATGGCCCCGCTCTTTGGCGTAGCATTGGGCCGAGCATACATAACAGCCTCCGGCAACTACTTCGATGTAGTTAGCCTTCACAGCGTGGTGGTGATCGTTCCTCAATTTGTGGCCTGGGGCAGGCTGCTCACGCGTTACTCATTTTCACCATTTCAGGTTGCGCTGCTGTTTGGCAGCACAGGCATGGTAGATGAGGCCCTGTTTGGCGGCCCTTCGGCATTCCTGGGCTTCGCCCAGTGGATATTGGTTTACGGCATTATGGTTTTCTTGCCGGCAACGGTATCCATTGCCCGCAGTAACAACCGGAAACCTGTTAAGTGGTGGCACTACCCGGCCGCAGTAGTTGGCCCAATTTTTGTGGCAGTGCCTGTGGTGTTATTAATTACCAGACTTATTGCACCACACCATCCATCGATTCACTTTCAACCGATCTCACCCTGAACAACAGAGGAGCGAAAGAGCTCCGCGCCGAAACGATATCGCAATGATTGAAGATTCCCCATTCTTCCTTGGCCTTGATTGTGGCGGCACAGGCTGTCGTGCTGTTCTGTTGGATGCACCAGGTTATCCCCTTGGAACAGGAGCAGGTGGCGCAGCCAATATAGCATCCACTCCACAGGCAGTTTTGCACACCTCTGTGCAGTTGGCAGTGAAAGGTGCCTATGAATTGGCCGGGATATCTGTTGCCTCTCGGCGTGCACCTATCAGGGTTTGCGCGGGATGTGCAGGTTGGTCTGCCGCCGATAAACGCGTTAGCTTTCTTGGGTTCTTGCAGGAGCTTACCGGCTGTCTGGATTGCGATCTGTTACCCGACTATGAAATTGCACTGTTCGCTGCCTGCCAGCACAACCCCGGGGTTTTACTGAGTGCCGGCACGGGGGCGGTTGCTATCGGCCGCTCCAATGAGGGCGTAGTATATCGGCATGATGGGTTGGGGTATCTACTGGGAGACCTTGGTAGTGGGTATCAGATAGGGTTATGTGCACTCAAACATGCGGCATTCAACCTTCAGTCGGGCAACCCGCCAGATGCTCTTACCGTGGCAGTTCTTCAAAAGTTAGGCATTACGGATCTGCCTCAGCTGCTTGGATGGCTATATCCAGATTTTCAAACCGCAAAAGTTGCGGCGCTTGCAGAATGCGTGTGCACCCTTGCGGATGCGAATGAAGTGATTGCGTTAAGCATTGTTACTCAGGCAGCAACAGATCTCATTGATACAGTGGATGTGGTAAGGCAGAAACTACAATTGCGGGCAGATGGGCCAGTTTATGTAAGTGGCAGCCTGCTTGCCAACAGTACCATTATGCGCAGCCTGGTTGAAGCCAACCTGGGAAGATCCCCATTGCAGCTACTAAACGTTAGTACCTCGCCAGCGGAGGCAGCCGCTAACCTGGCGCTAAGAACGTGGAAAGAAAGAAGGTAGAGGGTAGCCTGGAACGAGGCGATCTTCAGAATTCGGAGTCAGAATGTCAGGAGGTCTGTAAGCCGGGTTCTGTATTTGTATGGTCATCTCTCTGCGAAACCGGTTGCCCGGTCCCTGATGCGGTCTACCCGGAGGGTCGGCGGGCCGCGTCAGCCCCTCCTGTCAGACCTTGCTCCCGATGGGGTTTACCAGGCCAGCATGTCTCCATGCTGCCGGTGCGCTCTTACCGCACCATTTCACCGTTGCCGCAAAGCGGCTGTATCATTTCTGTGGCACTTTCCGTCGGGTCACCCCGCCCGGACGTTATCCGGCATCGCGCCCTATGGAGCCCGGACTTTCCTCTGCGCGCAGGTTACCCTGCTCACAGCGACCACCCGACCTCCTGACGCGTCATTCTACCCCAACCTCATGCGTTCGGGAAGTAGAAAGCGTGCATCTATCAGCCATCTATGCCATGCGTCTGATCTGCAGACATCCGGCGGGCACGCTGGCAGTGTCGACATTCCTGCATATCGCACAGCAGCGAGTCGGCCTGCCCCTGCATCATAGCAATAGCCATAGATATCTGCTCTGTCTGCCGAATTAGCACCGAAACAGCACTGCCCACATATCCCTTACGCACAAGTCGCGCCTGCCTTAGCAGCGGCTCTATTTTACTAAAGCCATCCTGGCACTCCACGCTTCCGCGCATGGTTACGTACTCACCGGCGGCATTACGCACAGAAGCTGTGGTGTGAATATATGGAACATTCGCCCATACTTCGGCCAGATGCAGCGATATGTTTACATCCATTCCAACCCCAATTAGCAGTACGCGCCCATCCATGCTGTGCAGGCGTGCAGGCACGCTGTGGGAGCCCAGGGGGTAATGAAAAGGCGTATCTGCAAGTAGCTGAGAAGCGGCCGGCCCCACAGCAACAAACGAGTGGGTTGGGTGAAAGGAGCGCCTACAACCTGGTTGCAGGCGCAATGTTTCAGCAAACACACCGGCGGATGGCAATGCCGTAGAGCTGCCGGAATCAAATACCCCGCTGGCTTCTCGAATTTGCTTTAGCTGCTCGGGCATCTCTGGCGGATAACGCCATTCGGCTGGGTCGCGAAACTGAGGCGTAAAAGCCGGTGCAACTATCGTGCCATCTGGCCCTAACACGTCTTGAAGAGCTTTCAGAAGGGTGAGAGCACCTTCTTCAGAAGCACCCACCGCACGCATGGATACGTGAGTAAGAACGGCGCAACCCCGGGGGAGGCCCAGTGCCAGCAGGTCTTCCTTCAGCCGCTCCACATTCCACATGTTACAGGTACCCCAGGTCTTCCAGGCGGCGTGCCAGCTCCTCTTCCTCTTCAGGAGAGTAGGCATCGTCTGCAACTGTGCCGTCGCTTCGTCCTTCTAATCGAATAGATCCACTGCGACCAACACCTTCTGGGATAGCCACTCCCAGTGCGTCCAATACGGTGGGAGCAACGTCGTAAAGCGAGAGGCCATCTCGTTCTCCCGCATCCGGTGAAAACTTTCCAATATCCGCCATCACAAATATGCCATGTTGTGCATGGTTGGCATCATCCGGGCCTGTATCATTGGTTTCCGTGTAACAGGTTGGATGGCCAACGCTGCCCACAGATCTCCAGTGAAGATCTCCGAAATAGGCGATTAGGTCTGGTGCTACATTTCGAGACCTGTAATAGATATTCTCCGGGCGGAAAATTTTATTGTTAAGCAACTTCCCTGTTGGGTCCGTCTGCGCTTCCAGCTTCTGCTGCAGTTCCGCAATCAAGGGTTCAATTTCATCCACATCCACAGTGCCGCGTGGTTCCCGGCCCTTTACATTCAAGAATATGCGGCCATAATATCCGCCGTCTCCCCATACGCGGGAGTTGTCCCAATCTACCAGGTCTGGCGAAAAGCGTGTAATCTCGGTTACGGGCGCTTTTAACGTGAGGTAACCCTGTTCAATTAGCCACTGGTTCAGGCAAACCCCACCATCCATGCGCTTTGCACCATGGTCGGATACCACAAGCACGCGCACACCTGGCTCCAACCTGGCAATCAGCGCGCCAACATGCTTATCCAGAGCAACATAATAATCACGTATTGCATTTTCAAACGGATTGCCCGGCACATGTAGCGGGTGCAACGGATCTAAGTATTTCCAGAACCCATGATGAATTCTATCTGGCCCCATCTCCACCATCACAAACAGGTCCCAGGGCTTCGTCTCTATCAAATGGGTAGCCAACGCAAACCGCTGTGCGGTCATCTCATAGATGTCTGCAAGTAGCTGGTCTTTGTTCTCGGTACGAAACTGGCGTGTATCGAAAAGGTACTCTCCAACAACATCGCGAATTTCATGTTTGAGGTCAGAGGGAAAGGTGTAATCGGCTTCCGTATCCGGTGCCAGAAAATCCGTTATCATGAGGCCATTGATTGGCCGTGGTGGGTACGTTAGTGGCACTCCAAGGGCAATGGTTTTTAACTCTGATCCGGCTACTATGTCCCACAACGCCGGCTCTTTCACCAGGCGGCTGCTCGCAAATTGCAGCCCATCGTAACTGTGATCTCGGCGATTTCGGAATCCGTAAATTCCAAGCGTTCCAGGATCTTTTCCTGTCATCATGCACATCCATGCCGGTACTGTAATCGGGGGAATCGTGCTTTCCAGCCTGCCCCACACGCCGCATCGTCGCAGCTGCGTGATGTTGGGAAGCAGTTCTGGCCATCGATCGAAAACAAGCTCAGGGGCAGCGCAGTCCAGGCCGATCAAACAAACCTTTTGCGGCATAGCGGTAACAGAGTCCTCAAATGTACAGCATTAACGTGAACAGGCCGGTTATAGCGCACTCAGGCGCGCGTACTAGCCAGTTGGTTTCCAATTCGGCATGGGGTCCATGCTTTCCTTTTGTTTCCCAGCTTCTGCTGCTTGTGGGCATTTTATTGCCACTGTTCACCAGCAGTGCCACAGCGCAAACAAGCGTCCAGCCTCAGCACCTCAGCGCAGTTCGAGCCGCGGTACTTGGGGGGCTTCCTCCCCTTACAGATTCTGCCGATGCGCAGGATATCGCGGTTATGCTAAAGCGAAGCGGGGCAGATGTTACTATCGTTTCGGCGGTGCAGGCTGCCGATTCCACTTTTCTCAACCCGGCAAAGTTTCCGCTATTTATAGTGCCGCATTCGCAGCGCTTTCCCGCAATGGCGGTACATAACCTGGAGGCCTACTTACGCACTAAAGGGCGAGTGCTGTTTCTGGATGGGCCTGCAATATCAACCCTTGCCTACTCCGATGGCGCATCCTGGATGCCGCTAACAACCCGCCTTGCCAGCTTGCCAATGCAGCCTATGAATGGCTTATCCTGGAAGGATAGTGCCGGTTTTACAAGCTGGCTGAAGGCAGCGGATGATCCGCAAACGCTGATCATTCCTTCGGTAGAAACCACCGCAGGTGCCGATGGTTCAGCAGTACCTGTACTAAGGGTTCAGGTGGATGGATACCACGATTGGTTCAGCTTTGGCCCGCCACAGTTCAAACAGTCTCCCTTTGTTCCCGGCGCAACCATCACAAGCTTTTTTGTGCGCGGCGATGAAACTACCACCGGTATGCTTGTGGAGTGGGTGGAACAGGATGGCTCTCGTTGGATTGCCTCTGTACCGCTAAGCACGGCATGGCGAAAGGTTGCCCTGCGTCCGGAAGAGTTTCACTACTGGCCAGATGGAAAAAGTGTTGGTCGCGGCGGCAGTAAGGATGCGTTTCATCCGGCGGCTGCAAAGGCACTTCGCATGGGCATTGCGCGCTCCCACACTTCACAAAAGGCCGGCTCGCACACCTTTTGGCTAAGCGATATCGGGTGTTCCACAATAAGCGCCGACTTAACTGGCCCACTGCCAGTTGCACCTACCATTGAGGGTGTAAGTCCTCTTTTCAAAGCGGTTCACGATACAGTATCCGGCGGATGGGTACCACCCCTCAGGGATCGTGGCATCGGTACTACTGGCGAGCGTGAAGCCCGGTTACGGCCAGCTCGTGTTCCGGGCGAACTTGAAGCATATCCGGCAACCGTTGCAGGATACTCCAGCTGGGTTCGTGCTTCCTACTCCGGAATCAATGCGGGAGCCGTGTGGGGCGGGGTATCCATTCCGCAGCGTGTAAACGGCAAACTCACTTCAGATCTGCTGATCGCCGTGGCCGGCGTTATGCAAACTGTGAGTATTCGGTGTGGCGGATTTGAGGCACCTGCATACAGGGTGGGAGAAAGTATTCAACCTGCCTGCATGCTCACCGGCATGGGGGCTGCCGCCGATTCGGTGGTACTTCGTGAACGGCTATCTGGCGGTAAATTGGACACATCGCACGAAACTACTTTGCAGGTGCTGCCTGGCGAAAGCAAAAGAGTACAGGGCATTGCAGCAGCCTCCCTTCCCGCAGGCGAGTATAGATACGAGGCACGGTTATACGATTCCGCCGGTAAGCTCTTGCTGGATAGGGTGGAGATGCCCGTTCGGGTGGTATCTGCGCAACCAGTGCCGGCTGCAGATGCCGATAGGGTTCATGTAGAGGGTGCAGAATTTGTTATATCTGGCAAACCGTTTCGGCCGGTAGGTATTAATTTCTGGCCGCTCTCCGTGGCCGGGCAGGAGCCGGCGGCCTATCAGCGCGGTTGGCTCTCGCCAGAACAGTATGATGCGGATGTGATTGAGCAGGATCTTACACGCTGCGAAAGTGCTGGCATAAACCTTGCGTGCATTCAATTCCTGCACGAAGATCAGGCACCGGCTGTTATCGATTTCATACATCGCTGCCGAAACCACCATATTTTAGTGAACGTATTTGTTGCGAACGCCGACCCACGAACACTCAATTCCGCAGGCCTCAACCGCCTCCTGGATGCAGCACAACTCAATAAGTCGGCAGATGTTTTCGCATTCGATATTGCCTGGGAGCCGCATCTGGGCCGTGCCGCAGATCGTGCAAAGTTCGATAGGCAATGGCGTAAGTGGATTGCCGAAAACTACGGCACCATCGAAACTGCAGAGGCAGATTGGGGCACTGCATGTCCGCGTACTGCGGCGGGTGAGCCCACAACGCCAACCGATGAACAGCTTGCTGCGGATGGAGCGTGGCGAAGGCTAATCGCCGCGTATCGCCGCTTTGTGGATGAAATGATCGGCCAGGGTTACCGCGCCGTAACCGCCGATCTTCATCCGCGAGGTGCCCTCATCGGGGCACGTAGCGGCTATGGGGGCAATGGTTTTCCCGGGGTAGATCCCGAGATGCCCTTTGATCTGATTGCGGGCGCAGCTCATCTGGATTTCACTTCGCCAGAAGGCTACGGCCTTGGGGGAGATTGGCGCGAATTCCGCGCTGGCGGCTTTACCGCGGCTTATGCCCGGTGGGCTGGTAACGGCGCCCCGGTATTCTGGGCAGAGTTCGGTACCAGCATCTACCCTGGTGGTGATCAGGATGCAGAGAGGCTGGCCGCACAGGCAGACTCAATGGATAAGATGCTGCGTACTGTGGTGGATTCTGGTGCAAACGGATCGGCGGTATGGTGGATGCCGGGTGGGCTGAGGATTGATGAAGGCAGCGATTTTGGCATCTTTAATCCAGATGGCACTACGCGGCCATCGGCCCGCAGAATTAGGCAGCATGTAGATCAGGAGTTGCCCGCATCAGTGCCCGGTCGCACTGCAGATGCCTGGCTCACTGGAAATCGAGATGATGATGCTCGCGGATTTACCGGGCTGCGGATTCGCCTGAAAGAGGAGTATGTAAGGCTGAAAGAACAGGGCAAGTGGCCCGGGTTCCGAACGGCCGGTACTGGCAGCACTACTGCCGATATGCCTCTGGTTGCGGTGGGAGGCACTCCAGCCAATGGCCACAACCCGCTGAAGTTCGCACAGGCAGATCTCAGCATCGATCCAGAAAACCCGGCGCTTATTAAGGCCTGGAACACTGGCGAGGCCACGTGGATGCCCTCGGGCGATGGGCGTGTGTCCCTGCTGCTGTATCGGCCCAACGGCACTCTTGCAGCAGAAGTGCCGCTTAAGGCGCAGTGCAAACGATATAACAGGCTTACCTGGAAAGTGGAAGACCTACGCAGGCTCGTTTCGGGCAAATTTCATGCTCGGCTGGCACTTATGCGTAGTGATGCGCCAGCCGCAATCAAGTGGCTGGTATTTGGCGAGCAAACGCCGGATATGTGATTTCAATTATCTGAGATCCGCTTTTGGATCTGTGTAGGAAGGGTGGTTATGAACAAGAAACTGGTGCTGGGCTGTGGCATTCCTCTCGTGCTGGTTGTAACAGGTGCCGTGCTGGGTGTTCGAAAGATGATGCACACTGAACCCAAGCCCGAGCCTGTAGAAACGGTGCGCCGCGGTGACGTTGAGATTAAGGTTATCGAAAACGGTACCATCGAGCCCCTTCGGAAGGTAGAAGTTAAATCCAAGGTTGGCGGCAGGCTGCTGGAAATGCGTGCAGAAGAGGGCGATATTGTAAAAACGGGCCAACTGCTTGTAAAAATCGATCCGCAGGAGATCAACTCGCAGGTTGCTGCACTTAACTCTCAGCTCAAAGGGGCGGGCGCCCGTTTGGCGGCAGCTCGCAAAAATGTTAACTATCAGAAAGACCAAACGACATCCTCTGTAGACCAGTACGTTCAAAGTCTGCTCTCTGCCGAAGCTCGTCTCAAATCTGTAGAAGCAGATTCTGGCGTACAGCAAAAGTTGACCGATCAAAGCATACTGGCTGCCCGGGCAAGCCTCGAGTCGTCGCGGTCTACCCTCAAAGCCCAGGAAGATAGCCTGGAGCTTATGCGGCAGTCTACCCATCCACAAAATCTTACTGCATCACAATCTGCGCTCGATCAGGCAAAGGCACAGGCCGATAACTCTGCCCGCAATCTGGATAGGCAGAAGCAACTGCTAAAAAGCGGATATGTGGCCCGCCAGGTAGTGGATCAGGCGCAAACCGATTATGATGTGGCGTTGGCGCACCAGCGTGAGGTACAGCAAAAGCGGGATCTACAGGCACGCACCAACGCACTGGAAGAATCGAATTTGCGCAGTCAGATCCAGGGCGCAAAAAGCGTTGTGATGCAGCAAGAAGCCGCTCTCTCACAGGCGGAAGCCTCGGTATTGCCCGCCACCCGCCTACAGGATTTGGCTGCGGCCCGTGCTGCAGTTGCCCAGGCAAAGGCTCAGCTTGCAGGTGCCCGTGCCGGCAAAACGCAGGATCAAATCCGCAAAGATGAAGTCACCGCAGCGGAGGCTGAGGTAGAGCAGCTTCGAAATCAGCTTGCCCAGCTGCAGGTTCAGCAAAACGACACAACTCTGTATGCCCCTATGGTTGGCGTTATTACAAAGAAATACAGCGAAGTGGGTGAGCTTATCACCAGTGCAATCGCCTCTTTTGGCTCCGGAACCCCAATATATCAGGTGGCCGATCTCTCAACCATGCTGATAAAAATCAACGTGAACGAGGTAGATGTTGCCAAGCTCAAAGCGGGCCTGCTTACTGAGGTGACTATCGATTCTTCCAGAGGCGTCGTGTTTCTTGGCAAAATCCGAAGGGTAGCTCCATCTGCAGCTGGCGATAGTGCCACGGCGGCCGCTACAGCATCTGCCGGGGGAGTTATTCGCTTCCCTGTACAGATTCAGATTGATCAAGCCGATCCACGGCTTAAGCCTGGCATGAGCGCACGGTGCGCAATGATTGTTGCGCGCCGAAAGGGCGTGCTGCGAGTGCCTGTAAACTGTGTCAAAACAGAAAACAACAAAAGCACAGTTCTCATTGTTACCGATGCCCTGGTCAATGGCCACAAAGCAGAGAAAACCACGCTGCGGGAAGTGCAGGTGGGCCTTAAGGGCGACGACTTTATAGAGATTGTTTCTGGAGTAAACGAAGGCGAACGCGTGCGCCCAAACCCATACTCCGGCCCTCCCCGCAAAACCATAAACCTCGACATGGGAGATGGCAACAACAACAAAGGCAACGGCTAATGAACCTGATGTACAGCATTCAGACCGCCTTTGGCAACCTGCGTGCCAACAAGCTCCGGTCGCTGCTTACGATGCTGGGTGTCATCATCGGCGTTGGCGCAGTAATCGTTATGGTTGCCATCGTTCAAGGAGCTTCTGCACGTGTTACAGACGAGTTTAAACAACTTGGGTCAAGCCTTATAATCGTCTACTTCCAGCAGGATAGCCGGGACGCGAAGAAAACAACTCGTAAAATCGATGGCATGACCATGGAAGACATCCGCCAGTTGGAGGAACAGTGCGACCTTATTAAAGACGTATCTGCCGAGATGCCGCTGGGTAGCGATGTGAAGGTGCACTTCGCCGAGCGCGAAGCCAACAGCAATCCCAACGGCGTACAGCCAGCTTACGAACGCCTCAGAAAGTTAAACCTATCTCAGGGAAGGTTTATAAGCGATCTGGATATGCAAACCTGGGCCAAGGTTTGCGTGCTGGGAGATAAGGTTGCAACAGAGCTTTTCAAAGATTCGAACCCAATCGGCCAATCTGTTCAAGTCAATGGCCTCACCCTCACCGTAATTGGTGTGGCGGCAAAAAAGGGCCGCAGCATGGAAGGGGATGCGGATAGGGCGCTGTTTGTGCCCTTAACCACCGTTCAGAAGCGGCTGATGGGCAAAGAGCTTGTTGGGGTGGTGTGGGCAGAAGCAAAGGATCCTACGCGCCTGGAGCCAGCCATGGATCAGATGTGGCAGTTCTTTATGCGCCGTTACGATAACATTCCGGGATTTCATGTGGATAGCCAGGAAAACATCCTGAACAGCATCAACAAGATCCTTGCGGTGTTCGGCATCATTCTTGGCTCGATAGCAGGGCTTGCGCTTCTGGTTGGCGGCATCGGCATCATGAACATAATGCTGGTTTCGGTTACAGAACGTACGCGTGAGGTGGGAATCAGGAAAGCTATTGGGGCAAAACGCAGAGATATTCTGCTACAGTTCCTGATAGAGTCTGGCGTACTCTCCGGCACGGGGGGCCTGCTTGGGATTGCGCTTGGGGCTGCATTCGCATACACAATTGGCTATGTCACGCAGTTTGTGCCTTCGTTACAGAGCCCAACGGGGCAAAAGGGCATCGCAATCTATCTGCCGGTAGGGTTCTCGATTGGGGCATTTCTATTCTCAGCCTCTATCGGTATCTTCTTCGGCATCTATCCCGCTGTGCGTGCCAGTCGGTTGGATCCTATCACCGCGCTGCGTCACGAGTAAACTGTAGTATAGGCGCACATAAACAAAATCGGCTCCCTTTCCGCTGTGGCGGATTGGGAGCCGATTTACTATTTGCCAAGCTTCTTCAGAGCGGCAACCAGGCCCGGTATGGAATCCGGAGCGGCAACGTACTTACCGGTGGTATCTATCACCACATCCTGAGGAATGCCTGAAAAGCCGAACTTCGTTATGATGGCACCGGGTTCATCCAGCAATAGCGGGTAGGTAACGCCGTGTGCCTTGCGGAATTTCTGCAGCTTCGAAATTCCACCTGCCCCTTCGTTCAGCGCAATTCCCAGCACCTGAACGTTTTTGGTCTTGTATTTCTGCCAGACCTCTTTTTCTAAATGAGGAGCCTCCTCATTACAGCCTCCTCACCAGGAAGCATAGAAATTGAGGATGATCACCTTACCGCGGTACTGGCTCAAAGTATGAGTTACTCCGCGGTCATCCTTAAGGGTAAAGTTAGCTGGCTTGTCTCCAATTTTGTACTTGCGGCCCTGCGCGGTTACCCCGTGCGGAAGCAGCAATGCCACAGCTGTGGCCAGGAGAGCAGAGCCTGCCAGAAACGATTTACGGTTCATGGGCTTTGTTTTCCTCATCACAATACAGCTTCTCGGTTCGATGCGTCAGAAGCATTTCATTGTATCCAACAAGTTGCGGCAAGTCAAATCTGTAATTCATTGAATGGTGACTACGCTGGCGAAATGCAAGCCTTTGCAAGCGCATCCCTCACTGCCGAGCGTACGCGCATCTGCTCCTGCGCAAGGCAGCGTGGGTCCGATGCAACAGTAATTCTAACAGTAACCGTGGCGGCACTAAACGCAGATATACCCGCAAGCACTGGCGCTGCCTTCAGCGATGTGATGCCGCTTTCAAACAGCTCGGCACCTGCTGTGTTTATGGCCTCTCGGGTGGCATTCAAGTCGGCACCGGCGGCCAGTGCAATCTCAATAAACTCCTGAACTGGGTTACGGCTCAGGTTAATTACCTGGCCAATATCACCGTTGCTCAGCATTATCACTCTGCCCGTGGCATCCAGCAGGCGGGTTACACGCATTCCCATATCCTGCACTTCCCCGGTGATGGCACCCACTGTTATCGTATCTCCCACCACAAACATATTATCTACGATTATGAAAAATCCAGAGATAACATCTTTTACAAGTTTTTGCGCGCCAAAACCTACGGCAAGCCCAACCACGCTCGCGGTGGTTATAAACGGCATAATATCGAAGCCAACCGCCTTAAACGTTAGCACTACAAACAGAAAGAACAACACATACCCAATAATGCTGTTTAACAGGCTGCTCAGGGTTTTAAGGCGTCCAGATCGTTCCTCGGTAACTCCAAGCCGTTCTTCACGCGCAATAATGCTCGTGGTAACACTAAATACCGCCCGCTTGCATATGTTGCGCAATAAAAAATACACAACCACAATGCCGATTACATGCACTCCACTTTCCAGCGCGCGTTCGGTAATATGGCGGTAAAGGGTAGCCCAAAAGGCACTATCCAGCACGGTGTTCTTCATGTATGGCGTAACCCCTTAAATAAAGAGAGATCGCCCGGGTCGCAGGCAATCACTACAGCAGGCTTTTGAGGGCCCCTCCCAAATCGGGATATTCAAACTTGTAACCAAGCTTTGTGGCGGCTTCTGGCACGGCATTCTGGCCCGTAAGCAATGCACTGGCAAACTCACCCGCTATCATTCGCAGCGCAAATCCTGGAACAGGCAGCATTGCAGGCCGATGCAGCAGGCTGGCCAGCGTTTGCGTAAACAGTTTGTTGGTAACGGGGTGTGGCGCGGTGGCGTTGATGGGGCCAACAACAGAATCCGTTTGAGCGGCCCAAACAAATATGCCAGCAGCATCCTCTATATGTATCCATGGCCACCACTGTTTCCCGCTGCCAAGCGGGCCACCAAGGCCCAGTTTGAGTGGGCTAAGGTGAACTGGCAGAGGATACAGAATCTTTTCGAGTGCGCCTCCATGTGCCAGCACCAAGCCAGTGCGGATTAATGCCACACGGGCGAAGCCTGTGGCTGCCAGCGCTTCCTTCTCCCACTCTACACACAATTGGCCCAGAAAATCGGTTGATGGCGCATGCGCTTCCGTTACCTTCTCTGGCCCCGTTCCCGTATCCCCATAGTATCCCACAGCGCTTGCATTAATCAATGTAATTGGCGGGCCATCCCGGCGCATAGCAGCCACCAGATTACGCGTTATCAACACACGAGAGTCGGTAAGCTTTTTCTTAAACTCTGGCGTCCACCTGCCTCCCCCAACGGATTCACCCGCAAGGTTAATAATCACATCGGCGGCACGTACATCGGCCTTCCATCGGTCATCACCCCAGTCAACACACTGCACCCCGGCTGGCAACCGCTTTGCGGCGGAAGCAGCATTGCGGGAAATTGCGGTTATCTGCGCCTCTGGCCCGGTAAGCTTCTTCACGATGGCGGAGCCCAGCAGGCCCGTTGCACCGGTTATTACATATTTCAATTGGTGGCCTCACTAAACAAAAATAAGCGGATATTACATCCTTTTCTACGCCCGGGGTTAACTGTTTAACAGCCCATGTTTTCCTCAGCAGGGCGCAAAACCGGCTTCCCAACTTGCAATGGGGTAAACTGATGCAGCCCGTGCAATGCAGCGTACGCCGGTGAATGCAGCGCGGATGCTGCAAACGGAATGGATGCCGGTACCGATGCGGGAATAGATCGAGGACAAGAACTAAGATGATAGTGGTAATGGCAGCGCATGCCACCCAGCAGCAGATTGAAGATGTGCAGCAGCGCATCGAAGACTGGGGATACGGCGTGCATCCGATTATTGGTACAGAGCGCACAGTTATTGGCGCTGTGGGTGTTCCGGAGGCCGATAAGGCCCGATACATGGAATCCCTCGAATCGCTTCCCTATGTAGAGCAGGTGCTCGGGATCATTCGCCCATACAAGTTTGCCAGCCGGGAGTTTCACCCGGAAGGCACCGTTCTGGATGTTAAGGGTGTTAAAATTGGCGGCAATCAAATTGCCCTAATGGCTGGCCCCTGCACAGTAGAAACCTACGAGCAAACCTGGGAATCAGCAGTTGCCTGCAAAGCAGCCGGTGCAACCGTGCTACGCGGTGGCGCTTACAAGCCCAGCACCTCGCCGTACTCCTTCCAGGGCCACGGTGTGCCCGCACTCGAAATTCTGCGAGATATCGCCGATAAGCTCGATATGCGCGTTATCACCGAGGTAATGGACCCACGCAATGTGGAGTTGGTTAGCAAGTACGCCGATATCCTGCAAATTGGCACACGCAACATGCAGAACTATGATCTGCTGCGCGAAGTGGGCCAGTGCAAAACCGCAGTCATGATTAAGCGTGGCATGTGGGCAAAAATCGAAGAGTGGTTGCAGGCGGCCGAGTACGTGCTGTTGGGCGGCAACCCCAATGTAATGCTCTGTGAGCGAGGCATCCGCACCTTTGAAACCTACACCCGCAACACGCTGGATCTATCGGCGGTGCCGGCAGTGAAAGAGCTTTCCCACCTGCCCGTGGTAATCGATCCCAGCCAGGGCACCGGCAAACGCAGCCTGGTAATTGCAATGACCAAGGCCTCCGTAGCCGTTGGTGCAGATGGGCTTCTGATTGAAGTACATCCCCGCCCTGACCAGGCCCTAAAAGATGGTGCACAATCGCTCACCTGCGAGCACTTCAGTCAGCTTGTGGCAGATCTTAAACCCATCGCCACAGCAGTCGGGCGCACCATCTAACCACCCCAAAACAACAAAAGCCTCCAATCGGCATGCATCCGCGCTGCCGGCTGGAGGCTTTTGTATTGAGTTCCCTTATTCCCTCTTGCCTGCGTCCCTATCTTCCCACTCTCGCTCTAATCTTCCCCACCAGGTCACTGATAACGCTCAGTTCCTCCATGCGCAACACAAACCCAACGGCCAGATAAACCACAACTCCCACAGATAAACACACGGTAAGAATTTCGGCCGCATGCAGAAACACATGTGTTTTGTGGTTCATAGTGGCCCACATCGCTCTGTAAACCAGGCGTGCAACCCCTGCCGCCGCCAGCGATGCCGCCGCAATTCGCGCGGATGATTTGGCCAAACGTCCGCCTTCTATTCCGCGTAACCGCATGCGCACCAACCAGAGCAGCGCAAACATATTCATTGCAGAAGCAATGGTAGTTGCAAGCGCCAATCCCCTATAACCCATCAGGTGCATCAGCGGCCGGTTCATCGGCAAAAACATCAGGGTAGCCAGGGTGCCCACAACGGTTGGTACCTTTGTGTTCTTAAGTGAGTAGAATGTGCGAGAAAGAATCGACTGGCCCGACCAGGCGAAAATGCCGATGGCATAAAACTTAAGCGCCTCTGATGCACGATACGCGTCATCCGCACCGTACTTGCCACTCTGTAGCAGCAGCTGAACAATTGGCAGCGCCAGCACAAACATAAGCGCAGAGGCCGGAACCGTTAAGAAGAATATAAACCGCAGCCCATAGTTGGTGGTAGAGCGCAGGGCTTTGATATTTCTATCTGCATAATGTGCGGCCATCGTTGGGAAAATAGCGATTGCCGTTGCCTGCCCAAACACTCCCAACGGCACCTGCATCATGCGGTTGGCATTCATTAGTGCCGATTGCGCGCCAGCCGTTAGGAAGGATGCATAGTATTTATTTGTTATAGCAGCAATCTGAGGCAGCGCAACCCCCAGCAAAATAGGCAGCATCATGCGCCAAACTTGTTTGGCACCATCTTTTACGCCGGGGTAGGCAAGTAGTGTTTTTACAGAGCGGGCAACAAAATACCCGCCTATTTTCCGGATAAGGGCCCACTGAATAACGATGTTGCCTATAAATGCGCCAATTACGGCACCCCAGCACAACACAACAATTCGGTTGTTAGCGGGCGCAAAGTGGATAAGCACCGTGCCGCCCATAATAATGCCAAGGTTGTAAACCACTGGGCCAATCATCTGCCCAAAAAACACGCCCTTAATCTGCATTACTCCCATCATCAACCCGCCAAGAAAGAAAAAGAGCTGGGCCGGTAACAGGATGCGAGTTAAAAATACAGATTGCGGAATGTGAGGTGCAAACACGGGGCCAGGATTAAGCCTGGCCACCAGGGGCCACGCGAAAATCTCACCGATTATAATAAAACCAGTAACCACCCATGTTACAATGATGGCAACTACACTGAAAATGCGCCACGCCTCTTTGTTGCGCCCGGCCTTCATGTACTCTGTAAAAACGGGCACCACCGCAGAGCTGATGGCACCGCCAGCAATTACATAGGATAGGAGGTCTGGAACGGTGAAGGCGGCATTGTAAGCGTCAGTTTCAAAGCCCTGGCCAAATTTGGCGGCTATAACCCTGTCTCTCACAAGCCCGAGCACGCGGCTCAAAAGCACGGCCACCATCATCAAGGTGGAAGCGTTCGCAACGCGACGGTTGGAGGCCTTACTGGAGGCTTCGTGGTCCTCGTCAGATTCGGCAGAGGAAGGTGAGCTGGTTGGCGACATAATGGCCTATTATACCTTTGCGTTCCAAACGAGGCTGTGGAACCATTGCCTCGCTCAGTATGCCGTAACTATTGTATACTGATACAGTTATTTAGATACCAACTGTTCGTAGCAAGGCGCTGCGCACGCAACTGTTTCCGCTGCCTGCAGGGAGGCACCGTTGAACCCGAAACTAAAACTGGCGGCCGGATATGCATCTCTGGCTGTGGCAGCAATAACCGGGCTCACCGTGGGTACCTTTGAGGGCTCGGCTGCCCGGCGTTATCTGGCACAAACAGTGCCCGCCCTCAGCTTGATTTATGGCGGTGGGCGGAGTGATGTGCCCGGCCCGCCCGCACCCCCGGAGCAGGTCTACCGATCCGTGGTTACCAAGATACGTCATGATTACGTGTCTACCACTGGCCAGGTTACAGATAAAGCGCTGGCAGCAGGCTCGGTAAGCCGCATGATGGCATCGCTTGATGATGAGCACAGTCGCTACATAAGCCCTGCAGCGGCCTCTGCGCTGGTAGGCACACTTCATGGCCATACAGAGGGCCTGGGTGTACATCTGGATATTGAGCGTGCGATACGCCGCGGCTCAGACATTGAAGACAGATTTCTGCGCGTTGTGTCGGCAACACCGGGTGGCCCTGCGGAACGCGCCTCCCTCATAAACGGCACCAGAATTATTGAAATGGATGGCCGCTACATTATCCCGTTTACGGTAGCATCCGATGCCGCCGATGCAAGAGCTTCCACATATTCTCATCCACCAGATAATACGGGAATCACAGCAGCCAGGGCGATAGACGCACTCTGCACCGGCGCAGGGGTTCCACATGCGCTGGTTGTGCAGATGCAAAAGGCCCCAGCTCTTGTGCATGTAAACGTTACCACCGCCGCAGGGGCGGAGCGTATTGCCTCGGCTCGCAGTATCGCAGACGGTGTGCTATTGGTTCGACTTACCGCCATAAGTAATCAGGCCGCACACGAGCTGGATAACGAACTGCAGGATACCTCCAGATACCGCAATGGTCTGGTAGTGGATCTGCGGCAGTGCTCCGCAGCGGCAGTGGTTAGCGGCAAAACTGCCGATAGAGAAGATGCGGTTCTAGCCTTTGCTCACATAGCCGGGGCTTTCGTTCCGGGTTCGGTTGCAGCGCAAATAGAGCGCAAACGAGGCAGGCAGGATCCAGTAAAGGCAGATCATAATCCTGCGGCCATCCATGTGCAGATTGCAGTTTTGATAGATAAGGGCACCGGCGGCCTTGCCGAGTGCCTCGCCAGCACACTCAAAAGTGCCGCTGCTGCCCGCCTTGTTGGCACGCAAACCGCCGGTAAAGATCTGCTGGATGAGGTTTGCATTCTCGGGGATTCCGGGGCAGTAGTCTTCCCGTGCTTGCGCCTGTTAACCGCCGATGGACAAAAGCTATCTGCGGGGATATCGCCGGATGTTGTAACGCAACAGAACGAAGCAGTTCAGATCAAGCTCGCCCTTGCTCAGTTGCGGATTAGACGCGGTGCCAACAAATGACGCCCAAAAACCGCGTAACACGCCGCCGAAGCGCACGCCGTGCCATTTTGCCGGCCGCACTGCGTATCTTCTGGGTATCTCTGTTCTGTGCGTTTTTTGGGATGCTAATTGGGCCCGTAGTCACATTCTCACCTTCGGATGATCGCGGCACAGCAAATGCTGTGGCGCACAAGCCAGCAACCACCGCTCCAGAGGATGCGCCCACATCCAGCATCCCGGTAGATTCCTGGGAAACCGCCATTCGCGCCCTGCGTTCAGATTACTATCCTGCCGATATCGATGGCGCACGTGCTCGCACACTTACTTATCAGGCAATCCGGGGCATGATGTCCAGCCTGCGTGATCCATACTCGGCCTATCTGGATCCTGCCGAATGGAACCGATTGGTTACCATGACCGAAGGCCAATTTGGCGGCATTGGCGCGCTTATGGAGCGCACGCGAGATGGCATTAGAGTAGCGCGCCCCCTGCCCGGTGGCCCGGCAGAAAAAGCCGGCGTGAAGGCAGGCGATACCCTGACGGCCATAGATAAACAGCCCGTTAAAGGCAAGTCCCTGGAAGATCTGGGCAAATGGGTGGAAGGTCAGCAAGGCACCGAGGTGCTGCTTTCTGTAATGCGGGGCGGCACGCTGATGGAGTTTAGAGTGCAGCGGGCCAATATTGAGCCTCCCGTTGTGGAACAGTGGATGGAGGACCCGGCTGCAGGAATAGGGCACATCGTCCTTACCGAGTTCAATCGACGAAGCGCCTCCCAGATAGAGGCCGCCTACCGCGAACTGGATAAAAAGGGGCTCAAGGCACTGGTTCTCGATCTGCGGTTTAACCCGGGAGGCTTGCTGGATGCCGCCGTGGATGTTGCCAGCCAGTTTGTGCCAGAAAATACCGCACGCTCGCTAAATAACAACGTAGTAATAATCAGGCACGCCGATGGAGAAGAAGAGGGTTTGCCTATCCAGCCACGCTCGCTTCTTGGCAAAAAGATCCCACTAGCAGTGCTGGTAAATGGCTCTAGCGCCTCTGCCGCAGAGATAGTAATTGGGGCCTTGCGAGATTATGGCGTGGCCGAAGTAATTGGGGAACGCACCTTTGGCAAAGGTAAAGTGCAAACCCTGTTTGAAATGAACCATGGCCGCGATGGCGGCATTAGGCTAACTACCTCGCTGTACTTCCCACCAAAGGGGTACGACATCAATTTTAAACACGATGACGATGGCAATCGCATCCCAGATACCGGCGGCATTGTACCAGATATCCATGTAGATGCATTGCAAAATTGGACCAGTGACTTTGAAGATCGCAAGAACGACAGGCAGCTTGCCTGCGCAGTAGAGTTTTTGCGGCGAAGATTGGCAGGTAGAAACCCTGCAGAAGCCGCATCTGATGTTGCGGCTGTTTATCAAACCCCAACCCGTACCGCCCGCGGAAATGCGCACTCACAGTTCAGCGGCGAATAACAGGCAATACAAGCAATGCAATCACAAACCCGCCTAGCCACCCTCATAGTGCTGGTGCCACTTTGTACGCTATCGGCATGCAATAAGGCACCGCAGCCTGCCGCGCAAACCGCACCCCCGCAAGCAACACAGCCCGCACCCTCGCCTACGCCCACGGCTCACCCGGCAGATATAAAGCCAGAGGCAAAGCTGTTTGTAAATGCCCCGGTAAGCTGTGAAAAAGTAGCCCTTACCTTTGATGCTGGGGCCGATGCGGATGCAGTGCCGCTAATACTGCAAACCCTGCAGGCTCACCACGTTCACTGCACCTTCTTTCTCACAGGTGCCTTTGCGGCGCGCTTTCCAGATCAATGCAAAGCCATCGCTGCGGCAGGCATGGAACTGGGCAACCACTCCTACCACCACCCTAAGTTCACCACAAAAACTACGGAGCAGGTTCACGAAGAGTTGGGCACTGCGGAAGCCGAAATAGAAAAGGTATGTGGCCGCCCTGCAAAGCCACTTTTCCGCTTCCCATTTGGAGATAGCGATAGGAGAGTGCGGGCCCAGGTTGCCGCAGAGGGATATCAGGCAATTCACTGGACCATCGACTCGCTGGATAGCGTGGGCAAACCCAAAGATGCCGAGTTCGTAACAAAGCGCATCCTTGGCAAAATGAAGCCCGGTGTCATCACCCTTATGCATGTGTCCAGAGTAGAATCGGCCAAATCCCTGCCCGCCATCTTTGATTATCTGGATTCGAAAGGCATACAGGTAGTGCCCGTAAGTGAACTTATAGCCGCCGACCAGGAAGATCGCAAAGCCCGAAGCCTCAAGAAGAAGGCAAAAGCGCAAAGCCAAAATGTGCCGTAAAGGAATCTCTGCGTAGCCTGCGGTATACCGTTGATGTACGAACACTATGTTAGGAGCGTGCTGAATGGCTGCCGCAAATTTTGAGAACGCAAAGTCGCGTTACGAAACTGATGGGTATCTGATTCTTCCTCAGCCGGTGATACCTGCCGAGTTGGTGATGCGTGCTGTGGAGGGGATGGATGCCATCCGGCGCAGCGAATATGATACTGGCAGGCCACCCTGTAGTTCGCCCTGGAAGCACGGCGACGACCCCAACAAGCTGTGCAAAATAGAGCAGCCACAATTTGCAAGTAAGGCCGTGTTTGAGCTTGTTAGCCACCCGGAGTTGGGCCGCTGGGCAGCACAGATTACCGGTGCCACCATGGTGCAGGCATGGTGGGTGCAACTGCTGTACAAACCGCCGCATGTTGGCAACGCCAATACAAATGTTGGGTGGCATCAAGATCAATCGTACTGGGGAATATGGGAAGATGGCAGCCAGCTGCTTACGGCCTGGGTGGCCATTTCAGATGTTACGGCAGATAGCGGACCCATGTTCTTCGCAAAGGGCTCTCACAAATGGGGGCTAAGAAATCAGGGCGATTTCTTCGGGCAGGATCTGGAGGCTCAAAAGCGTGCCATCGCTGCACAATGCCAGTCCGAATGGATTGAGGATACGGCTATCCTGCCGCCTGGCGGTGTTAGCTTCCACCACTGCCTCACCGTACATGGATCCGGCCCCAACACCTCCAATCTACCCCGGCGCAGCTTCGCAATCCATCTGCGTACGCAAAACTCCCGCCCTGTAAGTAACAAACGCGAAGGTCTCAGCCAGTATATCGACGATCCCAGCCTGTGCCCAATACTCTTTGAGGAGTAGGTACCGGAAAAGGGCAGGTTCATGCCGGATCTGAACATAGCAGAACGTATAGAAACCGCTTCGGGCATCAGGGTAGTGCTGTTGCCCGGCGGCACCTTTGAAATGGGAAGTGCTAACGGATTTGATGATGAGAGGCCCATTAGAAGCATAACTCTCATCCCATTCTATATAAGCGTGTGCCCGGTAACCGTGGCGCAATATTATAGATTTTGTGCCGCAACTGGTTACGAAAAGCCCGTGAAATTCTTCAATCAATACTTCTGGCGAAAAGAAAATCACCCGATTGTGCACGTTACATGCAGTGATGCCGGGGCATATTGTTCCTGGCTTACCGGTATTACAGGCATGCAATGCCAGCTGCCAACAGAGGCGCAGTGGGAGTATTCTGCCCGAAGCGGCAAGGATAGCAACGATTACCCGTGGGGAAGAGATTTTGATGCCAGTTTATGCGCCCACGGCCTGGCTCGGAAGTGGGCAGGCACAACCGAAGTTGGCAGTTATGCGCCCAATGGTTTTGGCCTGTATGATATGGCCGGGAATGTACGGGAATGGTGCCAGGACTGGTATGCCCCATACAACGCATCCAGCGTTATTAATCCTCGTGGCCCGCAAAACGGTGAAGAAAAGGTGCAACGGGGCGGCAGCTGGACAGATAATTACGCCAGCGACTACCGGTGTTCCAACAGAGTGTGCGACTATCCTGAAAACGCCTGCGGCAGCACTGGCTTCAGGATAGTTGTAACCAGCTTGTGAGCCACGGCGCAGAGGTGACTGCGGTAGATGCAAAGGGCAGAATCGCATTACACCTTATGACTTTGCGAAAATACACATGGACAAACACATGTGTTGGATGCTTGGTAAGGGCAATACTGGATAAAGATAGGCTACAAAATAGGGAACCGAAGGGGCAACAACAGGGGGAATATGTTTTTTGTGAACATCTCGGTACCAGCCCTATCGGGCTTCGCTGTCATATACCGCCCCGTTGGGGCTCGTTGAATGCGTACCACATGCCTCCATCTGGGCGTCCTAACTAAGCGCAGCGTCCTACCCACAAAAAATAGCTTCAAAAACTTCTGTCACTACACGGTAGGTCAAATCGTTAATATCAGTGAAGTAATTATTACAAGTTTGCAAGTCGTCTGGCCGGCCACGGTGCCGGCATGTTGTGTGGCTGAAAGTTGAAGGTGACGCCATGATATGCAAAGTTGCCCGATTTCGATGTCTCGTTGCTCTGGCCACTGTATGTGTTGCCATTGGTGCCGTTGGGTGCGGGGGTGGGGGTGGTTCTGCATCTTCCCACCTTTCAAAAAGCGCGCTGGCAAAGCAACGCATGGCCTCTGCTGCACGCATGTCTCGCTCGGTACTGGCCGTAACAGGTCTGGGGCGCACAATTACGCGCGCGGGCAGCGCCGTGCCGCACCGCTGGTTTGGCTCGCGCCTGCCGCAATTTTTTGTTGGCGTTACCCGCACAGTTTCGGCTCCTGCGCCCACCGCACCCGTACCGGTTCTGGACCCAGGTTCTGGCCTCTATTACATAACCACTATCAACGCCGATGGCAGTGGAAACCAGATGCTATTTGCGGATGCTGCAGGCAAAAAGCCCGCGGGCTGGTTTAAGTGGCTGATGCCTGTGTGGACCACCCCAAAACCGCCCACTTACCCGGCAATGATTACGGTTACCTATAAAATTACAGCAGGCAGCTTTTCAGGGGTTGCCGGCACCATGCGCATTACCGTGAACGACCCGAATTTCGGTACCGGCGCCATAGAACTCGTTATCAGCAACTCTCTGCACGAATCGGCAAAAGCCAATTTCGATGTTAGTCAGGAAGGCGTAACGGGCAAACAAAACATCGATCTTGGCAATGGTGATACCTGCTCCGTGGATGATACTTACGATCTCAGCAACGTGTTCGCGGATGTTTTCACATTCCCGGATGGCGTGATTATCGATATGAATACTCAGCCGGATGGCAGCAGCACCGAAACATACACCGATCCTGCACCTGCCACCGATAATCCTGTTGATGCCAGTGGCAATGTTTCGCCAGATGGCACCGATACAATAGATTACAGCACCGGGGAAACAAGTTCAGTAAATGTAGACCCTGGCACCTACGATAATAGCTCCGACAACTCTGGAGACAGCACCGATAGCTCCAAAAAGGTACAAAAGTCGGTAAAACCTGCTCCCGGAGCACGCCCTAAACTCTAAGCACGCTCTCATCACCCAATAACAGGCGCCTTCCACACTACGGCTGTGTGGAAAGCGCCTGTATATCTTTATCCAGCATCTTCAAAAACTCTGGCCGATTGTATGGCTCCGTACCGGCCGAAAGGGCACGCGCACGCTTGAGAACACGCAGTGCGGTTTTCTTATCGTGAATATCCTGATAAAAGATGGATGCACTAAGCAGGGTATCAATATCTGCCTCAAGGGTAGCTTTGAGTGCAGTTGCCATTGCTTCACGGCCGTTGGCTTCGTCACCCTGCCGCTCCAACTCTATCGCAATCGCCCCCAAAAGCATGCGGCTCTCTTCATCCTTCCCATCTGCAAGGCCATTGATCTCTCTGCGCCAGGCTGCGCCATCATCCTTCGCAAGCCATACAGCGCGCGCAATTCGGGCCTTCATGCTTCCCTGTGGCGATTTAGCTGCAAGGGCAGCCAGAATGCCACTGGCCTCTGCTAGCTTGCCCGCGGCATGTAGCTCTTCTGCTTTGTTAAGGGCTTCCTTTACTTCCCGCTCCGCCTGCCCCATGCGTACGCTCTGCTCATACGCGCTCTTCGCAGCGGCCACATCAAAAGTATCGGCCTTAATCTGCGCAAGGGGGCCATCCAACGCCATCGGGTTGCCAATCCACTGAATGATGCCTCGTTTAATAACAAATGCCACGGGAATTCCGGCCTGTCGCGAAGGTGCCATCCAGCTGGCTGCCATGCCATCGCGGTTGCCAGAATAGCCCACGGCATAGTTCATTCTTGGCCCCATCTCCATAACAAATCTCTGGATGTTGCCGCCATGGTCCTCTTCCCATATGCTTATGCCAGCGAAAGAAACGTCCTTATTCTTTGCCGCAATCTCGGTAAGGTGTGGAATACAGGCCTTACAGGGCTGGCACCAGGTTGCCCAAAACTCCACAACGTAGGTTCTGTCGTTCTTCATAGAGGCTATGGGTTTTCCCTTTAGCCACTTCCTTACCGATATCGTTGGGGCCGGGGAGCCGATGGTGATTGGGAGGGGCGCTTGCACCGTAAACAGCGAAGCAGCAGCCAATAAAGTGTTAAATAGCAGCAATGGTTGTCTCCTCCATTTACAACGCTGCCGATGCGTGTGAGGTTTCGGTAATTGCAACGCTGTATTGCAGTCATTATCGGCCGCGTTGGCACCCATAAGCAGGGAAGGGTATCCTATTGGTGCGAGTGGAAACAGTCTTAATAACTCTCGTACCTCCCTGCCGGCTTACGGCGTATATGCGGTTTCAAAATCGAAGGGATAAGCACTGTGGCTACTGTGGGTATTGATCTCGAATTTCTCAAACAGATTTCCGATGTTGTTTCTGTGGGTACGGCCTGCGGGCCAGGTATCAATCTGCTGAAAAGCCGGTTTGGCGATGGCTATGATTCTACGCTGGTAAGCGATGGCTTTTGCCTTTTTCAGAAGAAGGGAGGCGGCCCCGGCCGCCTTAAGGCCGTGTTTGTAGCCCACATCGATGAAATTGGCGGCGTTGTGTATGGGCCGGAGGCCACCGGTGGCTTCAACACGCGCGTATGGGGAAACCATCCTTCTATATTTGCCAATGCAGAGTTGCAGGCATTTGATTACCTCGCGCAGGATGGCTCCGGCTGCATTCCCGTAACCGGCCACGTGCAAGGGGATGGGGCGGATGCGCGCCTCATCCTCGATGGAGATGGCATCAAGCCATACCGAACGGTGTACACCTTTAAAACGGAAGCTAGCTTCGGGCCAGATGGCGATACCATTACCGGTAAAGCGCTGGACCCTCGTATGACCACCTTCTCTGTTATAGAGGCAGTGCGCCGCCTGGATACCGATGAGGTGGGCGCGATGATTGTTATGGCCGAAGAGTGCGCCATGGATGTGGCACGCAAAGGCGTTCACTTCCTGCAGAAGAACTCTCCAGATTTACAGTTGATAGTCAATGCCGATGTACCATGGATCAACAATATCGGCGAAGGCAGGCTGGATCTGCCAGCAATTCGGATATTTGAAGGCCGCAACTTTATCGATCCTTCCTTTGGTATTCGCACCGTAGATCATCTGCTTGAGCGCGGTGTAAAACTGCACCTCTCTGCGGCAAAGAGCGGCAGCCAAACGTTGCTGTTTACCCCGCTCGCCAGCACGATTTCAGTGGCTCTTCCCAGCGATGGAATTCATGAGCCCTCCTATACCATGAGCCTCACAGGTGTTGAACGCTGTGTAGATCTGCTTCAGGCTCTGGGTGAAGAACAACTTGCCGGGCGCCTACACTAAAGTAGGCCCCAAAGCACTACAAATGCAACAGGAGAAAGTTTAATATATGTCTGTACTTACCGAATCCGCAGCATGGAAAGCGCTCGAGAGTCATCGATTGGCACTCGAGGGCGTACACATGCGGGATCTGTTTGCAAGTAACTCGGATCGTTTTGGGAACTTCTCAGTGCGGTTTGAAGATATTCTGCTGGACTATTCCAAGAACATCGCAACTGAAGAAACCATTTCGCTTTTGCTTGCGCTGGCCACACAGGCAAATGTTCAGGGATGGGCGCGGAAAACCTTTGCTGGCGATAAGATAAATGTAACCGAGAATCGGGCTGTGCTGCACACCGCATTGCGTAACCGCGCATTTACACCTGTACTGGTGGATGGCGTGGATGTTATGCCGGAAGTAAAAGCCGTATTGGATCATATGCGGGAGTTTAGCAATGCGGTGCGTAGTGGCCAGTGGAAGGGCTACACCGGCAAAGCGATCACCGATATAGTGAACATCGGCATCGGTGGTTCGGATCTTGGCCCCGTTATGGTAACTGAGGCTCTGAAGCCATACGGGCAGGCCGGCCTCAATCTGCATTTTGTAAGCAATATCGATGGCACGCATATTGTGGAGGCACTGAAACTCTGCTCTCCAGAAACCACACTCTTCATCGTTGCCTCCAAAACCTTCACCACGCAAGAAACTATTACCAATGCGCACTCCGCGCGCGATTGGTTCTTGAAGGCTGCGCAGGATGAAAACCATGTTGCAAAACACTTTGTGGCCCTCTCTACCAATGCAAAAGAGGTATCTGCTTTTGGTATAGATACCAAAAACATGTTTGCGTTCTGGGATTGGGTTGGTGGGCGGTACTCCCTGTGGTCTGCCATCGGCCTAAGCATCGCTCTCTATATCGGCATGGAAAACTTTGAGGCCTTGCTTACCGGTGCCTATAAGATGGATCAGCACTTCCTCAATACCCCGGCAGAGCAGAACTTGCCTGTGCTGCTGGCGGTACTGGGCATCTGGTACAACAACTTCTTTGGTGCCGAAACCGAGGCCATCTTGCCTTACGATCAGTACTTGCACCGCTTCCCGGCCTACTTCCAGCAGGGCGATATGGAGAGCAATGGCAAATCCGTAGATCGCCAGGGCAACCGGGTAGATTATCAAACTGGCCCGGTACTGTGGGGCGAGCCCGGTACCAACGGTCAACACGCGTTTTATCAGCTAATACATCAGGGCACCAAGCTGATCCCATGCGATTTCCTGGCCCCGGTAGAAACGCAAAATGTTATTGGCAATCATCATGCCATTCTGCTCTCCAACTACTTTGCGCAAACCGAGGCGCTGATGAAGGGCAAAACTGAGGCGGAGGTGCGGGCAGAACTTACGGCGGCCGGTGTTACCGGTGCGGCTCAGGATGCGCTGGCCCCGCACAAAGTGTTTACGGGCAATCGCCCAACAAACTCTATTCTGTTCCAAAAGTTAACGCCAGAAACACTCGGAAGCCTTATCGCCATGTACGAGCACAAAATCTTCGTGCAGGGCATCATATGGAACATCAACTCGTTTGATCAATGGGGAGTAGAACTTGGCAAACAGCTGGCCAAAGCCATTTTGCCGGAGCTGGCTCCCACTGTAACCGAGCCGGTTACAGCGCACGATAGTTCTACCAACGGGCTGATCAACGAGTATCGAAACCGCAGGCCGGTGCCGGCCAAATAGTTCATAACGGAGGGTGCACATTATGAAAAGCAGACACTGTTGTCTTCCTGCCCTGCTGGCAATTACGGCCACTGGTGCTGCGGCTCAAAGTGCGCCCTCAGGAACCATGTTTCCATTTGTACTTCCCTGGGATGGGGGAGCACCAAAATCTGTGACGGATGTATCCTGGATGAATCCTGGGGCTGCCGGTGCGAATGGATACATTGTGTGCGAAAACGGACACTTCGCTGAGGCCCGAACGCATCGGCGAATACGGTTTATTGGCACAAACTTTGCTGCCAAATCTGCATTCCCATCACATGCCGATGCCGAGAAGGTGGCCATTCGGTTGGCTCGCCTCGGCATAAATATTGTGCGCATGCACCATATGGATAATGTGGACTGGGGCCAGGAAAGCAGCATCTGGGATTACTCGTTCAAAGACAGGCAGCACATCAGCGCAACTCAGCTGGATAAGCTGGATTACTTGATAGCGCAACTCAAGAAGAACGGCATCTACACCAACCTCAATCTCCACGTTTCCAGGCAGTTCTCGGCAGCGGATGGGTTTCCTCCGGACGTAAGCCAGATCAAGTTTGGTTTTGATAAACGCGTTGATGAGTTTGACACCCGGATGCGAACGCTACAGAAAAACTACGCCAGAGACCTCCTAACCCATGTAAACCCCTACACGGGCCTTGCGTATACCACCGACCCTGCCATAGCTGTGGTTGAGATCAACAATGAGAACTCACTGGTGGGCGACCCATGGGCGGAGTACGGTGGCGATCTCACCGATCTCCCCGAGCCATTTAAAGCAGAGCTGGCTCAGCAATGGAATGCGTGGTTAAAAACAACCTACCGCAATGGAACCATCCTGCGGGAAGAGTGGACAAAGGGAATAACACCTCCGGGGCCGCCACTGCTTACCGCTTCAAACGCATGGAGCTCAGAGCATCAGGGCGAAGCACAGGCAGAGTTTACACCCGGGGCAGCCGGCAGCAACGGGCTGAAATCCATTCGTGCAGTTGTTTCAAAGGCGGATGGTACCGATTGGCATGTGCAGGCACATCAAACGGGCCTGAACTTAAAAGAGGGCGAAACCTACACCGTATCATTCCGGGCAAAGGCCGACCAGAGCCGAACGATTGCTATTAACGCTGGCCTGGATCAGGCTGATTGGCACAACATCGGCCTGAACGCAAGCGCCGGCCTTACCACGGAGTGGAAGCGGTTCAAATTTACCTTCCGTGCTGAGCGCACCGTAGCGCATCATGCCCGCGTTGCATTTGTGTTGGGAGGAATGACGGGAGGCGTGGATCTTGCCGATCTACAGGTTCAGGCCGGTGCGGACCCTTCGGCGCTACCAACCGATAGCGAGGTTACCAACGGTATGGTGGCGGTCCCTGAGGGAGGGCTCCCCGCTGCTAAGCAAGCCTGGATTCACTTTCTGGCAGATACAGAGCTGAGCTACGCAGTGGAGATGCGCGCATTTATTAAGGACGAACTTAAGAGCAAAGCCAACGTAATCTGCTCTCAGGTTAGCTGGGGCGGCCTCACCGGCCTGCGGCGTGAAAACAGCATGGATTTTGCCGATAACCATGCCTATTGGGAGCACCCTGTATTTCCGCATAAGCCCTGGGATGCCGAGGACTGGTATATCCGCAATACCTCCATGGTGCGCGATCTGGCCGCTGGCAAGGGTGGGGCTCTTATCGATCTGGCCCGCTACCGTATCGAAGGCAAACCCTACACTATCTCCGAGTACAATCATCCTGCCCCGGGCGATTACCGGGCAGAGTGCACGCCTCTGCTTGCTACGTTTGCTGCCCTGCAGGATTGGGATGCCATCTACCTTTTTGATTATGGCGACTATGGCACGGGGGTGCAGAACGACAGAATAAATGGATACTTTGGCATCAGCAGTGATCCGGCCAAAACAGCATTTTTGCCTGCTGCAGCGCAGATATTCCGGCAGGCACATATAGATCCAGGCACCAAAAGCGTTCTTCCTGTACGGCTGTCAAAAACCTTAGAGGCATCGGCAAGCCTGTGGCCAGAGATGTCTCCGGGGGCTCTATTTACCCGCAGCCTCTCGGTAAAGCTCGATCCTGTAGTACCTGCCGATCTGCGGATTCCGCCCCCCGGCCGTGAAGTTACCAGAGCTGCAGCTAGCATACAACGCAATTCGGACCTGGGCACGGCAGCATTCACCGCAGATTCTGGCTCTGTACTGGTTGCTGTTGGCCAGGTGGGCAGGCAAGAGTACGCATCTCATAGCGCGGTGCTGAGGTTTAGCGGCACAGTGGGAGAGTTTGCTGCCGCCACCATAACTTCTGCGGATGGTGAGCCGCTGGCAACCGCCAAACACATTCTGGTTACTCTGGTTTCTAAGGTGGAAAACCAGGATATGAGCTGGAACACAGCGCGAACCAGCGTGGGAAGCAAATGGGGGCATGGCCCCACGGTGGCATCGGGCGTAGGTGCTGAAATCCGCATTAAATCCAGTTCTGCGGCCACAGTTTGGGCCCTGGATGGTGCTGGCCGTCGAACCCTGAAGGTGCCTGCCACTTTAGCTGCAGGCTGGTTGGAGTTTGCCGCAGATGCAAAGTATCGCACGCTATGGTATGAAGTAGAACGGAAATAAGGCCGCCTTCCTGCCACGTTAGGTGGGGGCAGGAAGGCAAGCATAGATACTAACTATGGATGGCCGCAAACCTGCAGGCCACGCAGCAGTATCTGCCAAAGCCCGTGCCTCTGGGGTAGGGTTCGCCGCAATGTAAACAGGTGGATAGCTGCACGCCATCGATACGGCGTGCGGGTTTTCGGTAGATGGTGTGCCTTGAGTATAGAGTAAAGGTAATCGGCATAGAGTCGGAACACTTCAGCAATGCCCGTTTTAGTACCCCCGAAATAACCGCTCCGCCTTCGTTGCCATACGTATCCTTCCAGCGCGCAGCGCTCTCCTGCTGGGTCCAACCCAGCATCCAGGCCCGCAAAAAGAATCGTTCCCGCGCAGATAGGCATGATACGCTCATCAGGAAGCGGATGGCGTTAACAGTGGTTTCTGCTGGCCGCCAATCTGCCACGCTACCGGTTGTAATTTCCAGCCTGGTAGTTACACGTCCGCTAACCTTGCGCACAAGCTGTGTTTCGGTATAGGCACGAAGCCCATGCTCTGGCCCGCCGCGCGCCGCATCCGCACAATGCAGCAAATAGTCGGCGTATCGTTCCTTTTCCGCCTCTTCCTCCTCCGTGCCAACGCATCGCTTTGCCGGTGGGCATCGGTGCCTCAGCAAGGTATCTTCGCGTTCCCCATTCTCTGTTTGTAAATCGGCCGAGCCAGGCACATCCGCACTGTGCCAGCCCCTTCTTTCTGCACCCGGCTGCAAACGCGTTCTCATTATATTCGCCCTTTCGTCCCGTGTACTCAGCATAGAAAAATACGTTAACTGTACATTTGTCTACTATATTTTACATGTGGTCAGAATATTTGTCAAATGGTTACAGAGAAATTTTTTGAGCTGGCTATGGGGGTATTCAGATTGCGCGGCAGGGGCTTGTGAAGTTTAATGCGATCCCAACTGTCAAACCAAGGGGGCTTCGTGCAGTCTATCTAGAATCAATAACCTAAAGACTCCACTTTCCAAACAATATTTACGGAATGTGACCCGGCTCGTACGCGGGCTGGGAGTGCACCGAGGCGGAACGTTATGTCACAACGACCACTCATCGGGTTTGCAAAACTCTCAAATACAGAATGGTAGCTAACATGATCAAGCGTGCCACTTACGCCGTTTCCGCCAATACTGCTTGAAACCTGCCATGTTACCAGGGATACCGGTATTTGTGTTCCACCTGGCCCAAGAAACGTTGCGGCGCTGGCTGCGGCAGAAAGCCGGAATGAATGGCCCGCAGTTAGATGGGCACCGGAATAGATCATGGTGGTTGGGCTGGGGGTGCCGGTGGTTGTGTTACGAACGTCATCTACATAAAACGACACTGCTGCTGGAACGTTGATGGTTATCGATTCGCCATCAGCCGCATGGGCTGGGCGCACTCCTAAACCGCAAAAAACGCAAAGGCAGCAACTTGTAAATTTGAGTGCTTTAATCAACTGCTACCTCCTTCACCAGTCTTATCATACTCAATCGGGAATCTGGAGTCCAACACTTATCAATTCAACATGATATTGATTAAACCTACTTTATTTCCTGAAACTCGATGGGGCGATCATGATATTCAATAACAAATAACAGCTCCGGCGCTGCGGCACTGGGGTCCAGGTTGTGTTCTATGGAGGCGGGAGTTATGGCTACGTATCCCATTGGAAGGCGCGGCTCATCCAGAAAAATGGTGTGCTTGCCGGGATCTACATTGTAAAATGCAAAACTGCCATCTTCTGCAGTAGCGGTTGCCCTATCACCCATTCGCAGTACAATTTTGCCCATCCCTTCACCATTATCCGCTTTTCCGTTGTGGTTCTTATCTACTATTACTCTGCCAAGGATTGCCCTCAGGGGTATTACGCGCATATCTGCCTTCACAATGGTGCGAGGCTTTATGCGAATTTCACGCGCGGTTGCATCTGAGCGGTAATCGGCAGAAAGCGATTCTGGATCTATCGCCAGTAAGTATCTCCCTTCTGGGAGGTTGAGGAATTTGTACTGACCGTGCTCATCTGTTACGGCACGATAGTCTCCCAGTTTTACCACGGTTTGTTTCACCGGCTTCCCTGTTTGATCCACCACCGTGCCAACCATGCGTGAACCGTGGGCGGGCGTGTGCTCGTTAAAATGCGAGCGCAGCATAAACATAACACCGTTGGGGCTGGCATTGTAACTCGCGATTTGGTATGGCATAAGCCGGCCATACTCTACCGAGAGGGCAAGATCCGCGGATATGTTGTGGTTCACTCTTACCCGCATGCGGTCTGCTGCAAACAGCTCAGGAAATCCACTGATAAACGGCAGATCGTAGCCCCTAAGTATGGATGTGCTGGCTACAACCTGAGACCATGTGGAGGCTCTGCTGCTTTGATCCCAACGCGTGGCGTTTTGCATTGTAAGCATTGTTTTGCGGCTGGGAGTGTAGCTGGCAGAAACAAGCAGTGATCGGCGCGATTGAAACAAAACAGTGGGTTGATCAGGAGTGGTAATAAACGAAATTCCGCCAAGCTGGTACCGCATCTGAACATTCAACCCTCTAAATGGAAACGCAAGCGATACAGCGCTGCCTGTGGTAGTTGAAGTTAGTGTGGTTGTTCGCGTTTGTTCTGCACCAATGGAAACGTTGTTGCGTAGCGGAAAGGTTATGCCATAGGTACTGTTAATGCTTCGGCTCAGCAGGGTGGTGGTTTTGCTCGTGCCCGCAAAGCCAGATTGAGTTGTAACCTCATTGTTGTGGCTAAGGCCAGCATACAGGCTTATCCCGTGGCCCACATCAAGAACGATGGACCCACCTGCGCCAGATGCAAGCTTCTCTGGCCGCGTTTGATAGTTGGCAAACAGGCTCAAGTGCCTTCTAACTGTTTGCCCACGCAGTAGCAGGCTGCGGTCGCTTCCTATCTCCCCGGCAAACTGTGTGGCTTTGTCAACAGTGATCTCGTTTCGATAAGATAGAACAGTATGCCTGGCACTGCCGGATTCCGTGGTGGCGAAGGCGCTTATAGATTGTGCGCTGCCACGCCGGGTAGCCAGGTTATATCGAACGCCATGCACCAGGCCACAGAGCTCGTTGTTGAGCTCTCCCGCGTGCAGTTGCCAGCCTACTTCTGGATCATACAGATCTAATCTGCCAGAAACCAGGCGGGATCCCAGCAGTCCCTGTGTTAGGAATGAGCTGAAATCTACCCGAGTGCCAGCGTAGCTTCCCGCTCCTGTGAGTTCCACTGCAGAATCTGCGCCCTGCACAAACCCGATGCCGAGCCCAAAACGGATGTTCTCAAAAGCCGGCGGCAACCGCTCCTCATGCGGCAGTGGTGGGGTTGTGCTGGAACCCAGCATTGCCGACTGGTGCTCTGCCAGTTCGCTATCACTCATCCGCTGGTTGAAGGTTTCCAGTGTGTCTGGGCCTCCTGCGGGTGGATTCACCGGGCGAGTTGTTCCCTGGGCGAGGCACGCTGCTGCTGTAGACCCAATCAGGATCGTGCTGCAAAACAGCGCAAGCCGTGCTCGCTTAGCGGCCCTTACCAGCCTCCGGTTGTATGCCAGATGTTCCATGGACTATATCCATCGTTTTCTGCGCACCAATGTAGTGCGTTAAGCCTATATCCAGCACTGCGCGTACCAGGTACTTACCGTTGGGCAGCTGCGCTGTCTCAGGCAGAGGAGCCGTAATGATAATTGTGTTAATCGGTTCAGGCAACACTGTGGTGCGGGCCAACTTTACAGTTGCAATGGGCTTCGTTGTATCGGATGGCGCATAGAACTCAATACGCCCCTCAATCCCGAGGGGACAATTGCCCTCGTTAACTACTTTAAGCTCCGTATCAGTGCCATTGCCAGATAACTGCAGAATTTTTGCATTGCGATCTACGGGCGTAATGCTGATGAAAATGCCAACAGATACCGATGCTGTAAACACAACCCCAACGCCCTGTGGTGCTGTTTTAAGTGGGTCGGCAACTTCATCAACCGTTAGTGCACACCAGTATCCACCAGATTTGATATCGGCAGGTACCACGGTTGAAATGCGTACCGTAAGTGTTTCACCTGGCCCAATAGCGGCTTCGGCAGGATTTAGAGTTATCCAGCTTGCGCATGAGTGCTTAATGGAGCCGGCTGGCCGATAAAAGGATTGTTTGCCGTCTTCACTGCGCCACCAGTCTTCAAGGTGGGCCTTAAACTGTGTCTTTTTCTCACCCTTATCTAAAGTGAGATGGTAGGCCCGGGTTACTACTTGGCCGGGCTGTGCCTCAATCTTAATTGAATTCATATCGGAGTGAAACTTGAGCGCCTGTGATTTTACCGGGCAAATCAACACCAGAGCCACAGCCAGTGCGGATATCGTTTTTAAACAAAGGTTCATAGTATTAACTCCTGTTTTGGGCTCGCACCAGTTACGGTGCGAGCCCGATCTGTCAATCCTTAGCTTAGCCACCGCCGCCTTCGCCACCGTCCATGCACTCCACCTTCCAGGTGAGAGCAAGAACATAGTTTCCAGAACGTTTAACGTTCGTGTTGGCTGCAAGTGTAAAATGCAAAGTTGACGTTGAGAACGCGGCTGCATCGGCTTGCCCAATCGCCACTGGTTTGTATGACGATTGAGACAATGTACCGGATTGGCCCGTTGCTCCACTCCAGGAAGTACCGGCATCCCATGTAACGGCACCGGCACTCCACGTAGAGGCACCGGAAACGGAAGGTGTGAACTGGGAACTTGCCGCCTTTACCGAAACCCGAACCACCCGGCTTGCACTGGAGGTAACGATGTTTGTAACTGTTAGAGAAACAGCGGTAACAGCTGGCGTTGGATCCGAGATATCACCAACGTTGAACGCGACTGAACTGGGTACTGTTATGTCGCACTGTTCGTAAACATGCGCTGTAAACGATGTGCCGTTCAGTTCGTTAGCATGAGATGTTATGTCTGTTGATGTCTGCGCGCTGCAATTTGAGAGCGAAAGCGAAAGGCAGATACCAACAGCAAAGATACATGAAGCGAAGGATTTTGTGATGTGTACCATCATGTCCTCCGAGATAGAATGGGCCGCCAATTAAACTGGCAACACCGTTAGTTGGTAGCAAATCCGTTTGAAATTGTTATGCAACTCGGTATTTGTGGGCAGATATGCGTAAGCACACCTGCCCACAAACGGGGCGGCAATACCGCTACGCTAACGCTTAGCTGCCGATCGATTCAACTTTCCATACCATCGCCAGAGTGTGGTTGCCAGAGCGCTTTACTGTGGTGTTGGCTGCCAGGGTGAACTTCAGGGTTGTGGTTGAGAACGAAGCAGTATCTGCTGCGCCAGTTGCCACGGCATTGTATGCAGAGCTGGAAAGCGTGCCGGCTGCACCGGTTGCGCTCGTCCATGAAGTACCGTTGTCCCAGGATACATCGCCTGCCGACCACGTTGCTGCGCCTACTACGGAGGGCGTAAAGCTCGCCGCAGAAGCCTGGATGGAGATCTTCAACTGCTTCGTTGCAGTTGCAAGCACGATGTTGTTTACACTAACCGAGGCATTGGAAGCAATGGTAGGATCCGAGATGTCGCCAACGTTAAAGGTAATGCCGGTTGGGACAGTGATATCGCACTGCTCGTAAACATTGGCCGTGAGCGTAGTTCCGGTTAGCTCATTGGCATGGCCGGTGATATCCGTCTGAGCGAAGACCACCGAGGATGTTGCTACAAATAGTCCGATTGCAGCAAGGCATGTCGCGATACGTGTGAGTTTCATTGCACTCTCCTTATGCAACCTCTAATCGGGTTGCCTGAAGCGAGCTCCGATACGGTGCAGCTCTGCATTGTCCTGCCTCTGCATGCTGATCTTAGTGTGCCCGTTTCAATTATTACTATATCTTCTTATACACAGGACAATCATCTGCAGATTGGCATATTTTGCTACATCTTCAACACATTATTGATTGCAGAGGAAGACAATTGCTGTGCCAGTAAATCCAAGAGACGTAGGATTTCGGCCGAACAAGGATAATCTTCCTTGCCCGCGCTACCGGTAAATAAAATGGGCAGGTGTACCAGAAGGTACACCTGCCCAAAAGGCAATTAGAATAACAGCAAGGCTATTTAACTGCCGATCGATTCAACTTTCCATACCAGGGCCAGCGTGTGGTTGCCAGAGCGCTTTACAGTGGTCTTGGCAGCCAGTGTGAACTTCAGGCTCGTGGTGGAGAAAGATGCGCTATCTGCTGCGCCAGTTGCCACGGCATTGTAAGTCGAGCTGGAAAGCGTGCCGGCTGCACCGGTTGCGCTTGTCCATGAGGTACCGTTGTCCCAGGATACATCGCCTGCAGACCACGTTGTGGCTCCGACCACCGAAGGTGTGAAGCTGGATGCGGCCGCTTCGATAGAGATGCGCAGCTGCTTCGTTGCAGTTGCAAGCACGATGTTGGTTACGCTAACCGAGGCATTGGAAGCAATGGTAGGATCCGAGATGTCGCCAACATCAAACGTAATGCCGGTTGGGACAGTGATATCGCACTGCTCGTACACATTTGCCGTGAGCGTAGTTCCGGTTAGCTCATTGGCATGGCTGGTGATATCCACTTGAGCGAAAACCACCGAGGATGTTGCTACAAATAGTCCGATTGCAGCAAGGCATGTCCCGATTCGTGTGAGTTTCATAGCACTCTCCTTATGCAACCTCTAAACGGGTTGCCTGAAGCGAGCTCCGACACTGTGCAGCTCTGCATTGTCCTGCCCACGCATGCTGTAAGTTGTATGCCCATTTCAATTATTACTATATCTTCTTGAGTATAGGTATTCGTCTGCTGAATGGCATATTTTGCTAATCTAAAGTGCCGCTATATATTTGGTGGAAATGCCGGGAATCTAATTACGACTCAATGCCGATACGATGCTGTTCACGCTGATGGTTCAATTCGGCAAGATACGGCTCAATATGGATAGTTATTATGATGCCTGGCAGCGTTTCGCGGATGGCATCCTCAATCTCTTCGGTAACCTGGTGCGCATAAACAAGGGTGGTATTGTCATCAATTTGCACGTGAATATCTGCATGTCGTTGCGTACCAGAGCGGCGCGTTCGCAGTTTGTGAAAGCCCAGAACCCGGGGGTCTCTTCTCAAAATAGCCACAATGGCCAGCTCTTCGCCATCCGGCAGGCGGGTATCCAGTAACAGCTGAATAGCCTGTTTAGTTAGCCGGTAGGCAACACTTATTAACAGCGATGCAACAATGCCGGCCGCCAGGGGATCCAACCACGCAAGGTGCGTAACATGTACCAGTATCAGGCCAACAAGAACCCCTGCCGAGGTCACCACATCTGTTTGCAGGTGGGCAGCATCCGCTTGCAGGGCCTCCGACTCTGTTTCTCGCGCTACCCTGTGAAGGTATCTTGAAATCAGAAAGTTGGCAATCATGGAGATAGCCATGATCACAATACCAATATCTACAGAGCCACTGTGGCGCGGGGCAGGGTAACGCAGCTTATCAATGATTTCGTACCCTATGAACAGTGCCGCAGCAAATATCAGCATTGCTTCGGCGAGGCCAGAAATGCTCTCAATCTTGCCGTGGCCGTAGGGGTGATCTTCATCCGGAGGGGTATCGGAAGCACGTACCGAGAATAACGCGATGCCGGAGGCAAGCAGGTCTGTGCCGGAGTGCATGGCCTCAGAAAGTATGCCTACAGATCCCGTCCAACCGCCAACCAGCACTTTAAGCAGGGTAAGAATTGTGTTGGAAGCTACGCTCAGCTTGGCTGCGCGAACCTTACGCTTGCGGCGTTCGGAATCCAGTGGGGTTGCAGGGTTAGGTGTTACACCTTCTGGGTTAATTTCGGTGTGGCTCATAGGCAAAGTGTAGCAGAAACAAGAACAGAATAACAGAGGCAATTATTGAGGCAACGATGGTGGTACCTGCCGATTACAGAAACTCAGAAAGCACACTGTTGGCCAGCAGCAACCCCTGATGGGTAAGCCGCAGCCTGCTGCCATCTATAACTAACAATCCTTCTCGCTGAAACTTCTCCAATTGAGGAGCAAAGTACTGTAATGGATCGATGCCATGGCGTTGCATAATGCGCTCACACGTAATGCCCTCTCGCAGGCGCAGCCCAAGCATCATCGTTTCTCCAAGCGATTCACTTGAATCGGGCTCATCTGTCTCCACGATTACGGAATCTGCGTTACTGATCTTCTGATTATAAGCTCCGGGGCTGCGCTCGCGCCTGCAACGTAAGCCATCCAGGCAGCTTACTGCGCCCGGCCCAAAGGCGTAATACTGTTCGTTGTTCCAGTAAACCAGGTTGTGCCGGCACTGATTGCCTTCTCTGGCGAAGTTACTTACTTCATACTGTTGCAATCCAGCAGCCTGCATGCGCTCTATGCAAGTTTCATACATGGCCAGCTCTGTATCTTCATCAGGCAATTTAAGTTTGCCACCGGTGTGCATTCGCTCAAAGCGTGTTCCTGGTTCCAGTGTAAGTGCATAAAGTGAAATATGTTCTGGTTGCAGCGCCAGGGCCTTATCTATGCTGGCCTCTAACAGTGCCAGTGATTGGCCCGGGAGCCCGAACATCAGATCCAGACTAACGTTATCAAAACCTGCGGTGCGCGCCGCATTCAGTGCAGCCTCCGCCTCACCAGCAGAATGAAATCTATCGAGATTCAGCAGCAGTTCATCATCGAATGCCTGAACCCCAATGCTGAGCCTGTTAAAACCTGCACTGCGCATGGCAGCAAACTTCTCCGCATCCGAAGAGCCCGGGTTCGCTTCACTGCTTATCTCGGCATCCGGGGCAATTGGAAAAGTTGCCCGCAGGCACTCCAATATGCATGTGATCTGTTCCGCAGTGAGAAACGTTGGGGTTCCGCCTCCGAAGAACACAGAGCGTATTGGCACGCCGGGTGGGGGATTGCTGCGTGCAATATCCGCACAAATTGCGTTTACAGTTTTGTTTACTGCGGGCGAATTAGGCGTTTCTACGTAGGTGTTAAAATCGCAGTATGCACAATGTTTTGCACAAAAAGGGATATGAATATAGATCGCCTGGGCAGGCGGCCAGTAACTGATTAGCACGGCTATTCCAACCTGCTAAAGCGATCGGCAAGGCTATCCTGAACAGTGTCTTGCGCGAATTTGCGAGCAAACTCCAGGTAGCGGCGAGCCTCGCTGTGTCCGGGATGTAGGTTTAGTACCTTCTTAAATTGGAAAGCAGCTTCGCTGTACTTGCGTGCGTTATACGCTTCCATGCCAGCACTAAATTCAAACTGTATTTGCAGATGTGTTATCCGTTCGGATCGTTCAGTGCTCAACGAGATGGACTGTGCGTGCTGCAAGGCCTCCAGAGCCTCACTCAGCCTACCCTCTGAAATAAGCGTTGCCGCCCGAGCATCCATGGCAGTTGCCTGGCCCATGCACATATCTGCCAGCGCCTGCCTTATCACCATATTCTCTGGCATAGCCACAGCCACAGCTTCTCTCAGGGATGCTTCCGCCGCCTCCAGGTCTCCCACATCACGATGCGCATTCGCTTCCATACTTAGCAGATTTGCTCTTTCAGTACGAAGAGCTCGAAGATCCTCAATTGCGGGAATATACAGAGGGTCGGCTTCAATTATCTGCGTGCACCAGCGGATAGCCGCGCGATGATCATTGGCAGCCCGCAAACTGTGTGCTTCTGTCATTGCCGCTGCAAACCACAAATCCCTGGTACGGTTTAGCTCTCGCCATAGCGCCACATCGGCAGGGTTCGCCGGGCCAACAGCCTGCAGCACCTGATAGGCTGCCTTTATGTCGCCAGCAGCCTCCAGTTGGGCTGCTCTGGCAAGAGCTTCGAAAGAGGCAGTGAACGAAGCTGGCCCGCCTGCCACGCCTTGCTCTACGCGGTATACAGCCACCGATCCGTCACGGGCACCAACCGAAAGAACCGATCCGTCTGGAGTGATGGATACACCAGTAGCACGCCGATCGGTATCATGTGTCCATCCAATGGTTCCATCGCTCAACAAGAGAGCAACCGTTGAGGCACCTTCTGGAGCATTTGTTGGGAAGTAAAGGGCTGCAGTAAGGGCACCATCGGCCGAAACTGCCAGCGCTGCCACCTCGCCAGGAAGTGCGGCCTCCCAAATGCGAGATCCATCCATGCCAATAAGGCCCAGCCTGCCGCCATCTACCGCATACGCTGTATATGATGCGGTACGAGAGCAGGCAACAGTTGTGATGGGGGTGCCCAGTTCAAACTGCCATATCTCTTTGCGTGCGGAATCCAACAATGTAAGCAGGCCAGCATAGTCCGCGGCAAGCACGCAGGCACCATCTCCGGAAATTGCTGTTGCAGTTAACGGGGCATCAAACTCACGCAGCCATATCAAACGCCCACTCATATCGCCATAGGCAAGGGCGTAGCTTGCGCCAGCCATATCAGAGAAGGCAGCGGTAAGGCGCTCGCCATCTGCACTCAACGCACAATCAATGTAGTTTATGTGCTTGTCGGCAAGAAACCGGGTTTTGGAGCGGTTATGAAACAGGTAAAGATCGTCTGCGGTCATGCCCAGGCAGTCATCAGAGTCGGCGGTTTCGAGCTTTATCAAAGTCTCAACAGAAAAACCCCACCTTACTTCGGCTCCACCATCCGGGCGAAACACCGTAACATCATAGGCACGGGGTTCGAGAGGGCGTGGTACCGCCAGGGTAAGGATGCCTGTTTCATCCAGAGAGTAATCGGCAGGTGGATAAATGCCCCGGAATTTGCGCTCCCAGAGAAGGTTTACAGTGCGGATTGAGGCGGCGGGCATGCGGTGGTGTTACTCCCAGGCCAGGCGGACGACACGGTGATTTTGGGTGTCTGCAACATACACTTCGCCATTCGGTCCCAGAGCAACGCCTGCCGGGGCCTTTAAAGCACCCATGCGGGTGCTGAGGGTTTCGAAGGTAAACAGTGAAGACCCATCGGGTGTAAATACATGCAGCCGATCTTTCCCGGCTTCGGCCAGATACACCCTTCCAAAAGAGTCTATGGCAGATTGCTGCGGCCCATGAAGTCTGCGATTAGCTCCCAGCGAGCCGCTTCGCCTCCCGTAGTTTGCATAGTACACAACGTCTTCGGCGGAGCCTTCGGTTACGTACAGGTTGTGCGCGGGGTCGCAGGCAAGCGATATGGGGCGTGTAATGCCGTGCCGATAATCGAGAGGTGTGAGGTATTGCTTATGACGGCCATCCCAGCACAACACCCGGCCATTGCCTGTATCCGCAATCCACAGCCTGCCAGCCACGTCTACCGTAAGGCCAGAGGGGCTGGCAAACCCATTCATCACCCCACGGTGTTGCCCGTTAACCTGAAAGCATTGTACGCGGTTGTTGCCCTGCTCGGATACGTAAAAGAAATCGCCACTGGGGTCAACCGCTACGGCCGTTGGCCCCCACAGCTCGCCGGGTGCGTTGCCTGGGCGGCCATAAACCTTTAGCTCTCCGTTCATGCCTATACGCTGCACACGGTGATTGCTGGAATCGGCAACGTAAACGGCACCGTGGCGATCAACAGCAAGTCCAAGCGGATTCATAAACTGCCCGTGGGCAGTGCCAGGATCTCCAATAATTTCGACGGCCCGCAGGCGCACCGGCTTCCATGCGGAACCCACCGATGCCTCTAATGGGTCTGCTGCCGAATCCAGTTGGCTGGTTTCCGCCTCTGCAACGGCAGCTGCCGGACGCCCATCACTCAGCTCCAAAAAATCGAACCGGTCGCTCATAGTCTCTGTATTGCCTGAACCATGAAATTAATCAAACGATTATGCTGGTGCTGCACTTTGTTGCTGCGCAGCACAGAAGTTGATAGCGTACGGTTGTTGATTACAACTACTCTTGAGCTGTGGGCTCTGATCCAGATTTTGCGAGCATTAGCGACTCAGCTATCTCATTCATCTCCTCAGCCCGGGCGCTGGATGCCATTCTGGCCCGCGTAGTGGCCCATTCCCGCAGTTCCTCAATCTTCTCACGCATTGTCATTGAGAGAGGAACCGTGTTCTGCGCAGCCTCAACAATAGATTCGGTTGTTAGCTCGCGGGTTTCATCAAATGCATCGTACAGTGCATCTTCAACTGCAGCTGCGATTTCAGCACCAGAAAAACCGGGTGTGGCTGCCGCAAGCTTTATCACATCGAAATCTTCAGGATTTCGTTTGCGCTTCGTAAGGTGTATTTTGAAGATAGCTGCCCGCTCTTCTGGAGATGGCAGATCGATAAAGAAGATCTCGTCGAAGCGGCCCTTACGCAGCAGTTCTGGCGGAAGCGACGTAACATCGTTGGAGGTGGCCACTACAAAGGCTGCCGCCTTCTTATCCTGCATCCATGTAAGGAAAGTACCGAACACGCGGCTGGTTGTGCCACCATCAGACATTCCAGAGCTCTGAGTTCCTGAGAAGCCCTTTTCCAGCTCATCCAGCCACAGAATACAGGGCGCAACAGATTCGGCAACACGTATTGCCTTGCGCATGTTCTCTTCAGAAGAGCCCACAATTCCAGCAAATATGCGCCCAACATCCAGCCGAAGCAATGGCAGCCGCCACAGGGAGCCAATGGCTTTTGCTGAAAGGCTTTTACCACAGCCCTGCACACCCAGCAGCAGCACGCCGCGCGGAGCCGGGAGCCCAAAGTCTCGAGCCTTTTCGGTAAACGCTACAGTCCGCTTCTCCATCCAGTCTTTCAACAGATCCAAACCACCAACATCGGTTATCTGCTCATTAAACGGATAGTATTCTAGAATGCCGGACTTGCGGATAATCTGCTCTTTTTCGCTCAGAATTACATCCACATCAAAGCTATGCTTCTCTACCAGCGATTTTGCAAAAACGTTTTCTGCCTCGTTGGCAGTTAGCCCCTGGGCCGCTTTCAACACCTGATCCCGCTCTATTTCAGAGAGGGTGGTATCCACCTGCGGATTATCTTTAACGGATTGGATGATGCCTTCCAGTAGCTGATCCAGATCGCCATGATCAGGCAATCCATAATCTACAACAGTAACATCTTTTTCCAACTCGCTGGGTAGTTTCAGCAGCGGAGCCAATATAATCAGGGTTTTGTAGCTTGTTTTTAGTGCAGTCGTCAGGTCGCGCAGGCGGCGCGTTACCGTAACGTCGTTTATGAAGGCGTGATAATCCTTCAGCACAAATAGAGCCTGATCACGGGAATCCATAACAAAATCCAGGGCGGCAATTGGGTCTCGTGTGGCGTTATCCCTGTGGTTAGGATTCAGCACCATTCCCTGCGTAATGGTCCAGAAGAAGATCTTCTTTCCACGATCACGGGCAATGTTGCGAAGCGCATCTTCAACGCGCTTTTCTTCCCACGAAACGATGTAGATAATGGGGTATCGCGCTCGAATAAGGGTTTCGAGCTCGGTATCAACGCTGGAAGCTGCCAACAGGTAGTCTCCTCGGTAAGGCCGGCACACTCAGTAGAAATCTGTACTCAGAATGTAAGTGGAAGGCTTGAATAAAGAGCAACAGGGCAACCCTGCACACTTTGCGTTTTGCATCACCACGTTTCTCCGTGGTGTGCAATGTGGATACATAGACTCCGAATACAGCTTTCGGAACCTGCACCATTATATATTATGGGCCCATCTTGCGTCAATTGGCGCCTGTACGGGTATCAGGGCCACTGCTTCCATGTTCCATGGTCAAGGAACCTCCGCATAGCAATCATAATCGATAATTGTCACAATGAACTAACCAGGCAGACAAGTGCATAGCTTGCGACCTATTGCTCGGTCTAGATGATGGCGGAGAACAATACCGGAAAGGCGCGATTGCCTGAGTGCGTTGGCTATATCAATTACCAGTTGAACAAATATACTGGATGTGATAGACTGCACCGAAATAAAGTCCCGAATGCTCAAAGGTTGAGTTACTCGAAGGGCAGAATATTGGCCCGTACACAGTTAATCGGAGGATCTGCTCATGCGACGTATTTGGATTGCTGCAGTAACAGCCATCGTTTGTCTCTCGTTTCTGGGATCGACTCGCAACGCTAACGCACAACTGGTAAACGGAGATTTTGAGGCCGGGGCGTACGTCTTTGACGGCAACGGTGCAGATTCACTGGTGGCTCTATCAACCGCAATTACTGGCTGGACAACCGTGAATGCTGAGTTAGCTGTGATTACGCAGCCGAATACATTTTCTATTCTGGCAGAATCCGGTACTAAACACCTCGATTTAACCGGCTATCACGATTCTGGACCATACGCTGGCATTACACAAACAGTTAATACGGTGGCAGGGCGGAACTACTCACTTAGTTTTTATATAGGTTCACAAACCGGGAATGTAAGTATAGATGTCACCACGGGCCTCACAACCGCTACCTACACGAATAGTTCTGGCGGAGCTGGCCCGGTATGGCAGCAGTTTACGCACAATTTTACGGCAACAGGTGCAACGTTCATTCAATTTCTGGGAACTGCTACCTCCAGCGGAAACTACATTGGATTAGATAATATTACGCTGGCAGGAGATTTTACGCCTGCCAGATCTACCCCTGAACCAGGTAGCCTTGCGCTGCTAGTTGGCATTGCGGTGGCGGCACAGGGAGTTCGCAGAAAGAACAGGCATTGCGCACGCTGAGCGCAAGCCAACATTCAATGAGTTGAAGCACTTTGGGCCGATATCAGGATCAGGATATCGGCCCACTTTCATTTTTACTTCAAAGCTAGATTCGGTAAACTGCCTCCCACAACTGAATTCTCGCCGCTTTGACGTTACCTGCCGAATTGTTGTTTGCCCTGTTGCTTGTGTTGGGCCTGTTCTATAAGCGATCACATTATCAGAAAATTTGGAATATCGATTTGACTGCAAATGCTTGAAGATGTAGCGCTCGTCATCAGACTCTCGAGATGGCGAAAACAGGGAATGACGCAAATAGGATGAGTGAACTAAACAGATGCAAGCCATTTGGCACAGGCATGAAGTACATACATACATTGACATGCCATTCGGCATGGGCTAAACTACATTTGCAATTCGTGCCCTTCAACATGCTGGTGCGCGAAAAATCACAGTAAGAAAAGAGCAGCGCCGTTGTCTACCCGATCGCTGATTGAAGAGGTTATTGCGTGTAAGAAGTTCGCCGTTTCCGGCGTTTCACGCGATGAAGAGAAGTACGGAAACAAAGTGTACCGCGCGCTCAAGGCTGCCGGTTACACCGTTTACGCAATCAACCCCAATGCCGAAGATATCGATGGTGATCCATGTTATCCCGGGCTGTTTTCTCTGCCCGGCTCCGTGGATTGCCTGGTAACGGTTACTCCACCGGAGATTACCGAGAATACCATTCGTGATGCCGCACATCTGAAGATTCCGTACCTGTGGATGCAGCCAGGATCAGAATCCACTGCGGCATACAATCTGGGCCAGGCGGGCTCTATGAGGATTGTCTCTGGCGGACCATGCATCCTCGTTGCGCTGGCCGTGAGCAAAAACTAACTTGGCGCGCAAACCTGCATCTGGAAATGCTTCTGCTCAAAATGCTGCCGTAGTCATGGCCCTACTGCGAGTTTTTCTGGGCGTGAAGTTTTTGCAGCATGGCATTGCGAAGTGGAGCTGGTTTGGCACCGGAGATCTCAAACATCAGCTCACAGTCTGGATGCAGGGAGATTCTCCCGCAGCCTATACAACTTACATACCCTTCCTGAGCAAATTCATTGTGCCACACGCCGCTATATACAGCTACATGGTGGTACTGGGCGAACTAGCTGTGGGTGCCCTGCTGGTGCTGGGGCTCACATCACGCCTTGCCGCTCTTATTGCGCTGTTTATGAGTGCTAACTACTTACTTGCCACCTGGAACCTCGGGTTTGAGTGGCAAGCAGTTAACGAAGCATTTATTGCCATAGAGGCTGCTATTCTGATAACCGGAGCTGGCCGAACGGGCGGGGTTGATACTGCGCTCGCACGGCGACGGCCAGGTTGGCCAATCTGGTAAAGCCTTATGCATTTAGCCGCTACACGGCGGCAGAACCAGGCTGATATTATGAAACTGTTTTTTGACCACGCTGCTTCCGTGGTGCCAGATATCGACGAAGCGGTCGACTGGTATGTAGCCGCTCTGCCCGGCACAAAAATTCTTTATAAGGATGCTTCATGGGCTTTTCTGGATGCGCATGGAGCAAGGCTGGCATTTGTAGTTAAAAGTCAGCACCCGTCGCACCTGGCATGGCGTGTATCACAGGCCGATCTGGAATTGCTGGCCGCACAGCATGGCAAATCTATAGACACTCATCGAGATGGCACCCGCGGGTTTTACCTGAAAGCACCCGGCGGAAATGTTGTTGAGATTATTTGTATGACAGGCACACAATGGGAGGTGCCCGGAGAGGATGTCACCGAAGAATGACAGAACGAAAAACGACACAAAAAAGGACCACCGATAAAAAGCCCGAGCAGAGATTAACGGTACCAACTAAAAAAGCGCCACCGAGCCCCGGCCAGGCGGAAGTGAACGTAATTGCGCTCCGAATGAAAATTGAAGAAGATATGAAGCATGCCGCGAAAGCTAAAGCATTTAAGGCAGCCGAAGATCGCAGATGGGACATTATTAAAGAAGAGAGAGCGCGAAAAAGGCGCCTGCGAGAAGAGCGCCGTAAACGCTGATTGGCCTCAATTTTGCCGTAAAGGTTACTGGGGTTTCAATCAAAATACGTAATTTTGCTGATGCGGCCCGCAGTTGTTGGTGATACACTTATACTACTCGACGATGGCGTAGGTGTGCCCTGCTCCTCATGCGCATAGCGTGGTGGCTTAGTTAGCCCTTATACGCTGTCGGCACGGAGGCGGAGGGTACGGGAGCGGTGTGAGTACGGATCACCAGAATGCCGGACCATGCGTTACTTATTCATGCCCGACCTTCGATGAACGACCACGACAGATGAGGCTGTTCTGAGGACTTTGTTCCTCGGCTGTGTCCCTGTCGAACACTGTACCGTTCAGCGTGTTGCAGCGCAGGGTTCACCGTAAGGTGGCGCTTGCCTCTGAACAATCAGTGCGCGTTGGGCCGCACTTCCCGCTCCCTTAGTTTTCCCGGGAAACACAGACACCCGGCAGCTGAGAAAGGGCAAAACTATGGAGCAGGTTATTAAATCTGCCGATTGGCCACTCTTTTGCCGGGAGTTTTCCGATCGTAACCGCCTGCGTGCTACCCTCCTGCAATCCATACAACCTGTTGGCGCAAGATTAGAAGAGCGAGGCCTTCCTCTGCTTGGAATAGACTTAGAACAGCGCCACCAGGCACTCGCAGATTTATTGATTATGCTTGGCGACGAACACCGCGATGCAGAAGGTTACTCAGGTGAGCGCCGCCATTTGTGCCATACAGTTCGCGGAGTGCTTCGGATTACGCTCAAAACCAATCAGGATAACACCGATCATGTACTGGAAATAGAAGCGTCAGATGGAGAACACACCCTGCTTCACTTGCTGTTGCCCTGAGCTGTAATCTCGGCTTGTGCTCCCCATATCACCGTGCGAGATTCCCCCGGGGCAAGGCTCCACAATCCCCATTCCGGGTTGTTGAATGCATCTGATCCACAAGACATTGGCTCGATGGCAAGGCTGCGCCTGCGGTGGCTCTCTGGCAATGGGTCGCCAGAATAGACAACAACATAATCCAGGCTGCTATCCATCCAAACCGTTGTGCTAATCCCATCGGGCCGCACTAGCCGAAATCGCGTGCAGCCTTCCTCGTCTTTTATCGGGTTTACATAGCAGGTGTTGAATTTTGTGGTGCCAATGCTGTGTGGTTCTCGAAAATCCAGTTCTGTGCCTGCAGTGTCGATAACTCTTCCCGTGGGTATTAGATTAACAAAGTCCAGATACCCCTCCATCGGAATATGCACCGTGCAGTCATCTATAAGGCCGCCTGCGGCAAAATAGGGGTGAAACCCTGCAGCCGCGGGCGCGGTGATATTTCCAGTATTGGTAACGGTGCACCGGCACGTAAGGCTGGCATCCGTATCGGTTCCCGCCAGGCTATATTCAACAACAATAGTCAGCGTAAATGGGTAACCATGGGCACCATCCAGTGCGCATTCAAATACGGCACGGTTGCTCTCAAGTGTCACAACGTTCCAGATGAGAGTACGCACAAATCCATGGATGGCGTTAGGGCCATCTTTATCATTAATTTCGAGCTGGTGGCGCTCGCCCTCAAAAGTGTACGCGGCGCCGCCTACTCGGCCAGGAAACGGAATCAAGATGTCGCCCTGCCCACCCAGTTTAGCCTGCGCTCCCGTGTAACCCGTCACAATTTCATGGTTGGCAAGCCACATGCCGCGTAGAGAGGCACCATAGGGCGAAACGGTGGCTACGGCTTTGCCGGAGCTGAGGCGGAACTCCGTATCTGGTGTGACTCTCTGAGTGGACATATGAGTATTCCTTCCGGGCAGCAAATAGAAAACGGCAGCACCTTGCAGTGCTGCCGTAATTTTGACACTCTGTTCTGTTTTGGTCAACGGGAAAACACAGGTATTCGGGCTCAGGAGGCTTAGTTTCTGGAAACAGATACAAACGAAGCTGCCTTCAGCACGGCGTTCAGTGCAATGTTAGGTGCTATAAAATCGGCGATGCGCCCCGCATTGTTAATTGGGTCTCGCACAATCTCTTCATAAGATACTTCCAGATACCCACCGGGATGGTGTACCCACGATTCACACTCACCGGTATACGTGTTTACAAGGTTCATCCATTGGTCCTGAGTTTCTGGCACAGTGGATGCAGATGGGCTAATACCCAGCCTACGCCCAATGCTTCGCACTACAGCACCCGGATTACCAGCAACGCGTACAATTCGGTCTCGTGCAGTTGGTGGTGGAGATACAGCCGCTTTTGAGCGGTTTGCAGCCTCTCGCCGAACCAGGCTTCGAATAATATCCTCGGGATTGCGCCGAACGTGAAGCAGACGCGCATTGGGAAACAGTTGGAGCCAGTACGGCAAAGTCAGCGAGTTCCGAGGATCCTTCCAACCCCAGATTGCGGGCCGAGAATCTCGAGATTTCTGCAGATACTCTCGGAGGAGAATTTCATGGGTAGCCTGGCCAAGCTGCCGTACGCAAACGCCCGCAAATCTTGGGTGATCTCTCCGTGCCAGAAAAGGCTCTACCTGGCACCAATTGGCCCCGGTTCTGCCCATGATTGCTTCGTTAACAAGCCGAAATGCAACGGCCTCACCATACCCCGCAGTTCTTGCGGTATCGGAGGGTAGCGCTTCGCCGGGCACTACGGATTCCAACATCGGATCCACAAAAGCGCCCATTGCATGCAGCATCCCTGCAACCATGCTTGTTCCAGACCGGTGCATACCAATGATGATTACCGGAGGAGCAAGCTTCTGAAACGCCTGAGAGAGCTTAACCTTTCCTTGTTCTGCTCTATCCACAAGCGGTTTGTCTAACAAATGCTGCACGGTAGTTACCCCTTCTCTGCATACTTTAACAGATTAATATGAATAAAGTATGAGAATGGCAGCCGCTTAAGATCTGGGTTTTTACACCGGTATTTCAAATGGACGGACAAGCAGTTTTCGCCTTTCCAGTCTGCTAATAGGTTTCATAAGCAACGCTCGTAGGATCGTTCGTAATGAAACGATTTAGCATGCGAAACAGTCTAACGATAAGGACATTGTGAATACTGCTGAAATGAGGTAGAGGCATGAAAAACAGAGCAAAACTTAAGAGATACAGCAAAATTTCTTCAGCCAGCGTTGTTACTGCGGCTCGTGTTGCCCTGGGCGTGCCAGATATTTCTGAACGCGCAATGGTGCGAGGAAATGCCGCGGGGTTACATGGTGGCGCCAGAGAACGGTATGGCAAGCGAGATCGGCAAAATATGCGCCGGGATGAAAGGTCTGCCGCATTGGAGATGGCCGCGCGATCATAACTAAGCAACAGGAGGCCTGTGCCGGTGCGGTATCATCTGTATGGGCGTCAGTACCAGCTGCTGACGCCCGTTCTACACATACCGGGAAAAACAACCGAGGTCAGCTATGCAAACCAGGCTAAATGGGTACGTTCACATAGTTAGCGCTCAAAGCCTGCAGGTGATTGTGCCATCACGCACAGGTGCTCGCCCGGAGTTCTTTACCCTACCCGTGCAAATAGCAGAACGGCTGGCGGAGGGAGATTACATTGAATTCACCGCAAGTTTCAGTGCAGAAGAGCAACCAGATATTGTTACAGAGATACATTCGGTAAACGGTTTTGTGGGTGACGCCATATACCAGCGTCCAACAGCACGCTCGCGTAGAAGCCAGTGGGAACGTACGCGCCCAGATATGTGGCTCTCACTGGCCAACTCCATAACCGGTAGGGCTATAGATTTTGCAGCCCCCTTACCCGCCGGAGCCGCTGGTGTTATAACCGGGCAGCACGGCACCGGGCTTTCTTATTCTGCAGCAACAATTGCAGAAGGAGCACTGCAAAACCAGCCAGATATCCACGTTTTTTGGCTGCTCACAAGCCGCAGGGCAGAAGAGCATACCGCGCTGCGCAGGAAGTTCCCGCAGGCAACAATTGTAGTATGCCCGGCCGTTTCTCCCGAAACCCCGGCATCCGTGGCTCAGCTTGTTCCAAGGATGATGCTTTCTGCAGCATGCAGATATTCAGAAACAGGCCGAGATGCCTTATTGCTGATAGATTCGTTAACAGATCTCTGGTACCTGATGCTTCAAGAAGAACAGGCCGGCGATCAAATGGAAGCAGATCACTCCGGTGCCAGGCATCGAATTCGCGAGTTTTTGCAACACGCGGGCTGCTTCCATGGCAACACCCCCCTGGGTGGGGGTTGTGGTGGCAGCCTCACCATAATCGGCACCGTGTGGGATAAGCCAGTGGATGAAGCCGTTGAGCAGGATAGGGAGTTGCACCCGGCACTTCGCCTTCTTGAGTATGCCCACTCAGATATTAACTGGAGACTTGCACTTTCGTCATCACTCGCCTCCAACCGAGTGTTTCCATCCATAGATCTTGCCAACTCTTACGCGCATGATGAGGAGGCCATCTTGCCAGCAGACATCTATCGCACTATCGGCGCAGCCAGGCAATCCTTGTTAACCAATGGGCCAGATGCCGCACTGCTCCGTCTGGTTGATAAGCTGGATGAGTACTCCTCCCTGAGCGATCTCTGTGCCAGCCTCGCCGGGCCGTCCAAACCTTCCTCGGCTCGGAAGTCGTGGGATCAACTGTGGGGAGACAACACAGATACGCCCGATGCCGAATAGAGATCAACCCCTGAGCTTGGCCAATAACCTGCGATTTTAGATTGCAGTTGTAATGGTTGCTGATAATTAAGAACCACTAAAGTTTTACTGCTGCAATTTGCCTGGTTAGCCTGATTTGATGCATGCATCTGCGGAGTTAACTTAGGGGGTCAAACTTAATGTCCTTGGCCGAAAATATTCCTCGTCACGATCCAGTACGCTTGCGGTTACTTTCTGGAATCTACTGGGACTTTAAGTGTTGCTTGCCAATGTTTGTGGGAAATATACTACTGATTTGATCTCAAAAATAAATATTATATGTAGATAAATGCCCACTGGACGCCTGTTTGTTGCACTAAATTTCAGCTGTTTTTCATTATTTGTCACAATAAAAACGAAATTGTCCTGAATGGTCACAATTCGGTTGACAGGCGAACAATACATATGTGATACTGGTAGATGAACAGTTTCTTATGGCCATGATGTGGCTTGAGAAGCAGTTAAGTTTCACTTAGACATTTACAGAAAGGAGAAGATTTCTTGCGCGATCTCTTCCCTAGGACAGGAAAATTCGTCTGGAATACATGCGTAGCAGTTGCAGGACTGGCAATGTGCTCGGTGGTTCCCGCTAGTGCTCAGATTTCAGTTTATATCAATGCGCCGGGTGACAACACTGGAACCTACTACAGCGCAGTAACGCACACCACGCTTCGCACTGAAACGTTTGACACGCTGTACCATGGTACGTCGAAGGTAATTGACACCAAGACCCTGTACACAAACGTTGGTGATTTTATGCTCAATAACTCGAGCAAACTGGCAATCATTAATAACCAGTACAGTGCAGACAAAGCCTACGCGGCATCTCAGGCACTGGGTAACTACGCGGCAATAGGTGCAGAGTCGTCTTCCTCCGTACCGGTTATTCTTAATCTTCCGGCTGGCCAGAAGTACTTTGGCCTCTCCTGGAATGCTGGAGACGCAAATAACCAGCTGTGGTTCCTGGATCAGAACGGAAACGTTGTAGGATACTACAACACTGCTACAGTCAAAACACTCCTGACTGGCGCGGGTAATGTTGCTGCAATCGATGGCACGCTCTATAACAAGGCTTCGTATTTCGGTCAGCCTGGCACCAGCCCCAAGCTGGACCCATCTGAGCCATTTACGTTCTTGAACTTTGTTGCACCTGCTGGTGTCACCTTCAGTCAGGTTATATTTGGCAACAGTGGCAGCACGGGTTCTGGTTTTGAATTCGATAATGCAACGATCGTTGCAGAGCAGTTGGCACCAGATACACACTTTGTTGGGGCAGGCACCACAACAACTGGCGGTAGCACACCTGCTCCACCGTCCAGCCCGTGGTTTGCTCCTGTACTCGTGCCGGATGCTCCCGAGCCGGGTTCTGTGGCTCTGTTCGCTGCAGGTGCTTCAGTATTTGCTGGCATGAAGCTCCGCCGCCGACAGAAGAAGGCTTAGCCTTTCCCACAAACTATCGTTTTGAATAGTTTATGGCAGCCTGACTTCGGTCGGGCTGCTTTTTTATTGGTATAGTTGTTGTGTGGCAACCTCAGGAGTATCCATACTCACTGAAGAATAGTAAGAGTGCAGATAGCAGCCATTATTGAGCCGGAATGCTGGGCTAAAAGAATAACCATAAGCTGGAGGGGCGTAAATGTCTGAAATGGATCGAAGAACATTCATCGGCGGTGGCGTAGCTGCCGCATGTGCAACATCGCTTATGCTTGGCACACAGGCAGATGCAAAGCCGCAAAAGCGGCGTGTAATCTGCTGGTCGGAGGGCACCGCCCCAAAAAACATCTACCCCGCAGATATTAACCACGCCATTGCCGAAGGGCTTTCCCCACTCAAAGGCTGGGATGTGGTAACCGCATCTCTTAATGACGCAGATCAGGGCCTACCGGATGATCTCCTGAACAGCGCCAGCGTAATCATATGGTGGGGACATATGCGCCATGACGATGTAAAAACAGAGCTCGTAAACAAATTGGTGCACCGGGTAAAAGAAGAGGGTATGGGATTCATCGGCACCCACTCGGCACACTGGTCGCGGCCATTTAAGGCGCTCATGGGAACGCCCTGTGGTTGGACCGGTGGCTATAATGAAGATGGCTCAAGTGTGGCAGTAAGCGTAAAGGCACCGAAGCACCCCATCACGAAAGGCATTAAAGACTTCGTTATTCCACACACCGAAAGATACACCGAGCGCTTCGAAGCGCCAGATCCAGAGCAGCTTATATTCGATGGAGTATATACGTTGCCCAACGGTAAAACCGAACCGAGCCGCCAGGGGATGATATGGACCGTAGGCAAAGGCCGCGTGTTCTACTTCCAGCCCGGGCACGAAAGCTATCCCATCTACTTCCAGGAGGAGGTACGCCAGGTGTTCCGTAATGCGGTGCCCTGGGCTGCCCACCTGAAATAGTTGGAACCGGGTATCGCGGCCTCGCCGCGATACCCGCGTTATCAGGAGTTACTTCAATCAAAACTACAAAGAATGATAGGGACGCGCTTGCATACCATATGGCGCGCCCCCATGGCAAGCTGGAGATTGTGCCCACAAAGCCCTGTCTCACACAGCGGGATCTGGCGCTGGCCTACACGCCTGGCGTCGCCGCGCCATGCAGAGCAATTCAAGCCAATCCAGACGATGCATTTAAGTACACGGGCCGGGGCAATCTCGTTGCCGTTATAACCAATGGCACCGCTGTGCTTGGGCTTGGCAATATTGGGGCACTCGCTGGCAAGCCAGTTATGGAGGGAAAAGCGCTACTCTTCAAACGCTTTGCCGATCTTGATTCTATTGATATTGAGCTGGATACGGAAGATCCTGATGAGTTTATAAAAGCTGTTCAGCTTATGGAGCCGAGCTTCGGGGCCGTCAATCTGGAGGATATAAAGGCGCCGGAGTGTTTCTACATTGAAGAAACACTACGCAAAACCATGAAAATCCCCGTGTTCCATGATGATCAACACGGTACCGCAATCATCTCTGGGGCCGCGCTGAAGAATGCGTTGGAGCTTGTTGATAAAAAGATCAACGAAGTTAAGATCGTTTTCAGTGGGGCAGGTGCGGCGGCCATGGCAACTGCGCGCTTTTATCGCCAATTGGGTGCAGACCCTGCAAACATACTCATGGTGGATATTCACGGCGTTGTAAGGCCAGATCGTAATCCACCACCCAATGCAATTCAAAGTGAGTTCTCTCGGCCAACGGATAAGAAAACGCTTGCTGAAGCGCTGGATGGTGCAGACGTTTTTGTTGGCCTCTCTGCAGGCGGAATTGTATCGGCAGAAATGGTGAAGAAGATGGCACCGAAGCCTATTATCTTTGCTCTCGCCAACCCGGATCCGGAGATTGGGTACGAAATAGCCAGGGCTGCACGGCCAGATGCCATTGTTGCAACTGGCAGATCAGATTATCCCAACCAGTGTAACAATGTGTTGGGTTTTCCGTTTCTATTTCGCGGCGCCCTGGATGTGCGTGCAACCGAGATTAACGAAGCCATGAAAGTGGCTGCATCTACAGCACTAGCTGAACTTGCACGTGGCGATGTTCCGGATGCAGTAGCCAAGGCATATGGGCTCAGTTCACTTCACTTTGGACCCGAATACCTCATACCCAAACCGCTGGATCCGCGCGTATTGCTGTGGGTTGCACCCGCAGTAGCCCGGGCTGCAGTAGAAACTGGCGTAGCGCGTGGCAAACTTGATCTACAATGCTATCCCGAACAGCTCGAAGCCCGTCTCGGACGATCTCGAGAGATGATGCGCATTGTCTTCAATAAGGCAAAATCCGATCCAAAGCGGATCATCCTTGCAGAAGGCGAACATGAAAAAATGATCCGCGCTGCCTGCCTGCTCGTGGAGGAGCGCGCGGCGCGCCCCATACTGCTCGGCAGCCGGGATAAGATACTGCAGGTAAGTGCAGCCGCACAGGTAGATATCACTGGCGTAGAGATTGTAGATCCCGAGGAGTTCAAAAACCTCGCGGCCTATACGGATAGGCTCATAGCTCTTCGAGAACGCAAAGGTGTTACCAGGCGCGAAGCAAATGAGCTCATCCGCAAGCCTGAGTACTTTGGCGCCGTAATGGTAGAACTTGGTGATGCCGATGGCATGGTTTCTGGCCTTACCGCGCACTATTCGGATGGCCTTCGTCCGCCGCTTCAGATCATTAGAACGGCACCTGGCACCGGCACTGTAGCCGGTGTTTACATGGTGGCAATGCGCCAACGAGTTCTATTCTTTGCCGATACTACTGTAAATATTGATCCTGGGCCAGAAACATTGGCAGAAATCGCTCTGCTTACAGCCAGCCTCGTACGTAGCTTTGATATCGAGCCACGTATCGCGATGCTAAGCTTCTCTAACTTTGGCAGCGTAAGGCATCCCAGAACAGATAAGGTTCGGCAGGCAGTAGAGATATTGCTGAAGCGTGCCCCAGATCTAAAGGTGGATGGCGAGATGCAGGCAAACACTGCTCTTGTTGGAGAGATGATGCAGGGCACCTATCCGTTTAACCGGCTTGGCGGCGAAGCGAATGTGCTGATATTCCCCAGCCTGGAAGCAGGCAACATCGGCTACAAGCTAGTACAGCAACTGGCACTGGCCGAGGTTGTTGGCCCCATTCTGGTTGGCATGCGCAAGCCCGTGCACGTTCTGCAGCGCGATGATGAAGTGAAAGATATTGTCAACCTGGCTGCACTTGCCGTTCTGGAAGCACAAGGGCAATCCGCAGCTAAGAAGTAGCGCCCACTACAAGTAAAATAAAATAAAGGGCGCACCGAAATTCTTCGGTGCGCCCATTATTAATTGTTGCAAACCGTGGTTTACAGCGAGTAGCCATTCTTCAGGTCTGGCTTTACAATGTGAGCAACTTCCGGTGCATTCTTCGCCTTCATTGCATGCGCATCCCACTGAATAACTTTGTTGGGAGACCATACCGCCATGTTGCCAAGCAAAATGGTTTCGGCCAGCTTACCAGAGTATTCTGGGAAGTTGGACATGGCCGGCTCGCCGCCCTTAATCGCGCGTACCCACTCTTCGAAGTGACCCGGAGACTCAGGGAACTTCGGCACAACGCCGTTATCGCCTTCAATCGGCTTGCCGCTATGCTCAAAGAGCTTGCCTCCGCCGCCGTAGTCGCCAGGCGTATACAGCAGGGCCTTGTCGCCAATAATGAGCGAGCCGCTATCTTTGTAAGATGCACCTGGCAACAGGTCCTGGCTCGGCAACTTACCACCGTCGTACCAAACAAACTTGATTGGGCCACGGGTTTTGGTTGCCGGGAACTGGAAGGTGATCTGAGATGCCTTCGGGTAGCTGGCCTTATTGGTGCCAGTGGTCTCTGAATAAACAGAGATAGGATCTCGTAGGCTAAGAGCCATGTATGGCAGGTTTACGGTGTGGCATGCCATGTCACCAAGGGCGCCCGTACCAAAATCCCACCATCCGCGCCACTTAAAGGGCATATAACCATCGCCGTATGGGCGCTTCTCTGCCGGGCCAAGCCACAGATCCCAGTCAACATTTGCCGGAACCGGGGATGGCGCGGGAATTTCCATTCCCTGTGGCCAAATCGGTCGGTTTGTCCACACATGCACCTCGGTTACCTTGCCGAGGGCCCCCTGGCGAACCAGTGCGGCATTGCGGCGCATGCTGTTATCGCCGGTGCCCTGGTTGCCCATCTGGGTGGCAACTTTCTTAGAGCGCGCCAGGTCTGCAAGTTGGCGGCACTCCCATACACTGTGTGCCAGTGGCTTCTGCGTGTAGCAGGCCTTGCCAAGATGAAGTGCTGCTGCGGTGGCTACGGCATGCATATGGTCAGGCGTGCTGACTGTTACTGCATCAATGCCGGAACCCATCTCATCAAACATCTTGCGCCAGTCGGTATACCGTTTGGCGTTTGGAAATCGCTTGTTACCGGCTGCCTCAAGGGTGTCGGAGTTTACATCACAAATTGCAACAACGTTGCCGTGCTCGCCGCAATCGGCACTGTCGCTGCCGCCTTTGCCGCCAACGCCGATACAGGCGAAGTTAATGCGGTCGTTGGCAGTTTTGTTGCCCTGGCCCCATGTGCGGTTGGAGATGACTACACCAATGCCGGTAAATGTAGCCTGTTTGATAAATTGACGCCGGCTGCTCTGCTCACTCATAATTCGGCCCTTTCGTGGTCCCGTATCCTCAATCGGATGAGCGCAATGCGCTGTCGAAATAGATTGGTGGGCTGATGCGCGCATGTGAACTGCGCATCTGGGAGGCATGTACTTTGTTAGTTCATGCGGTGCCGCCGCATTTCCTCTTTAGAACCGGCGGTAAATTGTTGTTGTTGGTTATGTACAGCCCGGCAACTAAGGAGTCTGGCGCGTGTCTTTTTCGCTTTCGGCTATAATCGCTTCTAGCTGCGCGCGAGATACGTCTGGCACCAGAGCATCAATGCTAAGCGTGAACTTGAGATCTACCGGGCTCACCACTGCTGTTAGCTGCGATAGAAGCTGCGGCGCTATGCGGGCTATGTCGTTTTGATCCAGGCGAAGAGTAGCGCTATAAAGGCGCTTAGGGCCACCCGGGCCAACCCGCTGCTTAATGCCCGCCGCAAGTGCCGATTGCAGTGCCGTTTGCAGCACCTTATCGTTAATCAGGCGTGGTAAAAACAGAAACCGTGCAAACTCTTCGGCAAGCTGTGGGCCAGCGGGCACCGCATCGCCTAACCATCCTCTGGCGGCGTCAATTTCCTCAGCAAGCCCAAGATCATCAATGCGTACCAGGCCAGCATCTGCCAGTGTTTGTGCTACAGCTTCAGCCAGGGTACGAAGGCCACATTCCAGCGGTAGCTCGCGCCACTCTAGCGAGCTCTCAGGGTCTGCCTGAGTTGGTACCAGCAGCCACTTGAAAATTTCGCGCAGAGCAATCTCTTTCCGGTCCAAAAACCGGGTTACATGGGCTCTGGCACGGTCAACAAGTCTAGATTCCAGGCCACCTGGCTGATCTACCAGGCTGCGCCAGGCAAGCATGCTGCGTATCTCTTCAGCAAGTTCTTGCACCTGCTCAGCTTCGGCCGCCACAAATATTAGGGAGTTGCGATATCGCCGCGGGCCAACCCCATAGTGAGATAGAAATGCCTGGGATTTGCGCCGGGCTATGCTCTCATGGTTTCCCTGTATATGGGGGTGCGCCGGGTTTAGCATAACCATGCGTGTTTGCCGCACATCGCGTATGTCTGCGTTGCTGGAAGGCGAAAGCAGAATCTCAGCAAAAGGTGCAACACGCCGCTTCTCAGCAGCAAGCAGTGAATTAATTTCAGACAACACCACACTATCCGCTACGTTGTTACGGCGGTTAGTGTAGGTTTGCAACAGGTGGTCATCGTCGGCATCGCCAAGCCTGGCTGTGCGAGATGCAGTGAAGATATTCTGAAGCGGATCCGGAACAGCCGATTCTGAGGGTTCGGCAGCGGGCTCCGGCTCCTGCGTAGGCTTGGCGGCAGGTATCCAGCTGGGCGGCGGCCCAAGCTTGCGCCTATTCATTCAACAACTCCCTCGTTAGTGCGGCATAGTCGTGAGTTGTCATGTTATTGGGGAACATAACAGGAAGTGGGCACCGGTACATCTGAGAGCGGCCAACATCTACCGCCTTGCGAATAACCGTGTTCAGTACGCGATTGTCGTACGCCTGCCACAACTGGTCAAGTACATCTTCGGTAAACTGGTTCGGTTCTACACGGGTAGCCAGAAACCATACATTGGGGGCATCAGCAAGCTCCTCGCTTACATGCCTCATAATCTCCAGCAACTTAACGGTGCCGCGCAGTGAAAAGGCACCCATGTCTACAGGCACGATAACATCTGTTGCCGCTGCAATAGCATTTACAGTAAGCGCATCCAGGTTCGGCGGGCAATCAATAACCACGTAAGGGTAATCTTCTTGCACAGCCTTCAGTGCGTTACGCAAAATCTTGGCCCACCACGGCCGGCCGGTTACCTGCATGGTTGTTTCGGCAAGCTCAAGGTTGCTGCCAACAATGCTGAGTGAGCTTGGCTCAAACTCCAGCGGTGGCTCCTGCAAGATTATAGGGGATATAGCCTCCTGAATAGGAAGGCCCTTTACCATTACTTCGTAGAGTGTGCGTTCAAGGCCATCGCTATCAAGGCCGCATACCTGAGTAAGGTGTCCCTGTGGATCGGCATCGATCATCAGAGTTGGGGCCCTGCGCGAAAGGAACCAGCCCAGTGCGCCGGCCGTGGTAGTTTTGGCAACGCCCCCTTTATGGTTGCAAATTGCAAATACACGCCGCCGCGTATCGGGATTTTTCGCGGCAAACAGGGCAGTCAACTCGTCGCGGTCGAGCTGAATGGCCTTGCCCTGGCCGTATTGAGTAAGCCGCTTAGATCGGATGTAATTACGCAGAGTATGCGTGCTCACCTGATACTGGGATGCGGCCTCTGTGAGATCGATACGCTGGGGTGCCATCTCTCCTCCAAAATCAATCATATGCACCGGTCATTATAGCCCTTCAGCTTACTCAAGTCAAATTACAGGCGGGTTCACATGCACACAGCATCGCCGGGAGTACCCCCGATTCCGAGCGTGTATGGCATTGTTGCACAATAAACGCACCATCCCTGCACACACGTAGAGTTAATACGCCTGCTGAAACTTCGTAAACGGTAAACTTACATGTGGGGAATTACCCATTGAAATGGTTGGAGGTTTCAGTAATGCAGGAACAACACCTGGTGGAAATAACGGGCCAGAAGCTTGTGGATACAATTGAACATAACTGGTCACTTGAGATGGATGGCGTGGCTATGTACGCCGCACTTGCATCCAGAGAACGCATTCCTGAACGCAAAAAAATCTTCCAGATGCTCAGCGATTTGGAGCAAAAACATGCTAATTCATGGGAGAAGAGGCTCAAAGATCTGGGCGGATCCGTTCCTGAAAACAGCAGTGGCAAGGCTCATGCCATTCGGGTTGCAGATACGCCAGGGGGCATGGAGGAGATAATCCAGGCGATTATTGCCGAAGAGCGGCGGGATGTATCCTCTTACCTCAGGCAGATGCGAGCTATTACAGATTCAGAGACTCGAGAAATATTGCGCGAAGTTGTGCTGGATGAGTTTGCGCATGGGCATGTACTCACCCGAATGCTGGAGCAAAGCAGCTCACGCAGTGTGCTGGATTACCTGCTGCATCGTAAACGGCAGGGCACTGGCAGCTGGATAGGCGATGCAGTATATGGCGTAAATGATGGACTGGGGGCAATCTTCGGCATCGTAAGTGGTGTTTCTGGAGCCACACTTGGCGATAGCCGATTTGTACTTCTGGCTGGCCTATCTGGCGTGGTAGCCAGCGCTCTATCTATGGGTAGTGGCGCGTATCTGGCAGCAAAGTCTGAACGCGAGATCTTCGAGGCGGAAATTCACCGGGAACGCGAAGCACTCAACCAACATCCCGAAGCTGCTAAAGAGGAGATGTCTATCTTTTACCAGCTTAAAGGTGTGCCAGAACAGGAATCCATACGCATGTCAGAATATCTGGCCGCAAACCCAGATCAGTTTCTACATACAATGGCAGCCGAAAAGCTTAACCTCACAGAAGATGGCCTCTCAGATCCCATCAAATCTGCCATCTCAGGCTCACTCTCCACGGCCGTTGGTGCCTTCGTCCCTATTATTCCGTTTTTCTTCATGAAGGGATTCCAGGCGGTGATCGCTGCCGCAATTGTATCTCTGCTTGCTCACTTTGCCGTGGGTGCTGCCAAGAGCCTGGTTACCGTTCGCTCCTGGTGGAGCAGTGGCTGGGAAATGACGCTTATCGGAGCCATCGAAGGCATCGTTACATACCTTATCGGTATTGGCCTGGGCAGAGCAGGGGCGTAAAAAAGGGGGGCGCTGCGTTTCTGCTGCGTCCCCCAAAATCCTTCACAGGATAAGTTCTCTGTTCGTCGTCGTTGAAAGAGAAGTTTTCAAGCTGTTGCTTCACAGCCCATAGATGAGCGAATGGATAGGTAAAACTAATCCATGGGAGCAGCAATCTCGATATCGTTTACAATGCCCTTTACGCCGGATATGTGGCTTATTGCAACCTGTGCCTCAAGCTTCTGGTACTCGGCAGATACTTTGCCCTGTAGCAGAACCCATCCATCTACCACAACACAATCAATGCTACCAGAGGGCAGCAGCACATTCCACTTGAAGTGGTAGCGCACTGCATCGCTAATCTCTTTGTCTGCCCTGAACTCGTGGCGCGGAATTTTTACTTCCAGCCGGTTGTTTACTACTGTAACTTCAGATACGCGGTGGGCCGCTGCCTCTGCATAAACTTTGGCTGCAAAAGACTTTACCGATCCTACCAGAGTTACCGTGCTGTCTTCAACGCTGGTTTCAAGCGCGATGCCGGAGATCCTGGGATCAGATGCTATTTCGCGTCGTACCTTCGCATTAACATCATTCGCTTGTTGAATAGTGGCTGCAGCCATTTTCATTCCTCCCAATCGTCCGGCCCGCATATCTTCTGTTGGCGGGCGCCCGGCGAAATCTCTCTAAGTATGTTCGCTCTAGCGCTTGCAAAGTAAGCAAGCATCCGAGCTTTCCGCTCAAGATAGTGAAATTATATGGCAACAGCCGCACGCGATAAATCCGCGATTTGGCGGATTGTTCCACGCTGGTTAACCGTTACCGAACGATGAGTACGGGGCAATGCGCATGGTGCAATACACCATCCGAAATGCTGCCAAGCAAGTAGGATTTCCACTGGCTGAGGCCACGGCAACCCATCACTATCAGGTCCACGTGCTCTGCTTCCGCCAGGCTAATAATCCTGTCTACCGGGTGGCCAAGCTCTCGGCGGCAGGAGTATGCAACGCCCTCTTGCTCAAGCACCGCTCCGGTCTCTCTTTCAACACTCTGCTGTAGCTCCTGTACATAGCTGCCCATGTTTGTTGCCGTTGAAAGCGATGCACCGGGCACACCAATGAACGGTGGCGGCACATCGGTTGGGTTGTACACACATGCAATGATGATCTCTGAGCCAAACTTCTTCGCGATACCGGCTGCATGCTTTGCTGCCATCTTCGCGTGGTCGGATCCATCGGAGCAAACCAGTATTTTCGTAAACATGTCTTACTCCTCTCACGTTTATGGCCATCTCGCTACACTGCGGGGCAAGCTATAAACTTCAATCTGTGTTCTCTTTGAACAACACTCAGAGTATATATCGCGCCTTGCTCCCGCGTAATCCACGGTTCAGCGTATTCCCGGCAATACATGCAACGAATTGGCACACATGTTAATAAAAGAGGGGCAGAGCCACAAATGTGGCCCTGCCCTCCTTAAAATTTCTGTTTCTGTTTTGGGCCCAGCTTACAGCCCGCGTGCTGCAGTCTCCATCAACGCCCGATACTTCGGTGCCGGAGATTCCTGGAGCATGCAGAGAGCATGTGCCAGATGATTTTGCGCAGCGCACTTCTCACCAGCTGCAATAAGCGTTTCAGACATTGCAATCAGGTTAAAGATTCGGTGAGAACGTGCTGGCGGCATGGTGGGAAGCTGGTTAAGCGCTTCTACTGGTTTGCCGTTTATCGTGAGCACTCGCATTTTGGAAAGTCGGTAGTATCTGTCCAACTCTGGCCCGTTTGTATCGCAGAGATTTACCAGATCGTTGGCCTGCTTTAAAGCTGCCTCAGATTGCTCTGCGCGGCCACACCGTGCGGCATAGTAGGCGATATCACAAACCAGCATGCTGCGGTATTGTGGCTGGGTGATGCGTGGTAACCAGGAACCCAATAGCTTCAGACTGGTGCGTTCTCCGCGCTGCCCCATGCCAACATGTATAGAGGCGATGTTTAGCGCTGTAAGCCAGTGCGCCTCACACTTGTGGGGCTCTTCCATAAGTGCCAACGCCTGCCTGCACACCAGAGCAGATTCCGCGTAACGATCCTGAAGTACAAGCCATCTCGCATGGTCCGCATGTAGTTTGGCAAGTATGCGGAAAGCTTCTGGAGATTCCAGTGCGTGCATTCTCAAATGCCGCTCCAAAGTAAGTGCATACAGGTCCACCACGGGTGTTTGCAGGCAATCAATATCCATGCCGAGGCGCATTACGCGCTCTTCGCACTCCTCAATCGGTACCTCTATAGGCCATGACGGGGGCTGTAGCCGGCGAGATTGTAGGGCCTCGCGCTCCTCAGGGTAAGCTCCCAGCAAGTCGCAGGCAAGGTCTACGCTGGTGTCTGATGGAAACATCGTTGTAGTTTCCCATCGCAGCACCGTAGATCGATTTACATTCAGCTCGGTTGCAAGCCGGGTTTGAGACCAGCCAACGCGCAATCTCAATGCTCGCAACAAATCGCCAACACCTGGCGCAACAAGCAGGTCATCCTGCCGGGTGTCTCGCCGCACCAGGCGGGTGCCACGCGGTGGGGATACCAGGCTGGCCGCTAAAGCCTTCTCATGGGGAGCAGCATGCAATGCCAGCAATGCGCTATCTAGCTCTGCACTGCGCGGTATGCGTTCGCCGGATTCCCAGTAGGCGAGTGTCCTTACGGCTATCTGCGCTACGTTTGCCAGCTGACGCTGGGAAAGGCCGCGCCGCTTCCGCAGGTCCTTTATGAACACCCCAAATCGCTTGTCTACCATGGTCGATCCTCTGGCATTCCGGCTTTAGCGCATCTAGGTTTGCCACACGCAGTTCGCCGGTTAGTTGCCTCTCACGAGTTATCTAACTATCAGTACGGGACAGTGCGCGTGGTGAAGCACTCCATCCGAAACGCTTCCAAGTAATAGCGACTTAAAGCCGCTCATCCCTCTGCAGCCCATTACCACAAGGTCTGCATTGATCTGTTGTGCCGCATTCACGATTGTATCAACCGGGTGGCCGAACTCTCGTAATTCTGTGCCTTCAACGCCTGCTTCCGCCAGTATCTGGCGAGTGGCGCTCTGAATGGCTTCGTGCTGACCTTCACCGATGCTAATCACGGTATCCAGGCAGGCCGCCGCTTCCGGGGCCTCACCAAATGATGCCAGGAGCGGTGTGGGGAAGAACACACTCAGCACCGTAATCTTGGAACCAAACTTTTTCGCTATCTCGGCGGTGGATTGCGCGGCCTTCACGCCGCCTTCAGAACCATCGGCGCATAACAAAATTTGTTGGTACATGGTCTTACTCCCGCCGGGGAGCCATGCTCCCTCAGCTTTCCGAACCAAAAGGCCCTGCAATGTCCAGATGTGTTGTGCGGAAATCTTTCGCACACTTAGGACAGTAGTGCATCCACACACCGTTCATGCGAACATACAGCCAGTCTGCCGAAGGATCGGTTTTGCGCGGGCCAGTTCTGCCATTCAGTTGAGGCAGGGCAACCGGCACACAGGTTGATTCTTTGCAGTTGTCCCCATCGCAGACGATACGTCTGCCATCCGCAACCAGACTCATCGATGCTGTCTCCCGCTCAGGATTTACGATGTGGACATTATAGTGTCCAATTCACGCAACAACATCCCCTGATTGGCGGATTGTAAGGCTTCTGCATGCACACAATGCGCATCAATGGCTCGTGGCAACGCCTACTTCAGTAGAACCATTGGGATGCAATAGAACCGCCTGTCCTGGAGACAACTCGTATCGCTCACCCTGCTGTGGCACCCGGCACTCCCAGCCATAAGTCTGCGTTATGTGCCCCTGCAATGCTTCCGCTGCTTGTTGTTCTCCATGGGTAATAAACACGGTTCTTGGCGGTTGTGGCAATGCAGATAGCCAGTGAAGAGTATCTTGCCAATCTGCATGGGAGGAGAGGCCATCTACCGTTTCTACGTGGCAACGCACCGGGCACTTTGTTTTGTAAATCGTTACCTCAGAAGCGCCATCCTTAATAAGGCGCCCCGTAGTACCCTCTGCCTGGTATCCGGCAAATACAATGGTAGATCGCCTATCTGGCAATATACGCTGAGCATGGTGCAGCACCCGCCCGCCTGTCATCATCCCGGCAGCACTTAAAATAATGCATGGGCCTTCCGCATCATTCACTTTGCGGCTTTCATCCCGGCCAGATGCAATCGTCATCTTGCGTGTTGAAAGCGGCCGGCGATGCTGCGTTTCCAGTTTCCTGTATGCGTCATCCTGTTCACTTCTTAGCTCGGCGTAAACTTCGCAGGCCTTTGCTGCCATGGGTGAGTCTACATACACGGGCAAAATGGGTATCTTGCCGGCATCTTCCAGTTCGCGGATCATGTAGATCAGCTCCTGGGTTCTATCTACCGCAAAAGCCGGTATCAAAGTTATGCCATGCCGTTGGGCTGTTTCATTAATAATGCGCGCAAGCGCAATTTCTGGTGCTGCACCGGGGTGCAGCCTATCGCCATAGGTAGATTCCACCAGCATATAGTCGCAAACAGGCGGCGGAGTAGGGTCTGGAAGAATAGGGCGGTTGTACTGCCCAATATCTCCTGAGAACAGAATGCGCGTTTGTGATGGGGTGGGGGTGCGTTGCTGAATATCAATCAGCACAAATCGAGAACCAATAATATGCCCGGCATTCATAAACTGCGCGGTGATCTGCGATCCATTTTGTTGGAATAGATCGATGGTTGTGTTTGCTCCCTTTATGGGCCGAAGTTGGCGCAGTACATCAAACGCATCCTGTTCGTCATATAGCGGTTTCGCAGGCTCATGGCGCGTTAAACCATGCTGGTTTCGGTGGTCGGCCTCCTCCTCCTGCAGGCGCCCGGCATCTGGTAGAAGTATTTCAAGAAGCTTTGCCGTACCTTCCGAGCAGTAGATTGGGCCGGCAAAACCCATTTTAACAAGCCGGGGCAGATATCCAGAGTGGTCGATGTGAGCGTGGGTAATTACCACCACATCAATATCTGCGGGGCGAAACGGCATCTCTTGCCAGTTTCGATCTCGTAGATGTTTTAATCCCTGAAACATGCCGCAGTCTACAAGTATGCGTTGCCCTCCGGCCTGCAGCAGGTATTTTGAACCCGTAACCGTGCCCACTCCGCCGTAAAAGCCCAGGGTAACAGATGGGGAAGATATATTCATTGCGAACCCCTCCTGCAAATAATGCGTAACATGCTCAGTGTACTTATGCAGGGGTGTTCCGTAATCCGCAGATAAGCGTATTTAGTTCGTAATGCACGAATTCCGCATCTATTCGTAACTGTTACTTATGCAATCTTGGTATGGCAATTTCTTCATTAAAACAAAAATCGCCGCTGCCCACTGAGTGGGTCGCGGCGATCTAAATGCTGGCACTAATCCGGTTACCCGAGGTCATTAGGAAGCGTAGCAATGCCCTTACGAGCTGCCCAAACTGCGGCCTGTACCCTATCTGAAACAGCAAGCTTGCCGATAATATGCTCAACATGAGTCTTTACAGTACTCTCAGCAACAAATAGAATTGCGGCTATCTCCCTGTTGGAGAGGCCGGTTGCAAGTAGCCGAAGCACCTCGTTCTCACGGTCGGTAAGTGGCTCTACCAGATCTTCAGATCCAATTGCCTGATCGCTAATGCCCCGCAACGATCGCACAAGATCCTTGGCATTAAGCAACATCTCTCCGCCACACACGGCCCGCAAGGAGGTAAGCAGCTCTGCACGCTCTACGCCCTTCAGTAAGTAGCCTGCCGCGCCGCCTGCCACTGCACGCGCCATATACGTTGGATTATCGTAGGTTGTAAGCATCACCACAACCATCTTGCGGTGCTCAGCCTTCAACGCTTGCAAAGCATCCAGCCCATCGCCACCGGCCATACGAATGTCCAGTAGTGTTAGCTGTGGCTCCGCATCACGCGCTCGCTCCAGGGCTTCATGCCCGGAGGAGGCCTCTGCAATTACAGTAAACTCAGTGTCTTCAAGCATGCTGCGCACACCACCACGCCATATGGCATGGTCGTCAACCAGCATCACTGTTACTTCTGCCGGGCTGCTGCTCTCGGGCATGTGAGAGTTTTCTCCTTAGCTCAAACTAATACACTAATTGCTTTCGCAGTTTAGAAAGCAAAGATCGACGATACTATACCCTGCCGAGGTCCTAACACAGAAACTATACGTGATCTGGCACGGGGAACCTGGCACGAACAGTTGTGCCTGAGCCAGGCGCGCTGTGCAGGCGGTACTCACCACCCAGCAATTGAACACGTTCCGTCATGCCATGCAGGCCGAAGTGCGCATAATCTTCTACCTTCTGCTCTGGCACAAACCCGCTGCCCCAGTCTCGTATCTCAAGAGATAGATTGTGCATCGCCAGAGATTCGTCCAGACTGAGTATAAGGCTAACACGTACACGCGGAGATTGCGCATGTTTGCGCACATTGGTTACCGCTTCCTGAGCCACCCTGTACACCGCAGTTTCAAGGGTAGGATCAAATCTCCTGTCTGGAATGTTGTGAATCAAATCGGCGGCATCCCAGTTGGATCTGCCTTTCTCCTCGGCAAGCAACTGCTCCAGCGCTCCTGCCAACCCCAGATCATCCAGTGCAAGAGATCGCAAGCCATTTACCATTCGCCGAGACTCTATTACCGCCTCCTTGAGGTATTTCAATGCCTGGTTTATCTCTCGCTCGGCCTTCTCCGGGTTGTTACCTGCAGCATGAGCTCTCTTAAACGATTCCATATGCGCGTGAGATGCCATTACAAATTGGGTTAGCCCATCATGTAAATCGTAAGCAACGGCCCGGCGCTCCTCTTCCTGTGCAGCTATAAGCCCACTTACAAGGGCTCTCTGGCGGGTAATCATGTGCAGATTATGAATGGCAACTGCGGCATACGCTCCAATGGCCTGCACCGCAATCTCATCTTCCATAGTAAAAGATTTGCCATCCAACTTATCGGTTAGGTACAGGCTGCCCAGTACGGTAGATCCTCTGCGAATGGGCACACCCAAAAACGAGGTCATGCTGGGGTGGTTGGCGGGAAATCCTACAGAAGCCGGGTGCTCAGAAAGGCGGTCAATCCTCAGTGGCTCGTGTCTGTTTAACAACAGGCCAAGTATGCCTGTGCCTTTCGGCCGAGATCCTATCTGGGTTTCTTCCTCGGCGGAGAACCCCACAGCAGCAAATTCAAGCAGGCCAGCACCATCCTGCCGGGCCACGCCAAGTGCAGCATATCGTGCATGGGCCAACGTGCGTGCGGCATCTGCAATATGGCGCAGTGCCTCCACGCCGGTGCGGCTGGATAAAATATCCAGAGCAACGCGGCCAGCTGTCTCCAGCACAACAAGGCGCCTATCCGAAGCATCCTGTTGGGCCTGCACCTCCAGCTGCTCTTGCTTCATAGCGCTAACATCAAGTATGGTTTGTGAGGTGCCCACCAGGGCACCGCTTTCATCACGTATGGGTGAAAGGCGTATCTGTACATCCACCAGCTTGCCATCTTTGCACTGGCGTACCGATTCAAAAGGCGGGCAATGGCCAACCGTCGCGAGCATCTCTATGGCTCTGTCAAAAGCGTTGTGTTGGCCTGATGGAATTAAAACGGCGGAGTTATTGCCAATAATTTCGGCGGCGGCATACCCAAATAGCTGCTGGCAGCTGCGGTTCCAAATGGTTATCTTGCCATCCAGAGTGGCTGCCATAATGGCATCGTCGGATGAATCTACAATGGCGGCTGTGTGGATCACAGCGCAATGGGGAACTTCTGTTTCAGATGTTGATTCGGTAGCCGTATCGCTGCGCTGCGTGCTTTCCGTATCGCTCATGGACAAATTCTCCTGAAACGCGTTGTGCACCCATTAGTGTACCAATAATTTGCACCAATTGGGCAAATGCAGGCACACCACAGGGTGCACAACAACGTTGTTCAGGTTGCTTCTAGGGCGCCAAGGGGTCAGGCTGGTATTAGCTTGCGCTCCCTTGCTGCGGCCACCAGTTCGGCCCGGAAATCCGGGTGCGCAATCTGTATCAGAGATATCGCGCGCTCCCGTATCGATTTGCCATGCAGGTACGCCACACCAAACTCTGTAACCACATAGTGCACATCGCCACGGCTGGTAACCACGCCTGCCCCCGCTTTTAGCGTAGGCACAATGCGCGATACCATGGGGCCACTTCTCGGCGAGGCCGTAGATGGAAGAGCCATAATTGGCTTGCCGCCTTTGCTGCGTGCCGCACCGCGCATAAAGTCCACCTGGCCACCAATGCCGCTATAGAACTTTTCACCAATAGAGTCGGCACAAACCTGGCCCGTAAGGTCAACTTCTATGCCGGCATTAATAGCCACCATTTTGTCGTTGCGGGCAATGATGAATGGATCGTTCACATACTCGGTTGGCAAAAACGAAATGCCCGGGTTGTTATCGATAAAGTCGTAAAGCTTTTGCGTGCCCATGCAGAAGGTAGTTACAATCTTGCCGGCGCGCAGAGATTTGCATCTGCCTGTAATCACACCCGATTCCACAAGCTTCAAGATTCCATCGCTGAACATCTCGGTATGAATGCCGAGATCGCGCTTGCCGGTTAAGCACTCCAGTACTGCATCCGGGATAGCGCCGATGCCCATCTGAAGAGTAGAGCCATCCTCAATCAGCTCGGCAATGTGTTTGCCAATGCGGCGCGTTGCATCGGATTGCACCGGTGGAGCAAGCTCAACCAGAGGCCTGTTTGATTCAACAAAGGCATCTATCTGGCTAACATGAATAAAGCTATCACCCAGGGTGCGCGGCATCTGCTGGTTTATTTCGGCTATCACTACCCGAGCCGATTCAGCCGCGGCCTTCACAACATCAACCGATACCCCAAGGCTGCAGTAACCATGAGAGTCGGGAGGAGATACCATTATCAATGCGCATCCCAGGGCAACCGCCCCAGTTTTGAACAGGGCCGGTATTTCAGAAAGAAACATGGGGGTGTAATCTGCACGGCATTCGTTTACCGCATCCCGTACATTGGCCCCAATGAAGAACGCGTTGTGCCGAAACTTATCCCGGAAGGCTGAATTTGCAGAAGGCGCAGCACCAAGAGTCATGATATGCACAATCTCGTTGTGTCCCGGGTTGGATGTGGATTCTGTCAGCGCGTCTACAAGCGCCTGTGGCTGCGCCGCGTTGCTTCCAACAAATATTCTTTCACCACTCTGTATGCTCTCTACCGCTTCCGCGGCCGTCATAGTATGGTTCTTGTAATGTTCCTGCCAGCTCATTTTATTCCCTGATTACTGCGGCATGCTGTGTTCCTGAAGCCATGCCACGTGAAATGATTTACTTTTAGTTCGGCAATTTAGCCGATTAATTGCCGGGGGCACCTTTGCCTGCCGGCGGTGGAAACAACCCCGTTTCCATTGTACGGGCCACCCATTGGCCCGAGAAGCTTCACCATAGATTTGTTCGTTATTATAATGTTACGCTTGCGACTATTATGCATCCACCTATCGGCGGAATGCGCGCGGCGCACACCTTAAATCACGGGCTGTGTGGAGGCAAACTATTGAACCGTAGGGATTTCCTGATATCGACTGCCATCTCAGGCTGCCTGCTTGGCGGTGCACGCTGGAGCCAACTAGCATCTGCAGAGCCATTATCAGAGGTAGAAACCGCAGAAGGGTTGGAAACCACCCGGCTTACAGATACAGTACACCTCATAACCGGTGCAGGCGGCAACATTGCGGTAATTGATGTTACCGAAGGTGGGCCAATTCAAATCGATAGCGGCCTTGCTGCTACCGCAGATAAAATGCTGCAGGCGGTTACTGCCGCCACGGGTAGAACGCCCGGCATGCTACTCAACACACACTGGCATGGCGATCACACCGGTGGCAATTCCGCCCTCGGTGGCACACACGCCACCATTGTTGCACACGCACAAACCAGAGTAAGGCTATCTACCGATCAGCTTGTTGAGCTGCTAAAATCAAAAACTCCAGCATCGCCCGCCATTGCCCTGCCAGCGGTAACCTTCAGCGATACGCTCACAATGCGGGTTGGCTCCGAAGAGATAGCCCTTACGCATGTGGCACCCGCTCACACCGATACGGATGTGTTTATCTATATCAAGAATGCCAACGTGCTTCACGCTGGCGACCTGCTGTTTAATGGCATGTTTCCATTCATCGATTACTCAAGCAAGGGCTGGATCGGTGGCATGGTGGCAGCAGCAGATTCCATGCTAAAGTTTGCCAATAGCACTACAAAAATAATACCTGGGCATGGGCCAGTGGCCAGTAAGACTGATCTGCAAACCTCACGAGATATGCTGCATGAGGTGCAGAGCCGCATTACTCCCTTCATCAAGAAGGGCAAAACTCCGGCGCAGGTGGTGGCTGCAAAACCGCTAAAGGATCTGGATACACACTGGGGCGGGGGCTTTATGAAAACTGATGTGTTTACCCTGTGCGTTGCAGAGGGCATTAAGCGGCACGGGTAATCTGCCAGTACAATCCGAAACATAAAACGGCGCCCATCTCGAAAAACTTCGAACTGGGCGCCGTAATTTTGCCGGAGATGGCATTTAGCTTAGATGAAAACGTTTTTGCCAGGTACTGCCATGGGCGGCACCGGCAATGCGCCATTCCAGTTCAGCGGCTCCGGGAACAGCGATTCTTTCGATTGCTGCATCATGTCCCAGGTAATCTCCTGGCCCGTGTACGCTGCCATGCGGCCCATAAGGCCAACAAGGGTGCTCTGTGCCATCTGCTCGCCATCGTTCATGGGTGTTCCCTTGCGGATGGATGCAAACAGCTCGTCGTGCTCTACCTGGTACATATCCCGTCGAACGCCTGTGTAGTTCCATACCGGGTCGGTATGGATTACAGGCTGCCAGCCGTGGATGGTGGCAAAGCCCTTTGCACCAAGAATGTAGTCGGAGTTATCGTTGTGCTGGCACGGAATCTGGCGCTGTGCCATGGTACCGCGCGTGCCATCTGCCCACTCGTAAAACACATCGATGTGATCGTAGATATTGCCTTCGTTGTTCGGCAGTACGCGCCCGCCAGTACCAACGGCCTTAACGGGCGGAATATCGCCCATCGCCCACATAATCTTATCGATGCTGTGGCAAGCCTGCTCAATCAGCCCATCGCCGCAGCTCCACACAAAGTTGTACCAGTTCTTGATCTGCCACTCGGTATCGCTCATGCCAGCTGGGCGGGCGGTTGCGGGCGGCATAGACTTAACCGGGCCGGTAAGATACGTTGCATGTACGTGCCGGATCTTACCAATGGCACCGCTGTGTAGCTTCTGGTAAAACTCGCGGTGTGAAAGATTTTTTCGGAAGCAGAAACCGTTGGCAAAGTTCAGCTTCTTTGCCTTTGCCTGCCGTACGGCAGCCAGGCCTATGCGCACACCCTCTACATCCGTTGCCATTGGCTTTTCAGCAAAGATATGCTTGCCGGCGTCTACCGCTGCCTTAATGTGGCGGGGGCGGAAGCCTGGAGGCGTGGTAAGCAGAACCACATCCACATTTGTATCCAGCACGCGCTTGTATGCATCAAGGCCAACAAACTGCATTTCGGGAGCAACCTGAACCCTTGTGCCAATCTTCGGCTGATCTTTCAGCGTTGCAATATGCGCCTCTATCTGATCCTTAAACACATCGCCCATAGCGGTAAGTACCACACCGGGGTCTGCATTTAGAGCCTGCGCTGCCGCACCGGTGCCTCGGCCACCACAGCCAATGAGCCCAATGCGAATCTTATCAGATCCCTGAGCATATGCGTAGTTGCCGGAAGCCATAAGAGCTGCCGCACCAGAAACCGCAGTCACCGCGCCTGTTTTAATGAACTCGCGCCGCGTTGCGCTGCCCTCTGTCGGCGTGGATACAGAATCCCTTCTCTCAGTCATTGCCTCTCCTCAGATACGTTCTGCTACGGGGCCGCTTCTGTGCCATGTAGGCTTGCGGCACCCGCAGCAGGGTGTTAGCGCTGGCGCCGCACTTCCATTCGGAAGCTAAGCACATCTTGTTTGTATGTGGAAATTACTGCTCGCAAACAACTCGGAAGCCGCAGAAAAAACCATCCGAAAGCCACCAACGGCTTTTCGGCAACTGCGGGTCGGTCTCCTGCCACGCGGGCTTAAAGTAGGCGCGCGAATCGGGCGTCTGTTTCATCGCCACGTCACGCAGGGTTGGGCCACACAGCACAGGCTTGCCGGCCAGGTCGGTTGCCCACTCACCTGTATTGCCCAGCATATCATAAAGCTTCCAGGCGTTGGGAGCCTTTTTCGCCACCGGGTGTGTCTTCTCGGCGGCATTGCCTTTGTGCCATGCGGCTGCGTTAATCTGTGCAGCGGTCAGCGTTTTTGTAGATCCGGCGCGGCATGCAAACTCCCACTCCGCCTCGGTTGGCAGGCGGTACTTCTTCCCGGTTTTGGAAGAGAGCCAGCGGCAGTACATGGTTGCGCTGAGAATGCTGATGTTGATTGCCGGGAATCCGTGATGTCCCCAGCCAAGGTCTGGCAGAATGTAAGATTTGCTGGGGCGCGCAATGGCATCCGCAGCAAACTTGGTCATATCGTACGGTTTGCTCGGCTCGCCGCTGGATATAAATACATCGTATGCTTCCCAGGTGGTTTCGGTATCCGCAATCCAGAAGGGCTTAACGGCAACCGGCTTTCCGCCAATCTTGACGCTACCACCAGGTATGCCAACCATATTCACCTTAACAACCGAGCCAGGAAGCGTTTCGGCATAGGTTGCCGGCGCCTTCTGAGCAGTGGCTGTGCGGGGAGCAAGGGCAACAGCGGGTAGAATGAGTGCGGCGGCGATAAGCGCAGCACCCCGTGTGCGGAATCGTCCGGTAAAACAATTTGTGGCAGAAGTAATGAAGAAACTCACGATACAGAAAACCCTTTCCGTCTGGATGATGCTGGCGGTGGTTGCCCTGGCAGCCACACTATCCGGCAGCGTTCATGCGGACGCACTCGAATTAACCAGATATGAGTATACCGAATACCACATGGGTGTGGATGTTCGGATCGTAGTTTATACCGAAAACAAAGAGAAAGCCGAAAAGGCTGTTTCTGCTGCTTTCGAACGGTTTGCCCAGCTCGATACCATCATGAGCGATTATCGCGCAGATAGCGAACTGATGCAGTTGTGCGCAAAGGCTGGCGGACCCCCCGTGCGCACAAGCAAGGAGCTAACTAAAGTACTGGCTCATGCGCAAGAGCTTTCCCGCCGTAGCCAGGGAGCCTTTGATATAACCTGTAGTCCTTCTGTGCGCCTGTGGCGCACGGCACGTAAATCCCACATACTGCCCACCGAAGCACAGATTGCTGCCGCAGTTAACCTCACCGGCTGGCAAAAGCTGCAGGTAAACGCCCGCAAGCACACAGCGCGCCTTGCGCAGCAGGGCATGCTTCTGGATCTTGGCGGCATTGGTAAAGGCTTTGCCAATGATGAAGCCCAGAAAGTACTGAAACACTTCGGCATACGCTGCGCGCTTGTAGAAGCCGGAGGCGATATTGTGGTAACAAACGCGCCGCCAGGTACACGCGGGTGGCGCATTCAGGCTCAGATCCATAATAACGAGCTTCCCTCGCTGGATCCTCAAGATCCGCGGGTTATGCTGCTAAGCAACTGCAGTATCTCCACCTCTGGCGATACCGAGCAGTTTGTAGATATCGGCGGTCAACGCTTCTCACATATCGTTAACCCGCTTACGGGCCGCGCACTCACCAACCGCATAGCAGTAATGGTAATTGCACCAACTGGCATCGTTACCGATGGCCTCACAAAACCTGTAAGTATTCTCGGTGTTGAGAAAACCCGAGATCTTGTAAGTACCTACCCTGGTGCCCACGTTTGGATTGGCTTCGATCGTGGAGACGAAAAACCCACACCGCGCGGAGATCAACGTGCCCCTTAATCTCGCAAATACCAGCGCCATCCCCGTAACTCAGGAGACAAACGTGAGCCTTAACCGACGCGAGCTTCTTATTTCCGGCGCCGCCGGGTTGGCGCTATCCGCCGATAACGCCCAGGCGGCCCCATCCCGCTTCCACTTTGTACATATCACCGATACGCACATTCAGCCAGAGCTCGGTGCTACTTCTGGCGTGCACAGAGCGTTTCAGGCAGTCAAAGCGCTGGAGCATAAGCCCGGCTTCGGCCTCATAGGCGGCGATCTTGTAATGGATGCCTCCCGCGTGTCACACGATAGGGCAGACAGGGTTTTCGCGCTTTGGCGGGAGCAGGCAGAAACGCTTGGCATGCCGCTGCACTACTCCATGGGCAACCATGATCTGTATGGCCTTGGTTCTGAAGCAGAGGGCAAACCCTCTACAGATAGCCCGGATTATGGCAAAAAGCTCTGGAAAAAGCGCCTTGGCCTGAGCACCACTTATTCCACATTTGATCATCAAGGATGGCGTTTTGTTTCGTTGGATTCTGCAGGCATCACTCCTGACTATGGTTGGGAAGGTGTGCTGGATCTGGCACAAATTTCCTGGCTAGATAATCTGCTGCGCAAAACGCCACGAACCATGCCCATGGTGTTTCTAACACACTATCCTATTTTTACGGCTTTCACCCAGTACTACGATGGGCCAGAAAAGGGCCCAACATCTGGCATGGTTGTAAAGAATGGCAAACAGTTTAGAGAAATGATCCAGAAACACAACGTGAAAGCTGTGTTTCAAGGCCATAGCCACATCGTAGAAGAGATTGAGTACCTTGGCGTTAAGTACATCACCGGAGGAGCTGTTTGCGGCGAATGGTGGAAGGGCCCACGCCTGGGTGTCCACCCGGAAGGCTTTGTAAGCGTAACCGTAGAGGGGCAAAACCTGCACTGGAAGTACGTGCCATATGGCTGGAATGCCGCACAGCATGCTTCTGCGTGAATTGACTCTGAGAACGGGTATCCGGTATCCTGACTCGCGCGGAGAACCGCAATTTGCGGAGTTGATCCGGTGAAGATTTGATGCGGAGAAAAAGTAGGCGTTGGCGCAGCACACTGTGCAGTGCATGCGCAGCGCACTCTCCGTGGGAAGGAATTTCATATAATGTTGAAGGTGCTTGTTAGCGATCCCCTTGCCGAATCTGGGATCGATAAGCTCCGGCAGGTTCCTGGCGTCCAGGTGGATGTCAAGCTAGGGCTTCCCATCGAGGAACTCATTGCCATAATTGGCGAGTACCACGCACTGGCAGTTCGCAGCGAAACCAAGGTTACTGCCGCTGTTCTCGAGGCCGCAGTAAACCTCAAAATTATCGGCCGTGCCGGCGTTGGCGTGGATAACATCGATGTTCCCGCCGCTACCCAGAAGGGCATTGTTGTTGTCAACTCTCCAGATGGCAACACGCTTGCCGCCGCAGAGCTAACCGTTGGCCTCATTCTTGCTCTTGCACGTAAAATCCCGGCTGGCGATGCCACCATGAAAGCTGGAAAGTGGGATCGTAAGAAGTTTGTAGGCACCGAGCTTTACCACAAAACCATCGGTATTGTTGGCCTTGGCCGCATCGGTTGTGCAGTAGCACAGCGCCTCAAGGGTTTTGAGGTGGAGCTTATTGCTTACAACCCGTTCGCCACAGAAGAGCAAACACGTAGCCTGGGTGTTGAGCCCGTTGCACTGGATGATCTGTTGCGCCGCTCCGATTTTATTTCGGTTCACACTCCGCTCAATAACGACACACGTGGCATGATTGGTGCCGAGCAAATTGCCATCATGAAAGATGGCGTTCGCCTCGTTAACTGCGCCCGTGGCGGCGTTATTGATGAAGCAGCCATTGCCGAAGGTGTTAAGAGTGGCAAAATTGGCGGCATTGCCTTTGATGTGTTCAGCAAAGAGCCGCCGGATGCCGATAACCCTATTCTGGGCCTGCCAAACAGCATCACCACGCCGCACCTTGGTGCTTCTACCGAAGAGGCCCAAACCAAGGTAGCTGTTGATGTTTGTGAGCAGATTGCCGATGTACTGCAGGGGCGCCCGGCCCGCACCGCCGTTAACTTGCCGGTTATATCCGCCGAAGATCTGGCACGGCTTGCGCCATACCAGAACCTGGCAACCAAAATCGGCAGCCTGCAGATGCAGCTGGCACGCGCAACCGGTGTAGCCGGCCGCCCCATTGCCGAAGTAGAGGTCGCCATCTATGGCGATCTTGAAGGGCTGCCCACTGGGCCCGTTACACGCGCAGTTGTGAAAGGGCTTGTTACCCCGTTACTCAGCGATCCCGTTAACGAAGTGAACGCACCAGCCCTGGCAGAGGCACGTGGCATCAAGGTAGTAGAAACCCGCTACCCTGCGCAGGCTAACCATACATGCCCAATTTCGGTACGTGCGCGCTTCGCAAATGGTGAGCACACCATCTGTGGCACCGTTTACGATAACACGGCCCACATCGTACACATAGATGGATACCGCGTTGATATCCTGCCCACCGGCAACATGATCGTTACCGCACATACCGATAAACCCGGCATGATCGGCAAAGTTGGCACCCTGCTCGGCGAGAATGGCGTGAACATTGCGGGCATGAACGTTGGCAGAGATAACTCTGGTGGCCGCGCAATCATGGTTCTGCTGGTGGATGACCCCATCTCTCCAGAACTTATGGAAAAAATCCGCTCTATCGCGGGTATGGAAACTGCTCAGCTGGTTTCGCTCTAACCAAAACGCACACGGCGGCGTAAACTAACGCCAATGCCGTGCACACGGTCTGCGCAACCGCCAACACGCGGGGCCGCAGGCCGTACTGCTTTATTGCCAAATCTTTCTGACCACTTGCTGCGTATATCCAGTTACTCTAATAGTGAAACCGGATGTACACACCGGGGCCAACGGCAGGTTTTCTGCCTGCGCTCCCTGCGGAAGGGTACAATAATAGCCGTTAAATCCGTTTCTACGGATTACCCACACTATCGAGAGAGAGAAGATATTCATGACCGCACAGGAGACCGCCCCGGCTGCCGGCATCCCAATGAAACTTGGCCACAGCCCGGATTCCGATGATGCATTTATGTTTTATGGCCTGGCACACAACAAGGTAGATGCCGAAGGGCTGGTGTTTGAACACATCCTTAAGGATATTCAAACCCTGAACGAGTGGGCACAGGAAGGCCGCCTGGAGTGCACTGCCATCTCCGTACACGCCTATGCTTTTGTTAGCGATAAGTACGCTATCCTCACGCATGGCGCAAGTATGGGCGATGGCTATGGGCCAATGATTGTAGTGCAAAAAGATAAAGAGGTTTCGGATCTCAGCACCCTCAAAATTGCGATTCCTGGCCTTATGACGAGTGCATTCCTCAGCCTCTCGCTATTTATTGGCAAACCGTACGAGTACGTTGTAATGCCCTTCGATACCATAATGGAGGCCGTTGCGGCTGGCGAAGTAGAGGCGGGACTCATTATTCATGAAGGCCAGCTTACGCATGAAACGCTGGGTCTGAAGTGTATTCTGGATCTCGGCAAATGGTGGAAAGAAGATACGGGCCTGCCGCTGCCGCTTGGCGTAAATGCCATCCGCAAAGATCTCAGCCCGGATCTGCAGCTGCGCGCAAGCCGCTCTCTAAAACGCAGCATTGTGCACGCGCTGGAGAATCGCAGCGGAGCACTCACCCATGCCATGCAGTATGCCGGTGATATGGACCCTGGCACCGCAGATACGTTTGTGGGCATGTATGTAAATAACTGGACCGTAGACATGGGCGAACCCGGCAAGCGCAGCATTCAAATGTTTCTGGATAGGGCTGCCGAGCAGGGCCTCATCGCGCCGGTTGGCCCGGTGGAATTCGTAGAGTAAAGAAAGGTGGCGCGGCTGCCAGTTGGTTGGCAGCCGTGCAACGCACAACGCATGAGCAATACTCCAGCCGAAACTATAAGTGATATTCTTCATCGTGGTATGCAGCGCGCTCGGGTCTATGATTGGAGCGGCGCGGTTAACCAATTTCGGCGTGCAGTAGCCGTTGAGCCAGAAAGCGTTGAAGCCAGATTTAGGCTTGGCTGGGCGCTATGGAACCTTGCCGATTCTAACAAGCCCTCTATGGCAGATATGGCCATGGTGTATGGGGCATCGGTTTTTGGGTTCAATCAAACCGCCAACGATGGCCGCAAGCGCATTCAGGCATACCGGCAGCAAATTGTAGATGGCGTTCAATACCTGCACTCCGTGCTGGAACGCGATCCGGAACATGCACGTGCTCTCTACTACCTTGCCAAGTGCTACAACGCCATAGATAGGCGTGCCGAAGCGGATGCCGCAGCCCGAAAGGCCGCCCAACTGGAGCCAGGCAACACCAGCTATCGCTCCCTGGCTGATACTCTCCAGCAGCAGGGCGTCAAACTTCCCGAAATGGCGTCCTCGCTTTCGGGGCAGCACGAGCCCACTCCCGAGCCCCCTCTGGTGTTTGAGCCCACCAGTTGGGACGAACTGGTGTTGAACCCAAAAACCAAGCGAGAACTGCGCCAGATGCAGCTTATGTTAGAGCGGCCAGATCTTGCGCGGGAACTGGGCGTGCAATCGCCAACTGGCATCCTGCTTAAGGGCCCACCCGGCACCGGCAAAACCACCATTGCCCGTGTACTGGCCTCCGAAGCAAACTGCAGCTTCTACTCCATTACCCCCGCAGATATCAACCAGATGTATGTTGGGGAGAGTGAAAAGCGCGTAAGAGATCTGTTTGCACGAGCCCGCGCAACACCGCCTTCCATCATATTTGTGGATGAAATAGATGCCCTGCTGCCACAGCGCCAGGGCGGCACCGTATCGGTACATTCAGATAAGGTGGTGAACCAGTTCCTGCAGGAGATGGATGGCATAACCCCCAACAGCCGCGTGTTTGTGGTAGGGGCAACCAACCGGCCAGATATGCTGGATCAGGCCCTGATGCGAGGTGGGCGCCTCTCCAGAGAGATAGAGATCCCTCTACCAGATCTGGATGAGCGGCATCAGCTCTTCGTAATCGTATCGCGCAGGGCAAACCTCGCCGAGGATGTCGATCTTAAAGTGCTGGCACAACGCACAGAAGGCTACAGTGGGGCGGATATAAAAGCCCTGCTAAACGAAGCAGGTTTGCAGGCGCTCATCCGCATTGCGGATGAGGCCGAAGGGCAGCCCAGAACGCTTACCATGGCAGATTTTGAGGGCGCGCTGCTCAACCTGGATAAGTAGATTGGCCCGAACGGCCATACACAAATAGAAACCTGAATGGGAGATAGAATTGGCAAAACTCGTACTCGTACGGCACGGTCAGTCGACCTGGAACCTTGAGAATCGCTTCACCGGCTGGATAGATGTGCCGCTTACAGAGCAGGGCCGCGAAGAGGCAGAAGACGCCGGCCGCAAAATCAAAGCAGCGGGCATTCACCTGGATGCAGCCTACACCTCCGCACTGGTTCGCGCGCAGGATACCCTTGCACTAACCCTCAAAACTGCCGAGCAAGAGGGCCTGCCCACCACGCAGGATCAGGCACTTAACGAGCGCCACTACGGCGATCTGCAGGGCTTGAACAAGGCGGAAACAGCCGAAAAGTTTGGCGACGCTCAGGTAAAAATCTGGCGACGCAGCTACGATGTTCCCCCGCCCAACGGCGAGAGCCTTAAGGATACCGCAGCCCGCGCGCTGCCCTACTTCGAGGCGCACATCCTGCCGGATCTCAAGGCTGGCAAAAACCTGATCATTGCCGCCCACGGCAACAGCCTGCGCGCCATCGTAATGCAGCTGGATAAGCTGAGCGAAGCAGAAATCGTAGAGCTCAACATCCCCAACGGCGTACCCATCGTCTACGATATCGATGCCGAAGGCAACGTTACGGGCAAAACAGAGCTGTAAACTACGCTCCTGTTCCGAAACTGTAAATCCCCTCGCAATCTAACCAGATTGCGAGGGGATTTTGTTGTTTGGTTGTTATTCCACACACTCTCCGCGCTGCTCGCGTCAACCGCCTCACCAACGGCAGATGTAACACCAAATTCGGAAATTGGTTCATAAACCGCGGCGTTATGTACAGTACCGGTCGATTGTGCCTGTTTTGATACGGTAGCGGTCCTTTATTGGGGCTTTTTATAACAGCTTTTGTAACGGTGGCAACTGTAGATTAAGAGCATACATTCGCAACGGTATCGACAGTCGCTATCAATTTAGCCGAATGTGATTCAGAGAGGATCAGCAAAATCACATGAACAGCTCTTCACTTGAGGTTACCAGTCTTAACTCACTTTTCATTCTGGCTCTTGCCGTCCGTTCTGCACGTGCAAGTGATGACAGCACTTCCCCAAACCGGGCAATCGATGCTTTTATCGCTGCGGTCAAGGCTGATCTGCCATCAGGAGTTATCTCAAATGAACAGAATGATGCTGCGGCAGACCTGGTAAATGATCAGCTGGGTTTTTGGGGACCAACCCCAGGCACGTTCAACGCGTTCCAACAACTTTTCGTCGACGCGGTAAACACGGTGCTTATAAAGTTCGGTTGGCTGTCTGCAGGCAAGTCATCAACCTCCATCACAGCGAAGACTGCTTTATCAGCCGCAATGCTTGGTGACCTGGCCGATGCACTGTTGAATGAATTTGACGGGACAGTCGCCTGGGCGCCATAGGCCGATTGCCATTATGTGCTTGTCCAAGCACATCAATCGATTGCTGCAATTACACCGATTTTCAGGGAGATAACTCATATATGAAATCACAGAGACAAGCCCAAAAGGCGATGTGTAGCCTCAATATTGCAACTCTACTATGTGCAACCGGAGTACTTGCGCAGGCCGGGTATGCGGATGGGCTTGAGCCGAGGCCAGCAGTGCCAGCGCAGGGGGCAACTTCCGCTCAACCGGCAGCGGCTAAGGAAGTTACGCCTGCTGGTAAAGCGACATCAACATCCACGGCAAATGATGGTAGTGGCACCCAGGGCTACGGATTGAATGTTGCCCTTGCCTATCGCCGCATGATGTCTATCAGGCGAGACAGCTCCTACATCAATGTATCCTTCCAGGGCCAAACTCTCGTTAACAAGGGAACTGAGCTAACCGACGCAACGGGATACGATACATTTAAGGCAATCCGAAATGACACGCCGTCCATCCAGTTCAACATAGCCCAGGCTCCAACAAACGTTACAGGCGTGCTGGCTTCATTGTTGAAGGTAACCACAATCCCCGGCAATGCGCTCGGTAAGAACATCCGAGGAGTAGTTCAGGGGTACGGAACTCTGGATAATACGGCCTCGCTTGGCATAGCTGCAGGGCTTGAAAGCACTCCGATTTCGTTCAAGCTGCCAGAGGTGCCGACCTACCTTATCCTTGGAGTGCAGGGCGGAACGCAACCAAAAACAGCAACTTCAGCCTCCACTGGCGTTGGTGTGTTGGCTTACAGATGTTACATCGCATATGCACCGCTAAATGCATACAGCGATGACCGTAAGGCCATTCTGAACTACCTGAAAACAGACAACGGTGAGAAACTGCTGGTGTTGCAGCCCAATATAATTAAGTTGTCGGAATTTGACGCGAAAATCGATAGTTCCCTGAGTCCGGTAGCGCAGAAGTGGCTTACCAGCTTCCTGAGCAAATGGGGCGACCTTGCCTGGGTCCCGAACTCAATTGGAACTGATGCTTCCTCAATAATCACCAGTATTCAATCGCATGGGGCCGCATTCTGGCAAAACTGGCCACTATCCCATCCATCGTCTATCCCACCAGATAAACTGCCTGAATACCTTCGAGGCTTTATTGGTAATTTCGGTTGCGTTGGTGTTAGCAAAATGAAAGACAGTTCTGCTGAAAAGGTGAAGAATTTCATCAGCGAATTTCATTTAGACACGCCAACGCAGAACTCAATTGAAGAACTTGTGGGAAAAGCATATGCTTCCACAAGTGCGGCCGATAAACAGCAACTGCTAAAGTACGCGAGTCTGAGGATTATTCAAGCGATAGCTCCGGCGTTTAAACCCGGGAACCTCGCGATTGCAGAGTGTGCATTTGCACAACACGACCGCTCGTCCTTTGTGTTGTCCATTGAGCCAACTGGCCAATACTACCTGGCAGGAGACTCGGTCAACGGAAGGGATCGCTTGAATGCGCTTATTGCTGCAACCGCCACGTACTACTTCAATCCCGGGGCAGCAAATCGTACGAGCCTCCGGCTGCGATACGAAAATGGCCGTGATAGGGCTGCACCAAAAACCTACCTGAACCAGCTGACACTGGGCATGGCGCTGGAATTCTAAATGTCGGAACGACAACTGTTCTATGAATGACCCTGCCGAGTTTCACTGCGTTGCAGGCAGTTTCGGCAGGGGCTTCAATGTTTGCACGTCTCACAATCTTGCTCGTTACAGCCTGCATCCATCGAATAGCGGCACATTGAGCAGGCATCACAGATCGTACTTTTTCCATGCGCTTCCCGATATTGGAATTCACACGAACAATTCCGTTGGCTTTTGTTCGATGCATCCCTGGCGGAACGCGTCTATATTTTTCGCTTACATCCGAGGTGTGGTATGAAACTCAAAGCATATGCCGAGGCACTCCCAATTTATTGGTGTATTTCGTTCTTTGTTTTCTGGGGCGCATTCAGGCTGATTCCTCAGACGCAAGATATTCTCACGGTTGAATGGCTTTGTGGGTCAGTTGTTGCTATAGTTGTATGGATCTTGGTGCTAGTTTGTAGTGGCTTGAATTTTATCCTGTTGTATGAGCGAATTGATCACCGTGATCGTCTCAGCAGATGGATAAATCTAGCAATTCCAGCCAATGTTGATAAGAACATCTTGTTACCTGCCGTATCGAATTATATAATGGCTGCATTTGTTGCCATTCCAAGCTTCGTGGTTTCGAGACTATCGTTCGATCTCCGCCCGGCGCTATCAACTTATGTATTGCTGCTGATATGCGTGTACTTTTCTCTGGCATGTGCCTATTTACATCTATGCGTACTTACTAAACAGGCGTATAGTGCCGTGATTATTTTGATGCCAGCGTTTACAATCTTCTCGGGTCTGTTCTCAATCGACAAAATTGGCGTCGCAACAACCGCTATCGGTTTCTTATCGTTAGTTGTTACTCCTGGGATTGTTCTTGTATACAGCAAAGTAAAAAAATCTGGAAGTCTATTAGTTTTGTCGGTAGTGATGTTTGCTGGAATCTACAGTTGTTGGAACTGGGGTGACCAATGTGAGTATATAAACGAATCTGAACACTGCCAGCATACGGTACCCAGCGAACAATTACATACGCGGGCAGCGGCAACATCAGTTAGCGGATTGCCAATCATATATTTGAACTTGGGAGGTGGTGGCTCACGCGCCGCGCTATTCAGCGCTTTGGTGCTTAAACAACTTTGGTGGTTAACGGTGCCTCTCGCAGACCTCAATGATGAGCAAAAGGCGTTCATGGCTGGCCTTCCTGCCGAGCTCAAAGCGATACTGATATCCAGTAAAGGTACCTCTAGAGTAGCTTATCCGGGACGTCTCATACTCATTGGAACGAGGTTCACAAGTTCTGTATCAGGAGGGTCATTAACGTCCGCGTGTTGGGCAGCTGGTACCTATGCCGCTCTGAAGAACGTGGAAGATGGCACCGGCGCGACTAATAATCAAGCGCCCGCGTGGATTCGCAGAGCAATAGCTCTCGATAAATTCTTTTCTGGGGAAATTCCACAAACGAATGAGGCGTGGAAAAAGCTGCAATGGGTTAGTGATAGCCAGGCAGAAAGCGCTTATGCATCCCTGGAGCATGACAAACTCTTAGAACTCACCACCAGAAACTACCTTGCGAGCGCAATTACCGGCGTGTTCGACTTTAACACTAACCGTATTGAAAACATGCGCAAAGCATTTGAGAGGGCAATCGTCGACTCTCAAGCCATCCCAAATTCAGGAGCAAAACGCAGAACATCAAACTGGAAAATAGAACCAATTACTTTAGGTGGACTTATAGATTCCGAAAAGGAAGAAGTAATACCGTATTCACTATTTAACATTACAAACGGAACTGACGGCACTCGCGTTATTGCCACCAATTTGAGCACCGGCTGGTTCGCGCTCCGCGACGGTGGCACATCTATTGTAGATGCCCAGCATGTAGACGTAATACATCGGCTCGCAAATGGATGGTCCCCAGAACTCGCTACGTGCGTATACATGAGCAGCGACTTTCCCTATGGGTTTCCGGTTTCACGATTGAAGGGTAACAGCACACCCGCCAGTCACGGTAATCGGCCCGACGACATCGAGTTGCTTGATGGTGGTGTCTCTGATAACACGGGACTGAATACGTCTCACACAATAGTGAGGTCAATATCGTTGCTGCCTGACGCAGCCCAGGCACATACAATCAATGCTTTAACACCGTTTATGATATTCGAAGTGAATACCTCTGAGTTAGTCACCAAAAAAAACGGATGTCCAATCCTGTATAACATTACCGAACCCAGTAATGCCCGTGAAAAGGCGGTGCAAGTTTCAGAACAGTTGCGCATGGCTGATTACCTATCCGACATTTCCATCCGTGTTGGCAGAACAATCTCTCACGAGTGGAGTCTCGAGTCAACTAAAAACATCGATTCACAGAGAGTAGTAAATCGCCCACCGATCGGTCACTACACGAAAGATGGCTTCTTTTCATGGTACACAATTCGATGCGGCGATATGCCAGAGGATCACGTTTACACAAGTTGGTACCTGAACCGACAAGCACGGATTCAAGTTCTCAAGAACCTGTTGCACCAGAGAGAGACATTCACTGCTGCATCCAAGCGCTACTTGAGTATGTGCGCTTCCCGGACAACTACAATGACAACACCAAAAATCAGTTTAAGAACACAGCCACGTCGGTCGGTAATTGCTCCCATTCAGAAATGAGCTAAGTTCACAGAGACAAGAACGTCACTGCCAGGATTCCAAATTATCAAGGTAGTACAGAGCACCAAAGGCGCGCCCGCTTTAAACAAGGCGCGCCTTTACGGTTTTGATTATAATGTCATTACCTCGTTTCTATGCCACACTCCTGTCACAGTCGCCCCACACCCACAGGTTTATAAAAAAGTGAATATTTTTTGAATCAACCGACCAATTTCAAAACCAAGAAGGATAAAATTAATGCCATATAGAACTAACATTAGTCTACCGGTTGACCGTACTTCCCTCTAAGTACAAACTTCCTGCCCTGCCGCCGAAGCAGTGGCAACCGGACGACGCCCACACAGGCTTGCGGGAGCTCCAAGATGACTGACCTCAAAATTCCAACATCACGTGAACTCTACGTGCTACGCATGGTTGCCGAAAAGGGATCTGCACACGATGCTGCATCTACACTTGGCCTCTCAGAATGTACTGTAGAAGCGCACCTCGCTAACATACGGCGCAAAACCGGCATGAGAAGCGTTGCGTCCCTCATTCTATACTTCTCAGAGTGGGGAATGCTGGATCCACTGAATCCAGGCGTGTAACATCTACCAACGGATCAACGGTGGGGCGTTCAATACTTGTTTGTGAGTGCCCCCTTTCTTTGCTCTATCTTCACGTCTCGTCATAACCCCGGTTGAACACACCTCCGCTCGATGTTCCGATGTAATCGGTGCATCAGGCAGGTTTTTGCCTGCTCCAACGCGAAACCGATCTCAATACAGGAGGCACGGGCAGCGCTCGGCCTCCCAGTTCTCCGCCGGGCGCCAGAGGCGCCGGCCTCCGCAGAGGTGTTTAGATGTTGCGTAAACTTGCCCTTTTTGCCCTGCTTGCTGCCACACCAATGGCGGCAATAATCCCAGCCTTCGCCGGCCCACTCCCACTCTCCAACCCCGTTGCCATTGCACAGGAGCCGGCAGATACTGATGGTTACTGGAAAGCGGATCCTGCGTCGGTAGAGTGGTTTCGCAACGCGCGTTTCGGTATGTTTGTACACTGGGGAGTCTATTCGCTAATTGGCCATGGCGAATGGGTGATGAATAACGAAGGCATTCCAATTAGCCAGTATGAAAAGCTTCCGCCTCAGTTCAATCCCACTAAATTCGATGCCCATGCATGGGTTAAAATGGTAAAAGAATCCGGCATCAAATACATAACCATCACCAGCAAACACCATGATGGCTTCTGCATGTTCAACACCAAACTCACCAACTATAACATCGTAAAGGCCACACCTTTTAAGCGCGATGTAATGAAGGAGCTGGCAGCAGAGTGCCACAAACAGGGCATCAAACTCTTCTTCTACTATTCTCAGTTGGATTGGCACAACACAGATTACTATCCGCGTGGTGGTACCGGTGGCAAAGCGGGCCGGCCCAACTCCGGAGATTGGAACCGCTACAAAGATTACTACATCGGCCAGGTAAAAGAGCTGTGTACTAACTACGGCGAAATAGGGGGCGTCTGGTTTGATGGCTGGTGGGATAAGCCCTCAGCAGATTGGGGGCACGATGTGCTGTACCCCATGATTCACCGCCTGCAGCCAAGGGCGCTCGTAGGCAACAACCACCACAAAACCCCCTTCCAGGGGGAAGACTTTCAGATGTTTGAGCAGGACCTCCCGGGCCAGAACACCGCGGGCTTCAACACCACCAGCCAGAGCGATCTGCCCTACGAAACCTGCCGCACCATTAATAACAGCTGGGGCCTCAACATCAATGATCACACCCACAAATCGATAACAGAGCTGGTGCAATACCTTGTTCAGGCTGCCGGCAGGGATGCCAATCTGCTGCTAAACACCGGCCCCCAGCCAACAGGTGAGATCCTGCCAGAGCACCAGGAGCGGTACCTGGCCATGGGCCAGTGGCTCAAAACCCACGGTAAAACCATCTATGGCACCCGGGGCGGCCCCATCAAACCCTCAGCATGGGGTGTAACCACCAGCAAAGGCAAACAGATATTTGTACATGTGCTTAAGTGGCCAGAATCAAATGAAATTCAGCTGCCCGCCTTCCCAGTAAAAATCAAACGGGTAACAGCGTTTAATGGCGGCGCCGCAATTCCATTTGAACAAACAGCAACCGGGGTTCGCCTCACTCTCCCGGCCGCCCTCAAAGATCCTGTTGATGCCATCGCAGTTATAGAAACTGAAAAGGCATTCTAGCCTGCTAATCCCTGCAAATGCAGCACGGCTATAACCCAACGGTTGGATAGGCAGGCGCAGCCCTGCCTTCAACCGTTGCTTTGGTGGCTTACGGCGTTTGTTGGCCACGGTCACAACGAGATCGATCCTTAAATAGATCCCCCTCGGAGACGCTATGAGTATTTTGCTGATTGCACTTTGTCTGTATCCACTTCCTGTTCAGCTTCCTGTCGCCACAATTCAGGGTCAATCACAGGCGCCAAAGGCACCCATTTCGCAATTGCTGCAGCAATTTACCTCTGCGTGCAAAGGAATGGAATCTGAACAGATAGCGGAAGGAAAAAAGAACCCGCGTTGGTACAGCCTGCTGGATACTGTGGAACAGGCTGCCTTAGCCAACATCAGGTCGAATCCAGAATTGACTTCATCAGGTCTGGAGGCGAGCCTATCCGCATTTTCAAAAGTGCTGGTCAAGCAACGCAAGCCCGATTCTGACATTCATTCCGGGCTGAGCGTACACTACTCCAAACATCGGGGCATGGCTGCTGTCTCCGTCAGTATTGGGCATGTTTCTACCGTCAGGTTGGTTTCCATACGCACCGGCAAATTGCTTTCCATACCGTCCTCGCTCGATTGGATGTCGGACTATTTACCGTTACCAACATGGACGGATGATGGCTCTCTAATTCTCACATGCAGCTCAATCCAGGATATGGGCAATAGAACCGGGTGCAAAGTGCTTACCTGCAAGATTGCCGGGGATCAATGTGTGCAACGCTCTGCAATCACACGCACCTTGAGTCTCGATTTCGGCAGCGTTTACACTACTGGCAATACAGTTGAGGTCGTGAGCCTGGATGATCCGCAAGCCTTCACCGTTTCCGCCGCGACGCCACTGTTAGGCAAAACCGAAAAGTTCCATGTGGAGAATGGTGCGCTGGTACTGCAAAGCACGAAGCTTTCCGATCCTGAAATCAGAGCTGTAGATAATTGGATGTTCACGGCACGCCATTCCAATCATAAAGACCAACGCCAGAGACTATTCTTAACCAGGGTCAGCTCTACCGGCATGCTTCAAAACTACAAAGTATCCAGCCGATCGTCCGGCGTCAAGCTGGTCCACCTCGACATCGATGGGGTGCCGCTCGATTTCCGTGTAACCAGACAGTCAGCAGCACTTACTGTCCAGTGGATAAAATGATCCCGCTTGTCTGTCCATTTCTTCTCGTCACACCCCCTGATTTAACGTTTGGAATGCTTTTGGGCCCTTCCTGTCGAATACTATCCGCAACTTAGCTTTACTTCTTCGCCAGCCCACGAGACGCCATGCCCATCGACGAGACAGTGCCGTCCAATATCTCTCGCCCAATCACCCGCAGAGCGTTGCTTGCGGCGGTCCCTGCCGCTCTGGCTGCTGGTGGGTGCCACTCAACCGGCTCTAATCCGGTTACTGTTCGTTATTGGAACGGGTTTACAGGGCCGGATGGCCGCACAATGCTGCGCCTGGTAAAGCGATTTAACGAACGCAACCCGGATGTTAACATCCTGATGCAGCGCATGGATTGGTCCACATACTACAATAAGTTGTTTGTCGCGGGGCAGGGCGGGCGAACCCCAGAAATGTTTGTGCTTCAAACCCTCGCCATCCCGCGCTTCGCCCGAGCCCGCTTCATTCGCCCCATCGATGATCTGGTCGCCAGCCCACAAACTGTGGATGTCTCCGATCTGGATGCCAACGTGTGGGAAGCACTTCACATCAACGGGCAGCACTTTGGGCTTCCTCTGGATGTGTGGCCAATGGGCCTGTACTACAACAAGAAGCTGTTTCTGGAAGCAGGGATTACCGATTCTTCTGGCTCCCCACGGCCGCCTCAAACTCGTGATGAGTTTCTGGATACCGCCCGCCGGCTAACCCGCCCAGAAACGCCGCACCGGCCCGGGCAATGGGGCTACACGTTCACTTATTTCGAGTCCAACCTTTACACGGTACTGCGGCAGTTCGGCGGGGAGTTCTTTACCCCGGATTCTTCGCGCTGTATTCTTAGCAGCCCTCAAAATGAGGAAGCACTGCAGTTCTGTGTAGATCTCATCAGCAAGTACCATGTGGCACCTTCACCGCAGAATTTCGACTCATGGATTGGGTTTCGGCAGGGAAAGGTAGGAATGGCGTTTGAAGGCATCTATATGCTTGCAGATCTTCAAAAGCAAAAGGATCTCGAGTTCGGTGGGGCACCAGTACCCCTGCTGGGCACACATGCTGCCGTGTGGGGCGGCTCGCACAACCTCTGCCTTAGAGCAGGCCTTTCTGGCCGTGAGCTGGAAGCGGCATGGCGGTTTATGCGCTACCTCTCAGATAATAGCCTGGATTGGGCAGAAGGCGGGCAGGTACCTGTGCGCCGCAGCCTCCGAAATACAACCCGCTTTAAGGGTATGGAAGTGCAATCCCAGTTTGCACGCGAAATCCCCATCGTTAACTATCTGCCTCGCCTGCCGTTTATTTTCGAGTTTCAAACCGAGTTCACCACTGCCATAGAAAAGGCGCTGCGCGGCACCGAAACTCCACGAGTCGCGCTTGCCACCGCTCAGGCTCGCCTCAATAAAATAATTGAGCGAGACAGAGAAGCGAGCGTGGCCTCATGACAACTGCCACCAGCAAAACCCGAAGCGGAGCATGGAGCGGTTACCTCTTCGTTTTGCCTTACCTCCTGCTATTTACTGTGTTTCTTCTGGCGCCGCTCGCCTATGGCTTTAGCCTGAGCTTCTACCGAAGAGAGCTTCTCTCCGTAGTCCCGCCGAAACTTATTGGGCTGGCAAACTACTCTGAGGCGCTGCACGATCCCTACTTCTGGAAAGCTCTATGGGCCACTCTTCGGTTTGTAGCATTATGCGTGCCCTTTACAATGCTTACAGCCCTCTCCCTTGCTCTAGGATTAAACGGGCTTAAAGGCAGGCTGCAAACCGTGCTCCGTGCCGCGGTGTTTGTGCCCACGGTGTTAACAATAAGTGTGGCTGGCATCCTGTGGCGCTGGTTCTACAACGGCGAATTCGGTCTATTTAATGCCTATCTGCACTACATCAATATTAAGCCCCCGTGGCTAACTTCTACAGGCATGGCAATGGTTTCCATCGCGCTGATGACGCTGTGGTGGACCGTTGGGGGCCCCACAGTTGTGCTCCTTGCCGGCCTGCACAATATTCCGCCACAGTACATGGAAGCTGCAGAGATGGATGGCGCAGTTGGCTATAGGCGCTTCCGCTATATCACCCTGCCGCTGCTAAAGCCAGTGCTGCTGTTTGTTATGGTATTGAACATCATTGGCTCATTCCAGGTGTTTGGTCAAACATTCATGATCACACGGGGTGGGCCAGAGATGAGCACGCGTAGCCTGGTGCAGTACATCTACGAAACGGCATTTAACAACTATCGCATGGGCTATGCATCGGCCCTAAGCTGGCTTCTTTTTCTGGTAATAGCCACATTCTCTGCCGCTCAGTTTCGGCTTATGAGGGAGCGTTGATGTCTGCTTCCCCATTACCCACAAAGCCCAATAGCCGCCATCTGGCTTACCGCATTAATGCGGTGGTTATGATTGTGGCCGGGCTACTATTTGCAGCTCCTATACTGTTGATCTTGATTACGGCCTTCAAACCCGATTCTGAGATCGTGAAGTTCGCAGGCATATTGCCACATAAGGCAACCCTGCATAACTTCCAGGAAATTCTCGGCAGCCCGGAAGAGATACCCATCTTCCGCTGGTTCGGCAACAGCGTTCTTATCTCCAGCCTGGTAACCCTTCTGGTGTTAACCGTAGATTCGCTCGCTGCTTATGGCCTCGCCCGCCTCAATCTGCCCGGTAAAAAATGGGTTTTTGGCCTAATCGTTGCCACCCTAATGGTTCCGGGCCAAATTCTGCTGGTGCCCGTGTATCTAATACTCAACAAGTTGGGTTGGCTGGATACGCCGCTGGCGCTCATTGTGCCTGCCGGGGCTGGTGCCTTTGGAGTATTTCTGCTGCACCAGTTCTTTCTCACTATTCCCAGAGAACTGGAGGAGGCCGCCGCACTGGATGGCTGCTCAAAGTTCGGCATTTATCGGCATGTGGCTCTGCCAATCTCGGCACCGGCGCTCGCCACGCTAGGCATCTTCACCTTTGTCGGCTCCTGGAACGATTTTATGGGACCACTGGTTTTTCTGGATTCGGTGGATAAGTACACGCTGCCAGTGGGAATAGCCCTGTTTCAAACCAGCTACTATGCCGAATATGGCCTTACGCTTGCCGCAAGCGTGCTGTGCACACTGCCTGTACTGATAGCGTTTCTACTTTTTCAGAGGCACATTATCCAGGGCATCGCGCTCACTGGCAGCAAAGAGTAACAATCGGTTTTGATCCGCAGCTCACTGCAACCGCACCATGGGATTTATAAAGAAAGGGATTATCGAAGTGAAGGCAACTCTGCATCTTGATACTCAGCACAACGTTGGCACTATAGATTCACGCATCTTCGGCGGCTTCAGCGAGCATATGGGGCGCTGTATTTACGAAGGAATCTATGATCCAGGTAGCCCGCTGGCAGATGAGCGCGGTTTCCGGCTGGATGTGCTTGCTGCTCTCAAAAAACTGCGCATGCCAATTATGCGCTACCCCGGCGGTAACTTTGTAAGCACTTACAACTGGGTAGATGGAATCGGCCCCCGCAGCGAGCGGCCACGTCGCCCTGATTATGCCTGGCGATCCGTAGAAACAAACCAGTTTGGCACCGATGAGTTTATGGAGTGGGCAAAAGAGCTCGGCACCGAAACCATGATGGCCATTAATCTGGGCACAAAGGGCGCAACCGAGGCAGCAGCTCTCCTGGAGTATTGCAACCTGCCAGTGGGCACCTACTGGGCAGATAAACGCGCAGAAAATGGCCATCCAGATCCATACAATGTGAAGCTCTGGTGCCTTGGTAACGAAATGGATGGTCCGTGGCAGGCCGGCCACGTGCCCGCCGAAGAGTATGCTCGCCGCGCCGATCAGGCAGGCAAGATCATGCGTGGGCTTGATAAATCCATCGAGCTCATTGCATGTGGATCCTCTGGCCGTGGTATGGCAACCTACCTCAACTATGATCGCGTTACACTGGAGTACTGCTGGAACGATATTCAGTACGTTAGCGCCCACCGCTACAGCGAAAATCACCGCAACGATACCGGCTGGTTCCTGGCAGAAGGCACCGAAATTGAGCGCGTTATAGAGGACTATGCCGGCCTATTTGACTACGTGCGGGGCCTCAAACGCAGCGATAAACGCGTCTATCTCTCCTTCGATGAGTGGAACGTGTGGTACAAAGCAAAAGAGATGGATGGTCGGTGGACCGAAGCACCCCACTTAATCGAAGAGGTTTACAACCTGGAAGATGCCCTGGTTGCCGCTCAGTATCTCAATGCGTTTATCCGCCGAGCCGATGTGGTCAAAATCGGGTGCATCGCCCAAACGGTAAACGTTATTGCTCCGCTGCTCACAAAAAAAGATGGTCTGCTTGTCCAGAGTATCTATTATCCGTTCGCTTTAATGGCAGAATATGCCGTAGGAAAATCTCTGCGCATCGCGCTGGATTCCCCGGTTTACACTGCGGGAGAGCGCGGCGAAACACCTGTGGTAGATGTCTCTGCTTCCTATGCAGAAGATGGCACCCTGGCGGTGTTTGGCGTTAACCGCAGCCAAACAGAGGCTGTGGATCTCGTAATCCACGCCGCCGATGTGCGAGCCGTTGCAATCACCGGGGTAGATCAATTGAGCGGAACCGATCCGAAGGCAGCCAACAGCTGGGAGCAGCCAAATCTGCTCACCCAACAGGCGGGCACAGCTACGGTAAATGAAAATGGAGATGTGGTGTTCTCCATCCCGGCACTTGGATTCGCGGCTGTCCGAGCGACCACTGCGGCACGCTAGCACACATATATAGAAACATGTGCGCCGAAGGTTTCCCTTCGGCGCACTTCAGGAGCAAGTAAGGTAATGGTAAGAATAGGAGTGATGGGCTGTGGAGTGGTGTCGGATTACGGGCATCTGCCAGCCATCAATGACACTCCGGGCGTTGAGCTCGTATCGCTTTTTGATCCCGATCCAACGCGTGTACGTACGCTGGGTGAGCGATACCCTCAGGCAGCACGTTTTACCGATGTTCGTTCATTTTTTGAAGATTCTGTGATGGATGTGGTTCTGGTCGCCTCCCCGGCACCCACCCATCTGGCCAATGTAAAGCTGGCCGCAGAGCATGGCCTGCATGTGCTGTGTGAAAAGCCGCTTGCCATGACCGAAGAAGATGCCGAAGACATGGTGGCTCTTATGAAGGCACGTGGCCTCATGCTCTTCAGCGGTTTTTGTTACCGATTTAGCCCGGTATCGCTACGCATAAAGCAGCTTGTTGCCAGTGGAGCTATCGGCGAGGTTCGCTCGCTGCGGCTTGTGTACCTGTGGAATCTGGATGGCAAGTACACACCAGGGCCAGATGGAAAATGGGGAGTAAACCTTCGCAGGCATGATCGCATGCTGGAAGGCGGCCCCATGGTGGATTGCGGCGTTCATCAAATAGATCTGGCGCGGTTCTGGGTGCCTGGCGAAGTGGTGCGTTACGATGGAATAGGGGCGTGGGTGGAGGAATACGAAGCTCCAGATCACATGTACTTACACATGGATCATGCCGGCGGCGCCCACACCATGGTGGAGATGAGCTTCAGTTACTGCGCTACGTCCCGAGATCCAATAAACACATTCCGATATGAGCTAATTGGCACGGGCGGGCTCATAACTTACGATCGGCATGGTTGGCGCATGGAATTGCGGCATGGCCAGGGCACAGAGTACCTGCCCGGGGCTTCAGAAAAGAGCTTCCGAGGAATGTATGAGGCGCTTGCTGTAGCAATACCTAGCGGCAATCTTGGCCATTTGCCTACCGGTGAAGATGGCATCACGGCCACACGTATTGCGCGTGCGGCCACCAATAAAGCCATAGCGCGCCGCCTCAGCTAGGGGCAGACCCTACACGCCTGCAGGCACTGCTTATTTAGTCAGAAAGCAGTGTCTGCAGGAAGTTCGTAATCGCGTTCTGATTACACTGCAAGCCGCCATTGCTGCTTACATCGGCGGCAATTACCATTGCCTCCAGGGCAGATATGTTTCCACCCGCCGTGCTCAAAGCCGTAAGCTCCGTGCGCTCTCGAGTGCTGGCAGCAGATACCTGTGCGGGAGTAACACCCAGAACCCCCGCCGATTGGAACGCTGCCGCAACTTGAGCTGGCGTATAAACGGTGCCAGCAGTTGCCGTGTTTAGCAGGGATTGCCGCAATCCCTGGTTCATATGGAAATCTCTTGCATGGGCTGCACGCAGATAACCAAGCAGGCTATTAAGCGCCGCACTTGCAGTATTTTGACTGGGGTTTTGCTGCAAAGCCTGCAGGCTGGCATTTGCGGCCGGCACCATAAGCGTTAGCGCCTGTGCGTTGAGGCTTCCCGGATTATTTACAAACTCATTTTGCTGCTGCTGGCTGAAGTTACCGTTCTTAACCTGATCATCCAGAATAGATTGCTGGTTCCCAACAATGGAGTCGGAATCTTCGGGTGCTGGCGCCTGTTCCAGCCTGAGTGCCGCCGCAACAAGGCTGCTGTTTGCATCCACCTCGCCAATGTTGAGTGGACCACCGCCCGCACCCAGAGTAGCGCGCGGTATCACAATCTCTAATTGTCCTCCGCCGGACGGCTTGATGACAACATCCACATCAGCGTTGGCAGGTACATTGTGCAGCGTAAAAACGCCAGAGCCATCTGTGCGGGTGCTGCCAATGGAAGTGCCGGAAGGCATTACCGTAGCAGTTACGGCAGCATTTGCAGCCACAACCGAGCCTGGGAGTACAGCTGTTCCGCTTACGCTTCGGCCACCAATGGGCACGCTTCCCCCTGTTAGCCCCAGCCCTCCTCCGCCACAGCCTGTTAGTGTTGCTGCGAGTATGGCCATTGGCGTGGAGAGGATCGCCAGTTTCCGGGGAGAGTTACGCATCATCATCTCCTGCGCCGTGGCGCCAGTCAGTGGGTTTGTTATCCTTAACGGCCTGCAGCCATTCAGCTGCTGGCAACCAGTCCATGGTACTTACAAGGCTTTCTGCGGCCTGCTCACCTTCGCGCAAGTACACCATCTCAATCTGTAACTTCCACAGTCGCTCTGCAGTGTAATGTTCGCTGGTTCTGTCTTCAGAAGCAGGCGTAGCAGCGCGCAATGCGTGCAGCTTGCCGCAGGCATCTGTTAACACTCGCAGCATATCGTCCTCGCGGCCCAGAGCCTGCAAAACAAAGGCTTCTGCCGCAAGTGCCTGCCATAGCTGGCGCTTTGTTTCCATCGCAATCGAAAGCTGAACACTGCGCCTGGCATACGCAAGCGCCCCTTCAAGGTCTTTGCTGCGGAGGGCAGCATCGGCAAGCAGAAGGCTCGCTTCTAATAACAGCGGACGCACCTGCATCGCTTCCGCCTGGGAATACGCGTCCGCTCCACTAACAAGTGCCGCCTGCAAATCTCCCTGAACAAGGCTGCACCATCCGCCAAGCAGCACAAACTGAACTCCAGCAAGGGCAATACCATGACTATTTGCAGCAGCATAGCCCTGTTCAGCATGGTAACGCGCTTCGCTGTGAGCCGCAGCTGCAAGGTAGGCTTCGCATAAAGCCCGCTGTGCAAGTATCTCCGCCCTCAACACGTTGGAGCGAAGCGCTATGGCCAGAGCCTCTTTCCCGCAGGATATGGCCTGCTCTGTTCTGCCCGTTTCGGTGAGCCAGAGACTCTCGCACGATAGTGCAAGCGATTGGTACTGTTTGCTGCCCGTTAGCAGCGCCAGATCAGAAGCAGTACGGATTCGGGATATCGATTCTGGCATTTCGCCCAGATGCAGATTGGCAATTCCCGCCGTAAGTTGCGCCTCAATATATTGATCTTGAACACCATTGCGTTGTGCGGTTCTGCCACACTCTACAGCACGCCCATGCGCACGCCGAAAATCGCCAAAGTCCAGCTCCAGGTTTGCCCAGTTTGCTTCAACAAAAAGGCGAGGAATTTCCGTGTCCGCACCGGTATGCTCTTCAACTATCCGCAGGGCGTCCTCAAAAGCCGCAATGGCGCGTGTGTACTCTCCCTGAAATTCATAGGCCGCTCCACAGGAGAGCGTTCCCTGCCAGCGGTTCGTCCAATCATCGCTGTTGGCAACACGTTCAAACAGATGCAACGCTTCCGTAACCCTGCCCAGCATCAGGCTGGCATGCCCCATGCTCTGCAGGCAGTCACGCTCACTCGCAGCCTTGCCAGCTGCCTGATATCTGTCGGCAGCCTGCTGAAGCGATTCCCGGGCAGAACCCCAATCCTGCAATGCAATAAGCGCGTTTCCCTGCTTTAGCATTACAGATGCCAGGGCGGCGTTGTCCCCAATACTGGTAAGCAGTGGCTGTAACTTCTGGCAACACTCTACTATTCGGCGCTGATCCGGTGGTGACGAATGCGCCGTTAGCAACGCCTCCAGGTTGGCAATATCCTCGCGTATTCTGCGTTCAGTGGTTCTTGCCCGCTCTGTCTCAAAACGAGAAATGGCCTCGTCAAGCTCCTGTTGTTTTCCGGCAACCAGGTCTGTTGGGCTCTGGGTCGGCCCTTCATCGGCATCCGTTATAAAGAACCAGTACAACGGCTTGCCAACAATTGCCGCAATCTGTTGTAGCCGGTCTGTTTGTGCCAGCGAAGCTCCAGACGCATACTGAAATATCAGGGCGCGTGAGCAACCTATGGCACGCGCAAGTTCGTCAAGCGTAATGCCTGCTTCCTTTGCCGCGAGCTTGAGGCGCTCACCCTGTATTCTGCGTCCGTCCCTCGTAGATAAATCCATCTATTGTCTGCTGTCGGTAAGTTTCTGATAAGAAACGTTTGTGTCATCTGGTTAGTCTGTTTTGATTATACTGAAAATGTACTCTGTGGTCAAGGTTGCCAGCCTTTAAGATAGAAACACGCTTATAGCCATGTTTGTTGTTTCACATTCTAAATTGCATTGACAAAATAGTATAGTTTAAGTATACTCAATATAATATAGTATGTTTTGGGCATACTATTGTTTCACAAGGATGAATGCGGAGATTGTAAGCACAGGGCATGCAATTACCGCCTGCGCAGGATGCGATCGACAGGAGGAACTATGGGCAAACTATCACACGTTTTATGTGGGCTGGCAGCAGCCAGCACGGTGCTGCTTGCAGGTTGCGGCGGTGGCGGCGGCGGTGGAACAACGCTTCGGTCGGCGGGCCGGGCATCCATCCTGATAACCGATGGGTTCCGGGAAGATTATGATCATGTGTGGGCAACCATCTACCATGTAGAACTGATACCTGCAGCCGGCACGAATAACGGCGCAAATGTGGTGGTGTTTGATAGCACTGCTGGCGTATCGGTAGACCTTAAGACCCTCCGCGATAGCACCGGCGCTATCTTCTCTTTCCTTGGTGGTGCAACCATTCCCGCGGGCACCTACACGGCGGCCAATATCACGGTAGGAACCTCCATTCAGCTTATTCTCAAGGGTGCAACAACCGGAACAAACTACACGGTAGACTCAACAATCCCACGAGATGCAAGCGGTAACGCCATTCTCACGGATACGTTCAAAACGCCTAAAACAATCGGCGCTACGCCGAGCAACGTTGTTATAGATTTTAACCTGGCAAACTTCGTTGTTCGCGGCAGCAAGATTCTTCCTGTTGTTCAGGATGGTGATAGCACAGGCATCAACAACCCTGGTCGGCATCAATGTGGTGACTATGTAGGAACAGTAAGTGCGCTTACGGGCACCTCCCCGGTGCTCACCTTTACACTCACCAGCCCGGGTGGCAGTACTCAAACCGTGGTAACAACAGCATCCACCGCACTTTACGGGGCCACGCTTGCAAATGGGGCTCAAGTGGATATTGCCGGTACTCTGGATACCACCACGCAAAATCTGGTAGCAACAAGAGTTAACGTGCTGCCGGTTGGCACGCCCACACCGGGCACTGGCCAATCTGGCGCTCAGCTTGCAAGCGGTACGGCATCTGTGCTTGATGCTACTGCTGGCACCTTTACCCTTACCGTTGTCCGGGCACGTGGTTTTACGCCCAGCGGTACAACCATCAACATCGTTACCAATAGCTCTACCGTGTTCCGAAGCGATTCTGGAGCAATACTTGCAGCGGCAGATTTCTTCACCGCAGCTGCAAGCACGCCAAATGTGGATGTTATAGGTGCCTACGATTCAACCACCGGCACACTCACAGTTACCAGCGTGGCAATCGATAACCCCTCAAACAATGGGGGTTGGGAAAACGATCAGCACAACTTCCGGCCCGGAGGTGGGGCAGGAAACTGGGGCAATGATGCCATGGGGCACCACTAAACCGAGTTGACCGCTCCCTGATTTACAGGGAGTGGGCAAACAGCAAACGGCCGTGCTCTTTCTGGGGAGGGGGAGCACGGCCGTTTGTTTGTCTGGCCCAATTTAGTGTGTGGTTTTTCTTGTGCCTGCAAAAATACCGATGCAGCTTGCCAGGCAAGCAAGGGCGAGGTAAATACCGAGCGTCACGGAGGCCGGCTCAAAGCGGAAGTACACGGTGTGCTTGCCCGCGCCAACGCCTATTTTGCGCATAGCAGGGTTTGTACGATCTCCCTCTATCGGAACGGATGTGGCAAATGTATCAATATACGCACGCCATCCCGGGTAGCGCTGATCTCGCAATAACAGGGTAGTTGCTGCATCGGCTGCAGTTGCAAGCGTTATTCGGTTCAGCCCATCTTCCATCCAGCTCGCAGTGCCGTTTACCAATTCAGCACGCGGCTTGCCGGGCAACCGGTATACCTCCATGCCGGAATCTTGAGCTTCTCCAACATGCTGGCCAGTTGGCGATTGGCCTGCATCCGGGTTCCAGCTCTCTGCAGGCGGCGTAAGCGCAAACAAGGCAGCCGTTTCTGGCACATCCACCGAATTGGGGTCCTCGAAGAAGATCATGTTTGCAACTTCTACCGGGCTGGAATCGCGCCGTCCCTGAGCCCCCGGCCGAGAATCGGCAATAGTAAATCGGTTGGCCCAGGCTTTGTACGCGCCCGGCATCAGGGAATCATAACCCTGAACATCGCGCAGTCCGTAAACCATTCCTGCATTTGGCGGCAATACCGATTTAGGGCCAGAGTAGAGGCTCCAGTGTAGATTCACGGGCATTACGCGCTCGTGGCCAGCGTTCTTTTGAAGATACGTAATGCCTGGTGTAACAGGGTAAATAACCTCCGGGCTGGATACCGGGTTTATACGTATCCCAGCTGCAAACAGGTCGATTGTTACGAGCAGCAACGCCAAACCGCCTATAGATATGGGCCGAAATCCCGGGCCAGCATATAGCCTTTTTCTAACTCCCGGCAGCATCAATTGAAAGGACACGCAAACTATTACGACGAGCCGCACAGCATCTTCCTGGGCCCTGGCAAGCGCATCGCCCAGCATAGGAACCAGCGGTTTAAACCCTGGCAGCTGCACGGAAAGTGCTGTAGCCACAGAGCTCAATCCCAGTGCTGCCAGCAGGAAAAAACCGGCAATAGCAGCTATCCTTACCCTCTCATCGGATCGGTGCGTTGCCCCCAGCGCATCCACCCCAAACGCCCCCAGCAAAGCCCACGCAAGCGACCATAGTACTAGCACTCGAGCCGGTGATCCAGATTGAGAAAATCCCGGTATGCCGAAATACGTGATGTAGTTCAACGGGGTGCCAAGGGCAAGCAAAAGCGCAATGACGGCCAGAACAGAGAAGAATAGGGCACGAAACCGGCTAGTGTTGCCACCCGGCATGGCGGCAGCAAACACACCGTACAACCCGAGAAGCAAGGTAACAATGCCCACATATACCGCGGTTTCTGCGGCATTGTGCCTTATGGCTATATCGGTGTCTCCAACATGCTGGGTGTAGAAGCCCCAGTATTTGTTCTCCGGATCTGTGTCGCCCCCAAAAAATCCAGGCAATGCGAGCTGAACCAGGCCCGCTCTCGGCAGGGCGTACCCGGTGTACAGCGCGTACCCTTCTGCACTGGGCTTAGAAACTCTGTGAGATATTTTGGAAAGCTCTATAGCAGGTAGCAGCTGTGGTGCAGCAAGTAGCCCACCACCCGCAAAGCCAGCCACTATCGCCAGTGTAACTGCAGGCAGCGCCACACTGTTCTTGTTCCGGAGGCACTTCACAAGCAACGCGGCAGCCCATAGTGCAGAGGCCAGGAAACCGTAAAACGCGATTTGCAGGTGCCCGGCCAGCAGCATCATTCCCACACTAAGTGCCAGGCATGCTGTTTGGCGTACACGCTTCTGGTGTGTGGTAAATACGGCGTGGATAATGGCAAGTGTAAGGGGAATCCAGCACGAAGTAGCCAGAAAGCTGGGCAACTGCAGCCAGCACACCTGCCAGGCCGAAAACGCGAAAGCCGTACCTGCAAACAGTGAGGCCGCCTCAGAACAGTTCAATCGGCGCGCCAGCAGGTAGGTAAACCAGCCCGCAAGCGTAAGGTGAAATATTGCGCTGTAGGCGAAGGCACGCATTACCGGCATAACATAAAACAGGAAGTTTCCCGGGTAAAACGGGGCCGATTGGCTGTTGGCAACAAATGGGGTGCCACTCAGCTGATACGGGTTCCACAGGGGCAAAGTGCCGCTATGAATGGCCCGCGCCGCAAAGTGTCTCCATGGGAAAAACTGCGCGATTCCATCCCATCGCAATGGGTTCCACTGGCCCGCAATATGCCCTGCCGCCGAACCACCAAAAGGGGCGGCATGCAGCAGCAAATCGCCAGGCAAAAACACATTGCCTGTGAACACCGATCGGTACAGAAATATTACCGAGAGAAACAGATAGAAAACGGGTGGCAGCCAGAAAGGGAGCGGTCGAAAACTCTTGTTCGTGAGTGGGTGTGTAGAAGAAGACTCTTCAGGGACTGAAGGGGTGTTGCCGGCATTGCTGGAGGTCACGATGGTTGTGTGATAAAACTCAGGCTCTCAAGAGCGCGCTTGTTATTGGGTTCCCTGCGCAATATCTCTTCAAACTCTACCTTTGCTTCATCATACATCCCAAGCATGGTAAATGTAAGTGCAAGGTCCAGCCGAACATCTATGCGTGCCGGGGCAAGCACACTGGCGCGCCGTAGCTCATCCAGCGACTCGTCAAAAAGCCCGGTAAACCCGTATACCAGCCCAAGCTGGTAACGTCCATCGCAGGAGTTAGGTTCTTCCACCAGGAGTTGCTGAAACTCAACAACGGCCTCGTCGTATCTGCCCTCTACTTTAAAGGCCAGACCACGCTCAAAATAGGCATTGGCATTGGTTGCCATCGGCTAACTATCTCCCACACGCAGCTCGTGACCGCGGGTATGGTACTGCGCCGCCTGCCCGGCTCGCCTTACCCACACGGCAGGTTCAGTCCGGCAAGTATATCACTTTCCTTAAACAAAATCAAGCAAATTGCCGAGCGAGCATAGTCGATTGTCATAGTATTCGCCAGTATTTGTGGAACATTTAATGCGCTCAACACGTCTAAGGGGCTCCGCCATTTAAGATACTCTTGGAATCACGTACGGCCCGCGAGGAATAGCAACTATCTTTGCGCTAGCTCCGTGCTTTAATAGTGCCGCTGAAACGGCCTCTTCAACGCTGGCAGCGGGAGTAACAAAACACCTGGAAAGCGTTTCGGCAGGTATGCCACTGGCAATGCAGGTTATCGAGGCATGCCGAGCCACCTTAGCAAGCTCTTCAATTTCCCACTCCTCCGGCACAAATACCCCTGGCTGGCTGATGTAGGCAACAAACTCTTCTAGATCTTCAATTTCAAGCAGAGCATCTGTAAAGTCTTTGCTGCCAACACCTTCGCTGCACTCTGATACGATAATTATTTCGCCGCCCGGTTTTACCGCCGGCATGGCACCCACCATGCCTTTTACAGCCTGGTAGAATGTGGCATCCAGTGGGCTGCCGGCACAAGAAGTCACCACAATATCTGCCGGTGCTTCTAGCTCAGATACCACATGTTGCGATGCAAAATTGGTGCCTGCCAGCCATGCCTCTTTCAGGTCACCAGCAAATATGCCGGTAATCTGGTTGGATTCGTCCAGAGTGACATCCACTATCATATCCGGCCGAACCATCGAAGCGATGGCAAATGATTCTTCGTGCACCGGGTTGCCCGCAATGCATCCGTTGGTTGCGAATTCAGATTCCAGAAAACGAGGGCAATGCCACCTACTCACCGTTTCAAACGATGCGATTCCGGGCATAATTAACTTTCTGCCACCAGAATAGCCCGCCATAAAGTGTGGCTCAATCAGGCCAACTGTTATTCGCAGGTCTGCCTCTACATACACCTTGTCCAGCTTAACGGGAACTCCATTGGGAGATACGCCGAGGTCGATATGCGTATCGTCGGCCTTGCAATCGTGGTTAACGATGGTATAGTTGGATGCTATTTCTGGACCCACCAACCCCACCAATTCGTCGCCCAAATTGGGGCGATGCGTGCCCGTGGCAATCAGAATTGTGATATCACGCCTGGCGATGCCGCTGGCTTCAAGGGTTGCAATAATAGGTGGAAGTAATAGCTTATTAGGTACCGGGCGAGTAACATCGCAAATAACGATGCAGGCATTCTTACGCCCGTTGGCCACCTCTGCAAGGGGCCGGGTACCAATGGGCGCAGCAAGAGCGGCGGCAATGGCTGCAGATGTGTCTGCGATGGCAGCGGCCGGCTTCAAGCCCAGTATCGCCTGCACATTCTCCTGCGGGAGTTCCACCAGCATCCCAGTTTTGCCGTAATCCATTCTTACCTGCACTGTTATAACCTCTCTATATATGCCACTTGCCGGGCATTGCACTCACCAATGTATTATGCTACGCGCCGGATAGCTGCTTCAACATCTCCTGCACGCGCGGCCGCAATGGGCTGTTTGGGTAGCTCTCCAAAAACAGCTGTGCCAGAATTCTGGCCTCTTCAGCGCGCTTTAGCAGCCCGCCATACATTGCAATAACCCGTACCAGAGCCGTCTCGGCCTCTGCAGATCCCGGCACGCGTATCGAAACCGCCCGTAGCGCCTCCGCCGAATCGGCAAGATTGCCCTCTTCTTCCAGGCTTAGGCCAACGGTAAACAACTCCGCCGGGGTCAGATCTGGCATAAGCGGAGAGTTCCACCGGGCAGCGCTATCGGTAGAATCGCTCTTTGCTGCCAGCTCGCGAATTGCGCGGTACGCCCTGGCAGCTTCTTTCCTCCGGCCAGCCCCGGTATGAATTCTAATCGCATCCAGGCATGCATCGGCGGCCTGGTCCATATCACCATATGCAAGCCAGGCTTCGGCCAGATGTATGCGCTCTTCACCACAATCCGGGTTGCGCTCAATCAGCTGCTCAAGGCGCTGTATTGCTGCACCCGGCAAACTGTTATCCAGCGCGGTTGCTGCATCCTGCTGCCAGTAAGCAGTAGTGCCTCTATCATCCAGTTTTAGCAAATATGCGCAGCACAGGCCAAACACAAATCCGCCCACATGGGCCCAGTGTGCAATGCCATCTTGAGATTGCCCGCTAAATATCTGCCAGATGCCCGCGCCTATTTCAATGGTGAGAAACACTGTCACCAGTTCAACTACTGTTGGCCTGTACGGTAGCCCTACAAATCTTATCCTATCTCGATAGTATCGCACTGCGTAAACGCCAATAAGGGTAGAACATGCCGCAGAGGAGCCAAGAATGGCAGATGCCGGGCTCAGCAGTATCGGCATGCGCAACGCAACCAGAGCCTGGAGCAACGCGCCAAGCACTCCTCCACTAAAATAAAGCCCAAGAAACCTGGGCTTGCCTACCGCCGCTTCTACACCTGCCCCAAATACAAGCAGGTAGCACATATTCAACAACAAATGAGAGGCATCCGCATGGATAAACGTGTAGCTTATTAGGCAGAGTGGATTAAAGTGGGCGGGTGTAAAGCCAAGAACGTGGGATAGCCCGGCAATCGGCAGTGTTGCGTTACGAGTTATGGTGAGTTGCACCACAGAAACCGCAGCAGTAACCGCAATAAGAGTTCGTGTTGCGGCCGCCGAAATAGCTGGAACTCTGTTTTCGGGAAATGGCAGCAGCAAGGTTTACGGCTCTTTCAGTTATGGTGCGGTCGAAACCGAATCATCCAGGCGGCATAGCCCATCGGATCAGCAGACTTCCGCGCACATTTCACGCTTTAAGCCGCTCCGGATGGTAGCTGCATCCCTATTCGAATTGTACCTGAACCAACGAACATAGGGTGGAAAGCAATCGGCCGGGTGGGGGAATGCCGATGTTTACCGCAGCAAACTGGGGGGCCAATTCTGCAGTATTTCTCACATCAAATGGTGGGCCGTTGCACACAAGCGAGAGGGAAGCACCATGCCCCCTCCCACTTCATGTTATTGTAATAGTTTGCGTGTTGCAGCGCCCTGTGATTAAGCCACCGGGGCCAGAAACTACACTCCCACTTTCGGAGCTGTTTCTGCCTGAGATTTCTTAATAATGTCCTCGATGAGTGTATCTGGCTCTATTGCTTCTGCCTGGCCCTCAAAGTTGAGGATAAGCCGGTGGCGAAGTGCCGGCACCGCTACAGAGGCAATATCCTCCAGAGCAACATTAAAACGGCCAGAAAGCAATGCCTTGATCTTTGCAGTGGTAACAATGGCCTGGGCACCGCGGGGGCTGGAGCCAAACCTTACAAACTGCTTCACGCTGTTGGGTGCAAAAGGAGAATCTGGTTGTGTTGCCAGAACTACCCGAATTGCAAACTCCCGCACCGATGGTGCCATCGGCACTTCACGAGCCAGAGCACGCATCTTCAGAATGGTTTCGCCATCAATTACGGCCTCAATCTCCTGCTGCGGTACTCCCGTTGTTCGGTCGATAATGGTTGCCAGGTCCTCAAATGTCGGCGATTTAACCAGCAGCTTATACAGAAAGCGATCCAACTGTGCTTCCGGCAGCGGGTAGGTACCTTCCATTTCGATAGGGTTCTGGGTTGCCAGCACAAGAAATGGCTGCTTGAGCCTGTGCTGAATTCCAGCCACCGTAACCGCATGCTCCTGCATTGCCTCAAGCATTGCAGATTGTGTTTTTGGCGTGGCGCGGTTTATTTCATCGGCAAGTACGATGTTGGCGAATACCGGCCCTGCCTGAAACTTGAACTCTTTTTGCCCCGTGGCCGTTTCAGATAGAATGTTGGTACCGGTGATGTCTGCAGGCATCAGATCCGGGGTGAACTGTACGCGTGAAAACGTTAAGCTCACACTCTGCGATAGGGTGCGTACCAGCAGCGTTTTTCCCAGGCCAGGCACCCCTTCCAGAAGCGCATGCCCTCCAGCCAGCAGGCAGATCAGTACTCCGTCAATAATCTGCTCATTGCCTACAATAACCTTGCTTATCTCAGCTTTTACGCGGTTGAAGTCGGCGATAAAACTCACGGATTCGCGTTCAATGTCGCTCATACGGGCTCCTGTAGCTATCGGATGCTATCGAAATAGTCTTTAACCTGCTTCTTGAGTGAAGCGGGAATATTCTCTTTGTCCAGGGTGCTCTCAGCCTGCTTCTTGCTGGATTGCACAACCTGGTAATAGGGCGAGTTGCTGCGCGCTGCCTGCGGATCACCCGTCATAGACATCTGTAGCTCGTTGCCATTTTCGCTGCGTACGCCAGCAACTTTGCCGTTGGGCAGTTTCTTTGGCCCGGCAGATGTCGTAGCAAGATACTTGGCAAACTCTGCAGCAGAGCCCTGTTTACCCTTGCCGCCATTTGCATTGGGAATGCCCTTTGCAACCAGAATTGGGTTCGTGGCACCCGGGTCTTTCATAGCGGTGCTCGGCCCGCCATGACCGTTGAAACCTCTGCCGGGTCCGTTGCCGCCGTTGCCATTTCCACCCTTGCCCATCGGCTGCGTCAGGCGGCCATCCTTTAGCATCTGTGCCAGATCACCAAGTGCCTTAGAATCAAGCATCATGCTTGAAGGCTGCCCCTTGCCCATCTGCTTGCCGGCCTGGTTCATCATCTGCGCCACTTGCTGCAGTGTTTTGGAATCCATGCTGCTGCCCTGCATCATCTCAGAGGCCTGCTGCATCATCTCTGCTGCCTGTTGCTGATTGGTATCTTTCAGAGATTGAGATAGTTGCTGCATGGCCTGCTGAAGCTGCTTCATTTCAGATTTGGACATCTCGCCCTTCTGAACCTGTTCGGCCAGCTTTTGCATCGCTTCTTTCATCTGCTGGTGATCCTGGTTCGCAAGCGCGTCTGCCATCTTCTGAAGCGACTGTTTCGCTTCGCGCATAGCCTCGCTCTGTTTCTGCTGAGGGTTCTTCTCATCGCCTGGCTTCTGCATATCGCGCGGCGGTTGCTGCCCCTTGGAGGCCAGCTTTTTCATCTCCTCAGCCTTCTTTTGCTCTTCTTCTTTCTTCTCCTGGTTCATCTTATCCAGGGCCTTCTGAAAGTCTTTATGAGCCTCGGCTAGAGACTTCTTGGCAACAGGCTCCGCCATCCGCTTTTGCGTCTCTTCCATCTTCTTGGTGAGCTTTGAAAGGGCCACAAGTGATTGCTTCTTGTCTATCTTGCCCTTTTTCATCTCCTCGCCAAGCTTACGCGCTTCGGCAGCAGCTTTACGAGTTTCATCTAGCTTCTGCTGGTCGGCTGCCTTTTCAGAGTCTTTCGCAAGCTTCTCAATCTCAATGCCGCGCTTCTTCACCTCCGCAACTTCCAGTTTGTGTTGCGGAGTCCAGAACATGGGCAAAGTCGGCAAGAAGTATGTAAGAAACACAGCCAGTGCGCAAACTACACCCACGGGTGTTTCCCAGGTTATCTTTACCGGGAATGCCATCTTCAGGTTAATCACACCTGCATAATGTTCTGCATCGGCAAACTGCTCATGGTAAAACGGTGCATCTGCCGCAACACCCTGCCCGCTAAACTCAAGTGCGCTGCTAAGGCGCTCCTTCAAATCGGTTCGTTGATCGGTGATACGCGCAACATCAATATCCGTCAGTGGCCGCGTAAGTGCGTAAATAAGAGCGGCTATAACAGAAACTATCATTACCCCGCCCAGCACTATGGGGGAGGGCTGCTCTATCCAGCGCAATTTGCTAGCTGCAACCGAAAGGGCACAGGGTATCGATATGGCGCAAAGCACCCTGCTACACAGGCGCAGCACGCGTCTGGTTACAATTCGGCGCCTTGCCCCAAGTATGGCTTTGTGCAATACGGAAAGGTTGGGCGGGCCAGATTGGCCCGATGCATATTGTGTTTCCTGCATGCCGGGTTCTCCTTGCCTATCAGGCCAGCTGAACAAGCTCCTCGTACGGTATGGGAGCGTTCTCTTTCGCGATAATGCGCACAAATATCAGGATCAGAGCCAGAAAAAGTACCGATAGTGCCCCCCAGGCAAGAGTGCACACCTGCCACATGGGCGTATGTCCGAACATCAGAAATCGGTTTTGCCAGTAGTTAGCCGGTTCACAGATCTGTGAAAACACCTGTATCGGGTTCAGGTACCCCAGGTTAGCCCAGATGCTTGTGTCCTTCATACTGGTTGTATAAGAGGTACTAACGTCGGGCACTATCCACAATATCGCCAGCAGAACATATCCGGCAACTGCAGACACCCACCGGCTTCTGAATGCAACCGAACACAGCACACAGAACAGGCCAAACCCCACAATAGTAGCCAGCAGTGCTACAGTGGCCTGCAGCATGTCTCCAGTTTGCGGTGCAACAAGGGTGCTTGCAGGCGGCGGTGGCGGCATTACAGGCATATCCACGGGCCAGTTAGTAAGTATGCTAACGGTAGCCATCCCATTGGGATCCGTGCGGTTCACCTGTATGCCACCGTTCGGAAGTTTTGTTGCCGTTACTGCCGAACCATTGGTTCGTGATATCGACATCGTTTGCCCGGTTACCGTAACAGTTTCCCCTGGCTGCCCATTTATATTAATCGGAGCAGGGGGTGGCAGGCCCGGCAGGCCAAGCGAAAGTGCCCCGGAATGGAATGCAGCTCCCGCTTTGCCAACAGGCACAAATGCCAGCCAATAGGCGCACACTGTTACCAGAGTTGCTACTGCCAGAAAGGGGATGCCAGAACCAAGTTTGCCGCGCTTGAACCCTGCCGGGGAAAAAGACCAGCGCAAGTACTTCCCGATTCGTTGGGCCTCAAAGGATGCCACTTCTCCGGTTGCAAATATGGGCACAAGCAATAGGAGCGCGATGCACGGTATTATCATCGCCCCAATCGGTGGCTGCACGGCCGTCATCACCACTCGAGATCCTCGGTGATACCAGGCACTTACCCACCAATTGGCTACACTGAAGGCCTGTAAGGAGATCAGCAGCAGCGTTAGCGCACGCAGCGTACCTGCCTTCCTGTCTGGAAACATCTCAATGCGGGCCGTGGCTACGCTTGTCATCAACGTGCCACACAGCAGGCTAAATACTGCGAAGCCAAACCCTTCAGGAACTCTAAAGCCGATAAACTGATTCCCAAACCACGATTGTGACAGCGCGTTAAAAGCTGTTTCGGAGGCTGATGGGAGACCCGTTGGTGCGAACTTCTGCGTTAACCCCTGCATAAACGAGCCGTAGACGAAGAGAAACAGCAAGAATAGCGTGAAGTAGGTTAACATCACTGCCTGGGTGGTAGTGCGTGCTGCGGAAGACCACATTATTCCCATGGAACCAATCAACACACTGGCAGCAAGCATCATCATGTATGCACTAAACACTTGCAGAGGGTCTACGCCGCCAAGCATAAAGCAGATGGATATCAGCGGAAGCGAAGAGATTATAAGAAGGGCCGTAAATGATACGGCAGACATCAGCTTCCCAAGCACAATGCCGCGCCTGCTTAAGCGCGTTAACGTTAGCAGATCCATGGTCTGCTGTTCACGTTCAATCGTAAGCGATCCACTGGTGATAGCGGGTGTTATGAACAACACCAGAAACACCTGGGGAATCATAATCCAGTTAAACAGTTCCGTGCCAATAGATGATGATGCAGATCCACCCGCGCCAATCGAGGTAACTGCCGATTGAAAAGAGTTGTAACGCACCAACACCAGCACCGCAATAAACCCGAGGTAGCCAAGCAGAATCCAGTATGCCCGTGAGCCACGCATGCGCACACGCAGCTCTTTGGTGAGTACGGGGTTATCCGGAATAAGTCTGGAGAAAACAGACATCGCTAAGCTCCCCATCAGGCCGTAACCTACGCCACATGCCCCTTGGTAACGCGCAGGAAGACATCTTCAAGATCTGTTTCAGGCGTGTAGAAGGCTTTCACCTTCACGCCATTCTGAATTAGTGCTTGCAGAACCAGGTACTCAAAATCGGGCTCGCCAACATAACCAATCTGCAGCACGCCGCCCCGGCCCGATGTATCGGTTTTTTGCAGCAGCTGAGAGGGTGCATCGGCTTGTGTGCCCTGTTCATCTCGCCGAGATCCGCGCACACCACTTGTAATCTTCACCTCTCGCACCACATCGGTCATTCCTTCCAGAATGGCCATAGCGCGCGGCAGATCTTCCACAATAGAAATATCAATATTGTGCTGGCCACGCACCTGGCGGGCAATGGTATTCACATCGCCTGCAACAATAAGCTCGCCCTGTTCAATAATGCCTATCTTATTGCAGAACTCTTCCATCTCTGGCAGGATGTGAGAAGATACGATTATGGTTTTCCCCATCGCCTGCAACTCTTTTAGCAGTTCACGAATTTCGATGCGTGCGCGCGGATCCAGGCCCGAGGCAGGCTCATCAAGCAGCATCACCTTGGGGTCGTGAACAAGCGTTTTAGCAAGGCACAAACGCTGTTTCATACCACGAGAGAGCGACTCAACGTAGGAGTCTTTCTTCTCTGTAAGGTCCGTAAGTGCCAGCACCTCATCAATAATTCCAGGGCGCTTGTCGCGCGGCAACCGGTACGCGGCTGCAAAAAAGTCCAGATATTCCCACACTTTAATGTCGTCATAAACTCCAAAAAAGTCGGGCATGTAACCCACGATAGATCGTATCTGCTCCGGGTGTTTCACCACATCAATGCCATCAATAGATGCAGCCCCGGCTGTGGGTATCAGCAGCGTAGCAAGCATCTTGATGGTAGTAGTTTTTCCGGCCCCGTTTGGGCCAATAAACCCAAAGATGTCGCCTTTTTCTAACTCAAGGTCGAGGCCTTTGAGGGCGACTTTGCTTTTTGAACCTTCACGGTACTCTTTGCGAAGGTGTTTAATCTCGATCATCGGCATGGGTTCATAGCTCCCGGAGGGTCTCTAATGGAACAGTTACTACGCCATGAGCGCAAAACGGCGAAAGCCAACCACCATCCGCCACACCAGCAGGGCGGTGAGGATCAGGTAGGAAAGCAATCCGAACGCCAGGAAGAAAACTGTGTTTGCGTTATCGTGCGGGTTCATCGCCTCATACGTCATCATCACAGGATTCAGCCACATTAGCGGGCTCTTCGTAAACATATCATCTGCGGCAAAAAAGGAGAGCATCGCGGTAATAAGGCTTGTTATAATAATCAAGCCGCCAACCACAAAACTGTACGAACACATAATTGCAAACAGTGTTCGGTTTAACAGCCAGCTCATAAACAGGCCAAATGTAGTGAAGAACAGCCCGGATATCAGCAACAGCATCTCGGTAAGGCCAAAAGTTAGAAATGTCACGTCATGTGGTGAGCGCATCCACCCTGCCAGCTGAATTGGCATGAACAGCATATTGATGAATATCAGAACTGCATACCGCGCAATCAGCTTACCAAACACAATCTCTTGCGGTGTAAGCCGGGTAAATATCAGCATATCCCAGGTTTGCTGTTCCTTTTCCTGGGTTATAGAGTTTGCAGCCACCGCCGGCGCAAGCAAGCAGGTAATAGCCACCTGCAAAACAATGCAGGCACTCCATACATCAGAGCCAGTACGCGAAGAGGCATCAGTAAACACCCAGCGCAGTATGCTGATATAAATCCACGATATGAGAATGCCTGCCGTAATCGATCCAATCCACCGGCTCAGCACACTCATCTGCCGAATACGCAGGCGCAGAAAAAGCTCTTTACGCAGCACGGGGTTCTCAAACATTACGGTTTCCCCTTTGCCGGGTTCGGCTTTGCTCCGGGCTGCTGCTCATCGTCCAGCGCAAGCACTGCTTCAAGCACAAAGGGGTTGGTTCCGGATTCTATCTGGTAACCGGCCTTTTCCGGGGTTGGCAGGTGCAGCACAAACACGTTGGTTTCCACACCCTGCGGTTCCGATTTATTAACGGTTATGTGCATCAGGGGATCGTCGAACCAGCCAACAAGAATGTTGGGAGTCTTGCCGAAGGAGCCGTCAGTGCCATTATTCATCCAGCCATACCGCTGGCCAGAAGCACTGTCTTGCAGGGCCTGTGTTACCGCAGAGCGTATTCTGCCCCGCGTGCTTTCAGGGGAATCGGAATCTGCATCAATTCCCTGGCTCATCCCAGGGATACGTATCACACTGGAGTTAGATCCACTTGCCCACTTCACCGTTGCCGTTACAGATTTACCGGGTGGCAGGTCTCCCACAGGGGTGGGAGAATCGCCATTCATCAATGCACAGTCTCTCAAAGAGATATTGCTGTTGTTAGTTACGGTAACTTTGGCGCGGGCTCCATCCACCATAACTGCCGTGGCATCAAAGGCGCCATGCGCATTTATTGCCACCGGCATATCAAAGCTCTTCTTATCCCACAGGCCAATCTGCAGCCCGCGCAGCACCGTGCCGCCATCCTGCTCAATCACCATCTCACCACCAAGAGACTGTGCGTGGAATAGCTCTCCCGGCACTACCTCATGAAGGCCGGTTTCCGTATCGCCTGCGGTACGCAAACTAACATCATATGTGGATCGTTTGGGTGAGTACACCGTAAACTGCCCGTAGCCAGCATATATCGGGGATCCAGCCTGGCCCTCTACCACAGCGGCCCGGTTTACTGTTAGAGATCCACCCTTTATTGAGATTGCAATAATATAAGAAACTAGTGTAAAACCAGCGATTAGAGCGGGGGCTGTATACCACGCAAGCTCTCTTCTATCGATGCGCTTCAAAATAAAGTAGCTAACTGGCACAAGCAAAATGATGTACGCAGCAAGGAATATTGCAATGGTGTAAAACGCAGGGGTGCTGGTTGCTCGCCTGCCCGCAAGAGCATCTGCCACCAACATTGCGGCGCTGCCGTTTCGGGTACCACTGCGCAGCGTGTTTCGCGCCTGCACCATGTCGTTCCCACATTTAAGCAGGTCTCGCCACAGCAATGGGCCGCCACTCCAGCTGCGTACGGTGGGGTCCTGATAATCAAATGTGGTAAGCACAACAGTTCCGGCACCATAAGGCGCCGCAATTACAAGCGGATTCGCGGCAGATCCAAGCAATACGCGTGCACCCGGTTTTAGACTGCCCTTCAAAATCTGAAACGGCACTGCAGATTTTATTGGCCAGTGATATCTGCTCGATAGCTCCGGCAGATCGTTTGCCGTGCCAGAGCCGGTTGGAGCAATGGGCAGCATCTCTTGCCAGAACTGGGATTTCAGGCGTGCCATATCTCCACCGCCGGAGAGTATCAACAATCCGCCAGAACGCACCCACCCTTTAAGTGCAGAAGTCTGTGCTTCTGTCAGGCCATCAACAGGCATATCTGCCAGGGCAATAGCATCCACCATATCGTAACCCTGCTCATTTACGGGCAAAGATTCCGGGCGGGTATATGCCAGCGTAAGCGAAGCATTCGGGTTTACACCGTTGTTGGATTGCTGAGGCGAGGCACTGGGGCGGGAATTAGAAGTCTCTTCGGAATCACTGTGCCGGTGAAACAGCCCCATTTTTTTCCGAGTTAAAAAATTAAGCCCGGAACCGCTTCGGGTTAACGCCAGCACATTGTAACTGTCCGAGGAAGTCGCGAGGGGCAATGCAACCGTCTTATGCGCAATTTGCCGGCCATCATTCAACAACTGGATGGTGACCTCCGAGGTGCTGCTCATGCGCCCCATGGAGTAATCCAGTGGGTTTAGCCGGAACACAAAACCCTCCGTGCGGGCCTCTTTTATCTGGCCCTCAGGCAGGGTAATTCTACGGGAATAGGTGGCAACCTGGTCTGCATTACGAACAAGCACCTGCAGCTGGCACTCGCCTTTTACTCCGGCACCGGTTAAGTAAACCGTTACGGGAGTACACGTTTCTGGCCGATAAACAGCCCGAGACGGTACCGATTGCCCGAAGCCAATAATGGCATCGATATCAACAGCGCGTGAAGCAACTGGAAGCGAACAAAGCAAAGCCGTGGCGGCACAGACGTTTGTCAGGCGGCACAGCAAAGGTTTTATACAGCTTAATGACAGTCCCGAGTACATGGTGAAATGCGGTTCCTCCGCGATCATGTCTATCAGGCCCGGCGGCTGTGCAGCTCAGCCTGGGCGCGGATCTGTCTGCGAGTGTGCTGCCAGAGGCTGCCAATCTAAATGCACACACTGTTTGCGGTGCATCGGATGGCACGCCAATTATGCGGCGCGCGGGCGATTTGGCAGTTAACTGTACGTCGGCCCGCGCGGCCCGGTTTCAATTATTTCTAATATATTAGACGCGCTTTAGAGCTTATTCGCTCGCTGCCGCCATAACTTCGTCGGTCATTTCAAAGTTGGCATGCACCTTCTGCACGTCATCATCGTCATCAAGGCGCTCCATCAGCCGCATCATCTGCGTGGCATCTTTCACGTCAAGCTGTACAGTATCACCCGGTTCCATAGTATATTCCGCCGAAGTAATTGGTAAGCCAGCAGTTTCCAGTGCCTGTCTCACAGCCGCAAAATCGCCAGGGGAAGATACTATTTCAAAGTTCTCTTCGTCATCCGTGCGCACATCCTCGGCGCCAGCATCCAGAACCACACTGAAGATGGTGTCTTCATCAGTAGCAGACTTTGGAACCGTAATCAACCCAATAGGGCGGAAGCGGTAAGCAACCGAGCCCATCTCACCCATGCGCCCACCATTTTTTCCGAAGATGTTTCGGATGTTGGCTACTGTGCGGTTCTTATTATCGGTGGCAACTTCAACCAGCACAGCCACTCCGCCCGGGCCGTAACCTTCGTATATAATCTCTTCAAAGGCAGCACCATCAACTTCGCCCGTACCACGCTGTATGCTGCGCTTGATGTTATCCGCAGGCATCGAGTAACCGCGCGCCTTTTGAATAGCAAGGCGGAGCCTCAGGTTGGTATCCGGGTTGCCGCCACCCTTAGCGGCCATAATAATCTCTTTTGCCAACTTGGTGAAGAGGTTGCCGCGCTTAGCGTCCTGCGCGCCTTTACGCAGGCGAATGTTATGCCATTTTGAATGTCCGGACATGAAACCAGCTCCCGTATTGCTGCGGCAAGCCGCCCAATATGCGCCGAATTGAAATAGGTTATTTCTGATTAAAAATAAGAGCAGAAAACTGCCGCAATTATATCATACCGGCCATTGGGCGTCAAACGCGGCAAGGGTCGAATGGGGCATTGCAAACCGATCACTATGCTCCAATATAGCCTACATTAACACTTTTCCTGCAGTAATCGCCGAATTAAGGCACAATAGACACGAATACACAGATAAATATAGGCTCTATTTAGGCGTCTGTGTGCCACCAAACATATGTATGACTGAGATATACGCAGGGCTTTCTTCAGAGAATGGTGAATTCTGACAGAAGAACATAGCAAAAGACAAGGAATGAGCATGAAAGAGAAGCTTGCAGCTCTATATGCCCTCCAGGTGCAGGATAGCGCCATGGATGAGCTAAAAAGGCAGTTTTCCGTTCTCGATTCCGGCAGCAAGGAAAAGGTAGTTTTCCAGGAAGCAGAAGCAGCAGCGAGTGCTGCCACTGCTGAGTTTAATCGTACCACCGGCGAACTGAAAGATACCGAGCTTGAACAGCAGCAGGTGGAAACAAAGCGCAAAGGTTTTGAAGATAAGCTCTACGGCGGTAAGGTAACCAACCCAAAAGAGCTGCAGGCCATGCAGGCTGAAGTAGAGATGCTCGCAAAGCACCGTACTACTCTCGAAGATAAAATCATAGTTTTGATGGAATCTCTCGATGCGCGCAAGAAAGAGAAATTAGCAGCAGCCTCAGCGCTGAGGGCAGCTAAGGCCGCCTACACAGCGCGCTATGCACTGTACAAGGAATCTGCAGAGGCCGTTAAAGTTCAGGCCCAGGCGGTGATTGTCGCTCGAGCAGAAGCACTGAAGGGCGTAGACCCCGCGCTCGTGAAACAGTATGAGCGGTTGCGCCTGGCACGGGCCGGCATTGGCATTTCTGCAGTTCAAGATGGTAACGCTTGCTCTGGCTGCAAAATGGCTCTGCCCAGCACCCTCATCAGCCGCATTAAAGTAGGCACTACTGTAGAGCTGTGTCAAAACTGTGGCCGAATGCTCTGCATCTTACCAGCACCACCATCTGAACCCAAGAAAAAGTAATCGCCGCAGAGGAAACTGGTCCTCCGCGGCGAGTATGCTTTTAGGAAGACTGAAGAAGATCAGTCTTCTGGGCGTGGCCCCGGTGCAATTCCCTCGGCTGCAGACCTCTTGATGATTTTAATCGTCAGGTCGTTCTCAACCCGAATCTGGCAGCTCAGTCGGTATTTAGCGATCCATTCCGGATCTTCCAGAGCCTCTTTCTCGTCATCCTGCATGGCAGGGACAGCGCCAGAAATCACCTCAATGCGGCAGGTAGTGCAGCGAGACTGCCCGCCGCAGCGGTGCAGTATGTCGATGCCTGCATCTTCCAGAGCGAGGACGAGCTTCTTGCCGGCTTCCGCCTCAAATGGTTCTTCACCTTCTACGGTAATCAGGGGCATCCTGCGATTCTCCTGTGCTTGTATTGGAAGCGGGTTCGGCCAGGCCGTTAACCGCAGTGTATTCCAGAACAACCTTCGATCTGTTGGATGGGTTTTCCTGCTCAGCAGGTCTTCATGCGCTATGGCACGTCGCCATGGCGCGCCAATACCCGGTGCAGAAATGCACTCCTACGAAGAGACAAAAGCTGATGACACGCACCCACACCTCCACCCATCTTTCTCCCAATCGCATCACCCGTCGCTGCCTTTTTGCTGTAACTGTTGCTATGGCAGCATTCGCTGGCCCTGCCAGTGCGCAAACGGGTGTATCTGTTAAAGCTACAGGGCAGGATGTTGAGATAAAGATAGATGGCAGCCTATTTACTCGCTACACCATGCAGTGCGCTCCCAACAAGCCAGTGTTTTACCCAATCCTCAACGCAGAGGGCAACCACTTCACCCGAAGATGGCCCGTTGAACCAAACGCAGCACCTGGGGAAAGCACCGATCACCCGCACCACCGTGGTCTCTGGTTTACACACAGCAAAGTAAACGGTATCGATTTCTGGAGCGAGCAGGGCACCGTTGGCAAAACCACCACCACCCGCATTTCGGCAGTAAAAAGCGGGGCAACAAAAGGCAGCTTTACGGCAGATACAGAGTGGCACCTTCCCACCGGCGAACTTATCGCAAAGGATAGGCGCATAGTTACCATCCAGGCACTGCCAGATGGTGGGCGCCTGCTCGATTTTGATATAACCATCACACCAACTGCCGGCCCCCTGCTGTTCGGCGATAACAAAGATGGCGTATTTGGGCTGCGCGTTCCAGATTCACTGGCTATCAACCCCGCCGTTAAGCCAAAGGTTACGGGCACAGGCCACATCATCAACTCCAATGGCGTTAAAGATACCGATGCCTGGGGCAAGCATGCCGATTGGGTGGATTACTATGGACCAATTGCCAGCAGCACCTGGGGCGTAGCCATCTTCGATGCACCCACAAATTTCCGCCATCCGCAAACCTGGCATGCCCGCGATTATTCGCTCTTCACTGTAAACCCCTTTGGCCTGCACGATTTTAACCTGGGAGATAAGGGCGCCGGAGATCTAACCGTACCTGCCGATGGCAAACTCCACGCACTCTATCGTGTTTACTTCCATAAGGGAGATGCAGCAGCAGCGAAGGTTGCCGATCAATACACAGCATTCTCCAAAGAGCACGCAAAGCGCTAAGTCTGAAGGCGACAAAGAAAATTACAGGAGCGGAGATGCACAACATTCAGGCGCTGGCAGATGATATCCGGATGAATGGATATGTCATCCTGGAAAATATGATCCCGGCAGAAACGGTTTCCGCCTGGCTTGCCGCATTTGATCCAATGGTGGAGCGCAAGCGTGCCTCGCAAGATTCCAACCGGGGAGCAAATCGCTTCCAGATGGATATGCCGTTTACCGCGCCATTCGCCGATCCGGTGTTGTATGCAAATCCTGTTGTGCTCTCCATCCTGGAAAATCTGCTTGGTAAAGATATTATCTGCACCTACTTTGCTTCGGATACGCCCTTCCCGGGTTCCGATTTTCAGCCTGTACACCTGGATTGCAGGCTGCCTTTTCCAGAATCTCCCAATGGCATGCCAGTCTATAGCATTGTTCTGAACACGCCGCTCGTAGACTTTACAGTGGATAATGGCCCGCTGGAGCTGTGGCCGGGGGCAACCCACCTCATTCCTCAGCCGCACAGCCTTGAGGAGATGGCACGCAAAATGCCATCGGTAAAGCCGCTGATGAACGCGGGAGATATCCTGCTACGAGATCCGCGGGTTTGGCACCGGGGTACGCCCAACAATGGCAGCCGTTCACGCCCAAATCTCGCTCTGGTCTACTCGCGGGGCTGGTTTCGCTTCGAAAACCATCCTACCAGAATTAAGATTCCTCGGGCAGAGTACGAAAACTTTTCGGAGCCATTGAAGGCCATGTTCCGCTACTGTGCCCTGCAGAATGAGGATGGCACCATTAGCGATGTGCCTTATCACCAGTAACAGCTGGCCAGCAACTCTGCCAACTGTTCTGCGCGCCTGCCGGAATCCGGGGTATCCTCTAAGGACCTTTTTTGCGCAGGCTTGTTGCCTGCCGCACCAGGGAGCGCACGTACGGTATGATCCAGATCGATGCCGCACTCGCAGATGCCATTCGGCAGCATGCAGAACGAGAATATCCGCACGAATGCTGCGGCGTGCTGCTGGGGCAGCTTTCCGATGGGCCGAACCCTTTAGAAGAGATCCGTAAGGTTACTGCTCTTCACTCTGTGCCTAATAGTTGGGGTGAGGGTAGCGAAACCCGGTATCTAATTGCCCCGGATACAATGTTTGAGCTGCTTACAAGAGAACGACTGGGCGAGTTTGTGATCCTTGGTTTCTACCACTCGCATCCGGATCACCCTGCCTTACCCAGTGTTACCGATAGGGATTGGGCAGCGCCCTGGTACACCTACATGATTGTTTCTGTACCCGGTGGCAGGTCTGCAAAGCTATCTGCCTGGCAGCTCGATGAAGATGGCCAGAGCTTTATTAACGAAACTGTGGAGCTTTTGCCTGCTGGCGGAAGCGAACCATGAATTGAGAGTAGCGCAGCCGGCAATTATGCCATGCAAAGCGCACAAGAAATTACTGAGGAGAGCCTTCGAAACATGGCAGTAGTATTGATTCCCGCCGCCTTCAAGAGGTTTGCCGGTGGCGAAAACAGGCTGGAGGCAACCGGCACCACGGCAGCACAGGCACTCAAGTCTGTTGCCGCACGCTATCCCGCACTTGGAAAAACCCTGTTTGCCAGCACCGGAGCCCTTAAGCCGGCCTTCCAAGCGTTTGCAAACGGTACTCTCCTGAATGGCGACGCTGCAATGCGCGCTCCAATGATGCGCTCGGCCGAGCTCAGCATTGTGCCATGTGTCTCTGGCGGTGCCAATGTGCCGCTGGCCCCCGCAGAGTCCGTTATCGATGCGGCCCGCCAGTCTGCCGCAACGCTCAGTAACGATGAGATCCTGCGGTACAGCCGCCACCTCATCCTGCCCGAAGTTAATCTGGAAGGCCAGAAGAAGCTCAAGGCAGCAAAGGTGCTGTGCATCGGTGCCGGCGGCCTCGGCTCTCCGCTGCTTATGTATCTCGCGGCTGCCGGTATCGGCACCATCGGTATCGTAGATTTCGATATCGTGGATTTCACCAACCTGCAGCGCCAGATTATCCATGGAACCGCCGATGTTGGCCGCACTAAAATGCAATCGGCCAAAGAAACCATCGCCAGCATCAACCCCAACGTGGAAGTAATTGGCTTTGAAGAGGAGTTCACCTCCGCCAACGCCGTTCGCATCGTCAAAGATTTCGATATCGTAATCGATGGTACCGATAATTTCCCAACACGCTACCTTACCAACGACGTGTGCGTACTGCTTGGCAAGCCCAACGTGTATGGCAGCATCTTCCGGTTTGAGGGGCAGGCAACCGTATTCTGGGCAGAAAAAGGCCCGTGCTATCGCTGCCTCTATCCGGAGCCGCCACCCCCCGGGCTGGTACCATCCTGCGCAGAAGGAGGGGTACTTGGTGTGCTCCCCGGCATCATTGGCTGCATTCAGGCCAACGAGGCCATCAAACTCATCCTGGGTGTGGGCAACCCGCTCATTGGCCGGCTTATGCTGTTCAATGCGCTTAAAATGCAGTTCCGAGAACTGCGCTTAATGAAGGATCCTGCTTGCCCAATTTGTGGCGACAACAAAACCATTACGGAACTGATTGATTACCAGCAGTTCTGCGGCATTCGTGGCGAAGAAGCGGCCCCGCAGGCCGTAGAAGAGAACGAAGAGATTACGGTAGTTGAGCTGAAGGCACGCATGGATGCCGGCGAAAAGCTTACCGTTATTGATGTTCGCGAGCCCTACGAATTTGCCATCGCACGCATTCCTGGCACCACGCTCATTCCGCTTGGGCAAATCGCAGAACGTTCGGTTGATCTGGATAAGTCCACCGAGATCATTCTGCACTGCCGCAGCGGTAAGCGCAGCGCCGATGCCCTCAACCAGCTGAAAGCCAAGGGCTTCACTCGCCTCAAAAACGTAGTGGGCGGCATCATGGCCTGGAGCGAACAGGTAGATCCCAAAGTACCAAAGTACTGATCTAATCTGGCATTGCCCCGTAATTTACGGCCGGGCAGCAAAGGCGGTTTAAGCCTTTGCTGCCGGGCCGTTTTTCTGTGTAGGGTTTACTGGCTGCCAGCCCACAGAGTTACATCCTACAAACTACTGCCTCTGTTTCATTACGTCCTTATCGGCGGGCGTGCCTGCACCAGAAGTCGGCCGAAGCAAGCTTTTCACCTCTTCTTCTGCTCCCGGCACTGCCGTTACAGGCCGCACAAGCTCCTGCTTCGCGAACGAAGGTGCAGACCCCGCCCTCAACAGTTGGTTAGATAGATCGGCAAGACGCTTTCGTTCTTCTATAACGGGCAATACCTCTACCGCTGCCGCTAAAACGCGCCTGTTATCGGCGTCGGATGCATGCGGAAGCCCCCTCTCAATAATCGCACGAACCGAGGCAATGGAAGCCGAAGTTACGGCAAACCGTAAGGCATATAGTAACGCCAGGCATGTTCGGCACTCAATGGTGTCCCATGCCAGCATCTTGCCAATGATTCGCTCGGATTCCGCATCGATATACGCCTCATCCTCCGCACCCAGAGATTCCAGGCAGGGCACCAGGCTCGGCAGCAGGTACTTCATCGGAAATATCGGGGCTTTCTGATCCAGCATTGTTAATAACGGCTGAATGGCCTGCTTATCGCCAATTTCGCCAATGGCGTTCACGGCTGCTAGCCGAATGTCGGCATTGTTTCCCTCTGTAACAGCCGCAATACCCAGAGCAATTGTTGCTACTGTCAGAATAAAGGCCAACAGAGATATCGTTATCACGGCGCCGAAAGAGGCTGTTCCGCTGTCTTGAATAAAGGGAGATAGCCAGAATTCTGCAGGAATTACCAGAATAAATACACCAAGCGAGCACTTAATAAGTTTCCGCAATCGGGCTTCGCGGAGCGTAGGTGGCTTCTGCAACGCCTTAAGCAACATGGGCACTGCGCCCCTGTGGTGCATGCGGCTCAACCCACGCATCGCGTTAACAAGCCCAATGCAGTCCCATCGGTTGCTAGCTCGCATTGCCTCCATCAACGCATTTCCAGCAAGCACGCTGTGGGCGGCACTCCTCTCGCTTTCTGTCTGCAATTCGGCCAGGGCTGTGCCTTTGTCCATACTGCAAATAATGGTTTCAGCAAGTTCCCTGTAGTGCTGCCTAACCTGGGCTTCGGCATCGCTTCCAGGCTGAAGGTTGACGCTTTCCACAGGCGCAACGCCGTTATCACCTGTCGAAGCGGCTGCCTGCACGGGCACAGACTGTGTGTGTCTTAGCAGTTGTGCCTGGTTCCGTTCATGGGGGTCGGCTGATGGCTTCAACAGATTTGTATCTGATGGGACATCCGCTGGCCGCATCAAGGTATCTTTTGCCATTACGGAAGCCTTGCGTTCCGTCAGCAATGCCACAAGGTCCCTGGCCCTCGCAGAGAGCCCACTGTCCGCCGCACACTTGCTGATCCTGCGCCCACCAGTAACAAACTGAGTAACCTGGGTTAGCGAACAGCCACTTGCCCCAACCTCAAGGGCATGCATAATGGCCTGGCACAACGGCCGAGATAGCCCCGGGCACAGAAGCAGGTTGGCCAGGCGGCGTTCGGTTAATGGATCTATTACGTCAGCATGTTCTGCGGTTATGCTGGCCAACGAAGGCAGCAGCGCTGTTTCAAACTGATCAGTTATCTTCCACTTGCGAGCATAGGGCGGCACCAGAGCACAGAGGCTCGGTACTGCCAGTGGCGAGGCGATGCTTGCCAGGGCTCGGGAGGCAGCAGGAGCATAGGACATTGCGATCTTCCGCATCTGCCTGGATTGAAACCGATAACGTTGAATGTTAGCTATTACCGCCGCCAGCCCGAATAATCTGAGGCCTGGGCTTACATCAGCAAAAATGTTCCACACCGTTACGCAGGCAATAGCTCCGGCGTTTGCCAGGCCGGTCAACAACATGTTAGATCGGATAACGCCCTTAAACGGGTCATGCTGCATGTACTTACATAACGGTTTTACACCGGCAGGGGCACTAAGTTTAGCAAGCAGCTCAATAGCGTAGGGGCCAACTGGTGATGAACAGGTGGCATCGCCTGTCCTCAGAGCGGCGCATATTGCCCAGGCGACGAGGTCGTTGGCGTCATCTGGACTGCAGTTCAGATTCTCAAATGCCAGAGTTACTTCACTCTGCAAAGCCGGGGTTACCCATAGTATTCCAGATGCCAGGGCCAGGCAGGCGCTTTTTGTGCCTGCGTTTACCAGGTGCTTTATGGCCTCTTGCCGCACAGCAACGAACCTATCCTCAGGCGGATAGACAATCGCTATAAAAAGCGATCCCCAGTCATGCCGAACCGTCCGAATAAAACCCTCTTGCCTGTTCAGGCCGCGATAAACGCTGGTTACCTGTTGCCACCGGTCCTTTACCGAGGCTGTTCTTCGGACTATCGCGGGAGAGTAAGCAGTAAGCACAAGGCCAGCCGCGTTGGCTGCATCTTCGGTTTTTAGCCCGCTTGCTTGTTCAATCACGGCAAGCGCTGCAGCAGGGTCTGCGGCATCTATGGTCCGTTGTGCCTGCACAACCAGGTTGGTTATTGCCTCAATCTTCGGTTTGTTCGTTTCACTTGTTTCAAAAGAGATTAGCCTCGGCATACTTACCTCCCGGGCGTTCAGCAAAAACTTCGAACGTCATTTATCTAATGCGTACTCTTGCTTTGTAAGTTCTGTTTCTCAGTTTCCGAAGTTGGGCGCAGTAAGCTTGCCGCCTCGTCGTCGCTTCCGGGCTTCCATACAACTGGCCGCACAAGCTGGTCGCCGCCAGGGGTAGGGGCGGTTCCTGCCCTCAAGAGGCTGGTTGGAGCTTCGGCATGGCGTTTGCGCTCCTGCAATAAAGGTATCAGTTCCACAGCCATTTCACGTGGGGATTCGGATATGAAGGCTTCGCTAAATGCACTGTCTCGGCCCGCAAATCTCTCTACGGCTTGCAGAGATATGCCAGTGCCGGCAATTTTCAACGCTTTAAGTATGCCGTGGGCCAACTCCGGAGTACAGTACTGTGCCAGCAGCAATCCCGATAGTCGCCTTTCTGTTTCACTATCCAACAATCCAACATCCCGGCTGGTCATGGCTTCCAGGGCCGGGGTTAATGCAGTTATCAGCTGATCTGGCCGGTTGAGTGCTGCCCGTAACCCTAACATTCCCACAATCGCAGGTATTGCTGGCGGGTAGGCCAGCCTCGCCAGTGCATTGGCGGCCGAATTGCGATACACCTTTTTATCTGCATCCGCCGCATTTCGAAATCCGCTCGCCACCAGTGCAAAACTCATCGCAGCCAGCACATTACATGTTACTGCTGCAACAATTGCAAGTGTAACTGGCCTCCCGCCACTTCCGAAAAGCAAAGCAGGTGCAATAAACCCTACAAACAGAAACCAAAATGTGCGAAAAAACGTTTTGCGTGGGTTGCGGCCCGATGTTTTGGGTGCACGCATCATGGATACAAGGCATGACGCACCCACTCCGCTCTTTAGCTGGCCCAGAGTATCCAGGGCCATAATCATGCCCTCATGGTTCCAGCGCGTACTGTTTAGAATACAATCAGAAAGTATGGAAGCTGCGGTATCTATCGGGCCAACTTCTGGCCTGTCTCGCACTAATCTTAGCGATCTGGCTGCTGCATACCGCACATCGGAGTTATCTTCCAGTACGGAGCTGGCCAGTGTAACTGCGGTGGAGGAATCCGTGTAGTTAGCCAGAATCTCTGCGGCCCTGCTTCGGGCCGTTACCCACGCTGGCATCCGCAAGTGCCGGGCTACTCTTCTGCCACAACCGGCTTTTAAAATGGCACAGAGTGCGGGCGCGGCTTCGAGTGCCCTTTCACGGTTCGCCCACTCCAGAATGCGCTGAATTTCCCCTATATCCCGCCGTTGAATTGCCTTTTCAGCTTCCCCGGTAAGCCGCAGGGCAACGTGTGAATCATAGTTGTTGCCGTGGCTGCTCCCATCAGGATCCATCAGCGCCGCCTGTCTGTGTTTGAATCGTCTCCACCAGGTTTAATGCCTACAAAGTTTGGCCGAAGCAGCGTTCCGTGGGTATCGTGCCGCGTGGCAGAGGGGCGGAGCATTTCGTTACTCTGTACATAGCTGCCATCGCCCTGGCGCAGCAGCATCTGTGGGTCTTCTTCTCGGCGTTTTAAGTCTCGCAGATAGGGCAGCACGCGCTGGGCAATCAGCCTTGCTTTCGCAAACTCATCCCGGCCGGTGCGCGGTGGTTTGCGCGTCATCAGGCGCTCCAGCGGTGCCAGCGCGCTGCTTGTGCCCACAACCTCCAGCGCAAGCACGGTTGCCAGTAGAAGCGCACCATCGGAACTTCGGAGTAGCGCATGAACGCGCTTCCCGCCACCCATGCTGTCATTATCGTCGTGCAGAATGCCTCTATCGGCCGTGCGTAGCAGGGGCAGCAGGCTCTTAAGAGCATCCTCCGCTGCGGCCCGTGCAGAAAAGGCACAGCGTGTGGAGAGCAGGTCTGTAAGTGCTGGAATGCACGATACGTCCTGTAACATAATCAGAGTATCGGCCGCCTGTTGTTGCAAAGCATACCGTTCTTCATTCTTCTGCCGTCTGAAAAAACCGGTTCCCGCAAGTACCAGGCCGGCAAGCACAGAGATTATGCTCCATACCGCTGCAACCAGAGTACATAGCTCTGCCTTTGAAAGCTGCACGCCAATATATGGAAGCACTGCGAACATCCCGACCGTTGTAAACAGTGCGCCACAAATTGCGGAGGCAAACATATGCCGCCGAAGCCATCTATCAGGAGTACCAGGCACATAATCCGTAAGCACAGCTGCAATAGCAGGCGCCGCATAGGCATAATCGGTGGCTGCAATGGTTTCAATCAAATCCAGCATCCCGTCGAGGTTCCACTGAGCAGAGGTCGACATGGCATCCGCCAGAGCTTCCCCGGCTTGCGGGCCAAAATCAACCAGCGCAGAAGCAGCATGCCGCCTAACTTCCGGCAAATCGTGCAGAAGCACATAAATCAGCGATGGAATTGCATCGTCATCGGCCAGGCGGCGCAGCATCTGAATAGATCGAATTCGCATGCTCGCCCAGCGTGGGCGATTATACGCCAGATAGCCACGGAAATTGCGAGGGCGTTTCAGCAGATAGCACAGGGCAGGAACGGCCGCAAAAGTCGGCAGCTCCTCAATCTTTCGCACCAGCCGCAGGCAATCCAATAATCGCACCCTGCGAATGCACTTCTGAGCCCTGGCAAGCAGCATATTGCGCAGCCTCAATTCGCTCAGCGTCTGCGGATCAGTTTCCCGGGTGTCCTTCAAGCTCACGGCCTTCCTTTCAGAAAGCGTTACAGCACTAACACGCATACAACACAGAACAGAGATCTTGCAAAAGGGGTCAGGAGGATAATACCACTGACTTCATAAGAGTCATGTGCGATTCAACCTTCACCTCCACACAAACACAAATAGAGCATGGTAATGCGTGGCCATACACTCCTTGCCTCTACCTCTTGATCCGAGCACGCTCGGCGCTCTCAGAGAACACCAGAGTTACAGCGCGGCTTGGTTCTGGAACGAGGCATTGCTGCCTTAGACGGAGCCTTGACTCCTCGCAAGCGAGGCGGCTCCGTAGGTGAACTTGCTTGCCTGGCCAGTGTTTTAGCGCCAGGTCGGCGCTTGTTTTAGCGGCGGGTCGGGAAAGAGCTTTGAGCGTTACAGCGCTGCTATACGCCCCTCGCAAGCTCGAGGCTACAGCGCAGGTGTACTGTGCTGTTTTGTCTGTTTTTTAGCACCAGATCGGTGCTCGTGCTATTGAGTTGACTTTGCCCCGTTGAAGTGAACGGGTTGGGCTTGATTAGTGGTCGTTTCTGTTTTCTGACAAGAGTAAGTTTTCTTTATAGTGGGGACCAGTCCCCACACCCCTGTTGGGGCGCTGATTGCGCGCCCCAACCCCCCAGCAAAATGAAAAAGGGCCTTCACCGCCTCCCATTTCGCTGGCGCATTTTGCTTATGAATAATGACGGACCAAATGCGCCGCGAAGAAGTTGGGTTTGTACCTTTCGGCGCTGTTATACGCCCCTCGCAGGCTCGAGGCTACAGCGCATCTGGTTTTGTTAGATTTGCCGGCGTTTTATCGCCAGATCGGCGATTGGCGTGCGGTCCTGCCTCGGGCTTGCCCGTGTGCTAACGAGTTGACTATGCCCCGTTGAAATTCACGTTGACGAGACGATTTGTCGTTGTAGATTGGCGCTGTTATACGCCCCTCGCAAGCTCGAGGCTACAGCGCGGGTGATTCTGGCTGCCATGCTGGTATTTTAGCGCCGGGGCGGCGCTTCCCGCACCGCCTATTTATTGCATGCTGTCGTTTCGATCCACAGAGAGCAATTGTGTCATAATAGTGAGGAACGAAATCACACAGTACAGCCAGCTGAAAGTGCCATAAGCGCGAGGCGCTCTTAAATCAGGATTGCTTCGTATGCCCTGAAAGTCCACAGCGATAAGCTCGGGTTGGGACTGCGGGGACGATGGCGAAATTGCAGCGGTTTTGAAGGAGACCTTTCATGATTGTCCCAACCAGTACGCTGTTTGAACATGCGTACGGCAAATATGCGGTGGGTGCCTATAACATTAACAACCTGGAGCAGGCAATGGGCCTGTTCCGTGGCTGCATCGATTCTCAGGCGCCGTTCATTATCCAGATTTCTAAGGGAGCACGCTCTTATACAGATAAGCGCATGCTGGAAGCCATCATCCGCGCGGCGGATGTTATCTTCCCAGAAGCTCTTTTTGCAGTTCACCTCGATCATGGCGATGAGGCCACCGCACTTGAGTGCGTGGAGAGCGGCTTCTACTCCTCCGTTATGATCGATGCCTCCCACCATTCATTCGATGAGAACGTTGCCATCACCAAGCGCGTGGTGGATGCGGCCCATGCACGCGGCATCTCGGTAGAAGCCGAACTCGGCATGCTCGGTGGCGTTGAGGAAGATATTCAGGTAGACGAAAAGAATGTTTGCCTAACCGATCCAGATGAGGCACTTGCCTTCGTTAAGGCTACCGGCTGCGACTCCCTGGCATGCGCCATCGGCACCAGCCACGGCGCATTCAAGTTCTCTGGCCAGCAGGGCATCCATTTCGATCGCGTTAAGGCAATTCAGGAACTGCTTCCCAACTACCCGCTGGTTATGCACGGCTCCTCCTCAGTTCCGCAGGATGAGGTTGCTCGCATCAATGAGGCCGGTGGCGATATCCGCGGCAGCAAGGGCGTAGATCCCGAGCAGTACCTGCCCGCAGCATTGCTCGGCGTTTGCAAGGTTAACATCGATACCGATGGCCGCCTGGTATGGACCCGCGTTCACCGTGAGTTCTTCCGCGATAAGCCCGGCGAATTCGACCTGCGACCCCCAGGCAAGGTCTTCATGGCAGAATATGCCAAGTTTATCGCAAGCCGCAACACCTACCTTGGCTCCGCCGGTCAGCTTGAAGGCGCTCGCGCCCATGCGGTCTCCAAAGGTTAATTAAGAATGGTTTGGAAGAGCCACCGGAACCCAGGGGTACCGGTGGCTCTTTCTGTTTGTGATTGCGTTCGGCACTTTCTGAACCTGAGGGGACACGGCAAATTGCCATGGACCGAATAACTCCCACCTTAAAACCAACAAATCAGCGCGTTGTGCAGCGCCAGCGCTGGGCCAACTTGCTCTTTCTTCACTGGGTGGTTGATGCAGAGCCACTGCAAAAAATTCTGCCCCCCGGCCTCACTCTGGATACTTTTGAGGGCAAGGCCTACGTTGGCCTGGTGCCCTTCACCATGACGGGCGTTCGGCCCGTATGGGCACCCCCAGTAAAACCTATTTCTAACTTTCACGAAACCAACCTGCGGACCTATGTGCACTTTAATGGCGAAAACCCGGGCGTGTGGTTCTTTAGTCTGGATGCCGCCAACTCCCTCGCAGTAAAAATTGCGCGCACCTTCTGGAAGCTGCCTTACCATCGCGCTGATATGACGATGGACGTTCAGCATCCAACCGATACTTCAACCCGAGTTCATTACGTAACCCGCAGAATGTGGCCAGAGCCACTGCCCGCAGAGTGCCGCGTAGATTACACTGTGGATAGCCCCGTTATCCCCGCAACCCCCGGTACTCTGGAACATTTTCTTGCCGAGCGCTATCTGCTGTATGCCTACCGCGATGGCGCGCTGTACCGAGGGCAGGTGTACCACACACCGTACCCACTGCAGGTTTCTGAGGTTCAAAGCCTCAACGAATCCATGGTCCGTGCCGCTGGCATCAATCGGCCAGATGCGGCTCCGCTTTCACACTATGCCTCAGAAGTAGATGTCCATATCTATGGACTTAACAAACTGCCCGGAGGCAGCTAAACAAAGATGACGCTTACCCGGTTAACCGAAACAGCCGCAGATACAGATTCGGTTTACGCCGATATTAGCTGGCCAGATGCTCCCACTGGTCGGCCCTATGTGTATGTAAACATGGCCTCCACTGCCGATGGCAAAATTGTCATCGGCACCGCTCATGGCAGTGCGAAAGGGGTTGGGGGAGCCACCGATCAGCTGTTGTTTCGGCGCCTGCAGTTGCAGGCAGATGCCGTTATTGTTGGCGCCGTAACGCTGCGTGCCAGCCAGGTAATCTATCCATCACAGAAGCCCAGGTTCACGGTAACACGCTCCGGAGATATCCCAACCAGCAACCGGTTTTTTACGGATGCCCCGGATAAAGCCCACATATTTGTTCCAGGAAGTCTGGATGAACACGTGTGCAGCAGGCTTGCCGCCGAAACAGGCGCCGCCGTGCTACCCTGTGGCACAACCGATGTGGACATTCCCCGGGCACTCGGGATAATACGTAATCAGTTCGGGGCAAAATCGCTGCTATGCGAAGGCGGATCTGTCCTGAACGAGCAGCTTTTTCGGCTGGGCCTGGTAGATGAACTGTTTCTAACGCTCGCACCCAGGATAAAGGGTGGGGCGCACTTGCCAACCCCCGTTGGGGGCGCTGGTTTCGAGCCCGGGAAGTACGCCTCGTTACAGCTGCTTTCTGTGTATCGGGATGAGGATGAACTCTACCTGCGATACCGTGTGGTACCACAGCAATCAGAAGGGACGCAGCAATGAAACCCTACCGGCTGGTAACTGCCGAGCAGATCCGGGAGATGGATCACAGGGCCATCACAGAGTACGGTATCCCTGGCTCCGTACTAATGGAAAGCGCCGGCGCTGCCGTTGTGGATGCGCTGCTGGCCCGTTGTGGCACCCTTGCAGGCCGCCAAATACTTATCTGCTGTGGAGGCGGCAACAATGGGGGAGATGGCTACGTAATTGCCCGCAGGTTGGCACTGCTGGGTGCAAGGCCCGTTGTGGCCATGCTCGCTTCTCCCGCTGCGCTCACCGGCGATGCCATGCTGCACTACCAGGTTCTACAGAACACAGCCGTTTGCCCCATTATTCAGTGGGATTCTGAAACGCAGCCGCTACCCGCCCCGTTTGGTGAAATAGATATCATCGTGGATGCGCTTCTCGGCACCGGCCTCAGCAGCGCGCCACGGGCTGCGTTTGCAGCTGCCATCCACAGCATCAATGCTGCAAGGCAGCGCAATCCCCGGCTGGTTGTGGCAGCAGTAGATGTGCCCTCGGGAATTGATTCGGATACCGGCGCAAGCCCCGGGGCAGCAATAAGGGCCGATTTTACGGCAACGTTTGCCCGACCGAAGGTTGGCATGTATTTGCCGCCAGCATCGGAGCATACCGGCGATATTCTGGTTTCTGATATCGGATTCTGTTGGGATTTGATTGAGCCACAGGGGGCTCCGCAGATCACTCCAGATACGGTTTTCAACGTTTTGCTGGATGCAAGGCGATTGGAATCCAACAAAGGCGACTTTGGACACGTCGGTATCATTGCAGGTTCTCGCGGTATGACCGGTGCACCGGTAATGGCCGCCAGGGCAGCGCAGCGTGCTGGCGCTGGCCTGGTTACCGTGTTAACCGCCGCAAGTGCTCAGGCATCTGTTTCAGTTCGGCTGGATGAACAGATGACGATGCCACTTGCCGAAGACCACTCCGGCGCTATCTCCGAAGCGGCTTTCGATGCCGTTAAGAGCTTTGCTATACGTGCATCGGCACTCTGCATTGGCCCGGGCCTCACCATGGCCACAGGCACCGCAACGCTGGTGAAACGCATTCTCACCGAGCTGGATATTCCGGCAGTTGTGGATGCAGACGGGCTGAACATCCTGGCTGCAGATGCCAGTATCGCTGTGGGCCGGAGCAATACATCCGTTTGGGTGCTCACACCACATCCCGGGGAGGCTGCTCGCCTGCTCGGAACAAGTGCGGAAAATGTGCAGTCCAATCGTATAGCATCGGTGTGCGAAATTGCACGCCGCTACCATGCTGTGGTGCTTCTGAAAGGGAGATATACCCTGGTGGCGGGCCCGGATGGCGAGATCCTGGTGAATACCACAGGTAATCCCGGCATGGCATCTGGAGGCATGGGCGATACTCTAACCGGCATAGTGGCCGCGTTCCTTGCAGCACTTGCTCGCAAAGGCGCACTAAATCCACATTCTGCCCTGCACTGCACCGCCGCTGCCGCCGCAATTCACGGCCTCGCAGGTGATATCGCTTTACGGAAGTATGGCGAAATAGGGCTTACTGCAGGGGATGTTGGTGCAGCCATTGCCGAAGCGATACTGGAAACACAGCATCGGCTTGCTGCCACATCATAAGCTTTTCCTGGTTTTCGATAATAGGATACATGCCGCTGCATCACCCGGCATATGAAGAGGGATACGCATGGTATTGAACACCCGGATTGCCGCTGGCTTCTGTGCGCTTTCATTAACAGTTGCCGCCCTTTTGATGGCGCCCTCCTCGGCTTCCGCACAAAATAAGGAAACGGGCGCTCCCACCTCTGCGGGTGCACCCACTTCTGCTGGCGCGCCGGCAGGGCAGGTTCTGCAGGTAAAAAAGAGCCTTACCGGGGAGTTTACATACCGTTTCTTCTCGCCCACAGGTTACAGCACGGCTCCGGCAGCGCTGCCCGCGGCGGCGCCCGGCGTTGCGGCCCCCATCTCCGTGCCCGCCGAGGCGGCCAAAGCCACCTTAGAAGTAGTGGATAAAACACGCGGCAACGTTGCCCAAATCCCCGTTGCAGGCATCAAGGCCGGGGCAGTTACGCTGGATGAGGCAAGCTTTAAGTCCGTACAAACCGTGTTTGTTACCGTGCAGAAAGCGGGCAAGCCGGTTACCGATGTGCTGGTTACCATGAGCACCGCGGATCATAAGTTTTCTATGGCGTTTCCGCTCAAAGCATCGGATGCAGGCGTGGCGCAATTTCCCACTGTGCCCATGGGCGTTCCCATTACAGTAGCGGTAAATGCGGCCGGGCATCCGCCATTTCAGTCCATCAATACTCTTCAGCCGGGGCATCCAGCCGATGGCGTGCATTGGCCCGTAATTCAGGTGGATTGGGCCGATGTGGCCACCCTCACCCCGGCGCCAACCGCGCCCGTTGCTGCGGCTCCTACCGCCCCTGTAGCGGCTGCCGCGCAAAAGCCTGCTCCCGAAACGGGAGGCGGCTTCAGCCAGATTTTAAACATAATCATCGCGATTGGATTTCTTGCGGCTCTGGCCTATGGAGTTTTGTGGGCCTTCAATAATGGCCACATCAAAACCCTGCTGGAAAAAGCCGGTGTCAACACCTCCGAGCTCAAGCCCGCAGATGGTGCTCAGCCATCCCCATTTGATAAACCGGCTGCCCCGCCAATTACACCCATTACAGAAGGCACCGCCGATCCGTTTGGGGGTGCACCCTTCGCCGGAGCACCAGCAGCTGCTTACGCCGCCGCTCCCTCTGGCCCACGCCTCGTTGCCACGGCGGGCTCCTACTCTGGCACCATTTTTGCAGTGGCTGGGCCGCAGGTTAGCATTGGCCGAGATACCGCCGCCGGTGTATCACTCAGTTCCGATACCAGCACATCCCGTCAGCATGCGCTGCTCAGCAACGATAGCGGACAGTACTCTATTGCCGATGCAGGCAGCTCCAATGGTACTTTCCTCAATGGTGTGCGCCTGCAGCAAGGGGTTGCGCATCCACTTCGCAGTGGCGATGAAATCCAGATCGGGCAAACCCGATTCCGGTTTGAGGCCTGATGATCCCACCCTGTTTCTGCCATAGTGGCGTGGAGTGTACGGATTGAGATCTCGGATTACAATTGGGCTTCTAACAGGCGGAATAGGCGGTTTTCTGGGCTGGCTGCTGCAGGAAACGCTCATCCCTTATCGCGCCACATGGGTAAATGGCAACTGCACCTCGGTGCCGCTTACCGCTGTACAACAGTTTATGCTCTCCCTGTTTGTGGGCGGCATCATTGGCATGTTTCTGGGCACCATCGATGGCATTGCTGAATCCAGTTTTCGCAAAATAAGAACCGGGGCCTTTACCGGCCTGATAAGTGGCACCATCTTTGGCGGCATTGGGTTTAACTTTGGCGGCCTCATTTTTCATGCCCTTGGCGGGCAGGATACCATGCCAGACCATGCCAATGTGCTTACCTTTGCCATGCAGATGATTGCGCGGGCTGCCGGTTTAACGCTGTTGGGCCTGGCGGTTGGTATCGGCTCCTCAATCTCCTCTGGCTCCATCAAGCGCATCCGCAATGGTGCGATAGGTGGTTTGCTGGGCGGCATTGTAAGCGGCTTTCTGTTCGATATCATTCCAACCATCTTCACCCCTGTTGGTGGCGCGCTGGGTGCCGGTGGTTGCCGAGATGTGGGTGGCCCGGCGCGCGCCGTAGGCTTTATTTCTATCGGGTTGCTAACCGGCTTCTTTATTGGGCTGGTTCAGGAACTGCTGAAAAGCGCCTGGGTAAAGGTGCTTGCGGGCCGGAACGAAGGCAAAGATTTCATCCTGATGAAGCCAATGAACATCCTCGGCCGGGATGAAAAGTGCGATGTGCCGCTTTATGGAGACACCTCTGTTGCAGCCCAGCATGCTGCTATCCGCGCAGATGGCACGCGCCATGTGCTGATAGATGCCGGCACGCAGCAGGGCACGCTTGTTAATGGCAAGCAGGTACCTTCTCAAGGCGAACAGCTTTTGAGAGATGGTGATATGATACAGATCGGCAGCCAGCGCATCCTCTTTCGAGAGAAAGCAACCGCTTCCCGCTACTCTCGCTCTCCCGCCGATGAGGTTCAGCCAGCCAGCCCGGCCTCTTCGGTGCCAATGCCAGGGCACCTTTGCCCCTACTGCGGTGCCGCGAAAGATGCCAACGGCGGCTGCCTTTGCTCGGTTTCTGCGGTGCAGCCTGTATCACCAGCCTTCTCTGTGCCGCTGCAATCCGCCCCAACGGCTATGCCAGGGTTTGCCCCTGCGCCCATCCCCGTTTCGGCTGGTGGATTGCCTGTTCAGCTTACAGCGCTGGATGGAGCGCTCACCGGGCAGGGATTCGTGCTCAGTGCTCAGAATATGACGGTCGGTCGAGATCCGGCCTCTCAGATTGTGCTGGCTAACGAACCCACCGTATCGCGCAACCACGCGCGCCTCTCTTTTGAAGCATCTGGTCTTGTAGTCTACGATAACGGATCTTCCAATGGCACGTTTGTCAACGGCGTGCGCATCTCCGGTCCGGTACCGGTAACAGTGGGCGATATCATACAATTTGGTTCCAGCCGCTTCCGGCTGGATTAACGCTGGCTAATCTCGCCAAACTTCCGGGGTGCCCATGCAGCCCGGAAGTGGCTATTAGAAAGAGGCAGAGACGACGATGGAAGATCGAACGCAGCTAATCGGCGGGCCGATGCCAACTGTTATTGGCGGCACCCGCACGCAAATGGGGGGCGCAACCGCCATGCCCGGCGCTGGCTTTGACCCCGGGCGAACCGCGATGGGCATGCCTATGGCCACCATAGAGGTGGAGTGCCTGGCTGGCAACCGCTATGCCATGGCCTCTGAAAACAGCCGCGATTATGGCCTGGTAGTTATTAAAGCCAGTGGCCAGCAGGTTGGCAGGCGCGCTCCCATCAACGTATGCCTTGTTATCGATCGCTCCGGAAGCATGGAGGGCGATCCCATTGAGTATGTTAAGAGGGCATGCGAGTATGTGGTAGATATGCTCGAGCCAAACGATATTCTTTCGATTGTAACGTTTGAAGAGCAGGTAGATGTCCTGATGCCCGCGCGCCGTGTAGTCAACAAGGCGCTGGTTAAAGAGCATATACGGCGCATACAGGTAGGCAACACCACCAACCTTTACGATGGATTGGTGGCAGGCTGCATGCAGATTGCGGCCGTTCAGGCGCAAACTCCCGGCTATGTAAACCGTGTGCTACTGCTTACAGATGGTGAGCCCACGGCAGGCCTTAAAGACTTTAACTCCATAATGCAGCAGGTTGGCCAGCAAAAAGCGGCCGGCATCTCCATCACCGCCCTTGGCTTTGGCTCTGAATACAACGAAGAGCTGATGGCCGGCATCGCCCGCCGAAGCGGTGGCAACTACTACTATATTCAGCGCCCGGATCTGCTGCCAGAGGTTTTCCGCAGAGAGCTGGAAACCCTGATGACGATTGTTGCAAAAAACGTGCGCGTGCGTTTTCAGCTGGCACGCTGGGTACAGGGCCGGCAGGTTTATGGCCAGCAGCCGGCCTTTGCGGGCCGCACCATGGAGGTTACCCTCCCGGATATTGAGCGTGGCACCGTTCGCACGGTTCTGGCAGAGTTTGAGTTGGAGCGGCACCCGGTAGGCACCTTCCGAATTGCCAAAGCGGAAGTGCTGTACGATGATGTGGTGAACAATCGACCGGGCTCGGCCTCTGCAGATTGCGTATATGAGTTTGTAAACGATAGAGCCCTGGTGGCATCCGGGGTAAATGCGGTGGTGCGCAACGAACTGGATATCGCCCAGGCCTCACAAAACCTGCAGCGTACCATGATGGGCATGCGCACTCAGCAGATTACCGCCATGGGCGCGCTAACAGAGCTTCAGAAAACCAGAACCATCATGATGCAGGCCGGGCAGGCAGGCAAGGCGGCCGAAATAACGGCCGCCATTCAGGCAATCCAGGGCGGCGGCGATGCAGACAAAACCCTGATGGGCACTGTGCTTAATCTGGATCGCGGCAAACGGTAAAGAGGGAAAAACCAATGAGCAACATCGAGGCTACGCAGGTGCTTGGCTCGCCTCTTCTGGCCGGCGCAACACAAATGGGGGGCGACCCTTATCGAACGCAGCTTGGCGGCACCACCACATGCCCCATCTGCAAATCTACCACTTCTCTGATGGACCCCTTCTGCGGCGATTGTGGCTTTATGCTGGCTTCTCAGTCGGCCACCGAAGCGGATGCACCCATCGAACTGCCCGCCGAAGTGGCGAGCCCGGCAACCCTGGTAGATGAAGCCGCTGGCCGAAGCTACAAACTGCACGCCGGGGTCAACACCATTGGCCGACAGGGCACTGATATTCTCTCTTCTGAAGGCACCGTCTCCCGCAATCATGCCAAGGTCACGGTTTCGGAGAGCGGCGTTCTGGTGGAAGACCTGGGAAGCTCCAATGGTTCTCGAGTGGGAGATCGCAAACTGGCGGCGGGCGAAAGCGCCCCGGCAGTTTCTGGCGATCAACTTCGGTTTGGCAACTGGAAGCTGAAGCTGGAAGTGTCTGCAGCGGGCTTCGCCCCCGTAGCTGCCGAGCAAACCATTCTGGCCGCAGAGGCCACCATCATGGAGGCCGCTCCGGTTGCAGCAGAAGCTGAGGATATTAGCGCCGACTATCCTGAAGCCGCCGAAAAGCCGGTTGCAACAGCTGTTGCCGCGCTGCTGGTTAAGCTGGAAGGCCCCGGCGAAGATCTCCCGATTCCCGCCACAACAACTACCTTCGGGCGTAAAGCCGGCTGCGATGTTGTAATCGCAGATCCTTATCTCTCTGGCAAACACGGCGTGTTTACGGTTGCCGATGGGGCCGTAACCATCACCGATACTGGCAGCACCAACGGCACCTCCGTAAATGGCACAAAGCTGCTGGCCAATGCGGCGCAGAGCCTGGTGGATGGTGATGAAGTGCAACTGGGACAAACCAGATATCGCTTCGAAGCTGCCGGCCCCGCAACGGAGCCAGAGCCCCTTGTTGAAGGGGAAGAAGGATAAGATCTATGACGCTGAATGCAGACATGGATCCTGCAGCGAACTCCTCTGATGATGACAGCACAGCAAAGTTTGATCGCGATGAACTTGTTCGCGGTTGGCGAGAGTATGAGAGCCGCCAACCACGCGCTGTGCCCGTGCTGAAGTACGCTGCCAAAACCGATATGGGGCAGGTACGAGAAAATAACGAGGATAAGTTCGACTGGTATGAGCCCGAAGATCCGGCCCTGCTGGCTGCACGCGGTTGCCTGTTTCTGGTGGGCGATGGCATTGGCGGTGCACAGGCCGGCCAGATTGCCAGCGAAATGACGGCCAAACTGGTTATCTCCGGTTACTACAACGATGGTGCCGAAGAGGTACAGCTTGCCCTTTACAACGCAATTACCTCTGCAAATGACAGGGTTTACCACCTGGCTCAAATGATCCCGGAGCGCAACGGAATGGGCACAACCCTCACTGCCGTTGTGTTTCAGGAAGAGCGTGCCATAATCGCGCAGGTTGGCGATAGCCGGGCCTACCTTATTCGGCAAGGCGCCATCCAGCAGATTACGCACGATCATTCCTGGGTAGAAGAGAATGTTCGCGCAGGGTTGATGACCCGTGAAGATGCCGAAACCTCGCCTTTCCGCAATGTTATCACGCGCTCGGTTGGGGCAGCTTCAGAAGTTTATCCGGAGTTCTTCGAGGCACATCTCATTCCCGGAGATACCTGGGTGCTCTGCTCCGATGGCCTCACAGGTTACGTTAAGGACGATGAACTGCTGCAGATTGCCGGAGCCAGCGCGCCTTCCGAGGCAGTACGCCAGTTTATAGAGCTGGCCAATTCCCGCGGTGGCAGAGATAATATTACGGTGTTCATAATACGTATAGATGATATCTTGCGTCCGGTGGCAAGTGAGGCACCAGGCCAACTGGATTCTACGCCCGATTCAACATCTGCAAAACCGGCATCTGGCCTTCGCCGTCTGTTTGGCAGGGCTGGCTAATCCCAATTAACTCGTACCCGCCCATAGTTGGAGTGTTCATTTGCCGGATTTAATAAAAGGCAAATATCAGATTGTCCGTGAAATTGCGCGCAGCAATGACATTGTTTACGAGGCAATCGATACCACTTTTGGGCGCAAAATAGCGGTCAAAGAGCTGAACATCGCCCCAACGCTTACCGGGCAGGCCCGCCGGGACAGAATTGAGCGGTTTAACCGTGAGGCGCGCGCGGCGGGCAAGCTCAGCCACCCCAACATTGTTTCGGTTTTTGATTTTGGCGAAGAAAACGGCCGGTACTTCATCGCGATGGAGTTTCTTGAAGGGCAATCTCTTCGAGATGCGCTTCAGGTGCGTGGTGCCTTCCCGGTTAGTGATGCCATTCAGATAACATGCCAGTTGCTGGATGCACTCACATATGCGCACTCCCAGGGCGTTGTTCACCGGGACATTAAGCCAGATAATATACACATTCTGCCCGGTGGCCAGGCGAAGCTCACTGATTTTGGAATTGCGCGCCTCGGGGAAGAGCCCGCCCTTACCAGCGATGGGCAGGTGTTCGGTACTCCCAGCTATATGTCTCCCGAACAGATTGAAGGCAAAGTGATAGATTTCCGCTCCGATCTGTTTTCGACCGGCGTTCTTTTGTATGAGCTGTTGGCTGGCCGCAAGCCTTTTACCGGCGATAGCGTTATTGCCATAACCTACACCATTATGAATGCGGAGCCACCGCCTATAAATGGCATACCCCAGGGTGTAGAACAGGTTATTCGCAGGGCGCTTGCAAAACAGCCTGCCCGGCGGCACGCCTCAGCGGAGCAGATGAAGTACGATCTGAAGGCCGCCGAATCAACCCCGGCTATCTTTCTGCAGAACCAGTCTATGCAGCCTATGCCGGGCCTCAACAACACGGGCTCACAAAACGCCTATGGCTACTATGGCAACACGCCGCCGCCGCCATCCATGGTTATCTATCCGCAGCAAAACACACAGTACAGCCCTGGGCCAGCTCCCGCATACCCGCCCGCACAACCACAGGGTGGGGCCCTGCCATGGGCATGGAACAACAGCGGCTCTGCGCCACAGGCGCCGGGCACTGTCTACACCAACAGCCAGCTGCCGGGCGTGCAGGCTCCGCAGGGATCGGGCATCCCTCCACAGTATGCTGCCGCTCCCCCGTATCCCGTAGTACCTCCCAAACCCCTGATTACGTTGAGCCCGGCCGGGCGCTCGCTGCTCATAGCATTCGGTGCAGCCATAGCGCTTGGCACCGTAATTGGCCTGAGCGTTATCGCCGTGCAAAGCAGCTATGAAAAGTTTCAGCAAACGGTGAAGCAAGATGCCGGTGGCCGCCTCATGTCTCAGGGGGCAGAAGCCTACGCAAAAGGGGATTACAACACCGCAATAGATAGATTTCAGGCGGCCTGGAAGGGCAATCCTACCCCCGGCCAGCAGAACAACCTGAAACAAAACCTGGCTTACAGCTACGTTCAGCGGGGCAATGCCGAAAAACTTGAGGGCAATCTGGCAAAAGCGAGGGCAGATTATGAAGCCGCGCTCAACGTATGGCCAGATTGTGCGCTGGCACATCAGGAGTTGGCGAAGATTATGGCTGCCGCCGGCGAAACCCGTGGCGCACAAGAACATTCTTCCGCCGCCAAGCAGGCCTCTCCTGGCGGTACCGTAGAGCTCCCGGGCAAGCTGGATATCTCCGCTCCCCCGCCAACGGCCGGCACCAATGGCAATGCCACACGCGAGCTGGAGGCGCAGCAGATCCAGGCTCAGCAGGTGTTGCAGGAGGGCGATCGCCTGAGAGATCAGGGCGATATCGATGGCGCGCGTGATAAATGGCGCACTGCAGCCGGGATGGCACCTGGCACGGATATAAGTAGTGCAGCACAAGAGAGGCTGCAACAATCCGAACCGAGTCCGTAACGGCCCACCTATCCAGTACAATAAGGTGGATGTCTGTAATGCCCGCATCTAAAGCCATGCAGACGCAACTATTGTTCCCGGAACAGAGGCCCCTCACTTGCCAGATATCGATCTCGAAACGATAAATACTCTCGCCTCCACTCCCGCTGTTACCTCTGCGGATACCCTGCAGGAGCTGGAAGCCCAGACCTCCGATCGCGGGCTGCGCAAGGCCATCCGTAAAGCACTTTACACACTCAGCCAGCGCGGTGTGGTGCCATCGCGCAAGCCTTCGGCGGCAATCTCCACCGCTCCCCGCCCCAACATTCACGCCTATAGCAGCGCCTACGATGGTGCCGGCAACCGCATGGTTATCCTGCACTTTCTGGATGATACAGGCGGGGCAAGCACCTTTGCCCTGGTGTTGGTGAACGATATCGCTGGCCCTGTTACCTTCAGTACCTTCAAAGTGGCCAGAAAAGAGCTTGCCGCTTATCTGGCAAAACTCACGGGTGGAGCAAACACCGGGCTGGCCATTGCACAGATAGACCCAGACTATGCACGTTACGTTATTGCCGTTGGCCGCAAACGCATCGCTGCTAATAAGAGCAAACTGCCGGATGATATGCTTGCATGGATGCCACGAATAGGGGACCCCACTGCAGAGCACGTACCGGGCATCTATGCGCATATGCAGAATTGGCCCGAGAACTGGCACCACAACACGGATGCGAACCCACAATCGGTGTTCGGCACCGTTTGGTTCGACCCCTGGTTCCTGGATGCCACAGATACCGTGCCGTGGCTTCAACGGTGGGAGCAACTCATCTCACCCAACTCTACACTGGATGTGGATGCTGCTGCCAATCTGAGGAATGAGCTGATTGCAGACGCCATTAATGGACTGATTACGCCCGATGTGCGAAAACAGTACACAGAAAGGCTGGAAGAGAGCGCCGATGTGATGGTGCGCTGTGGCAACCATGAGGTAGCGCAGCAGCTAATGCTGCATGCCGGTGCCATGCACTCTGAACAGCTCTCGACAGAGGTACCGTTTTTACGAGAACTTGTTAACCGCAGCCTTACCGCTGGAGTTGAGATGATCTGGCTGCGCCAGAAGCAGAGCGAGGAGCAGGACGGAAGTGAAGGCTAAGCCTGGCGCAGAAAGCCAGACCAGAATCCTGGATACATTCATTTGTAAAACGGGCCACCCGCGCCCGTATGAAACGCAGGTTGTGGAGCACATCGTAAAGGTAAACGGCCTCCCAGCTGGCACCAAAGAGGTTACCTTTGTGCACCTCAGCGATATTCATGCTGGCTACGGCGGCACAGAGCCCGTTTATGAAGAGACGATTCGGCGGGTTAATGAGCTCAATCCCGATTATCTGCTGGTAACGGGCGATTATATTGATGATCACGCCCCGGATGAGCACGCTCTGCCGGATCTGCTGCATCGCATTTACCCTAAGTACAACACCTATGTATCATTGGGTAACCACGATCATCGGCGCGGAGTATCCCGCGTAACACGCATGCTGGAAAGATCCGGCGTTTGCGTGCTTAATAACGGCAATGTTCACACCGCAAAGGGTTTATGGATAGCGGGGGTAGACGACTACTACGAGGGCAAGCCAAACGTTGAAAAGGCCTTTAAGGGCATTCCACCCGGCGTAACCAGCATTCTGCTATCGCACAACCCCACCATGCTCGATTTTATTAAGGAGCACGATTCCATTCAGCTATCCGGCCACACCCATGGCGGCCAAATTGCCATCCCATTTCCCAATCCGCGCATTGTGGTTAAACTGCACCTGCGCTGCGATTATGTGGCGGGCTGGTACCACTATGGCAAAGCGAAACTTTATGTAAGCCGTGGGCTGGGAGTAACCGGCAAACCCTACCGCATAAATTGCCCCGCAGAAATCGGTTACTTCCGGCTGCAGCCGAAGAACGAATAACACACTTTGATGAATGGATCTATGGTTTGTAACGTTTGTAGTAATGGCCCGGATCTACTGATCCGGGCCATTACTATTTCTACGCACTGTTTTGAAACCTGTGTGTTGTCAGGTCAAAGCCTATTGACTCAGTTGCTGCTGCATCTCCTCCCATTGAGCCTTTGAGTGCAGTACAGCCTGGCTTGTTGGCAATTTAGCCCCCACATCGTCAATCAATTGCCTTGCGACCTCAACATCACCTGTTCGGATTGCGATCGCCGCCTGGGCTCGTTTTCGATCCCAATTGTATCGCCGCTGATTGGCGGCAGTACCCGCCTCTTTCAACAGTGCTTGCGCAGCCGCCGGATTGTTGTTGTGCCATGCTTCAAACCAGGCAAGTTCAATCATATAGTTAACAGCCATTGGCCGGTACTTCTCAACCGCCATCTGGTAAGCGCGCTTAAGGTGTTCTCCCGCCTGGGGCACCCTTTTCGTATCCAGCAGATTTCTATAAGAGAAGTACAGCCCGGCAGCCTCAAACATACTTTCGTCTGAAACTGCTAAGGTCCGCGCAATTAACTCCTCGCTCCACAGTGAGGGTGCTTTTCCAGAGTTCAGATACGAATAGAGGCGCAGCAAAGCCTCATCACGTTCCGCCAGTGGGCCGCCTCTTTTGAGCCTGAGCCAACGCGCTCCATCCGTGAGAAACGCCCCGTTTGGCATCGGAATAATGGTGAATATTCCGATCATTAGCGATGTAGCAGCCAGCATCTGCATCTCGAATCTTGGCAATCCATTGCTTACGAAGGGTGCCATAGCCCCCGCAAAGGCCAGAAAGCTCAGGATGAGGCTTGCAACTGGGCCACAAACAATGCTGAAGGCAAAACGGTTGAGTATGTCGGCATCATCGAGAGGAATACTGCCGCACATACCTCCGTAACTCGGGAGCTCTTTGTTAAAGCTAATCTTTAACCTGTCGTCCTCCGCACGATCAATCCGCAGTGGCCCGGCTGTAAACAGATACAGCCGGAAGCCCACAATCTGCCCACCTATGAGGTGGCCAAGTTCATGCACTACAAGCGAGACGAATACGGCAAGCCCCATAGCTATTAGCAGTTGGGCCGTTGCCTGCCCACGCGTGATGCCATGCAGGCCATGCATCGACCCACGAATTGTATGCACAAACAGCCGTGTAGAAACTATTCCAAGGCCCATTCCAATAAGGGCTCCCACACCGGCCCCAATCATTTTTCGGGCCGTTATCTTAACAGTTTTGCTAACCATCTGTGCTGTCATCCTGTTGTGCCTCACCTTCTATTGCGGGCAAACTACCAGATTCGAACTTTGCCGGTTTCTGCGTTGCTCTTTCCGAATGCATCGGCAAACTCCGGTACGTTGGCCAGAGTGCCGAGCACACGCCATCTTGCCGGCGAGTGCGCATCCACCTGGGCAAGCAGGGCGGCATAGGCAGGAGAGCCCTTGAACCGCCATATCTGCGCGAAAGCAAGGTAGAAGCGCTGGTCTGCCTTAAGTCCATCGATTGGTGCTGGCATCACTCCTCCTTTCCAGGTCTTTTTCCATGCATTGTAGGCAACGGTTATGCCGCCGAGATCTGAGATGTTTTCGCCAAGTGTTAACGCTCCATTTACCTTTGTATCACCCGTGGCAATGTACTGGCCATACTGAGCCACAAGCGCCTCAGATTTTTGTTTAAAACCCTTTTCATCGCTGGGCGTCCACCAGTCGCGCAAGTTTCCTGCGGCGTCAAATCTCCGGCCCTGGTCGTCAAAGCCATGTGTCATCTCATGTCCCATTACCATTCCAATGGCCCCGTAGTTAGAAGCATCATCTGCAAGAGGATCGAAGAAGGGCGCCTGCAGTATGCCTGCCGGGAACACGATCTCGTTGTTCATCGGATTATAGTAGGCGTTAACTGTCTGCGGGGTCATACCCCAATCCGATCTATCTACCGGCTTGTTCAAGCGCTTTAACTCACGCTTGTAGGCAAACTCGGATGCGGCAAGCACGTTGCCTGCGTAACTATCTGCACCGCATGGAACATCGTCCGAACTCTTCCAGCGGTCCGGGTACCCAACCTTAATTTTCATGGTATCCAGCTTGGCGAGTGCCTCTCGCTTTGTCTCCGGACCCATCCAATCCAGCTTTTGAATGCGTTCTCGCAGGGATGCCTTCAGGTTCACGATCATTGTGTAAGCCCGCTTTTTTGCCTGCGGCGAAAAGGCCTCGGCTACATAGAGTTTCCCCAGAGAATCTCCCAGCACCGATGCCTCCGTTGTCATCACGCGCTGCCAGCGCGGGGCGCGCTCCTTCTGGCCAGTTAACTGGCTGCCGAAACGAAACGCTTCTTCTCCAATAGCTCTTGTGAGGTAGGGGGCATAAGCATTGATGGTTTGCCAGCGCAAGTACGCCTTCCAGTCAGAGAGGGGAGTAGTCTTCACCACCGGATACAGAGCAGTGAAGAATTCTGGAGTTGCAACATTAACGTTGGCACTTCGGTTGAGCCCAACTTCCCGGAAGAAGGGTGCCCACAGTGGGCCACCTTCAGCATCCAGCAGCTTGCCTATCTGGGTCTTGTTGTACAGGGCAGCCACATCTCGCATCTCAACGTTGGATCGGGAGCCACGCGCCAGTCGGGTTTCAATTTCTAAAACGGCCCTGGCCCTTGCCGTGGCTATCTCTGGTGCATCCCCCGTTATTGTGAAGGTTCGCTGCACATGCCTGGCAAAACTATCTCTCAGGGCTTTAAATTGCGCATCGTCTTTCAGATAGTAGTCCTTATCAGGCAGGCTTAGCCCGCCCTGGGCAAGGATAAACATCTTGTGTTTGCTATCTTTGAAGTCTGACATTACGGCAGCCGTAAAGCCCGAGGGGATGCCGAATCGGTGATGTACCGCAAGCACTTTCATCAGGTCGGAGGCGTTTGTTATGGCATCTATCTGCTTGAGAAGTGGAAGCAGCGGTTTGATGCCTGCGTCTTCTGCACGTGCTTCATCCATTCCAATCCGGAAGAACCTTCCTATCTTAGCCTCCTCACTGTTGGCATCTTCCGATTGCAAATCGGCTAGGCGTTCGACAATGCGCTTCAGGATGGCTTCATTGCGGATGGATACTTCGGTAAAGGCATCGATTGCCGGTTTGTCTGCCGGGATCACCGTGCTATCTAACCATCCACCGTTTGCGAACCTGTAGAAGTCGGTAATGGGGCTGGCAGATTTATCCAGAACGGATGCATCTACCCCGTGTTTCTGAACGCCTTGCCCGAGTGCAGGCATAGTTGGTATTGTAATAGCCATTGATATTCGCAGGCCAAGTATCAAGAGCTGGGTTGGTTTCATTGGTATAAGATCCTCCACTAATCTGCATAGCAGACAGATTGGTTGATTAATCGCGTTTATGTGTTTATTCACATAATTGTGAATGGTTGAGTAAAAAAAATGAGATTATTGGTGTTAAGGGGTTATGAACAAGTTGGGGCTGGTATTAATCTTCCGGGTCTCCTAAACTTGCAAGTTCTGGATCCGGGGCAGAAAAGTAGCCCACCATACGTCTCTCAAGCCCTGGCCCGGCGGATCTGCCCGCTTTGCCAAGCAGGGTAACCATATGGCCCCGAAACTCCATATACTCCTCATGAGTAAGGTAGAGGGATTTTGCCACGAACGATATGTCTCCGGGCTTAGGTGGCAGTTCTGCGTGTTGCACGTAACGGGCGAACCCGGATTGAATCACGCCAGACACTGCAGACACCAGCCCCATAATGTCTTCGCCCGTAAGGGCTTCCATCTCCTTATCGTTGATGAATGTTGCGGCTTCCACCACAGCAAACTGGCGCTCAAGGGTGCCCTTAACTCTTCTTTCACCTACCACTTTGAGCAGGCCAGCATCGTGCAGAATATTGATATGCCTGTATACGGTACCCAGTGGAATATCCGGTAAGGCAGCGGCTATTCTACGCGGTGTAAGTGGGCGATCGTTAAGCGTAACCAGTATTCTTGCTCGCACTGGATGCAAAATCGCCTTTGTTTTTGATCCTGTTTCATTCATGGGTAATTATATTCACATTTTTGTGAATAATGCAAGGCATGTGAAATCTTGCACTGAAACGCGACGGGTATGTAGCCTGCTTGCTGGGGTGCAAACACCTTCTCCGCATTTGCAGCTTTCCTCTTCATCACAATGTGCGTACTGTGTACACCGGTCAGGGCTCAGACATTTATGTGCCAATTCGGCGGCGGTGTTGGCCAACAAGGGTATGGTGCTGCCCCATTACACAACGGAATGAAAGTAATCGGGGGCACTACATTCCCGTGGTACGGCTGCACCGGGAATGGCCCGGCCAATTCATTTATCTCGCGGATCTGCAATCCTGCCCGTTGAAGTTGTCGTGTTTTTAATGAAACCTTTTCTCAGGAGATGACCTGTGCATAACTTAGTTATAAAACGAACAACAGCATTGATAAATGGCTGCATCCATATAGTGGTCCTATTTCTGGTAAATCACTCGGTTTCTCGGGCCGATGAATTGAAACCGCCGCTTCCAGTTCCGGCCCCGAGAATGGGCCATGAAAGTGCTACATACTGCAGCAGCCCTGACGGACTTATCATTCTGAACGAGCATGAGACTTCGGTTTTGCTGTGCCAGGCAACCGCCGTGACACCACTCAACCCTCCCACCCCTCTGTTACGCTACCAAGATGCACGTGTTACTTCTGCCACATTTACAGTGCTGAAGACCCTGAATGGTGCTGAGATGAAGGGCACCTTGACGATTACACATCCTAAAGACGATTTCAAATTATCGTTCGGACACGCGCTTCCAGCAATTTCGGCGGTGCGCAAAGGTGAGTTATGGCTGATCAGGTACAACAACAGGAGGAATGCTGTTGAAACCCATAATTGTTACCTTATCCGAGGACTTTCCGATCCAATGTACCTTTCGCTGAGGCAAATCCAGACTGTAATGAAACGTACAGATGTGGTTAATGTTATAAGCGAGTTGTCCTCTTCCATTATATCGAAATCGACCGATACGGCGCAGAAACAGCAGTATATGCAGACACTCAAATTGTACTATGCGCGAGCAAGCCGAAGCAGCAACCGGTGATGCCCAAATTACACAACAGCTTTATAAGCAGGCAGTGCTCGAGGTGCTGCAAGAAAGGTGCGTACTCGGCCACTATGGGACAGGAAATAGTCTTTGACTTACCGCTTGACCTGTCACATGAACTTACACCGGAGTCGATCGATACCAGGCTGGTGCAAGCGCTAATCAAGCTCACAGTTAGTTCAAGCGATTACACTCTGGCCGGAAATGCCGCGTTTAAGCTGTTTAAGGCTATGTACAACGGCAAGCGGATAGGCACTAAAGAAGGGTATTTCTTCATTCCTGAAGCGTATAATGCAATCTATACGCGTAAGTCCATGGATGATGCCGCGGGTGCCCTCAGTCCAATGGAAAAAACACTCACTAACATGAAGTTTCTCAACCGACGTACAGTGGAAGAAATAAGAGATAACTATCCTGGTGCTGCGGTAGTGATCCGCCATCTACCTGCGCTGAGGGAGCGTGCAGACTAATGTAATCGATATGCATCCTCCTGAATAGAAATTAGTTCAGGAGGATGCGTATCTACCTCTGTACTAACTCCTCACAATGTTGAGCTGAGGGATCACATTACTGAATTTGAGACGCTCACTACAAGTATAGTTACCGCGTCTATGCACCCGCTGTGTGCTACAGGTGCCTCAGCATCTTTTCTTAACCTGCATGGTGTGTTAAAATAGCAAACGATCCTGGCAGTTGCAAGGCCGCAATTTTACAACACCGGGAAAACCGTTTGAGAAAGAGCCACACTATGCTTCGTGTGTGCGTTATCGGCATGGGTCATATCGGGAACCTGCATGCCGACATTCACCGATCAAACCCCGGTGCAGAACTGGTTGGCGTGTGCGATATCTTGCCGGATCGCGCAGCACGTGCAGCAGCAAGGCACGATGTACCTGCATTCGCAGATGCGGCAGAGATGCTGGCGCAGCTGAAGCCGGATGTATGCAGCATTACTACTGGCGGCTTCGAATACTCCAGCGATCACTACCTGCCTACGATGCAGGCCATTGCTGCAGGCTGCCATGTGCTGTGCGAAAAGCCCATCTGTAACGATATTGCGCTTGCTGCCGAGATGGTGCAGGCTGCGCACGATGCAAACCGGTGCTTCGGAATCGATTTTAACCACCGATTTACGCCCGCGGCCTATGCCGCGAAGAAGTGGCAAAACCAGGGTTTGCTTGGTGAGCTGCTTTTTGTGAATGTAGCCCTCTGGATTGGCAGGCCAGGCGGTTTTGATTCGCCCAATTACCACATGAAGGCGCTCAACCCACACTCCATAGACTTGATACGCCACTTCTGTGGAGATATTACAGAGGTACACTGCTTCGCAATGCAGGCAGAAGGGCGCAACTTCTGGTCTACCGCCTCTTTCAACTTCAAACTTGCCAACGGCATGGTGGGGCACCTTACCAGCAGCTACGATATAGAGCGCGGCCACCCCATGGAGCGCGTTGAGGTGGCCGGAGTTAAGGGCCGGCTTCTTATTGAAGACATGTGGCGAGAGGCAACCCTTTTCCCGGCAGGGCAGGGAATTAAACAGGTGTACACCAACCCTGTGTTTGGCGGGTATCGGGATTTTGATGATACCTTCCGGGCGCGCATCAATCGGTTTGTGGAACAGGTAGATCAGGGTGCAAAGCCAGAGGAAATCGATGGCTCTGGAGCAGATGGTCTGGCGGCGCAAAGGGTAATTGCTGCGGCCATTCAATCGCTTAACACCGGCGCTGTTGTTCGGGTGGAAGACGTGTAGTAACTGCGAGACAAGCTGCTCCAGGGGCACACCGTGGAGACAGAAAGAGGGAGTGCAGAAGATGAATTCGGCAATGCGCAAGATAGCGGGCATCGGGGCCGTGGTTATGCTAAGTGCAGCCATCGGTGCCGGCATCGCATCATACGCTCAGGAGCACAAAGGGCTGGGGTATCAAGATACCCCCTTGCTTCCGGGCGGCAAATGGCATGTACACGATGGCAACAGGCCCCAGCCAAAGGTAGTGGACCCCGGCAGCTTTAGCAGCCAGGAGCAGCCCGGCAAACCACCGTCGGATGCGGTTGTGCTGTTTGATGGCACCAACCTGGATCACTGGCGAGATGGTAATGGACCAGCAAAGTGGAAGATAGAAAACGGATACATGGAGATCACTCCTAAAACCGGCTCCATCACTACTACAGATCAGATAGGCGATTGTCAGCTTCACATCGAATGGCAGGAACCTCGCCGCCTGCCAGGCAACGGCCAGGAGCGCGGCAACAGCGGCGTAATCTTCTTTGGCCGTTACGAAGTTCAGGTTCTCGATAGCTACGATAACCCCACCTATGCCGATGGCTCTGCCGCTTCCATCTACGGCAGCTGGCCGCCCCTTGTCAACGCCACACGCAAGCCTGGCGAATGGCAGGTATATGATATCCTGTTCACCGTTCCGCGCTTTGAGGCAGGCAAGCTCGTAAAGCCCGGTTACTTTACCGTATTCAACAACGGCGTGGCAGTACACAACCATGTAGAACTGCTGGGTAACTCCAACCACCGCCAGCTGCCAAACTACGAGCCCCATCCGCCGCGCGGCTCCCTGCTACTGCAGAACCATGGCAACCCGGTTCGCTACCGCAATATCTGGTACCGCGATCTGAAAGACTACGAAGAGAAGTAAATCTCCTCCGTTAACAACCGGCCCCGGCAGCAAGCAGCTCACCCTACATTTGCTGATTGCATTCCATGCTTATTGTTAACTATTACCATGTTGCGTTCATCCGTTCCTGAGCGCATATCATACCCAAAACCGCTGGGCCCTGCCGCGGTTGCCCCGTGAGGGGCGAGCGGCGGGGTATCGGGGTGCGGGGCGGAGCCCTCCGGTAAACAAATAAATCACGTCAAAGCAAACAGAAAACGCGCATTAAGCGCGCGCTTTCACTATAACCTTTGTCCCCGCAGGGCCTACCCAACTGGGCACACCCGGATACTTCGCATTCAGGAACTGAACAAACTTATTGGGATCTTCCTGATTTCCGATAAACATATCGTAATGTGCTGGCACAACCAGCCCTGCCCCCAGATCACCCGCCAGTTCTGCTGCTTCCTGGAAGGTGAGGTTGCCCAGGCAGTTTCGCAGAAAGCGCTCTGCGTCGCGGCCATTAATTGGCAGGAACATGGCATCAAAGTGCGGCCATGCCTGCAGTGTTGTAAGCAGTCCCTCGTATGGAATGGTATCGCCGGAGTGGTAGAAGGTAACCCCGTTAATCTCCACAACATAACCCAGAAATGGGAAGCCAAGGATGGGGTGCTCATCAAATGATTCATGCTTGCTCTTAATTACCGTTATACGGGCATCCTGAAACGTAAGCGTTTCGTTTGCGCTCACGGTGTGCAGCCGGTCCGCCGGTATCTGGCAGTCGCCCAGTAACCGCTCGGTTGCTGTGCGTGGACCAACGAAAAGTGCATTGGGCGATGCCGTTACCATATGCGGCAGCGTTTCCGGGCACAGGTGGTCTGCATGGTCATGCGTAATCAGCACCAGGTCTGCCAGAATCGCTTCTTGCGGCGTTATTAAAGGACGTGTTTGCCGGGAGGGCCAGTTAGGAAACCACGGATCAATGTAGATTACGGTTTTGCCGGCCTTAACAATAAACGTGTGCTGTCCCATCCACCAGAATGCGGCTTCGCCCGGGCCGGTTTCGGTAGCTGCAATATCCTCAAGCAGGGCATCATGCTCCTGCGCAATCTCTGCCCCACGCAATCCACTCATCACAAAATCTCCTTCGCGTACTGCCACGCATTTGTTAGCCTGGGAAATCTCCGGTTAGGTTTCTATAAAGATTATGCCGGAGATTTCCACTCTGCGAAGCGTCGACGCTCAAATTGAGCATAGCTTCGCATCAATTCCAAGGCATCTGATGTTTGTATGCGGGTAGGGATGGCTTCTATAGGGCAGGGCATCCACTCCACATGCCCCAGCAGGCGGCATACCAGTGGGCGTGCAGGGTACACCATACAGCGGCCCGCCTCCATATCCCGGTACTGGCAGAGCTCAACAGTTACCTCATCACCCAGGTCCACAGTTTTATCCTGCGCCATTACTCGTTCAAGCTCCTGCTTATCTTCCGGGTTCATCGCGGCAATGAATGCTTGCAGTTCTCCCCACTCTTCTGCCGAGCAGGGAACATCGTTTGCGCACCGCAGACCGCACTTATCGCACCCGCTGCAAATATCCAGCCGCATCTGCTTTGTGCAGCGCTGCTTCAGCTCAATGTAGGTCACTGGTATTTCTGTCATCCGTCGGTACCAATTATTATGTCCGCACCACTCATTGTGCGCAAAAGTTCATCATTTACAGGGGATAAGGCGGCTGGTTTCAGCAGGCTGCACGCAATATCCTGCGCGGCAGCGTACGCTCCACCTGCGCGCAATAATGTCTCTGGTTCGCGCTCCTGCAGGCGGCGCTTGCGCAGGACTTCGGTTACATGGCTGGCCCGCTGCCTCACCTGCTCATTCCTGGCACGTTGAGATAGGCGTAACACTGCGGTGGCAGCGGTGCCATCTCCAGCGCGCTCAAGGGCACCCAGCGCAGCCAATGCAGTGGCCGGCACAACCGAACAGCTTAGAGTGGTTAACACATGGGTAGCGCCACGTGGTAGGCGGCCGCACCATTCCACTCCAATGGTGGGCAGAAGTTCGTTCAAAGCCACATCTGCCTTTATGCGTAAGGCGCTCATCCGGCGCCGCGCCTGCCTGTAGATAGGTACCAGGCATTCTGGACCGCCGATGATCACCGCGCTTTCCAGGGCTGCCTGCAAGACAATTGTTTTAGCTTCGCGCTCACGCGGCGCCAATACTGCAAGAAACACCAGAAAGGCTGCGCCAACTGCGGGATACATGCCTGCAATGGGCGACTGGTAACTCATGGCCTCGCGGTTTGCAAGCAGGCTGGTAAGGTACACACACAGAACGGCACACACGGCGTTGATTGCGGCAACAACAGCACTCGCGGCGATACCGCCCAGCATGGCAAATGGAGAGTTAGAGGGGGTAAGCGCAGTGGCCAAAACTCGGGTGGCGCGCTCGCGCTCATAATCTGTAAGCTCCAGCTCACCAAGCAGCCGAAATCCAACAGTCCGATCCATCCTTCGTGTGGCAAACGGGCCCTCAAGCAGATCCAGAAGTACATCCGCCGTGGCGCCTTCCGTGCCATTCTCCTGTCTGCGCAGCCACTCCCTTATTGGGGAGTGCCGGCTCAGGCGGCGCTCTGATAGCGTGCGATAGGGGCCTGATAGCCGATTGGAGGTTGTGCTAATCGGGCAGCGATGGTTCATGAACAGGGCTCCCGCAAACAAGAAACAGGCACTATCGAAGTATAGCAGTACGAGGTCTGGCACTATTCGCCGTCAACGCCACAATCTCCTTGCTTCCGGTCCTTTTCGCGAGGCTCCCCGCTGTTTCGCCATCGGCACCGCGGATATCGGTACGAGCACCGGCTTGCACAAGCATCTTCACGCTGCGTAAGTCGCGCATATGTACACCCATCATCAGGGCAGTGTATCCGTTCCACACGCTTGTGGGATCATCAATACGATCATTGACGTGGCAACGTGCGTGCAGCAGGGCAATTACTCCCGTTGGATTAATGGCAAGAGTTGAAGCCATCAGCGGCGTACAGCCGAGCGGCTTGTTCCATGCTACCTTGCTCACCACATTCGGGTTGGCACCCGCCTGCAGTAATCTCGCCATCATCGGGGTGTTCCGCTCGCTTGCAAGCTCCAACATCAAAGGCACCAATCCTCTGGTATGCGCATTCGGGTCTGCACCTGCCTTCAATAACGTATCCACCATTTCAGAGTCGCCGCGCAGCGCCGGGGCCGCAATATCATCCAGTGCCGGGCGTTCGCCCCGTTTTAGTAGGGCAGCAAGTGTTTTGTTAGCTCGCGCAGAGGCCGCCAGGGATATGGGTGCAGCGCCACGGGGCTTTGCCCGCCTTGGATCTATGCCTCTGTCCAGCAGTCTTATGACTTCTGGCGCATCATCACGTCCCACCGCCTCCAACATCGCACGCTGGCCAGCGCGTTCGCTGGCATAACGCCCCAGCATCACACAGGCAATAACAACCGGTATGAGTAAAACAGCCTTTTCAATAGCTCCGCGCCGTTCCATATGCATGGCTCCCGCTCAGGGCATCATCGCTGCAATGGCAGGATGTAAAAGTGTGGCTCGCCACCCGGCTGTTAAAGTCGGGTGGCGAGCCATTCACACAAATACCGTATTGCTGTTACTTCGGCGCTTTGTGCCGCCGATACTAATCTGCGCTGCTAATGGGCAGGCGCACGCGGAATATAGTGCCGCTGCCCGGGGTGCTATCTCCCTCAAGCGCTCCACCGTGCATTTCGGCCACTTCTCTTACAATAGAGGTGCTGAGGCCGGTTCCGCCGGATACACCGCCGCCGGTGCTCCAGTTCAATATGCGGGCCAGAACATTGGGCTGAATTCCGAAGCCTGTATCCTGAACGCTGAGCACTGCCGACTCGCCTTCCTCATAAACACGCACGGTAATGGTTCCACCGGGCGGTGTGGCCTTTAGTGCATTGTTTACCAGGTTGTAGATGGCGCGCTCAATCAGGAAGCTATCGAAAGCAAACGCAATAGAGGTTGAAGTATCGTAGTCGCGCACAAGGGTTACCCCGCGCGCCGCAACAACCGTTTCCAGCAGGTTTAGCTGTCGCTCTGCCGTGCCAGTAAGGTCGCCAAGTACGCGCTGAACATCTACGGGTTGTCCCTCAATGGCGCCTGTCATAAACTCTGTGTACCGAAGCAGATCGCTGATACCCGCTTTGATGTTGGTAACGCGCTCTTTAAGTTCTGTTCGTGCCTCATCAGAAGCACTGAGCGATTCAAGCACACTGTCTTGCGAATCTGCCAGGCTCTCCAACGGTGAGGTAAGCTGAGAAACTTTGTTGGTTACATCGTGAATGATGCGGCCAAGGTAATCCAGGGCCTTTGTGCGGCGCGCTTCGTTGGCGAGGTTGGCATTGTAAACGTTCATTGCCGAGATATTGGCAACAATGTCTATAACCATCAGGTCCTCGTCGGTGAAGTCGCCTTCTTTTTTGTTCACGAGTTGCATCACGCCGAATGGCTGCCCACCAGGGTAGACCAACGGAACGGTGATGAGGCTGCGTGTTTCAAAATCAAACTCTTCATCGATTCGGCGAGCATGCTGCGGATTGGCAGCCGTCTTGTTTTCGATTTGAGGCGTTTGAGATTGGAACACCTGGCCTGCAATGCCCTCGTCATCGTTTATGGTTACGCCATAAAGCCCGAAGCCTGCTGCCAGGTGGCTGCCCTGAGCTTCGCCTCCAAGCACGAGGCTGAACCACAGCTGCTTCTTTTCTGCATCGTGAAGCAGAATAGAGCCGCCGCTTGCATCCACTGCCTGTATTGCGGCTTCCAGCATGAGACGGAGCGCGCCATCTGGATTAACCGAGGAGGAGAGCAGACGCGTTACGGTATGCACTGAGGAAAGCAAACGGTTTTCGTGTGACATAGAGGATTCCCTGATCCGACGACGCCGATAGATTCTGTAAATTCGCGGCCATGCGGCGGAACAATTATATCATAATGGAATGAAACGCACCATCCCCGGTTTTGCGATGGGCCTTACTGCTTCCAGCCCACTCTTATTACCACTCCATCCGGATCATTTGGATATCGCAGCAGCACGGTTTCACCCTCGGTGGTAACCTGTACCTCCAGTGGCCTTCCAAGCCTATCAAACGCTTTCACGCCCGCAACACCATGGCCGCCAGCATGTAGCCTGGCAGCTCCTGTGGTGGCAAGTGTACCACGCACAAAGAATGCAGTGCTCAAAGCTGCCTCTACTTTTGCCTCCACTCGGCCAGATACGAACCCGATATGGGGCGGATCGTCGGAATCGCCTATGTCGTAAAGCAGCGCCTGGCTGTTCGGCGGGATAACGCGATCTTCCGCCACATTCAACGTTGGGGAGAGAACATCTATAGTTCGGCCCTCTACCTGCTCTTTGCCCTGGAAGGTATGGATGATAGTAAACCTTCCGCGCCGCAGACGCAGCGACCCCGGCTCACGGTACTGGCCGCCAGCTCTCTGATGCCCGTACTGAACCAGTGCCCTCAGCAGCCCCGCCGAGCGCGAGCTGGATGTAAAGAACCCGGGCGCTACTCCCGCATAAATCACCAGTCCATCGCCAGATTTCTGCATCCAGGCGGCTGTGCCTCCAGAGCGCAGGGTATACAGCGGGTTGGGCGGGCCAGCGGGCTGCTTTCTTGCTGCACCAGGCGCTGCAGGCGCTGGCGGTGTGGTTGGTACGCCAGGATAAACCGTTGCAGGGTAATCGGCACCTATACGCAGCCGCGGAAACGCTTTCTTTAGCGAAGTCGAGCTGCTGGTGCTGATAAGCGTGTGGCCAAAAATCGGCTCCGCAGGCGATGCCGAGATCACATACCCATTGGCGATATCTACGGTTAGCTGTACGGAAGCACGTACCGGAATGTTATCAAACTGATAGGTAAAGCTGGATCCTCTGTCTGCATAACGTGCCTCGCCATTGAACTCGGAGCCATGATCGGAAACCATAAACCGGCTTTCCAGATCGGAGCCCGAGGCAAACGATGCCGCCAACTGTCCGTTAACGCGCAGTTCTGTCGCGGTTACATACGGCCCCCAGCCATCCTGCGGGGTAGCATCGGTAAATCGTATCGCCACACTGCCAGTATCCGCACAAAAACGTGTCAGGTCCACCGTAACCCGGTTCCGGTTCTTCATATCATGAACAGAACCATCCGTTTTGGCCACCGCCTCATATCCGGCCCCATCATCTTCTGGCGCTCGAACTGTTTTGGCAGGGGCACCCGCTGTAATTCCAAGCTTCTGCCACAGGTCATCCAGCGGGCTCTTAAATCCGGCCTTCGTCCACCATGCATCGGTCAACGCATTACCCGGGTCGGAGCCTCCCATTACAATCAGGGTTCCGCCGCGCTTTACCCAGTCAACAAGGGCCGCGTGAGTGCGTGCATCGGTCGGCTTCTGGTAATCCGCACTGTATAACAGTGTTTTGAATGGTTTCAGATAGCCGGGATCGGCGGCCCTGTCCAACGAAACCGCCTGCACGGGCACGCCGCGCTCCAGCAACGGCAACGTAAGCCCGAATACGCCGTCAAAGTCGCTATGCAGAGCCTTTGAGCGTTGGTACTGCATGGAGTCGGAAACAAAGGTGCCGATATTGGCCGCCGTGGCAGGTGAGCCTTCCACACCCTTTTGTTCGTGCATCAACTGAAGCGCCTGCACAGCGCTCCCAATTTCTGTGCTGTACTCTGCCGGAATGTGGCCAAAAATCCGATCTGGCCAGGGCATCACTTCGTAGCTATCTATTTCAGGAAACAACAGCGCGGCAATCAGCGTCTGCTCGTAGTGGCTCTTGTAATCTGCCTGAGCCCGCGAGGGATCATCCTCCAGCGGGTCCATCAAAAACCACATGCGCTTACCAGTTCCGCGGGTTAAATGGTACAGGCTGGAGTACTCCAGGTAGGCAAGTGAAAACGTTCTATCAGCCCGAATACCGGCATATCGCACCGCGGAGCGTGCCGTGCCAGTCCACACCTGCCCAACCACATCCTGAACCTGAGGCAGCGAGGTTATGGCGTACTGGGGTGCCACTATGCTCCACATCGCATAGTTTATTGGGCTGTGCAATGCCACCATGCGCCGCACGCCCGGCTTGCCATCGGCGGCTTTCAATACCGATGATACATGCTCGGTTTCCATAGATGCCATCAGCTGTGCACTGCGATAAGCGGCATCTATGCTGGAGGACGGAGACTGCCAGTCGGTGCGATATTTCTCTTTCCAGGCGCGCTTAAAGGCCTCGGAGTATCCTGCATCCGCAAAAAACTCTGGCTCTTCCGGGCAAACACCCTCCGAGCCCGCCGTAAGCGCAGCGTCGTAGTAGGCGCGCTCGATCGAGTTACGATTGGCCGAAGGCGTAAGGTAGTAGCTTGTGCCTTCTATTACGCGCGGCGTTCCGTCTTCACGAACCTGCATCTCATCTTTGTGCTGGTCCACATACGCCTTGTCGCTGCGGCTTCCGCCCATTGTCCAAACAGTGTAGCCCCGGGTTTTCCATCCCTGTATAGCATCAGCAGAGGTGGTATACGCAAACACTGCGTCCACCGGCACTTCAACATTTTGCTGTGGGGCGCTCGGTGTTTGCAGGGCTGTGTAGGGTCTATCTGGCTGGCGACCGGGTAACGCTGTCACCTTTGTGCCGGCCGGCGCGCCCTGCAGCAATAGCTGCTGAATAGCCGGGGGTATCCCGGTTCCATCTTTATCTGGCAGGCGCACAGAAAACACAGCGCGGGTAACCCGAACGGGCTCGGTTTTAGCCGAAATTGCCACCGAAACGCGGGTACCGGGTGCAAAACTATCTGGCACAGTCCATGCAGCCTGCGCGGCACCATTGGGCGCACGGGTAACACGTACTGGTATCGGCTTGCCATCCGGGCCAGAGGCCGAGATGGTGGGCAACGCCGGAAGCACCTTGTTTGCATCCGCAGCCGCATTAGGTGCAAGTGCAGCATCCGTAATAAGGGTAAGCAGGCAGCTCTCGCCAGGGTTTACGGTAAACCAGTAGGCCCACCACTGCCCAATATCGGCAATGCGTGCCCCATTAACAATGGTTGTGCCGTTATTCTTCAGCAATCCGCCCTGTTCGGCATCTGTGCCAGCATCCAGCGTTACGGGGTAGGGAACCGGCGGAGGCGATGCGATGCTCTCTACGCCGAAACCGGTAAGCAACAAACAGGATGCAAGAATTACACTCTTCATATCCGAAGCAAAACCTCCCGCAATTGCCTTCGAACCGAAGGCGTTGCGATTAAGAAAGCAGACTATAGATTATACACGGTCGGAAAGATGAGGGCTGCCATAAAGCCGCTACGGAGCTCTATATGGAGTTAGTCTGTAATTTGAAAATATCGTTTTATAGATTTAACCGTATTATTGACTTATTCCAGAAAAAACAATATAATGCTAGCATTGGAATGCAGGATTGCGAAGGGAACATGTTGACCTATGGCACCACATGGTACATCGCTGCAAGATAAGCTGAGGGCCGCTGGGCTCCGTGTTACGGCACCCCGCCTTGCCGTCCTCACCGCCGTGCAAGGGCACGGGCAGCATAGAGAAGTTATTGATATCGTAGAGGCCGCGCGTGAAAGGCTGGGGACGCTCTCCACGCAATCGGTTTACGATAATCTCACTGTTCTGGAAGAGGCTGGCCTCGTCCGCCGAATTCAGATCCCTGGCCAAAGCGCCCGCTACGAGGCGCGCGTTGGCGATAACCACCATCACATCGTATGCCGAAAATGCGGCATCACACATGATGTGGATTGTGCGGCAGGGTTTGCGCCCTGCATCACACCTTCAGAGGCACATGGCTTCGTCATTGTTGAGGCAGAAGTGGTTTACTGGGGCATTTGCCCCGCTTGCGCTCAGGCAAATAATTCAGAAAGTACACAGGTAATCGTCATTGAGCAACACCATATCCAGCAATAAAACCGTATCAGGATGCCCATTTCATATGGCAAGCGCGGCACAAACGGCCGGGCATGGGGCACGCAATTACGATTGGTGGCCCAACCAGTTGCGCCTGAATATCCTTCGACAGCACTCCTCGCTCTCCAATCCTATGGATGCGGGCTTCAACTATGCCCGTGAGTTTGCCACTCTGGATCTGGGTGAGGTAAAGAACGATATATTCGCGCTGATGCTAAACTCGCAGGATTGGTGGCCTGCAGATTTCGGCACCTATGGTCCCTTCTTTATCCGAATGGCATGGCACAGCGCCGGTACCTACCGCATTTCGGATGGCCGCGGTGGTGCAGGATACGGCACCCAGCGCTTTGCTCCCCTCAACAGCTGGCCAGACAATGCCAGCCTGGATAAAGCACGCCTATTGCTATGGCCAATTAAGCAGAAGTTCGGTAGGAAGCTCTCCTGGGCTGATCTGTTGATCCTCACAGGAAACTGCGCACTGGAAGCCGCGGGGCTCAAAACTTTCGGTTATGGCGGCGGTCGAGAAGATGTGTGGGAGCCAGCAGAAGACATCAACTGGGGCTCCGAAACCGAGTGGCTTGGAGACAAACGGCACACGGGTGACCGTGCGCTGGATAACCCCCTCGGCGCAGTGCAGATGGGCCTTATCTACGTCAACCCGGAAGGCCCAAACGGTGTTCCAGATCCGGTTGCAGCGGCTCGAGACATCCGAGAGACGTTTGCCCGCATGGCCATGAACGATGAAGAAACCGTTGCACTCATTGGCGGTGGCCATACGCTGGGCAAAGCACATGGCGCCGCAGACCCTGGCAAATATGTTGGCCGAGAGCCGGCTGGTGCAAGCATTGAGGAGCAGGGCCTCGGCTGGAAAAACAGTTTTGGTGCCGGCAATGCCGCTGACACCATCACAAGTGGCCTGGAAGGCTCATGGACCACCACACCCACAAAGTGGAGTAACAACTACTTCGAAAATTTGTTTGGCTTCGAGTGGGAACTAACCAAAAGCCCAGCCGGTGCTCACCAGTGGCGCCCGATAAACGGCGCAGGGATGGGCACCGTGCCAGATGCGCACACTGCTGAGAAGCAGCACGCTCCCATGATGTTCACCACAGATATTGCGCTGCGCGTAGATCCAGAATACGAGAAAATTGGCCGCCGATACCTGGCAGATCCCGCAGCATTCTCAGATGCCTTCGCACGGGCGTGGTTCAAACTCACTCACCGCGATATGGGCCCCATAACGCGTTACATTGGCACAGATATCCCCTCTGAAGAGCTCATCTGGCAAGATCCAGTTCCCGCACTATCTCACAGAGTTATCGAAACTGCCGATATTGCCGCGCTCAAGTCAAGCATTCTGGCTTCTGGCCTCACTGTATCTCAACTGGTGTCCACAGCATGGGCCTCTGCCTCCACCTTCCGTGGCTCCGATAAGCGCGGCGGTGCCAATGGCGCACGCATTCGTCTGGCCCCCCAGCGCAGTTGGGAAGTAAACCAGCCCCAACAGCTCGATCAGGTACTGGGAGTTTTGGAAGAGATACGGCAACATTTCAACCAGGGCCGCACAGATGGCAAACAGGTATCCATTGCAGATCTGATTGTACTTGGCGGCGCAGTTGGCATAGAAAAGGCCGCCTCCGCCGGGGGGCTCTCACTTGTTGTGCCCTTCACTCCCGGCCGTACGGATGCCACCCAGGAGCAAACGGATGTGGCCTCTTTCGCGGTTCTGGAGCCCCGGGCAGATGGCTTCCGCAACTACTCCCGGCCAGAATTTGCAAGCATTGCCGAGCATCTTCTGGTGGATAAAGCGCAGTTGCTAAACCTCACTGCACCCGAACTTACGGTGCTTGTGGGTGGGTTACGCGTACTCAATACAAACGCCGGGCACACAGCGCATGGCGTGCTAACACACAGACCGGAAACTCTCACCAACGATTTCTTTGTAAATCTCCTGGATGTCTACACCGAATGGAAACCCACCGGAACTACAGATGGGGAATACGAAGGGCACGATAGGAAAACCGGCAATCCAAGGTGGACCGCTACACGGGCAGATCTTGTGTTCGGCTCCAACTCGGAACTGCGGGCCATTGCGGAAGTCTATGCAGCCAACGATGCACAACAGAAATTCGTTGCCGACTTTGTCTCTGCCTGGAGCAAAGTAATGAACCTCGATCGCTTTGATCTTGCAAAGATCTAAATCCGGCCCGCATTTCCGGGAGATCCTGTCTCCCGGAGATGCAGTCACCTGATCTTAGCCCTTCCTCAGCAAGCATTACAACCAACATAATCCCTCTGTGCCCGGCATACATTTCGCTTCTTAGCACCCGCCTACGGTATCCATGGAACTTCACAACGCCTCCACTGCGTCTGCGCCTCAGTTAGTAAATATAGTGAACTGTCCCTAAATTCAATAACAGCAATAACCGGGATCTCGTGACCCCGGGTGCCAGTCTGTGTGGCAGCAGTAACTACCATTTGCAACAGGAGGCCTCCTACTTTGAAAAACTACGATCGTATCAACCAGCTTCCACCCGAAGGCATTAAAAACCAGCACGCTCACATAATTGGTGGCGGCATCGCTGGCCTTTCTGCGGCAGCTTTCCTGGTTACCGATGCAGGCATGCCAGCCGAAAATGTAACGATTTACGATACTCTGCCACTTATGGGTGGATCCATGGATGCCTACGGAAACGCCGTAACGGGCTACACCAGCCGCGGAGAGCGAGAGCTGGAATCCTACATGGAGTGCCTCTGGTACCTTTGCAGCAAAATCCCTTCAATTCAAACCCCCGGCCTCACAATTCTAGATGAAACCCATCAGGCCAACATCCGTGAGCCCATTTATAGCCACTTTCGGTTGATGGAAAATCAGGGACAGCTGTATAACTACTGTGGTCCGCTAATGTCTGTTGAAGATGCCCGCAAAATGCAGCAACTTGCACTCACGCCAGAGTGCGAGATTGAGATGAAGACGGCCGCCGATTGGTTTAGCACGGAGTTTACAAAATCGGTGTTCTGGCTCTGCTGGAGTAGCATGCTTGCTTTCCGCGATCATCATTCACTAATTGAAGTAAAACGTTACATGAGCCGGTTCATCATGCACGATTCGGGCATGATACACCTCAGCGGAATACTCCATACCGAGTTTAATGAATACGATTCTATTATCAAACCCATGCAGGAGTGGCTCAACTCTCTTGGGGTACACATCAGGGCCGGCACCACAATAACCGAAATTGTCACCGCAGATATAAACGGCGAAACGCTTGCAACAGAGCTGACGCTGCATGCCGCAGATGGCATGCACCACCGTGCCCTAACTCGCAACGATCTCGTATTCTTTACCAACGGCTCCCTCACGCAAAACGCAAAGATGGGCAACAGCGAAGCCGCACCAGAATTGGACAAACAAACCGCTGAGCGAGGTTGCTTCTCTGTTTGGGAGAGACTGGCCGCTAGAGATCCTAAATTCGGCCGGCCAGACGCGTTTATCTCAGACATTCAAAAATCCAACTGGATTAGTTTCTTCCCCACCATCACCGCCGACCCAACTTTCTTTAATTATATGGAAGTAAAAACTGGTGATAAGGCAGGTACAGGCGGGGCCATCACCATTGTGGATTCAAGCTGGAAAATCAGCTTTGTGCTCTACAACAAGTACTTCCCAAACCAGCCGGCAGATGTAAATGTGTTATGGGCATACGGGCAATGCAGCGAGGCAATTGGCGATCACATCAAAAAACCCATGCGTGATTGCACAGGCGCCGAGATGTTTGCTGAGTTGCTCTACCATTGCGGGCTAAAAGAGCAGGCAGAAGAGATCCTCACGCATTCTTTTGTATCAACATGCATGATGCCCTACATCACCAGCCAGTTTATGCCGCGCAAAATTTCCGATCGCCCGGCAGTGATCCCGGATGGTTGTGTAAACCTGGCGTTTATCGGCCAGTTTGTTGAACTACCCGGCGATGTGGTTTTCACTGTAGAAACCTCGGTACGAACTGCCATGATGGCCGTATGGGGGCTTACGGGCCTGCAGAAGCCAATGATCCCAATGTACGAACCAATGTATGATCTGCGCGTAATCGTCTCCTCTATGAAGGCAACGCTCGGTATTGATGTGTTTACGCAAGATAACCTGCACACCATCGTCAGCGCCAGCGTATCTCCACCTGCGCTCCTTGCCTTCCTCAATCACCTGCCGGAGCCCGTTATTTAAATCGTGCCGATGCAACGGTGTTTGTGTTGCCTGCTTGCGACAATCTCGGCTGCCAGGCAGGCAATGCTCTCCGGCAAGGAAGTGAGCATAGATTAATGAAAGCAATGGTATTGCAGTGGCCAGGTCCGATAGAAACCGCACCACTGCAACTAATGGAGCTGCCGGTTCCTGAACCAGGCCCCGGTGAAATCTTGATAAAGGTGGAAGTGTGTGGCGTTTGCAGAACGGATCTGCACATAACCGAAGGCGAATTGCCCCCACATCTGCAGCCCATCATCCCCGGCCATGAGATTGTAGGCACCATTGCAAAGTGTGGGCCTGGTATTCACCGGTACTTCGGCGGAGAAAGGGTTGGGGTTGCCTGGCTCGGTGGCACAGATGGCACCTGCACATACTGCCTTCGAGGCAACGAAAACCTGTGCGAAAACCCTATCTTCACCGGTTACGATGTTCCGGGTGGATACTCCGAATACACAGTTGCCCGTGAAGATTTTGTATATCCATTGCCAGGTGCCATTGCATCCGGCGAGGCCGCACCTTTTCTCTGTGCGGGCATCATAGGGTATCGGGCACTACAGCGCGCAGAGCTGCCTATAGGTGGCGCCCTGGGGCTATACGGTTTTGGGGCATCCGCCCATATCCTCATACAAATTGCTCAGCACCTTGGCAGCGAGGTGTACGTTTGCACCCGAGAAGAGCACCACCAGAGGCTGGCCAAAAAAATGGGAGCGCACTGGGTTGGTGGGGCAGATGCAATCCCACCCAAAAAGCTTCAGAGCGCCATCATGTTTGCTCCAGCTGGGCCACTCATTCTGCCCGCGCTAACCGCGCTGGATAAAGGCGGAACACTGGCGCTTGCTGGAATATACATGACCCCCATTCCAGAAATGGATTACAGCAAGTACCTGTTTCTGGAACACACACTGCGCAGTGTAACCGCCAACACCAGGCAGGATGGGCGAGAGTTGCTCCAGCTTGCATCAACCATTCCACTGCACACGCACACTCAGGAATTTCCGTTAGAGCTGGCCAACGAGGCCTTGCTGGCCCTCAAACAGGATTGCGTTAACGGTGCCGCCGTTCTACGGATCAGCGCACCGTAACATGTCACGTTCATGCACCATAGCCAGTAACGGGGTTGGCTGCCCGAGCAAGAGCAGGCAGCAACATGCAATTTAAACAACTCTTCAAACACGTATTCACGATAGCTCTTTTTTGTATCTCCTTCGTTCCAGGTTTTGCTCAGGTGCCAGGCACGAACCCTCCGCCAATACCCGGCGCCGCAGCTCCAACCTATGCTCCGGTAAAACTAGATGGTAGAACGCTCTTCGAGTTGATGGGAACAAGCGGCCTATCGGCAGCCGAACGGGCAGACAAAGTAAACCGCAGACTACTGAGCCTTGTCTCGCGTGATGAACCGCTCCCACTCTTCAGCAGGCGGGATATCGCCACGCACAGCGATGAAACAACGATACTGATAGATGGCGATACCATTCTGGCTGTTACCGATGCGGATGCCCAGGATGCACTCACAACCAGGGATGATCTTGCCCTGCTGTGGGGCCAGAAGATGGTCTCCACCGTTAACGACGAATATACCGTTCACGCCAACTTTATTTCAGGCGCTGGCATACTCATCCGTAACTCAATTTCAGATTTTGAGGTATCCACCATTAAGTGGCTGCCAAAGCTGGCCGGTGCATTGGTTATACTGGCAGTTTTCTCGCTCATAGGCAGATTAAACCTGCGCGCCATCATGCCTCTTATCGAACGCGCACACTTTGATAGTAACCGCAGGCACCTGGTAAGGACCGTTGTTTATCATGGCACCTGGGGCATCGGGCTGCTGGCAGCGCTTTCCACGCTTGGGTTGAATAGCGCCAGCCTTGCCGCAACCATCGGCATATCTGGCATCGTGTTGGGTTTCGGGTTTAAGGATATCCTATCGCATCTGTTCGCCGGCTTCATGCTGCTTCTTGGCAGTCAGTTTCATGTGGGCGATCAGATTGTTGTGAAGGAGTTTGAAGGCACCGTTGAACGGATTGAACTGCGTGCACTCTATCTGAGAACTTACGATAATAGGCTCGTGATTATCCCAAATGGGGATGTGTTTACCTCAGCCGTTATATCCAATACCGATAGCGCATTTAGAAGGCGAGAGTTCATTGTAAGAATTAGCTACCAGGATAACCTTGAAAGGGCACTTTCAATCGCTCTCGAAGCTATAGGCACAGTGGATGGTGTTGCCGAAGTACCCACACCGGATATCCTTGTAGATGAGCTCGCCCTCACCACCGTCAACCTCAAGGTCCGCTTCTACACCCACTCGCAACGTGCTGATTATTTACGAGTTGGCAGCCAGTGCATGGCAAAAGTTAAAGAGGCGTTTGAATCAAACAATATGTGGATGCCTTCAGATATCCAATCGTTAAGTATCGAAAATCTCGATAAACTAGTTCAACCCCGAACCATCACGCACCAGGGTTCGTGATATAAGCTGCAGCGCGGCAGCCAATCAAAGGTCGTGAATCACCCTCGGTGGGAAGGCAGCCCGCAAGGCATTCAGCACCGCGAGCACGTCTATCACTTCCTGAATAATAGCGCCGCTCACCGGGGTCAAGTGCCCCGTGGCGGCAAAACCCATTCCAATTATGCTGAGCCCCATGCCACCTACCGCGCTCTGCAGCGCAATCCCGCGCATCTGCCGGCTGATATGCATAAACTCATCCACCTTCTTAAGCGAGTTATCCATAATCACCACGCCCGCTGCCTCGGCCGTTACATCGCTATTTTGCCCTATTGCCATGCCCACAGTGGCTGCCATCATGGCAGGGGCATCGTTTATGCCATCGCCAACATAAAGTGTTTTGGCAAGTGCCGTCTCTTTACGAACAATGGCAAGCTTCTCTTCCGGGCTCTTCTGTGCATAAATCTCGGTGATGCCTACCTGATCGGCAAGATAGTGCACCTCAGATTCTCTGTCACCAGAAACAAGCATCACACGTTCAAAGTGATGCTTTGGCTCAAGGTGGCGTACAAACGATCGGCTATCGGCACGTGGCGCATCTCTAAACCGGAGCGTTGCGGCGTAGTGCGCATCAATCACAACCATGCACTCAAGCCCGCCAGCAATGGGCGGCATTAGGTCTACCTCAACTCCCTTTTGTGTTGTAAGCTTGGTGCGGCTGGTAACCTGCACAGCATGTTGGCCCACAGTACCGCATAGCCCCAGCCCCGGTGCCTCACTCACCTCTGTAACCTCTTGCAAAACCGCGCCTTCCGTCTTCGCCTCAGCAAGGATAGCCCGTGCCAGCGGGTGTTTAGAGTACCGCTCCAGGCTCGCTACAAGCATCAGTACTTCCTTCTGATTGAAGCCAGGGGCAACAAGTTGCTCCGTCAGCTTTGGCGCACCATATGTAAGCGTTCCCGTCTTATCAAATATCGCGGTTCTGCATTCGGCAATCTGCTCCAGTACTATGGGGCTCTTGACAATAATGGCCCGGCGCGCACACAGGGATATCGAACCTATGATTGCAATGGGGATACCAAGAAGTAGCGGGCAGGGCGTTGCGATCACCAGAACAGCCAGAAACCGAACAGGTTCCCCGCTAAAGGCCCACGCCAGCGATGCCACTATCAGGGCCAACGGTGTGTAAAATGCTCCCAGTTGATCGCCTAAACGCCGAAGTTGTGGCCGTTGATTTTCAGATTCGCGCATTACTTCCATGATTTTTGAGTAGCGCGAATCAGCAGCAAGTTGGGTTGTACGAACCGTAAGAGCGGCCTCTCCGTTGATCGCTCCCGAAATAACGTTGGATCCAGTGGTTTTGCTAATCTGAAACGGCTCGCCGGTTAGGTACGATTCGTCCATCGAGCCTCGCCCCTCAATTACCGTGCCATCCACCGGGCAGATATCATGTGGGTAGATCACAAGTGTATCTCCCACCACAACATCCTCCAGTTTTACATCTGAAATCTCCGCTTCACGTTTCCGGTGGGCTATTGAAGGCATCCTCTTCGCAAGTGCAGCCAGCACAGAGGAGGCGCTGCGCAACGCATAGCTCTCCAACGCTGCACCGCCTGAGAGCATCAGAACTATAATGGAACCCGCTGCATATTCGCCCAGCATAAGCGAAGTTACAATGGCGATGCCGCCCAGCAGATCAGATCCAAAATCGCGCTTCATAACTTTTCGCAACAGGTCGTAAAGCAGTGGCGGGCCACCAATAGCAAGCTCCACAAACAACGGTATCTGAAATACCACTGCCGTTGTGTGAAACACAAATCGCAGCGTAACATAGGTCAACAGCGCAATTATCGAAAGTGCCGCAATAACTGTGGTCTTGCGTTGCCACACACCAGAAAGCGAGTTCCACGGCCTTTGTGGCTGCATCGCCTCATTCTTTTCGGACTTCAGCGCTTTTTCCAGTTTGTGCACCGGCGGATGCTCCATGTTTGTCTTTATGTTTTGCAACGCAATCCCACTTCCAGGCAATTCAGTTAAGTGCAATAGGCCTCATTTACGGCCAGAATATGCAATTGGTTGATTTAGAACTACTTCACCAGATTGAATTGGGACTTAGGTGTTCCGCACACCGGGGATACTGCTGGCACATTGTGGGTTGTGTAGGTTGCTCCGCATACCGGGCAAACGTAAAAGCCTTCTGGCGCGGGCTTTTTATTCAGATTTTTAAGCGCTGCTGTGTAAAGCACCGCATGCTGCCTCTCGGCAGAAAGTGCAAATGTCATCGCACGCTCGGCATCCGCCTGGCCCTCCGCCTTTGCCTGCTGTATCATAAGCGGATACATCGTATCCCGCTCATAGGATTCGCCTTTAAGCGCATCTGTCAGGTTGTGTTTTGTAGTGCCCGGGGTGCCAGTATACGTGCCTGCTTTAGGGTCGGTAACTCCCAGCAACGCCAACGCAAGCCGATGGTTCTGAGCGTGGGCCATCTCCGCCCTGCATACCGCCCGAAACAATTGAGCAACTTCTCTATAACCGGCATTGTCTGCGCTCAGCGCATAGGCCGCATACTTTGCGCGAGCCGATGTTTCGCCCGCGTAAGCAGCCCTCAGATTTACAATAGTTTTAGTAGGTGCATCCGGGCTGGCAGGTATTGCGAAAGCTCCAGGTGCGATAAGCGCAGTTCCAACCAACACAAAAGTGGATGCCAGTGCTTTGAATTTCATGTGTTTCTCCTTGCGAAAGTGCTCTCGCCACCCACACCGCATTGCAGGCAAACCAAAAAGCCATGTGGAACCTGACAGATGTCAGTCCCACACGGCTATGGTCCCGCAGCTCGAGGGCCAGGCCCTGGTGCACCTGTAATAGATGCTGCCTGATCTGAAAGGCGAAATGTGCGGCGTAAGTGTGGCTACTGTAAAGCGTGTATGGGCAAAGACGCAGCATCAAAGAAAAAGGTTGCATCCATATCGCCTATGCAACCGCAACACAATGCTTCGTCTACCGGAAGAGAGCCAGCACCCAATCACCTTTGCTGCAAAGTAGTTTCCCAGGGCCATCGGTATCAACTCCCAGGTAACCTCACAACAAACACATGCCATCATCCAAAAACACGCAACACAAAACACGTAACCCTATCGATCTTCAGCGGCAAGATAAACGGAGACTCTGCCTAACTATTGCGGGGTTTGTCATCCCCATTGCAACCTGGATAGTATTCTCAGTCACACTTGGAGACGACCTTGAGATGATGCAGGGAGCAGCCGTAACACGCCTCGTCCTCCTTTTCGGAATTCTCTTCCAAACAGAGATTGCTTGTCTTATCGGGGCGTGCAGGTTTCCAAATACAAAAATGGCACGTTTCACTGGCATACTCTCAGCAGCGCTACTGCTGCTTGCAGGGCTATTTGCTAATTACATATATCACAACGTACATCGGGATTTCCCCGGATAAGCCAACAGCAATAATATATTGATAAATAACGGCTTTCAGTTCTTATACTTCCAACCAGTCACAAGGCGTGCATAGGGATACTTGTGCTACTCAGTTGCCATATGGCAGGGCTAACCTTGCAAAAAACAGATTAATATCGCAGCCCACGGGTGGCTTTCTGTAAACACGCCCGCTTTGTTCATAAACTGGGTATGATGTGGAGTAGGTATTGAGTTCACTCAGGTTGCATGCATTGGCTCATTGGGAGCATAGCACGCGTTTTTTAGGGCGCGTGGTTAAGAGGCAGTTGGTATGGGGGCTACTAGTACAAAAGATCTGGCAACAATGCTGCTCTCAGCCAAACTCCGCCGCTTGATCGCTGGCCGGGACTCACCGGATGCAGCCCTGGTCTTGGAGACGACACAAACCGCCTGGTTAGAATTCCGACTAAGCCTTGAAACCATGGTGGGGCGGGAAGGCTGCCGCATTGTATTTTCCCGGGCTTTGGCGCTCTCCAAGAAAGATATTGCCTGGCTTTCGGCACTCACCGTTAACGCGGATGGGCTGTTGGCATGGTCCTCAGAAGCCACAAAGATTACCAACACAGAAGCCCTGGAGGGTTGCGTGGCGCTTTTTGAGCAGTTGATATCACTGCTGAACACGTTCATTGGCAGTTCGCTCACACTGCGCATCATTGATGGAGTTTGGCCTGGTCTGCGTGTGGAAGAGCTGGCAGCAGCCACGGCGAAGGAGATTGCGGAATGAGTGAACAGGATAAGGTGAAGATCACTCGACTCCTAACGGGCGTGCCCGGGCTGGATTCTGCACTGGGCGGTGGTCTGCCCGAGTACTCGTTCAATATCATTGGCGGCGCTCCGGGATCAGGCAAAACAACCCTGGCACACCAGTTTATGTTTGCCAACGCCACCAGAGAACGCCCCGCGATATACTTCACGGTACTGGGCGAGCCAGCCCTCAAGATGCTGCGCTATCAACAACAGTTCGCATTCTTTGATTCCGATCAGGTCAACGATTCAATTCGCTTCGTCAACCTGAGCCAGGTTGTACTGGATCATGACCTGGATGCCGTGCTGGCCGAAATTGTAAGGTTAGTAGAAACAACCAATCCTGCCATTGTAATCGTCGATTCATTTCGATCAGTTGTTCGTAAAGCGCAATCTGGCCCGAACTCTGAGTTTGAGCTGCAGAGCTTTGTCCAGAGGCTGGCGCTTAACCTCACAAGCTGGCAGGCTACCACCTTCCTTGCAGGTGAGTATACGGAAGTAGACATGCGAGACAACCCTGTCTTCACCGTTGCAGATGGCCTGATATGGCTCTCTCAAAGTGTAGAAAGAAATTCGGTTGTCCGCAAACTACAGGTCGTAAAGCTGCGCGGTCAGGCTCCAATGCCGGGTCTACATACATTTCGAATTACAGATGCTGGACTGCAGGTGTTTCCTCGTACTTTTGGCCTCTCGGCAAGAGATCCTCATCCCGTTTCTGGGCTCCGACTTTCAACGGGAGTCCCAACGCTGGATGAGATGCTGGGCGGTGGTATCCCCGCCGGCGATTCCATTCTCGTGTCCGGGCCGTCTGGGGCCGGCAAGTCCGTTCTGGCAACTCAGTTCATTGCAGATGGGCTCAAGCGTGGAGAACCAGGCGTTATCGCAGTATTTGAAGAGCGCCCGCAGGAGTACATCAACCGCAGCGACAAATTCGGGCTGTGCCTGAATGCCGAAGAAAGACAGGCTGACTTAAGAGTTATCTACCTTCGGCCCCTGGATCTTTCGGTGGATGAAACCCTGCACGAGATTCTGGCCGCTGTTGGCGAAACAGGCGCTAAACGCGTTGTTATCGACTCACTTTCGGGTTTTGAGATGGCCCTGGCACCCGCATTCCGCGATGATTTCCGAGAGTCTCTTTACCGTATGATTGGTGCCCTTACCGGCCGGGGTGTTACCGTTCTCAGCACGATGGAGATCGTTGAGGCCTTTACAGATATGCGCTTTAGCCCGCATGCCATATCGTTCTTAACAGATGACATTATTCGCGTACGCTATGTAGAAATAGATGGGCAGCTACGCAAAATTCTTACCGTTGTTAAGATGAGGGGAGGAGACCACAGCAAGGACATTCGAGAGTATGACATTACTTCCGACGGCCTGGTGCTTGGCGAAAGGCTAGTTGGGTATGAGGGGCTGACCACCGGTATTCCCAGCAAATTTGTGCCGGGTACGTAGTGTCGATATGAACAACTCGCGAAAGTGGGCTAAGGGTTGTAGTGGTGAATAACGCAAACGAGATTAATTTTGTTGAAGTCTGCGGATTGGAACACTCACCACTCGCGATAGCCATTACTGTAGGCGAAAACCACGTCATACATTGCGCTAACGATGCTTTCGGACGTCTCTGCCAATGCCCACCTAGAGAACTTGTGCGACAGCCTTTCCATAAGGCAATCCACGGCAACTCTCAATTGAGTGCCGCTTTAGATCGTGTTTATGTCTCCGGAAATCCCGAAACCCTGCTCAACCATGAGCATTTAACAACTAGCCAGGGCCTTGAATACTGGTCATTTGTCATCTGGTCTGTTAACAGTAATACGGAAGAGCCACCACACCTTATGGTTCAGGTTACCAACACCACCGAGGCAATGGCCCTACAAGCGCAGGCCGAAGCCGCCCGAGCCCATGTTCGGGATATCAACGAAGCGCTTTTGAAATCTATCCTTAAACAGCAGGAGCTTGCCGAGGAAGCGGCGGAAGCAGCGCGGATCCGCGCAGAAGACCAGGCTCGAATTGCACGGCAAGCTCAACTTGTCGCCATTGCAGATGAGCGGCGCCAACTCGCATGTGAAATTCACGATACAATGGCGCAGTCCTTCACCGGCATCCTAATACAGGTGCGCGTAGTTAAACGAATTGCCAGCCTGGAGCCAGCGTTGGCCGCCAATCTCGTTGATCTCGTAGAGGCACTTGCTCAAGAAGGTCTCTCAGAAGCAAGAATGTCTATTGCTGCGCTCCAACCAGATGCAGCACAATTCCGGGATGTAGTAGCGGCGCTTCATGCAACCGTAGAACGCAGCCAGTCTCGCACGCAGGTGCAAATTCAGTTAGAAACGGCAGATGCGCCTGAGTCTATCCCCCCGCATATTGGAATGTACTTACTGCGGATAGCCAGTGAAGCACTCGCCAATACCATTCAACATGCAAGTGCAAATACTATACGAATTGAGTTGGCCCAGGTAAACGACCGATTAGAACTGCGCATAAAAGACGATGGATGTGGCTTTGATATCGAGGACAACACCAACTCTGGATTTGGCCTTACAAGTATAAAACATCGCGCAGAGCGCCTGGGTGGCAAACTGGTGGTAACAACCGCGCCCGGGCACGGCACAGAAATAGCCGTTTCAATCCCGATACCGCGTTCAAAATTCTAATATCTTCGTCCAAGTTAATGCTATGTGCACGGCCTCACATCATATATCTACCTTACGCACCCATCCCACACTTATAAGCCTTACTCAACCACTTCTCCCGTTGCTGTTGGGTGGAGCGCTTTACTGGGCCAAAGTTAGTAATTGCTACAGGCTTTACGCCGCTGAATTGCAGAATCGCGCGTTTCATTTCATTGTGGCCGGGCATACGCACCACCCACCGGTAATACCAGGGCGGGCTGCCCATGGTCGCAAACAGATGGGCCGTTCGCCCCGCAAGTAAACGATCCCAGAATACGGATCCCTCCCGATATTTAAATGCAAAGCCAGGCAGAAACACACGATCTATAAAGCCCTTTAGCAAAGCAGGCGTGGCGCCCCACCATATTGGATAAACAAAAACGAGGTGCTGAGCCCAGGATATTGCCTCCTGTGCTGCAACCAGATCAGGCTCCAGCGGCTGAATTTTGGCGTAACCTTCGTGGAGTATGGGGTCAAACAGCAATTTGCCCAGGGAAATGAACTGCACTTCGTTCCCGGCAGCCTCTGCACCTTTTATATAGGCATCTGCAATTGCCCGACAAAAGCTGTTGTCATTAGGATTTCCCAGAATTACCAGAATACGCTTGCTCATAAATGCTCTCCTCATCTGGCCCCAAATTACAGTTTCCCGATGCGCCACAATCTAATTTAGAAAATTGTACGCCAGGCTGCACAAGAGACGCGATTTTGGTGTTGCCAGTTCTATTTATTCTACTGCTGAGAGTGCAGGTAGTACTTCCGCTCCAAACGGAGCAACAGCTCCCAACCTGTGCAGGTGAGGAGCTGTTATAACGAGTGCTCGAGCAAACATCTATACTGAAATCAGGCTCTGCGGCGCCGTTTTGCAATTGTTCCGCCAGCTACCATGCTGCCCACAATTAGTGCCAGTGTGCCAGGCTCAGGAGTGTGGGTTGGCGGCGGAACACCGTCGCCACTTGTTCCGTAATAGTCGTTTGGCCCAAAAGCGTGGAATACAAACGAACCGTTGGATTCAATTACAGATCCAGGGTTTCCCAATCGCAAGTTAGCGGGCAGGCCCGTGTCTGCCAGGTCGGTTCCACCATCTGCAGAATAATAGAGCATTCTGTCGCCATAAGAGCCAGACATCACACCTGCGGCATTTGTAAACCGTATGGCATCACTTACCGTTGTTCCATCTTCATTCAATACAAGAACGGTTCCACATCCAATGCCAGTTTGAAATGCACTCAAGTTGTATGTGAGCACATTGAAACCGGGGTTCGTTGGGTCCGCCAGCATTGTGCCCGTAATAACGTGCACAGAGCCATTGTTATAGAGCCCGTAGCCGTTCTCGTCAAAAGTAAATGTAAACTGAGCATGTGCGTTAGGCGCGACCAGGAACGCCAGCGTTCCAATCAACGCTGCTCTGGTAACCGATTTAAGCATCTGGTATCCTCGACTGTTGTTTGATTAAACTGCGAGAGGTTTAAGATACTAGCGGTAGGATCAGAATGCAGCTCGCTACATTCGGAAATATCGAAGTACATTTAACACAGTAGCAATTCCACCCTGTCCTAACCATAAGATGGTAAATTGTCAATAGCAAGTTAATGAAATTGAAGTCGGTTTAAGTTCCTGTTGCTGATATCGTGCAGGTAGTTATCCTTCACTATTCGTTCAGCGCAAACAACTAATATCTGAAAACGGCTCAAACAACCAACGTTAACCGGCGATCAATAGATTTCTATTCAAAAACCAACAAATTATCCAGAATTCTGTCTCCTGGTGAGGGGAAGCAGTGCTAAAAAAGGCGGCATCCCTCTGATTCTCCTACGCACAGTTGCCCACTGTAGGAACTAACCCAAAAACTCAGGGGCGTCTGGCCCACGCCAGCCACCCCTGTTCTGTTTCCCACACCCTATTTAGTAACTACCTTAACGCCACGCGGGGCAGTAAATGTAGTTTTGATGCTGCCATCCGCCTGCTTTTCGTGCCGAACTTTTACCACACCCTTCGGGGTTGGGAAAGTGCCTTCTGCCCAGCTTAGGTCGCCAAGGTGAGGCGTTATCCGTATCTGAGCGCAGCCCGGCTTAATCACCTGTACTCCCAGCACATGCTCCGTTAGCCATGGGGTGGGGCCAGATGCCCATCCATGGCACAGACTATGCCGAAATCCCAGGTAGCAGTAGTTGCCGTAATCACCGTGGATATCTACTTGGCCCGCTGGCACCAGTTCATCAATTCGGGCCGCGTTTTTCATCCAATCCAGGTCAAAATCTTCCCAGAAGGTGGTTGCGCCCATATCCAGCATGCCGCCCCAGTACTGCCGAATGGCATCCAGGCAGCCCTGGTAATCGCCCGCCTGTGCTCGGGCCTGCAGCACGTAGTATCCGTAGAATGTTGATAGTCGTTGTGCGCCATCCACCGCCATTACCTTACGGTTTAGTTCCGCGGCATCGCCAAGGCCAGCAAGTGCCATAAGCGCGGCGGCCTGCTTGCTGTTGTTTGGGTCCGGCACATGCTTCTTTAGCTTTGCGACACCTGCCTTGCACTCGGCGGCAAGGGGTTTATCTCCCAGCCAATTGGCCATATCTGCACCCGCCTGCAGGCTCAACACAAGCAGGGCATGCAGGCCAGCATGTATGGCGGTCTTGTTTTCAGAGCTCGGCCAATCCAGAAAGCGACCCTCAGGCAACGTTTCAGAACCATCCGGGCCAATGTGCTTTACCAGCTCCGTTAATAGCGATGTAAGGTACGGCTGCTGCTGCTTGAGGTAGCCCATATCGCCACCATGTTCGTACCAGCTCTTGTGAATCAATATCCACCATAGCGAGTAGCTGCTAATGCCGTTCATCCACGCAGGGGTGGGCGTTTCATTCCGAATTAAATCCAGGCTGGATGGCACAATATCCATGCCTGCCGTGCCAAACACCGCGCTTATGGTGGAGGTCTCCGGGTGCATATCACCAATCCACACAAGCCGGTCGCGCTTTATGCCATCCCAAAGGTAGTCCTGCATATTAAGCTGCACTGTGTAGGCGCCCGTTTGCCAAATCTTGTTTAATCTATCATCGCTGCACTTAAAGCTGCCGAGATAGGGCAAATCCCGATGGAGATAGATGGCCCGAACAGAGTGAAGCGCTATCATTGCCCCCGGCTCTGTGAGATCTATTCGTACAAATCGAAAGCCCGTATTGCCAACCTCTACCGTGCCCAGCCAGGGTGCTTCGCATACTTGATCGCGCACGGCATGGTCTGTTTGAGAGTTCTTCTCGCCCAGCTCACTCATCGCTTCGCTTACGGATTCTCCGAATCGAACTCTCAGATGGACCGTCTTGCCTCTATCGCCCACTGGCTTTAGGTCGGTAACCGCAATCTGCACGCCACCATGAATCTCACGCCCAAAGTCCAGCAAAATGCCTGGCTTTGAGGTGGTACTGCGCATAACGCAGCTTGCCGGGTGGCTCAGGGTTACCTGGCCACTGCCAGGTATCAGCAGCTTCTCCGGGGTAGCAACCGAAGAGCCATCGTCAGCGCTCTTCCAAACAACGCGTGTTGGCACCAGATATTCCCGAATGCGTGGATCGCGCTTTACAGATGCGCTTGCCTGGGGCGCCGCATCTGCCCGGTTCTGAATTGGCTCTGTCATGGCAATTGCCGCCTCCAGCAAGAGAGCAGTAAGGGTTACGATAATCAGTTTTCTCATAAATGTTCTATTGCCCCAGTGTAAATCCGCTGCCGCGCAGCCTATCTTCTATCTGCAGCCAGTGGTAACGCTCGTGCTGAACCATGGCGGTAATATATGCTCCCACACTCAGTTTGAGCAGCGGCGATATGGGGGAAGGTATCTTCTCCTGGCTCAGATCCATGCCGTTACCAAGCCGAATACACTGCAGAAACCGGCTTTGCAGATCCAGAAACTGGGCCAGTTCAACATCTGGCGATAGCCCGGATGCGGGCGGTGTTAGCATCTTTGGGGCTGGGGGGTTAAAGCTGCTTTCCGGGCTCACTACCTTTATAAACAGCTTCTCAAGCACTGAAAGCTTAAAGGGCGCATCGCCAATAGCGCCCTTGCCGCTGCTGCTAATCTTCTGGATTGCTGCCTCAAACAGGGGCATCAGCGGGCTTGCGCTGGCGTTGAGGTGCCACAGTATCTCCACAGCACTCCAATCGGTAGGGGCCGCTTTCCAGTTCCACTGCTCGGGGCTCAGCCCGCCCAGTTTCTCTGCCTGTGCTGTAATCGCAGCAATGGGCTGTTCCAGTTTCGCCATCTGTGGCGATAGTACCAACATCTACGGCTCCATCTCTTATCAAACGGTGAGCATAATCTTCATTACCGCACCAGGATCAGTGGTGAGGCGGGTAAATGCCTCATGCCCGGCCTCCAGTGGCAGCGTTTCGGTCCATGGAGAAAGGTCTATGTCGCCGCTCTCTATCAGTGCCTTAGAGCGGGCGAAATCGGCCTCAGTAAAGGCATAAGAGCCCTGTAGCCGAATTTCGTTACGCACAACTGTGGCAAAATCCACCTGGCTGTTTCCTTCGTGCAGGCCCAACAGCATCACCTGGCCACCTTTGCGAACAGAGGCCACGCAGGCATTGCGTACGGCCTGGTTTCCATGGGCATCCACCGCTACATCCGCGCCGCCCGGGAACAGCTTTCGCACTTCGGCGGGCGCATCGGCGGTGCGCGGGTTAATAAGATGTGTTGCACCCAGTCGCTTCGCCACTTCCAGCCGATCTGCATTAAGATCCACAATGGCAATATCACGGTAGCCAAGCAGCCGTGCCAGAGAAAGCATCAGGCAACCCTGTGTACCGGCACCATAAATAACCAGGCTGCCCGGTGCACTTCCAGTTATCAGGGTAAACAGATGCACGCCATTTGCAAGCGGCTCCACCATGACTGCGCGGTTATCCGGCAAAGAATCCGGCAGCGGAAACACATTCGCAGCCCGTATACACACATACTCTGCAAAAGCGCCATCCACATTATCCAGGCCAAGCAGGTTCCAGCTTTCGCAAATGTTTACCTTGCCTGTGCGGCATGCCAGGCAGCGCCCGCAGGGCGTTACCGGGTTTACCACTACGCGGCTGCCAATCTGAAATGGCCACTCTGCACTGTAATCCGGCGCGGCGGTGGGCATCTTCACCACATCGCCAATTGCCTCATGCCCAAGCACAAGGCCCGGCTGTCGGCGCGGGCTCAGGCCAAGAAATCCCGCCATATCAGAGCCACAGATACCGGTGCCGCGCACCTTTAGCAGCACCTGGTCTGGCTCGGGCTCGGGAATAGGGCGGGTGCCCAGGGTCATGGTTTTGAGGTCGGAATAGATCAGGGCTTTCATAGCCATCTCCCGGTGTGGATTTTGCGCAGAGCAGTTGTTGGCGCAGGGGCACAAAAGGTATTGGCCCACAACCGGTGCAGGCAATGCATCGGTTGTGGGCCATATTTGTTTGGTGTTTAGAAGCCGAGCTTGGGGCTCTTAATTGGCGAGTGGGTAACCAGCGGGCGGCGGATAAGTGTGCCATCGCGGTGGTCGATGATAAGATCGGTGCAGGGCTCGTAAGCTGCCAATAGCTCATCTGCCACTTCGTCGCACTCGTCATCTTCCGGGAACTGGTCTGCAATCTGCTTTGCAACCTCTTCCGGGGTTCTCGTTTCCTCTACGCGGGTAACGTCCTGGTTTTCCTGATCAACCAGGAACCGTGTTTCCCATGGCAGGTAGCACTGCTGGCTCAGGAAGCCACCAATATCCGGTGTAAGCGGCTGGCGCTCTGTCCAGCGTACATCCAGAGCAAATGTCACCAGGCCGGCGCGTGCCTGCGCAAGGTCTACAAATGCCGCTTCATCTTCCAGGTGCATCACATCATATGAGTGCGCAAGAACAAGCAGGGCAAGGTCCTCATCGCTCTCAGTGTTGTCGCCGTGCTGATAGGGCCGAATATTCTCTGGCTCAACTTCCCACCACTCTGCAAACAGGCGGGCAAGAGGCTCAGAGGTTGGGCCCAGCCACAGAATGCGTGTGGGAGCCAGTTCCTTCTTATCCAGAACAGCGGCGGTGGTGCCAACAATGTAGGCAACATCCTCTTCGTTGGGTTGGAAGAATACAAACCGCTCACCGGGCAGGTTCTCATCCGGGTTGGTTTCTACCAGCATAGAGCGGGTCTGCACATAGTGCCAGTCGCGCAGGGTCATTTCTTCCTGGCCATCAAAATCCCGAACTCGGGCAATCAGGTCGCCAACCTCTTCGCGCACTTCTTCCATACCGGGGAACTGGGAAGCAGCCTCTGGCGGCGCAATCTGGTACACGGCTTCGGCCTCATCCAGCTGGCGAAGCAGGGCATAGCACTCACCCATCTCCAGCACCAGCCAAATCGGCAATCCGCCATACACATCGTTCAGGCCATGGAAGGCGTTGATCGCCTCTTCATAAGCGCCGAGATCCATTGCCGACTGTGCGATGTCTACATCCACGGCCTGCGTAAATTCGGTAAGCTGATTGCCTACCAGCTGGCGAGCACGCTTAAGGAAGGGGCGGCCCACAAATGGCTGCTGCAGCTGGCAAAAACGGTTTCCAATCTGGTAATACAGGCTTGGCTCCGTTCGGTTCTCAAGCAGGTTCTTAAACAGATCAAGTTCGTCGCTGTTATCTGCCCCGTTGAGCTGAGCCATTTTGGTTAGCAGATCTACTGTGGCACCTATTACCAGGTCCGAAGTTACATCCTGCTGAAAGGCAAACACAAGCTGCTGCAGTCCGCTTGCCGGGTCGCCACCCTCTTCAGAAGCCTGGCGAGCGCGCTCTACAAACTGCCTTACTTCGTCACTGATGCCTTCATCATTTGCAATCGGGTTGCCGTCTGGGCCTAAAATTCGCATCCTGTTGTCTCCATGCTGAAAGATTCACATTTCAAATTCGTACAAAATCTGGCTTATGGCCACCAGCGCTGCGGTTTCCGTGCGGAGCACCCTTGGGCCAAGCCCCACCAGGTGCCAACCAGCATCCGTTGCCGCCTGCAGCTCCTGCTGGCTCCATCCGCCCTCCGGGCCAATAGCTATCACAATCCGCTCACCTGCCGAGCCTTCGCTTTGATATTGTGATACCACCTGTTTCAGTGGCTGCTCGCCGGGCTGTAACAGCATTCGAAGTCCCGCGGCATGGTGCGGGTTTGCCAGCAACGCCTGCACTCGCACAGGCGCTTCCACCTCAGGCACTCGTCTGCGGTGGCTTTGCTCGGCAGCGCTGCGTGCTATCTGGTTCCACCGTGCCACCTTTTCGGCGGCGCGCCCGGGCTCTTTTGGCATGTCTGCCACGGTTCTGTCGGTTCTCAACGGCACAAACGCACAGGCTCCCGCCTCTACGCCATGCTGAATCACCTGCTCAAACTTATCACCCTTGCCAAGCGCCTGCGCCACGGTTACAGTAACCGCAGGCTCCGGAGCTGTAAGGTGATCTGCCCGTTCCTCCAGCCGAAAATGCGTGCGGCTCTTCTCCACACTGGTAACGCTACACCGCCACGTTTCCCCATTGGGAGCCACTACCACCGCTTCTGTGCCCGGCTGTGCTCGCAGTACTTTTGCCAGGTGCAGGTGATCTTGCCCCTCGGCAAATGCGGCACCTTCCGCAAGGTGTATCTGAGAATCCGGTAAGAACAGGTACTGCATTTGCCGTTAGCGGATTTCGCCGGTGCCACCAACCGGGGGCAACTCCGCTGCGGCCCGTGCCAGAGCGTCCGGATCCGCCGGCGGTTCTGCAGATTTCCTGGTAACCAGGCATACCCATATGTCTTCACGCTTGGTATCGATGTGCTGCAGGCCAACGGCGGCAAGCGCGTCTCGCACCAGGTCGTGATGATCATCTACAATGCCAGAGCCAATAAATATGCCGCCCTCTTTAACGCGGGGCGCAATGGAGGGTGCAAGCTCTATAATGGTGTTGGCTACGATGTTCGCCACAACAACGTCTTGATCCTGTGCAGCCTTATCGAATTCATCCATCTCAAGGATCTGTACCGTATGCTCCAGTTCATTGCGTGCAATGTTCTGCCGGGCAATTTTGCGCGGAAGCAGATCAATATCGGTGGCAACCACTTCGGATGCGCCAAGCAGAGCGGCGGTAATGGAGAGAATACCGCTTCCGGTACCTATATCTCCTACCTTAAAGCCGGGCTTCACATGCTCTTCCAGGGCTTCCATACACAAACGGGTGGTGGGGTGGCCGCCTGTTCCAAAGGCCATTCCAGGATCGAGATCAATCACGAGTTCCCCTTCGGCCGCATCGTACAATTCCCAACTGGGTTTAATTACCAGGCGCTGGCCAATATGCAGCGGTTTGAAGTACTTCTTCCAGGCGTTGGCCCAGTCTTCATCCTCCGCATAGCGTATGGTCATACGCTCCACAAGCGCTGGCAACCCAAACTCTTCAAGCCGATCCAGGTGAGAAACAAGGCCCTCAATCCGCATGGTGAGTTCATCGGTAACCGGCAGGCTTCCCTGAATCTTTACAGGGGAATCGCCCGTTATCATCACACCGCCACAGCCCGCACTTATATAGGCGTAACTCACTGCGTCCACGGCTGCAGGATCGCAGGATACGCTCATTTCTGCCCAACGCATACTCGCTTATTTGTCCTTCCAGTGGGCGGGGTTCGCCCCGGCGCAGCTACTCGCCAGGCTAACCGCCAAATAATCTTCCAAACAGGCCGCGGTTCTCATGCTCATTGGGTTTTTCGCCCATAGAATCGGCAAACTGGCGCAGTAGCTCTTTCTGCTCCTGGGTAAGGCGGGTAGGCACAACCACGTTCACAATTACGTGCTCATCGCCCTTGCCCCTGCCATGCACATCGGGAACGCCCTTGCCTCGCAGCGTAAATCGGTGGCCACTCTGCGTTCCTTCCGGTATACGCAGCTCTTCTGTGCCATTTATCAGTGGCACCTGCACCGTGGATCCCAGGGTTGCGGCTGCAAAGGATATATCTACTTCGCAAATCAGATCCCGGTCCTGGCGTTCAAACACATCATGCTCTTTTACATGAAACACCAGGTACAAATCTCCCGCTGGCCCGCCGCGCTCACCGGCATCACCCTCGCCATGCAGCGGCATCTTCATGCCCGTATCCACACCTGGCGGAATTTTCACCGTGCGCTCGCGCACTTTTCGGGCACGGCCCTGGCCATTACAGGCAACACATGGGCTGGCAATAACGCGGCCAACTCCACGGCAGCGTGGGCATGTTTGCCGAGCCGTCATTCGGCCAAGCATCGTTTCCTGCACAACCCGCACATGGCCATCCCCACCGCACTGCACGCAGGTAGTGGCCTCGGTTCCCGGCTGGGCGCCGCTGCCTGTACAGGCATCACAGCTCTCCATCCTCTGAAACTTAACAGGTTTATCCACCCCAAGCACAGCCTCTTCCAGCGTTAGCTCCAGATCGTATCTCAGATCATCGCCACGCATGGGGCCGCCACGGGTGCGACCACCGCCCATAGGCTGGCCAAAAATGGTTTCGAAAATATCTACAAATGGGCTATCGCCGCCAAAACCGCCGCCAAAATCTGGCTGGGAAGGCGCATCGTGGCCATATCTGTCGTACTTGGCACGCCGAGTTTCGTCGCTGAGAACCTCATAGGCCTCATTGATCTCTTTGATGCGGTCGGCTGCATCTGCATCCTTGCAAACGTCAGGATGGTACTTCATTGCCTGCTTGCGGTAGGCACGTTTGATGCTGGTAGCATCTGATTCGCGCTCCACACCCAGAATTTCGTAATAGTCTCGCGGTTGTGCCGCCATATTGCTCCTCGCTGCCCTATCGAAACTGCCCGCAGCGCGTTGTACGCCGCTGGCCGGTTACTACCTGCCGCTGCCTGTGGCAAACGACTTCTGAAGTTGTGCTATCTCTTCGGGCTGCAGGGCGCGGTGGCTGCCAATCTTAATCTGCTGCTTTATGCCCGTTTCGGTCTCTATAGCTTCTACGCGCAAAATGCCGTTGGCGTCTACATCGAAGCTTACTTCAATCTTCGGAACCCCTTTCGGGGCTCTCGGCACGCCAATTAGTGAGAAGGTGCCAATAAGCGTGTTGCCGGTGGCACTCTTAGATTCTCCCTGATAAACGCGGATATTTACTACCGTTTGCCCATCTAAAGAGGTAGTAAAAATCTGTTTGTTCTGGGCAGGCACCGTGGTGTTCTTCTCTATGATAGAGGCAACCACGCCGCCAATGGTTTCTATTCCCAGCGTAAACGGCGTTACATCCAGCAGCAGTACGCCCTGAACCTCTGCGTTGAGTACGCCTGCCTGGAGGGCCGCCCCACGCGCCACCGATTCATCGGGATCTACGCCCTTAACTGGCTCTTTGCCGAGAACGCGTTTCACCAGATCTTGCACTGCCGGCATGCGTGTTGAACCGCCTACCAGAATAATACTGTCTATCTGCGCCGGGGTTAGCTTCGCATCTCGCAGAGCTGTAAGTGTAGGGGGAACCAGCCTGTCCAGCAGATCTGCGCAAAGCAGCTCCATTCTGGATCGCGCCAAATCAATATCCATATGCAGCGGCCCTTCTTCGCCAGAAGTTAAAAAGGGCAGGTTAATATTGGTAGAGATGAGGCTGCTTAGCTCAACCTTGGCCTTCTCGGCGGCCTCTTTAAGGCGCTGCAGTGCCATACGGTCTCGAGTTAAATCGATGTTGTGATCGGCCTGAAAGCGCTCGGCCATCCAGGCTACAATGCGTGCGTCCCAGTCATCTCCGCCAAGGTTCATGTCACCACTGGTGGCCAGTACTTCAAATATTCCATCGGTAATATGCAGGATGGAAACATCAAAAGTGCCGCCTCCCAGGTCCCACACAAGCAGCGTTTGATCCTGAGTTGCTGTTATTCCATACGCAAGCGCAGCAGCGGTGGGTTCATTTATGATCCGCACAACTTCAAGGCCAGCTATGGTGCCGGCATCTTTTGTTGCCTGCCGTTGAGAATCCGTAAAGTAGGCGGGCACCGTAATAACGGCGCGGGTCACCGGTTCACCAAGGTAAGCCTCGGCATCTGCTTTGAGCTTTTGCAGAATACAGGCAGATACCGCCTGTGGCCGCATCTGTTCTCCGGCAAGGCTTACAAACTCAGAAACCCCCATATGGCGTTTTACGCTACTGAGGGTTCTATCCGGGGCCGCTACAGCCTGGCGTTTTGCCATGCTGCCAACCAGGCGTTCGCCGGCACGAGTTATGCCCACCACCGATGGGCAAAGGCGTGCGCCTTCGGCCAGAGTGATGACAGTTGGCTCCTGTCCCTCAACCACCGCAACAACGGAGTTTGTGGTCCCGAGGTCAATTCCAACAATCTTCGGCATGGTCTATGCGTTCTGTCAGACACAGTGGGACCCGCGACAGCGGTTAGAGCGCGCGCGGGTCCCGAAATGCAGTTGGATCAGTCTTCGTCTTCGTCGATCTGGGTGATCATGTCGTCTTCGTCTTCGTCCATCCGGCCCGAAAGCGGAGAGTCGAGTGCGAAGGCATCAGAGGAGCTTGCTCGCTCTTCCGCGTCACCAAGCAGATCATCATCGTCCGCATCCGGCTCGGCGCTTCGGAAGGCTGCCAGCTGTGCTGCGGTGCTATCGGCTTCGCTCTCAAGCGCGAGAACGGGGCCGGCCCCAATAATGTCTTCCAGGCTCGGCTCGGCAGGGCGCAGTGCGGCCTGATGTGCGGCAACGGTGGCATCTTCCACAATTCGCGGGATAATGGCACCGGCGGCAATCTCTTCCAGAGCAACGGTGAGAGGGTTGGTCGAGCGGGTATCTACCAGCTTCCGAGCGTTATCTTTAATCTGGCGCGCGCGCTTGGCGGCGAGGATCACCAGAGCGTATTTGCTTTCCAGACTATCCAATTTGTCTGGTGACGGGTAGATACTCATAAGCGATCAACTCCTAAAAACGGGTATCGGGCAGCGGCAGGCACAGTGAACCCTGCCTGCGGACGCTGCGAGTGCGCTTTATTGTGGTGGAAGAGCGGCGAGTTTGTCAAGAAGGGCGTAATCGTGTGGAACCGATTCCATCTAAGTTCGCGTCTATTATTAAGGGTATAGACGGAGGGGGATGGATACTGTGCCGAGATGCAGATGCTGCGCTGGCACATACACCCCGGTTTCGTACTTTTACGTGTGCAACATCTATGGCCTATTTGCAGGAAGGCGGAATGTGATTGGGTGAACCCGAAAGCAGGCCTGCACATAAGCTTGTAAAGTTTGCACAGCGCTTATGGCAGATGGCATTTGACCCATTTTGTGAAGCGTGTGGCACGCAGCACATGCGCGGAGTATTACCAGGAAGGAAACAGCTATGCACGGAGTGCGAACAGCAGCCGGAGTGCCGAAGTAGGCTTGCGGAAGATAATGAGAGCATCTGGCCCTAACACATATATGTAGCAAAAGCCGGGCAATTGCCCGGCTTTTGCTGTTTTACTTATAACGCTCTGGCCTATGGCTTAAGCACACTCTTGGCAATTTCCAGGCTATCCATGGTCTTGAATGCCAGCTCCCAATCATCCAGGGAGTAGATGCGGCGCATAGGTTCCAAATTAAGCTGTCCACCCGCCATCAGGCCAATAACGCGCTCCCAGGTTCGGTAGTTGTGGCTAAAAGAACCCTGCAGGGTAACTGCCTTCTGAACCAGCGGATCCAGCGAAAAGCCCACTGGCTCGCGGCCCCAGCCAACCTTTGTAATCTGGCCCATGGGGCGCACCATCTCGAGGCAAGATTTTAAGGCTGCAGAAATACCCACGCAGTCAATAACAAGGTGGGCACCAAAGCCATCCCCTATGCTTTTAACGCGCTCTACTACATCCTCTTTGTCTGCCATAAGTGTGGTGGTTGCACCCAACAGGCGGCCCGTGGCCAGCCGAGATTCGTCCTTAGAGGTACCCACCAGCACCAGCTCACCAGGGCTACCCAGCCGGCACATCTGCAGCACCATTAGGCCTATAGTGCCGGGGCCCAGCACAACCACGGTATCGCCCGGGGTAATGCGGGAAAGCTCCATGGCAGCATTGCAGGCAACGCAGCCTGGCTCCGTCATAGCGGCATCTTCAAACGGAACATTATCCGGCAGATTGTGCAGGCATCGGGCCGGTACCTTTACATAATCTGCCATTGCGCCATCCAGGCCATATCCAAAGCCAAGGCGGTTGGGGCACACATTGTAGTTGCCAGATCGGCAGTAAACGCACTCGCCACAAATAGAGGCAGCGGTTTCGCTCACAACGCGGTCGCCCTCTTTAAAGCGCTTAACATTCTTGCCAACCCCGGCAACAACGCCTGCAAACTCATGCCCCAGCGTAACCGGGTAGTTAACTGGCCAGGAGTGAGAGGCATGCCACTGATGCAGATCCGATCCGCACACACCAACTCCCTTAGTTGCCAGCAGAACATCATTGTCGCCAATCTCCGGGATCGGCTTTTCACGCATCTCCACCTTACCAGGTGCGCGTTCGTAGTTTACAAGAGCACGCATGCTCACACCTCCGTACACAAATTGTATTGGGCTGCAGGCCCACGCCCGTTATCGGATGCGTGCAAACCACCGGGTTTGACGGCACCGAAAAGAATGCTTGTGATATAAGCCGTAAGCCAGCCCGCAAGGGCAACGCTGCCGGGTCATCTCTGCACTATTATAGCGTATCTGAGCTTCCTGCTGGCACGCATTCGGCGCCAGGCCCGGGATTAGGTGTTGGTGTGCCTGCGGCACGAGATGCGGACAAGCCAACTTCCTTATCCACACCACTACTGGCCGAAATTGTCGTCCGCCAACTAACACCAACCTAACTTCCGCCTGGCGGCATCCCGGCATCCCACCTTTTCCCTCCCCAGACCCCGCTTGTGGTAGACTGTTTGCATCACCCGGCCGGATCAAAACACCCGGCTGGCACCGTACTAACTGTATAGCTGAACTTTGCCGAAAGGGATTAACTCTGTTGTTGCGCCGTGTGCCGATTTATGCTGTTGCAGGTGCTGCACTTGCGGCCCTGCTAACACCACAGCACACAATGGCGCAAGTGTTACGCCCGGATGGCTGCGAACTGTTTTCCCCCATCCCCGGCACCGCAGGCTATCAGGCTCCCGATCCCAGTTTCAGCGTTTGCGATTCCCTTTCAGAGTTGGCCAACCACTGGCTGGAAGTTACCGATGATCTGCCAGATCCTACTCTGCCACGCCTTACAGATTTCCCAAAACGCATGCCAGATGATAGCGATGCCATACTACGAGGTGGTCGGTGGCGCTCAGATCTGGAACAATCTATGACTGCCGATTACTTGAAGGCAACAAATGGCAGCACAAATGTTGCCGCCAGGTTGCCCGCATCTATCGCTGAACGCACTTCCCTGATAACTTTTTCTGGCCTGCTACCAATGCCAGCGCCCGGAACAGAGCTATTCGCTGCCTCTCCTCCAGAACTTCCACTGGCGCCTCTCGCCTCCCCAGAACCCGGATCTGCCGCCATCGCCGCCTCCTTTGCTGCCGCCTGTTGGATGCTCTTGCGCCGCCGCCGGCCCATGCGTCCTTAGCGCGACTACATAAAACCTTTCATTCCGGTACTTGTGCTCATCCGGCACGCGGTACGCGGCATCGTTCGCTTGTTCCCTCTGCATTTCCACAACCCCGGGCGCGAAGCGCGCTTAATGCGCTTCCGGCACCGGGCCTTTAAATCGGTTTAGTCTCCAAATTTTCAAATTCATATCCAGCCCAACACTTCCCAGTAACTTCGAATCTGCCGAAAAAACCAGGCCAGTAATCCGCTGAGAATGGCCCGGAAGCGTGGTATATGGCAACGTGCTGCCTACGGTATACATCCCAATGTGCGCAAACTCCGCCTGGTCTCCCATCGGGTCATAGCCAACGGCCAGCAGCTTTCCATCTCTCGAAAAGCAGATGGCGGTTACTCTCGATGCATCTGCCTCAATGCACAGGCCCGGCTCGCCAGTTAAGGCATTTCGAAACTGTACAGCTCTGTTTGCACCGCCAGTAACCACCTCGCTGCCATTCGGAGCAAAGGCCAGGGCGGTTAATGCGTTGCCGTGGCCCTCTTTCTCCCATAATTTGTTACCGGTTGTTGCGTCTACCATAGTAATTGCGCCAGATCGGATCCCACCCGGCGGAGAGCCCGTGCCTATGGCAAGCTGCTTGCTGTTCGGCGCAAACGCCAGCGCCAGAACCTCACCCTTCAGTCTCAATTTGTTCACCACATGTTGGTTAGCCGTTGAGATAACCAGCACGGTGCCATTGAGCATGCCCATGGCCGTATAGCGCGCATCCGGCGAAATCGCGCCACACACCTGCCCAGTGCCTGTAACTATCTGTGGAAAGTGGGAGCCCGTGTAGCGCGCCTTCAACAGCTCCATACGGCACTCTTCCATGGGGGAAGAAACCGCCGCTGCAAGCGTCTCATCATCGGCAGCGCTTTGCAGGCTGTACACACTGCCAGGATATTCGGCAAGCATGCCAATATACTTGCCCGTGTCCGGGTTCCAGGTTTGAACCCGCCCGCCAAGCAGGCGTTGATCTTCCGCACGTTCCGTTGCGGTTACAAACCTGCCTGCAGCAAATGCAATGGCACGCGGTGGGCTAACAAGCGGCACCGTCTTCACCGGCAGAGGGGATACCACATCTCTAAAATCGATGGCGCCATCTATCCCGGCCCACAGCGCCAGAATAAGTGCGCACGATGCCACTATCTTTCCTGAGCCCTTCCAACGTGGAGCTACAAAATATGCCAGCAGTGAAACGGCAGCTGCGGCTATCGCGGCCCCTAGTGGTATTGGTGGGGAAGTTACTACAAGCGACCAACATGCCGCCAGCGCCAGGCCCGCTGCAGCCCAGCTCACCGGGTTAACAGGCGGCGGCGGCACCGGCGGTGGAAGCGAAACCGAGCTCCTACCATAGTAAATGCCGGAAGAGGAGCTTACAGATGGCAGCGGAGTTTTGCGCCTTCGGGGTGGCGGATTGTGCTCGCCACGGGCTACAACGTCCTTGGCCGGAAAAGGGTCTCGCCCACCCAGCATACCTCTGCGTTCACACCACGGGCAGGCCTCAAGGTGCCCGGAATACACATGCTGATCATTCTTTTCACACTCAACCAGCGCCTCTTCGGCCGCTTTCAGGGCTTCCATCCACATGGTTGCCGAAGGCCGTAATGCAGGGCGCGCATGCCCATCTTCAAAACACCGCAGCATCAGTGCCCCCACACCAGGGTGCATTATCCCTAATGGTGGAGATATCTTGAGTGGCCGGTAGGGAGTACGCTTTGCTCCATGCGGAAAGTGCCCCGCAGCAATCCTGTCGGCATAGGGTGGGGCATCTCCTGGCCCTGTATACTCGCCCGCAAAGGGGTGGGCGCCCTCCATTAGTATCTGGTAGATCAATACGGCCAGGGCAAAGTTATCGTGTGTTTGATTGCGGTCTATTTCACCAAACGAAATGCCGCTTAACTCCGGCGCAGTGAACTCTGGCTTGCCAACTGTGCACCGGTAAACACCCGTAACATCGCTGCCTGCAGTAGGCACCTGAAAAGAATCGGTATCTACCAGCGTTACTAGCGCCGAAGGGGCAACCAGAATATTGCTCTCATTTAAATCGCCAATAACATACCCGCGCTCATGCAGGGCATTCACAGCAGCGCACAAATTGCGTGCGGTGCGTAACAGGTATTTATAAGAAAACAGGGGCGCGGTGCGCCGCCGGGAAGAGGGGTTGCAATACTCAAAAAGCGGATGCACGCCCGTTACACGGGGCATCAAATAGCCGGCAAAAGCCCGGCGCGCATCGGCGGTAACCAGCCTATCCAGGGGCCAGGCAATAGAAATGGCATGCTCTGCCGCCATCGGGTCCACCGGCGGGTTTTGTAGCATTGCCTGCAGTTTGCGCCACTGAGTGGGTTCCGGATTGTGGTAAATCTTGGCGGCTAGCCCGGGTTCAGAAAGCACGGGCAGCACAACCGCTTCGCCGCCCGCGCCAATCTGGGCATCCATAGCAAGCACTATCTCTTCGCCAGAGGTTACACGCGAGAGGCGCAACTGATTATCCTGCTCTCTGCTGGCATAGAATTAGTGAGTGATACGTAAGCGTTTGCCGATAGGTGGGGCCTTCAAACGCGGCCCCCGGTGGTATGCACAAAATACCCTATACTGCTCCCCAGCCGGGCGGCGGCAGTGCCACCTGATCATCCACGCGGGATTGGGAAACGCGCTGCATACTGGCTGAAAGCCAAACAAACATCTCAACAAAGTTTAGGCCAATCAGGCGAACAGGGGCCCTCACAGAAATTTTAGATAGCCGGTCCATATCTGCGCCCTCAACGCCAACGGCAAAGAAGGCAACGCGGCGCGCAGTTTCGTCCTCCGCAATGCGGCGGGCCGCTTCCTCCACCACGGTATCCGCTTCGCCCTGCGGGGCCCCATCGGTAATCAGGAATATCCATGGCCGATAGTACATAACACCATTTGCCCGGTACTGAGCTTTGCGGGCGTTTAGCAGATCCAGCGCACGGTTAATTGCGCCGCCCATATGCGTTAAGCCCTGTGCCTGCAGTTGCGGAGGCGTGAACTGATCCACCGTTACAAAGTCCTGCTCAACCTTCACCTCATTGTTAAACGTAACAATCGCCACCTCAACCCGGCGGGCAGCCAGTGCATCTTTGCTTAACTCCTGCTGAAAAGCATTCAGGCCAGCCTGCAGGGCATCCAGCGGCGCACCACGCATAGAACCAGAAATGTCCAGCAGCAAAACGCACGGGCATCGAGGATCGGGATTATCCGCAAACTCAACAAGATCTTCAAGCGCAGTAGACAAAGTAAACTCCTTTCGGGCCTCAGGTTACCCTCGGCCCAACTGGAGTATTACCTTATAAATCGGCGGTTGAGAAGTACGCACGGCATCATAGGTTAGAAAACGGAGTGCTGTGCCCGCAAAGTGCATATTGCATGCGCCTTCGGCGCGGTGTTGGGCTTGAGTGCTGGGGTGTGGTAACGGCTGTAGCCGTGGGCTGCCGCACCATAGCGCTGAAGGCACGGTATATGATAGCGAAGGGCGATAGCCCTGGTCGACCGATCACACAAATACAAACGGCCTTTGCCTGTAATCTTTAATGCCATGCGCCTCAGCGAGTTCGCGCGACCGGCCGGTATCTGCTACGCTGGCATAGTACATCCCAAGGCTTTTGAGTGTTGGCAGCGTCATCAGCCAGGCGTGGTCGTCTGCGGTTCCAAACTTAATGCCGGAGAAGTACAGCTCTTCAAGCGCCGGGGCTGTGGCGAGAGCAGAGATGTCCTGCAGGCCTTTCATTGTATCCAGATAGACTCTACGCAGGGCCGTTAGTGCATTTAGATCGGGCAGTATCTTTACGTTAATCAGCGATTGCAAAAACAGGTATTGCAGCCCGGTTAAGGTGGAGATCACGCTGATATCACTCAATCCCTTGATCTGCCACAGTTCGAGATACTTGATCTGAGACATGCCTGCGATAGGGGAGAGGTCAACTGTACCTCCGAGCTTGATATCGAGAGATGTCAGCCGAGGAAGGGACTGCAGAATACTCAGATCGATTTTAGAGAGCGACCGCAAGGTCAAGTCCTCGATGCAGGGTACCTGCGCAAGGACCTCTATCCCCTTTTGATGCCCTTCGATGTACAGTTTCTTCAGGTTCGTAAAGCGGGATATGGCGCTGACATCTGGCTTTTTAGACTCCGTGGCTTCCAGCGAAAGAGTATGAATCTGCTCCGCCGGAAGCGTTTTCAGAAACTCAAACGAGTTGAGGCCATAGACTCCAACTGTCAGCGCCTCTAATTGCGGCATGCTGCCGATGGCTTCGATGTTGGTAACCGTTTGCATGCAGTTAACCGAAAGCTGGCGCACATTCGACATCTGTTCCAGAAACAACAGATCACAGACTTCGTTGAAGAACCCGTAGGCACGCAGTTCAATATCGGGCCGGCGTGAAAACAACTCCGAGTTCAGCAATCCCCAGGCAGCCGGATCGGGCATTGACTTCGTCTGAACGACCTTAACGGCCGTATCGTCGACGATCGCCGGAATCTCGGCGGGATCAATGGTGTCGGTGAAGTCTACAATGTGCGAGAAAGAACGGATGAAACCCATGACTGGAAGTCCCCCGAGTAATGAAAGTTTTGAAAGGGAAAAGGGAAGACGGAAGAGTTGGGAAGTTTCGAAAGTAGGATTGAGGGGTCATTTCGATGGCAATTAGGCGTTTACCTGCGATAGACGTAAACCGCGTAAGAACAAACACCGTGTTGTTGGCGAAGTTAGAAAGAATTGCCACTCCTGGTTTCTTAGTCGCCGAGCGCAGCGAAGACACAGGGGGATGGGCGAGAAACGGATTTCCATTCATAACCTTCCACTTCCATCCACCACGAGCCTCGGTTCAGAAATGCAATTCTCGCGCAAGCAAGCGTAGCGCGGTAGATATTGCTTTTCATGAAGATCCGCTTCTGCGTTGCGCGAAGTAATGCAGTGAAGAGGGAGGTGTGCTCAAGCTGCCTGTCGCTTAAGCAGAGCTACGTTCTGAAATGCAATGTCTCGCAAGCAAGCGTAGCGCTGTAGAAATTGCTTTTCATAAACATCCTGTTATGCGTTGCGCGAAGAGATGCAGTGAAGAGAGAAGTGGTACTGCTGTAGCTGCCTGTCGCTCAGGCACAGCTATGTCATGAGATGCATTTGTCGCGCTAAGGAAATGCAAAGCACGCGAAGAGATGCATCTAAGAGGGAAGTGGTACCGCTCAAGATACCCTCCGCTTAAGCAAAACGTTGATCTAACAGATCCAGATGAGAGCTTCGCGGTCTTCGCGCGCCAAATGAAAAGCTCCCGGTTAGCACTGTTTTCCAACAAAAAGAACCAGCAAGCGCAGCGCGGTAGAAATCGCACTTCATAAATTTCCTTTCTCCCGCTCCCCGCATCTCTTCGCGGCCTCCGCTCCCTTCGCGCGAGAAAAACTAAATAGCTTCCACCACGCACGAACCTGTCAACTACCAGTGCACATTCCACGGGAAACCGACGGCCGTTCCACGGGAATCGATAGCCTGTGTGGACTGATTTCCTGCTGTTTTGTTAATGGGCTTGTTTGGACAGTCACCGTGCACTTGCCTCACTGTCCGGGGTAAGCACCGGCAGAGCAGCCCGGGACGATCAAAACAGATACAAACCGCCGCAATCCGCCAGCAAAACAATTCAGGTAATATCACTTAGAGCTGTCGAAAACCACAGTCTGAGACTGCGCAGATATAACCAGAATTGCTCCGCATTTTCACCAGAATGCGCACTAAGCGAGCGTCTTCGCCTCTTTGCCAATTGCAAAATTCCTTTTTCCTGAGAAAACAACATGCCTACACTAACAGCAAGCTTTGTAAGAGAAGAGTACAGTGCCTGCGGGCCACAGGGCTGGGTTGTATTGCTGGAACCCAACGGTGATGAGTTCGAATGCCGCTGCCTTGCCCGCCCGGAAGGCAAGGTAGAGATATACGGTGATTCACATACTATTGCCTACCTGGAATCGCGATATGGGCGCGCGGCCGTCGCATTAACTGCCCAGAAAGCGGTGCTGGACCATTTCCGTGGCCAATAGTAGTGAGTTGGCACCGTTGAGGGCTGGTGGGGAACTGTAATGTAGCCCGTATGTGTCCTGAAATACCGATTAATCAGCACAACTCTGCTATACAGATGACATACGGGAACCATTATACTTTTCAAATTCTTGAGAGCATCGCTGTGGCCCATTAGGAACGGCAGTAATAGGCACCTCGCAACTGCGACTACCGAGCCGCGATGTCCATGCTGCACAGCCTGCGCTGTGTCGTGGCGCGAATGTTGGCACTCGCTATTGGTTGTCTGTCGGCCCAGATCAGCCGTATAGAGCGACCCGATGTCCGGCAGCATCAAAGCTTCCCGCGATGCTGTGGCTAAGACTACATGGTGACGTGGCCGGGCGCGAGGGATCAGACACACTGGAACTTCTTGCCCTTACAAGATTACGGTCATAGCTGTGAGTTCAATAGGACCTGGAAAGTCCTGCCCAACCACTCATGGCTCATTTCGAAACCCTCACCGTGTAATGGGCCGCAAGTCCGGCCAGGGTCATGGTAGAGTTGATACCGTTGTCTGGAATTAATAAATAGTGCCAGGGCTTGCCACTATTCTGCTTCTCGTGGTCAGAAGCATGTTTGCACCATCGAACGGCGGCATCGGCCTTTGCAAGCACGTCGGGATCGTTCATAAGATCACTGCGCTTGGGTTCGGCAAGGTACTTTGCTGTGTTCGTCTCAATAACGAAATCAGGCTCGTAACCGCCATCTCTAAGGTGAATGCGGAATTGGCCCACAGCGGGTTTGAACCACTTTAGCACTTCACAATCATTTTCCAGTACCACGCAGAGTCTGCGCTCAGTATCGCTCTGGAATTTCTGAACAGGATAGAGGCACTTCTGAAATCCAGTGAAGGACATGCCACGGATGAGCAGCCTATCATCAACAGGATTGCGGAAGTCTCGTGCAGTCTCCGTTTCCAGCGCATCGAAGCTCGTGGATTTGAGAGTAGTAAAGCCCCGAGTAACCTGCACATCGTATTCAAACGCTGCAACAAACTGATGGGCCTGCATCTGAGCGTGAACCAGGTCTATTAGGGGTCGCTGGAAACTCAGGATCACCTTTAGAACCTGATCATCATCTCCCAGATAAGACTGAAGCTTGCTTACTGCTTGTCCAGCAAGCTTGTAGAGCAGGTCGGAATGGCTGCCATAATCAACATCTGGTTTGTCGATCAGCCCCCTAACGATGTAGTTTTCCAACCGCTCCTCAACAGCAATTGAGACTCCACCAGCAAGTTTCCATCGCCGTCCTGATGATAGTCCTTCAATAAGCAGATCCTGGGAAATCGGCGGATAGTTGATGCTGGATGTATCGAGGTCAAAGTCGGAGAAACGGATTACGGTTTCACCTGTTGGCTGCAGCACTATCTTCGGGATGTCGATGGTAAGCTCAACAACCTTGTTGGTTACCTGTTCAACAATCTGTTCTACGCTTATTTCTGGTTTCGATACCGTTCCATCCAGTGTCTGCTGCGGGACAGCGCTGTATGCCATAGCGCGTTTAACTTCCGCAACCAGTTGCGCTCTGACCTCGGGTTTCTTAAGGTCCGCTGAACGCGGCAGATATTCAAACTGCTTCACTACTTCCACTGCAACCTGAGCGACCTGGCGCTCTTCCTCTGTCTTGAAGCAAAGTGCCTGCGGCGGCGGTTGTTGGCCTGGCACAGAAACCTGCGGTGTGAAGCCAGGCTGCACCGTCACGGCTACCTTCCGCTCGATAGGAATATCCCGCCCGATTACCACACCTTTTCTGATGATCGAGTTCGGATTTCTGGCAGCGTCAATTATCGCCTGGAATTTATCGTGAGCCACGATATGCAGCGTGTCCACAGCATCATTGCCAGTGCGTCTGCCGTAAGGCAATCGCAGACCACGACCAAGCGTCTGTTCCGTAAGGATATCAGCTACAAACCGCCGCAGCGGAACAATGGTGTACAGGTTGGTGACATCCCAGCCTTCGCCAAGCTTATTAACATGGATCACGATCTCTGGTGCGCGATCATCGTGAGCCTGCTCAACCACAAGAAGGCGCTCAACGGCATCATCGCGTAGTTCGCCAGACTGGTTTGAATGCACAGTAATTACTTTATTGGCGTAGCGGCCTTCAAAGAATGCGTCGCTCTTGATCAACGCTTCCAGAGTATCGGCGTGAGCGGTATCCTGGGCTACGACCAGCATAAAGGGCCTTACGAGAGGCTTGTCGTTCTGTAGGGCGTAGGTTTCAAGTTCGACCTTTGTGTGTTCGTGAACTCTTACTCCGTCTTCCAGCTTTATTGTTTCAAGAGCAGCATCGTCGTAATCCTGAGCTCGGAAGTTCTCCTTGGTCACCACGGCAGGTTCTTTGACAAAGCCATCCGTCATTGCTTCGGACAGCGGATAGCTGTAGATCACATTCTTGAAATTGGCACCGTTCACGCCAGCGACCTTGGGAGTTGCTGTGAGTTCAAGGCCAAGTATTGGCTTCAGTTCATTGATCGCTCGTACACCAGCGGATGCACGGTAACGATGGCTCTCGTCCATCAGCATTACGAGATCATCTAAGCTGGCGAGATATTCGAAGTAGCTGGTACCCAGGTATTCCGATAAGCGTTTGATCCTTGGTGACGCCCCGCCACGTACCTCGGTGTTGATCTTGGAGATGTTGAATACATTGATGTGCACACCCTCTTCCAGATTGCGAAACAGGGACTTACCTTTGTCATAGTCGTCGCCAGTGATTACTTCGGGTGGGTTACTGGCAAATTCAGAGATGCCGTGGAACACATACTTCGGGTGGTTCGGCTGGCTAAACTCAGCAACGAGTTTGTTGTAGATCGTGAGGTTCGGAGCGAGTACAAAGAAGTGTCGCAGGTTATGGACCTGATACAGATAGGAAATGAACGCACCCATGAGTCTCGTCTTGCCAACGCCAGTAGCCAGGGCGAAGCACAGGGACGGGAAGTCGCGTTCAAAATCGCTTACAGATGTGAATTCAGATTTTATAATTTCAAGGCAGCTTGCTACATCCTGGTCCTTTGACAACGGCAGGATTTCACCCAGTCTGGCAAGGATTTCCAATGATCGGCGTTGGGGTGGACGAAGGCTCAGCCTTCCGCTAATGGAGTTGACGGCCTTGTTCATCGCGTCTCCTCCTGGTCAGTATTGCTCCCCGTCGATCCGCCAGCGATTCGCTTCACTTCACGCTCGAAATCACTTTCAAAGTTATTGTCCTGGATCACTCTGAATTGGGTAAACTGCTCCTCCGCCAAATGTCGTGCGACCTCCGCCGACACTTTCCCAGCGTTTGTCAGCACATCGTACTCATTGAACCTGAGGAACGAATCGAGCCTGGTTACCCAATCAGCCATGTTCATGGGTATTTGTCTGGCGGCCTGCCCTTCTGCATATAGCAGGTACTGTTCCACAATTCGATTGAGCTCCGTTACTTCCTGCTCGATCAAGTAGTTCTTCGCGGTGCCAATGTCGGTCTTAAGGATCTTACCCTGCGGCGCGTTTTTCCAAGTAGTCAACCCCATGCTTGGCTTGGCAGCGTCGGCACGGTTTGCAATAATTTCAGCGGCAGTCATGCCGCTGACAGCCCAGTGAAGTTTGTTCTGGACTGTAGCGAAGAAAGTCTTCGTGATTTCCGCCTTTGGGTCATAGTCGATACTGGCCTGCTCGTAAATGTCGGTGATCTTCAGGTAAAAGCGCCGTTCGCTTGCCCGGATCTCCCGAATACGTTCGATGAGCTCATCGAAGTAGTCCTTACCAAAGCGCCTATTCAGCTTTAGTCGTTCATCATCGAGGATGAATCCCTTGATGATGAGCTCCTTAAGCGCGGCTGTGGCCCACATGCGAAATTGCGTTGCTTGCCTCGAGTTAACCCGATAGCCTACGGCAATGATGGCATCCAAAGAGTAGTGGTCGAGTTCGCGCTCTACGCTTCTTCCGCCTTCATTTTGAACTATTCGGAATTTCCGAATAGTTGAGTTGCGATCCAGTTCGCCCGTTTCGAATATGGCGCTCAGATGCTCATTCACGGTTGGCACGGTAACGCCGAAAAGCTCTGCAATTCGTCTTTGGACCAGCCAGAGTGTCTCGTTTTCGAACTGAACTTCGACCTTCGTGGCGCCATCGGGCGATGTATATAGCAGGATCTGGTTCATATGTCCAGCCTCCCCTGCGGCGATCCTGCTATGCTCGGTGATTGATTCCGCACTGGAAGATTCTCAACCTGCAGACTGTAGTCGTCATGACCGAATTCACATCGGGTTAGGATTGCATTTGGTATCTTTGTAAGTGTTAGGTTTTGGAAGCTATCAGGTTTGCCGTTCCACGCGGAACAGCAGACCAAGAGTGTTCGATTGTCGCCAACCTCTTCGCTCAAATGAGCAAGAGCTTCATGGGTAAGTGTCTGCGCCGTTACAAAGATGAAATCTGATTCAGTTGAGTGGCCGTGCATCCAATAGGCTTCATCACTTGGAGCATACTCAAAACCCATATGCTTACACATCGCTTCTGCCAGCATCTCCGCATTGTAGGCGTCGTTTACTACCCATTGGCGATATTTATCTTGCTTCAACAGCGAAGGCGCAAGCCTGTAGTATCGGAATCCACCACCGCCATTCCAGTCGACGCTTTTGCTAATTCCACCATCGTCAGATCCGTCAATCACCTTTTTGAGCCTCGGAATGATGTGGGTGTGGCAATGCTGACCTAGCTCAACCATGATCCAGCGGCGGCGCATCTTATGAGCGACCGCGCCTGTAGTGCCTGAGCCTGCAAAGGAATCAAGGACTAGATCACCTTTAACAGTTGCCAGTTCCAGAACACGTTTGATGAGCCTCTCTGGTTTTGGTGTATCGAATGGGCTTTCGGGGTTTGCTGCTTTGACTTCCTCTCTTGCTTCGTGATTGTGACCCACCTCGGTATATAACCAAATTGTTGGTGAGGGTGGTCCTTCTTGACCGATCTCACACAAAAACGTCTTCCTTGAAGGCGTCGCTTTTCCGTCCGTCCCAAACCAAATCTCATTATTGTCGTCCATCTCATTGAGTTTGTGGGCAGGAAATCGAGGAGACGATCCTCTAGGTGCGGACCAGACAACGCCATTTTTGAACGTAAAAGTGAATGCCTGCTCCTTCTCTGATCCAATTCTCTTCGCATATAACGGTGTCGATTTCCAGGGGCCTTTGGGATGATTGTCAGGATTGCTGTATCTTGCGTCCATTTCACTGCTTCGTCCAAGTCGATTGGGTCGCCAAGTTGGCTTGTTCTTTGCATAAACCAGAATGTGGTCGTGATTTTCGGAGAGCCACTTTGCGTCATTTGCCAGTGTGTACTTTTTCTGCCAGATCGCATTGGCGACAAAATTTGTCCGACCGAATATCTCATCACAAAGAACCTTCAAGTAATGAGCTTCGGTGTCGTCAATTGTGATCCATATCGAACCATCTTCGGCCAGGAGTCTGTAGGAGATTTCCAATCGGTCTCGCATCATACCTAACCAGATTGAGTGCTCAATACCATCATCATAATGTTCAAATGCTGATCCCGTATTATATGGTGGGTCTATAAAGATGCATTTTACTTTGCCAGCAAACTCCTGCTCCAACGCCTTAAGAGCAAGAAGGTTGTCCCCAAATATCAACCGATTATCAAAAATGTCAGCCTCAGTCACTCGTTCGGCAGCGTGATACGACAGTGCAGGGTCTTCCAGCAGTATCCTCGGTTCTAATCGAGGGCGCAGCTCTTTACCGATCCAGGTTAGTTCGAGTCTGTTGGGGGTTGGCATGTGGCGGCTAATCCATTAGTTTCATTTGGGAGAGAGGATGCTTGTTTGACGCTGCCTTTGGATTACGCGGCGAAATCGTACGTCTTCGTGGCGGGCGAGCTGTTACTTTACCGTCCCATCTGACGAACCGAACCTCGCCTCGTTGCAAATTTGCGGTCTGTGCTTTGATGCCGGGCCAGTATTTCAGCAGCCAGAGCGCCTGGTCCCAACGTCCTGTTCTCGAAAATCTTGCCGAGAGGAATACTGCACGCGCGCGGGCGTTCAGCAATACGCGAGACACGCTCTCATCGGCCAACTGGTTTCGATCCAGAGTAATAAAGATATAGCCGTACTCGGCAGCACGCGGTATCCAGTCCTCGTCCTTCGCGCCGGGTTCGAATTTCTTAACTACGGTATCTAGCCCTTTTTCTCCGAGGAAACGCAATATACTCACGAGCTTCGGAGAGAAGTTCTCGTCGAACAGATATCCTATGCTGCCTTCAGCCATGTTTCCTCGAAGTTGATCGCGTCGCGGACCGCTTCGGCAGGGACTTCATACCAATCGGCAACAGCGGCAATATCTTTTTCGGCCTTAAAAGCCTTGTATAGAATCTCAGTCCGGACTCCCGTCCGGACCTCGATCGGTGCGCCAAAGGCACGGTGACGATCGAGAACAACCAGATGCTCACGGCCCATAGGCCACCATTTTTCAGCCAGACCGTCAGCGTCAACGTCGATATCTTTAAAGAATTCATCAGCAAATGCAAAGACTTGCTGACAGGTTGCAACCTGCCGATATTGCGCGCCGGCGTCGAGCAAAAGTTGGCAGCCGTCTGTCTTTATACGGTTGAGTGCGAAGGGGTAAACAGTGCTCCATTCGTCCCTGAGTTTCTGCGCAGCCGCGCGTATTTCAGAGAGTTTAACGCCACAACGGTCGAACTCTCGGACGAAGCAGAGTTCAATCAGCTCGTAAAATGTCAAGAGGCCGGGCTCGGAGTTGGTCCGGTCAATAACGGGTGGCAACACTCTTACAGTATCTGTGGCCGCTATCGCGTATCTGTGGCCATCGGCCCATCGGCGCACGCTACCCGGCGCCGCCTTGATTAGGCGTGCCGCCTCAGCCATCGTGTAGATGCCGGTGCCGATGCCAGGAGGGGCTGGTTGTTTGGCTGTCGTGTTCACTATTGCCTCTTCTTAAGACGCCATTGATGAGAATTGTACATAGAGTATACCAATCTCTATCGTATTCACATGTGCGTTGGGACCAGCGCAAGTCACTGCATTAGATGTGAAGCAATGGTGCGTCGCGGCAACATTCGCCATCAATATGATAACACGGCTGCCGCACCTCATTCTGTTCGTGCGAGTGAGTTCTGGCTTTGCCATGCTCGCTCGACGTTACTCCGGACATCCTTATGGCGATCATTCTTGCGTTGCCTTTTTAGGTACTATTAAGATATCGACCTGTCACCGCCTAAGTTGCTTCTACATTTCGGCGCGATGTTCCCGTTTCCGGTTTATTCGGCGCATGTGATTGCGGTACAAGCAGGTATAGGCAGTACAAATCAAACAATAGGTATAGCGATTATCTATCTGTTTCAACGGTCGAGGCTACGAGCCAAGCGCGTAGCAGATGCAAAGAGGGCTGCCTTTTGAAAAAACACGAGCACGTCGTAAAGGGGGGCAGCGGCAAGAATGCCGCGCTCCTGGTTCTGTTTCCGTGGCTGAAGCACTGGGGATCCGGCGAGCGCAACCATGACATTGAGGGCACGTACACTGTGGTGGAGCCTGACGGGTACACAGATACAGTTGCCTATCGTTGGAACATCTCCGCTCGCTCTGTGGGCGAGGCAAGAAAGATCGCTGCGTCGATCGTAGAAACAAGCCGTAATACGGGTGTCTACCCAAAGGCCACGACTGTTACGCCTGACGAACTCCTGGATTGGGTTAACAAGGCGGTTCAGGCATATGTTCGGAACCAACATAAGGAAAGGTGTCTTGCCCATAGGCAGAAAAAGCGCGACGCGGCGGGGTTGGTGGAGCGGTCCGAAAAGCGTAATGCTTGGTTGGCAGCATTCCGAGGCGGTACAGAACGCGATGATTTCAGCAAAAAATAGAGGGTTCTGTGAAGGCACGCTGACCTGGCGTGCTGCTATGTGGCGCACGATCGCTATGTGACGTGCCACCGGATAGTGAACATCGGTTGGTAAACCGATGACGGCTTTAGCCTGGCGGCAACGGTTTCCACTATCTGGTTTTTCTGGTGCTCGATCTCGTCTTCGGCATCGAAGAGCTCGCGCCGGTTCTTATTTCGTTGCGACTCGACAGCATTCAGTTGCCTAATAACCTCCAGCTTTTCCGTCAGAGTAGATGCGAGATTTGCATTGCGCTTGAGTCGTTTTATCTCCGAGTCCAACTCCTTCACCTGCACCTGGAGGCCGTTCTTGAGGTCGTCCGCCCAACGGTCAAGTTTGTCCAACTCCTCCTCAAAATACCGTCGATTGCGCTCTTCGTTCTTCTGCAGAACCTTCTCCACCAGGTGTTCCAACTGAACCTCAAGGGCTTTAGCGACGCCGGAAGCTGGCGCCGAGTTGCCGCACAATCTGGCTTCAACCTGAAACAGACCATCGGCGAAATCTGAATGGTGCAATTGTCCGTCATCGTCAATAACAGATGCCAGAAGCTGATCCTCTGATTCCAGGCTCGTGACGGTCATCCGAGTGATTTGCAGCCAGCCTGACTTCCCCACCAGTGGTTCAAGTAGTCCAATCTTCCTCCCACAGCCCGTGTAATGGAATTGAAGTTCGGCATTGGGCAAATCGGCAGCGATGGCTTCTTGAAGCAAGCCCTGAGCGAGTTCCTGGCCAAGCCGATAGGGAATGGCTTCAGTGTCGCCAGAGACTCTTCGTGCGAACTGATACTTCCCTCGTTGAATGCTAGGGGCAAAGGCAGGCGGTGAGTTCAAAACGAACTGGTGACTGTTGTCATCGAAGTCGGCAAGCCCGTTCAGGCCAAGCTTTGTTACAGACCACAGCGCGCGCTCCAGGCGATCAAGCTGGCGCTCGCTCTCATCGAGGCTTAACTTCAGTCGCTTATGGACATCTTCGTCGAAGTTCTCCAATAACTTGGCCCGTGTATCAGCCATGCGGCTCTGGATCTCTTCATCAAGGTCTGCACGGAGTAGGCCAAAGGCGTCGTCTATCTCTTCCCGTGTCCGACAATTCTGGTAGATGTCGGCGATCCGCTTCTCGAAGTCAACGCCAGACTCAAGCGCCCCGAGCACTTCATCGGATGATCCAAACACGCCATCAAATAGCTTGAATTTCTCATCAAGCAGTTCAAAAACGCGTTGATCCGCTTCATTGGATCTGTTCAGGAAGTTAACGACAACAACGTCATGAGCCTGTCCATAGCGATGACAGCGACCGATCCTCTGTTCAATTCTCTGTGGGTTCCAGGGTAAGTCAAAATTAACAACCAGGGAACAGAACTGAAGGTTAACGCCTTCCGATGCGGCTTCCGTGGCGATTAAGATATCCGCATGATCACGGAATTGTTCTACCAGTGCCGCACGAAGATCCACTGCCTTATTGCCTGTGGACACGGCATCGTTCTTGTGACGCTCTCGCCACTCGCGGTATATAGTTCCAGAGCGGTCATCGGTGTTTGTACCGTTGATTGTGAGCACCCGTCCATCGAAACCGCTGGCGTTCAGCAACTCTGCCAGATACTCTTGTGTTCGTCGCGACTCCGTGAATATTACTGCCTTGCGCGGTGCCCCTAGCTGCTGCATCTTTTCGAAGCCAGCATCCAGCGCCTGAATTAGAGCATCCCCCTTGGAGTTCTTGAGGATTGAGTCGGCTAGTGATCCGTAACGCCGTAGTTCCTCAATCTCAGACGCTATTTCGGCGTTTGTCGCCTGAGCTTGCTTTTGCTCTTCGGTCGGTTCGGCCCACTCTTCTTCCGTTTCATAGAGGCTATCGTAATCCTCTGCGACCGCTTGGATAAGGTCGCCATTGTTCGACTGTAGTCGGTCAGCCAGGTTTGTGAGTGTCTTTGAAATAGCAAACGATGAAGATGCCAGGAGCTTTCGCAGTATTAATGTCATCAATTGCCGCTGGCTTGCTGGCAGTGCGTGCAAGCTTGTACGTCGAAGATACTCAGACACTTCATCATAAAGCCGCTGCTCTTCGGCGCTTGGCGTGAAGTCCTGGGTGATCGGAATGCGGTTAGTGAAGCGAACATACTCCTGAACCTGACGACGAAGGGTGCGCTGGCAAATCGGCTTAAGGCGGTGCCGCAGATCGGCAAGCTGGCGACCTTCCACTGGACCACGCATATAGCGCATTCTGAACGTTTCGAGATCGCCAAACAGGTGCTCGTCAATAAAGCTTACAAGACCGTAGAGTTCAAGTAGCGAGTTCTGCAGCGGTGTTGCGGTGAGCAGGAGCAGCGGCTTGGAAGCAAACGCATCATGGAGGGCGTTGGCGATTTTGTTCGTCGGTCGCCATACATTTCTTAAACGGTGCGCTTCATCAATTACCACAAGATCCCAGGGGACAGCCCGAAAGGTTGCCTGTCTTGCCGAAGCAAAATTGTACGAACAGATAAGCACTTCATCTAGCGGGCTTAGCGGATCTCGGCCTTGTCTGACAGCCTGGTTGTAGTCTTTTGAGTCAAGAACCCGTGATTTCAGGAAGAATTTGTCTTCAAGCTCTTCGGCCCACTGCTTGCGAAGGATGGTTGGTGCAACCACGAGAATTCGGCGGCGGCGCTCCGCCCATAGCTGCGATATGATCAGTCCCGCTTCGATGGTCTTTCCAAGGCCAACTTCGTCGGCAAGTATCGCGCCTTTAGACAACGGAGATCGGAAAGCGAAGAGAGCGGCGTCTAACTGGTGTGGATTGAGATCAACGGTTGCGTCAAAAATGGAAGCGCCAAGCTTACCCAGATCATCGGACGCCGTCCTTGCAGTGAGCAGATTTGCGAAATATTTGCCGTGATAGGGTGTTGGACTGTCGATGTTCATAGGTGAGCCGCATCGGATTTAAGTGCCTGCATCAATGCCGATTGTAAAGCGGCGCTAAAATGGGTCACGTCACACTTTGGATGTGCTTGTTTTGTGCGTGATGTGCTATGTACCTTCGCCAGTGATCAGGGAAATCCTGCTCACACAAGCATATAATCGTGTCTAGGCAGTATGTGGAGAGATCTATTTCACAGCCATCTACATATGGCGATTATCTGCTTGACCGCTCGGGACATCGCTTCAAAATCTGAAAAATTCTACAATTTTTTTGGGAGCCAACCCTTTCGATCGGAGTCCCGCGTTTGGGTATATTCCCGCTATGGGTTCCCATATCGTGTTTTTAAGACCCCCCCTCGTTCTGCACCAGTAACACTGGCATACAAGACAATCGCACTGGCATTCACACCCAAAGCGCAATTATGTGACACAGCATTGTCATAACCGTGTCATTATACTATAATAGGTTTGTGAGAAGGAGGGTGCAAATGATGGGTTCCATTCCAGTTAAGATCAGCATCAGTGGCCCGATTGTAATCGAGACTGAACTTGATGAACTAACTCTTGCCAGGCTGCTGCAATCGTTGCCAAATGTCGAATTGCAGAAACCTCAAACCGACCAAAAGCCCGCGGACATCATGACCGAGTTCTACGAAACTCACAGCTACGCTACAAAGCCAGAGAGGACTGGTACAACAGCATTACAGCCGACAACTCTGTTCCGAAATGATAAGTCCTGGGAAGAACTTGAGTTAGCGGAGACGGACATAAAGCAACTGTACCGCGAAGTGGCACCCGTAGGTAGAAAAATTCTTGAGTATGTAGCTGAGCACAATGAGGGATGCACTTTTGTTGACATGAAGGCAGCCCTTGTGAGTGAGGGTGATATCCAGCGCAAGATGAACACGATCTTTCTAACCGCGCGTAGAATGCGATATGTCAACAAGCAGAACAAAGGGCTTGCTCCCTGGGACACTGACTATCCGAACGGCAAACCAATCTATCGGATGCCTCTGGCTTTGGCCGAGGTAATCCTCGAACTGAAAAAAGAAGCAGAAAAAGTCTGATTTGCTTACTGAGATTAGCACTTGCCTACGTACTTAGGAGTGCTTGATCAACCAGTCAACATCGCAAACAAAGGAGATCCTAACAATGAGTCAGTGGTCACAATATGGCATTCATGGCAAGATCCATGACATTCTGGCAACAGTGTCGTATCCCCATCATTTCGGCGGCAGACCTTTCATAACCGCCTATCAACTGGCGATTGAGTTCGCAAAGCAGTATCCAAGTGAGTTCGGTGCTTTAAACATGCCGATTGGTGGCGCACAGGGCGGTCAGCGGTCATCGTTGTCACAATACCTGGCTAAGCAGCTATCGGATAGAATAAAGGCTGGAACCATAGCTGATATCGAAGGGGCATTTCTTGGCGATCTTCATCTGCGTGAAATCACTTTCGACAGGCCGAACGGCACAATTACTTCATCGCTTACTGGATCAGGATATCCTCTGAGCATCTTTCGGCTGAAAGATGTAGGCAACAATCAGCCAGTCGACATAGATTGACAGAGTTTGGCGGAACACTGACAGTAGCGATCAACTCATGTCCTGTCGTCCGCCAAACTCCTATCCTATTTAGTCCTCCTTCGCCTCACACTTGTATCGCAGCACCAATTGATACCGTGGAACTTCGTTATCTTTGCTGCAGCTTACTCGTTCGATAAGTCCATGATTTTGAAGAACGTTGATCACCTGCCGCAGACGAAAGACATGAGATCTGTCTAGCAGCAACTGCATTTCTGCAACACTCACAGGCTCTGGTTCATTGGCCAGGGCTTTGATCAGATCGCCAAGGCAAATGCCCAGCATCCGCTCTGAATAAAGAGTCTCAACTGCAATGGCCCTTCCGTCATCGTTCATCATAATAGCGAACTTACCGACCAAGGTCCCGAGGTTAAGCACAGGTAGCCAATGTCCCATTTGTCCGCTTGGTGATGGCCAGGGCTGCCACGTTCCACGCACCCGCCGGTTCTGGAGTTCGCAGTTGGGCCGGCTGTAGAGCGTTAAGGGACCTATGGGACTTCTGGGACGGATGATGCGACCAAGAGACAAACCTTGCCGCTTGAGTTCGATTACATATTCCACATTGATACCTCTTAACAGAGCAGCCACCTCGTTTCCTGTACAGGAATAGTGGTAGCTCATTGAAGGGGAAATAGGGACTATTACTTTGCCACTTTAGGGATTTTAACATTGCCGCTGACAATCGTACAAATCCATCTGGTTGCTGCGCTTACTGATCATACCGACTCCACTGATTGCCTCGCGAATATCTGCGGCAATATTCGACAAACGAGATCGGAATGACTCCTTAACTTAAGCTTTGATCACAAGCGAGTTACAATCACAATAGCTTGCACGTTGGAGACTTTTCGGCCGCGCTTCTAGCAGGTTCTGTTTGATATTATTCGGGTCTGCAAGCAGCTTATTCAGGTCCAACCTGGCAATGTTATAGAAGCTGTACCCAGTGACGCGCGGGAGAAACTGCGCGGAATCCAGTCCCTGGGCGGTCCGCTTATCATGCTCTGCCAGTGCAGCGGCTTTGGTAGCTTCCAGCGTACAATCCAGCCTGCGCAGGATGGTAAACGGCAAAATGAACTTGCCGTAATCAGACTGTTTGAAATCGCCACGCAGCAAATCCGCTACGGACCATATAAAAGCGGAGAGGTTTTGGTTGGACATGGTTTCTCGGTAATCGAATATAAAAGAGCCTGGCTCTGTCAATAATAAGTAATCGGCATCAAGCACGATATTGAAAGATCGTGTGCTTCCATTTGGTCAGCCAATGGGCGTTTTCCTGCAATTGCGAACCTGAGGCATCGACCACGGAGGTCCCAAAAGGGGGAATTACCCCAAATCGGGAGATGGTACCAGCGCATATTGTAGTTCAGATAATTGAATGGATCTAACCCGTTTGCTTTCGCAGTCCCTGTTCTGCTGCATCCACATGGTTGAGCCAGACGACCGAGCGGTGAGGTCGATTTCTTGAAATTCCCAATCGGCGGTGAGGAGATAATTTTGCAACGTGGGAGTGATAGGCGCCTTCGGCGCGGGGCTGGGGAGAATATGAAGAGCAAATTCTACCGCGCTACGCAGAAAAGGATAAGATGAAAGGCAATTTCTACCGCTCTACGCTTGCTGGGTTCAGGGACAATGCGCGCCTTCGGTTGTTTGCCTTGCATCAACTGATAGCTTGCGGACGCAGCAAGCAGCGCCCCTACACCGGTCTGTAAGGCGATATTTAGCGTAGATAACTGTTGTTAACTTGTAACTTTTGGGCCTCTCCTTGCCTCTCCAGTTAGCTCGTTCCTCGCCCCTACGCCGTAGTTGCTATCGCAACGCGCAGTTAACCCGGAGAGGAAGTTATGGCGGCAACGGTACCGTATGGTGGGCACACGAAATTGGCTGGATGGGGATTGATTTATTTACGCACGCAAAGCCGCGGAGCCGAGATGTCATTATCGGGAGGTTTTGTTGATGGCAGATTAGCTTGTTATTGCAACCATCCCCCTCCTAAATCCTCCCGCCCCTACGCCGTAGTTGCTACCGCAACGCGTATGGAACCTGGGGAGGACTCAATGCGCACCTACCGGATGGGTGGGCTGTAGCGCGCCTCGTGCGGAACCCGCTCTTATTTCGCCGTCGGGATCACCAGCAGCGTTATCGATTCGGCAGGGACCGTGATGCGGATGCTTGCGCCGTTTGCGGCGCTATCTTCCAGGCGGTTGATCTGGTTGCTGCTCGTTAGCTGCCAGGCCTGTATCTTGCCTGTTATGGTGGCGCCGCTCATATCCACGCTGGTGCTGCAAGGCTGATCTGGCTTCTTGTTGACGAGCATTACAAACAGGGATTGCCCTTCGCGAGAAGCGTAGGTTGCGAGTTCATCTGGGTTGGAGCCTGTGCAAGATACAGAGGTGCTGCCAAACTTGCCGCCCTTGCCATCGTAATTGCGGTACATCTGCATGGCTTTGAAGGCAGGGGTGCCGGTTGCTGGGCACACCCAGCGCGTTGCGAGATCTACGCCTTCTCTGCCAAATATTCCCAGGATATCTGCCTGCGCCAGCGCGCCACTGATGCTCTTTTCGGCACCCCAGTTGTACTCGGTTATGCCAACTTTTGTGCCCGGGTAGTACTGCTTTACCCACTGCTTCATGCGGGGTATTAGCTGAACGGGCGCATCTATCCAGCTTTCGTCTTTGTATTTTGGGTCCCACAGGGCGCGGGTAGAGCGGTTGCGCAGCAGCTTTGTCTGCAGGGAATCGTCATCCCCGCCAACGCTTCCGGCCTGTGGGTAGAAGTGCAGGGTAAACACATCCAGCAGCCGCTTTCCATCGGTTTTCTCGGCCTGTGCAAACTGCTTCAGCAGCCACGGCATTATATCCATCTCGCCATGCGCGGTGCGGTCTGGCTTGGGCTTATCCCAGCCATTCTTCCCGGCCCACTGCGAGTCGTAACCGGAATATAGATAGTTGGTCCATCCCCACTCCTCAGGGCCAGCCACCAGTGCCCCGGGATCTACCGATTTTACCAGGCGTGCGGCACCAACCTCTTTTCGGAACAGGTCTTCCATCTTCACGCCTTCCGGAAATACATCCCGGTGCGTACCCTGCCATATTCCGGGCTCGTTATCCAGCAGGTAGTACTTTACGCCCCCAAAAAGCTCTGAGCCATGGGTTGTTTTGAGGTGTTCCAGCCAGCCCTTTTGATAGGATATATCTACCCTTGTATTGGCATCCGTTGGATCGTTGCCCGTTATCTCTTTGCCATCTCCACGGTTGCCATTGCCCATATCCGGGTGGCCAGATTCGGTTTTCTGTTGCGCCCCATACTTCGCTACCGAAAAGCTCCACAACGGGGATCTATCCGGCTTGATCTTTGCTACCCATCCTATTATTGGAATGCTCACCATGCTCTGTGCTTTTGCTGCCCTGTTGGCTCTTATGAAACTATCTACACTCTCGCCGGGTTGTGTGCCCTGCTCAGAATGGCTCATGAAAAACCAGTCGTTTGCAGAGCTTGTGCAGTTTTGAAGCCAGTTGTAGCGGGTGCTGGCGTTGCCGCCAGCGCGGTTAAGAGGAGAGTTTAAGAGTTTGAGTTGCTCGGCAGTGGCCCAGTTTACGCCATAGATAAGCGGAGAAATGGCGTGTTGTTCCCGGGTGGCATCCACCACTACGTGGGCACTATATACATTGGTGTTTTGGGCAGCACAGGATACAGGTGCTGCCGTGCAAAAGGCCAGGGCAGCAGCCCCACGCAATAGAAACTCACGATTGATCCATGCCATATTGGCCTCCCGATAATCGGTACCTGCAGAGCCATTTATCATGGTGCTGCGTTCTGCATTGAACGTTAAATCTAATATTTGATTATATTCCGCAATTGCCAAAAAGTAACGGGCTGTAACGCGGCAATATTGCCGCGTTACAGCCCGATTTTGCGCGCTAAACCTGGTTAGGAGCAGGGAAAATCAGTCTTCCCCCTCTTGCACCCTTACTATCCACTGCATGAGCTGCTTTTCATCACCAAAATCTTGCGGTTCATCATCCGGTGGGCGAAGATACCCGGTTTCGGCAGCCATGCCATGCACACGCCTGCGCATGGCTTCCGTCATGGAGATTCCCTCCCAGTGCGCATAGCGCCGTAGCCACTCGTGCTCCCACTCGCTTAGCCGAACAGTAACCGACCATGTTTTCTTCATTGTTGCACCGTTAGCGCGTTAAAACAGTTTGTGAAAGAGGGCGTCAGTTCCACACAAAGTCTCCCTGTTCCACACTCCAATCCGGCCCAAAGTAGCCGGCGGCGCGCACGCCTTCGGCGCCTTTTAGCAGGCAGGTTGTGTCTAAAACAAGTAGATCCGGGAAATCTGCGCCTGAGACGAAGTACGGCAGGCGCTCGGTAAGGTGCAGGCCTTTTATGCCGGTGCCGGCAACCACCATAACAGATGCCGATGCACTGCCCGCCCTCGGGCGCAGATACACACAGGCAAGGTCGTCGGCATTCAGCGTTTTGCCACCGCTCACCGTTACGCTGCCCCGGTGTACTTTTACCGGGCTGTTGGCCAGCAGAGTGCTGCTTGCGCTGTTCACCTCAAAGCTGCCGTACAGCACCACACTGCGGTCTGTATCCTTCTTAGCATTAAACTCGGTATCCGGGATCACATCTATGGAGCCATTGCCTCGATACCAGAACGTTTCGGCATCGTAACGGGCCTTGGCAAGTGCCCATGCGTTCTCGGGCTCGGTGCCGTGGGTGCCGTACACAAACAGCATTCGGTGTTGCATTCCCTGCTTAAAGGGCCCGCTACGCAGCGGAGTTTTCTCCGTAGGAGCCGGTACGGCCGCAAGCGACCAGGGGCCCGAGCTCGTTGAGCGCCGAATGGTTACAGAACCATCTTTTGGCCACGGTATCTGATCCAGCTTTGTGCCATCGATATCGATTAGAAAGGGCTCACCGGGCGTAAGGGCCGTTGGCTCCAGAGTTAGCGTAAGCACATTGGTGGTGGTGCCGACAATTCGCCGCTTTCCTGGATCTACGCGCAGCTTACAGCTGCTCATTTCCAGAGAGTGGATCTGCTGCTGAATGGTTACCCACTTATCGTGCGCGGAGATGCCCGGGTTTGCGGTGTAGAACTCGATATCGCGCACCTGAGGTGCCTGCGGAACCTGGTGCCGCCCGAAGAAATCAAAGAGGGCGGGCCAATCCACGCATGCGGCGCCGGGCTCATCGGAATTACCCCACCAGTGGCCCGCGCCAGGCTGCTCGTGATAACTAACATCGGTATGGAACGCACTCAGGCGGCTCTTCATGGTGCGTGCCTCCGTTACGGGCACGTTGTCATCGGCATCGCCATGAATGATGTACACACCCTCTTGCAGGCAGTTGCGCTCCAGCCCCATGGTATCGGAAGGCGAGGTGCCGCGCAGCAGCATCTTCTGGATGGCTGTTGGGTTTTCTGGCTTCTGGCTGCCAGCATAGGTAAAGAACGAAATCCAGCCGGCGCTCGGGCCAATGGCTGCAAACTCGCCCGGATAGGTAGTGCCCAGGTGCCAGGTACCGTGCCCACCCATGGAGTGGCCGGTAAGGTAGGTTTGCCCCGGAGTTGTGCGGATGGTATGTTTTGCGATGTTGAAAACCTCCATCGCATCCATCTGGCCCCAATCTTCCCAGTCAAAACCAAAGGGCCGCCGGTTGGTTGGGCAAACAATGGTGGCCCAAGTTTTGCCGTTATATGCCTCGGATTGCCCCTGTGCTTCTACGCTGGCGCCATGCAGTGACAGAACAAGCGCGTTCTGAGCCTTGCTGCTCTTGCTTTCTGCACCCGGGGTTCTGTTCGGGTTTACGGCAAAGTACTGCACGCTGCCATCGATCTGGCTGATGAATGTTCGCCGATACGGAGCCGTTAGCGGCCGAATGCGCAGGCTTGCATTTACAGACAAGCTCTCTGGCGCGATGCCTGCAGGCGCTCCAAGCAGACGCAAGCCCAGCTTAACGCTGCTTTCGTTCTCCGGGGTAATGGCTGGCGTTTCGGATGTTTCAATTGGGAAGGCCACCTTACGGGTAGCAAGCGGCGGAATAGGGGGCACAGCCACGGTGCGCGTTGCAATTCCCGGGCCAGAAACACGGATGCAAAGGTGCTCGGCCCGCTTCTCGGTGCCGTTAACAACAATCACTGCCCCATAACTGCGCAGTGGTTCGCCAGCCCTCAAATCCGGAAGGGTGAGATCGCGCGGTTCCAGCGAGGCCGCCGGTGAAGATCCCACTACACGTACCCGAAGAGAGCCACGGCCACACAGGAACAGCAGTGTATTGTTACCTTTGTGCAGCTTAATGGGGAGGCGGGCATAACCGTTAGAATAGGGGTCGCCGATGCGTGGCACGCCGTTAACATAAACCATGCTATGGCCAGCCGCATCCAGAATGGCAACCCTATCCGAATCTGATGGAACCGTAACACAGGCATAACCACCGTTCAGCGGCTCACCGCTGAAAGATCCACTGGCATCCGCCTTCAGGGTTTCCCAGGTTGCCGTAGTGCCATTTGGGCGCACCAGGTGGTCCCCGGCTGTGGGCACCACAAACGTGCCGGCAATTATGCTTGCCTCAACGGCATCGGTATGCAGCGGCGCCCTGCTGGACATTCCAGCTCGGGCAACCGCAATGCAGCTGGAGGGTATAAAATCCGCTTCGGCAGCATGCGCACCCACGCCAGCCAACAGGCTAACATACGCAACGCTACGAACAAGCGGAATGATGTTTGTAGAACGATACAATCGGAACTCCTTACCTACATGCGAGTGCCACCGAACTGGCACCCAGAACTATTTACCGGGTGCAATGCTCAGCTGTTCTGCCATAAATGCAACTGCCTCTCGAATATGCAAATCCCAGTACTCCCATGTATGCGCACCGGGAAACTCAAGGTAAGTGTGCGGGAATCCAATGGTCTCCAGATGCGCATGAAAATCGCGATTTGCAGGTAGTAAAAAGTCGTCCACCCCACAATCAAGCCGCAGCGCCGGGCGGCTATCTGCTGGCAAATTCTCTGCCATGGTGTACAGATCATCTGGCCCACCGCTGGAATTCTCACCAATAATTCGGCACATCTCCACCCCAAAAGCATTATCGGGCCTGTTTTCTGCGGAGAGGTTCCAGTGTGCAAACGCCACCGCACCAGAATGGCTTACCGCGGCACTAAATAGGTTGGGGAACTTGAGTGCAAACCGCACTGCCCCGTAACCGCCCATGGATAGGCCCGCCAGGCACCTGCCCTGGCGGCTGGCAACGGTATTAAATCGGCTATCGATAAACGGGATAAGATCGTTGATGATGGAGCTTTCCCACGCCGGCCCTTCTTTAGCATCTATGTAGAACCCACGGCCAGTATCTGGCATAACAACCATCAATGGGAGGTTTTGAACGTAGCGTTCGATGCTAGTGCGGCGCTGCCACATGGTGTGGTCATCGCTAAGGCCATGTAAGAGATAGAGCACTGGAAATGGCCCGGGATGATCGATCTCCGGCAGGATAACATTTGCTGCCACACACTTTTCAAGTGATTTGCTGAAATATTTTAATTCACAGAATGCCATCTGAACGAAATCTCCCGGTTTGATGACGTGTGCACAGCGAGAGGTGCTGGCATAATATTATGTGCGTTTATTAAACACCGTTGCAGATTACATTGTTTGACATGCGATTTGCAAGCCCCTGAATGTGCAGGTATGGTGTATTCGAAAACAGAAGTAATGGCTCATGCGCTATGATATAAGGTATAGCCTCAACAGCCTCTTGCCGCTACTAGCAGGAATCATCTTCATTAGTACCTCGGATTCAACACAACATCCTGTTGTTGTGCCTGTAATAGGCCCAAACAGAGTACGCCTGCTTCAGACTATCGCTGGCCGAATTGTGTCTGCGTTAATGGCGTACGCCCCATTTGCTGGCGGAAGTACTCAGCCATGGGCTATTCAGCAGGTTCAGAGATGCCTGGGAATTGCACTTGCCTGCTTCGTGCTGTTTCATCTGCTGAACTGGCGAAAGCCACGGGTAGCGTGGCTTCCTGTGCTTGCGGGCCTGTTGGCACTGCTGCTGGGCTGGTTCATGGTTTATAATGCGCACACGGTTTGGGATCCTTTTCACGCACGTGCGGTGCCTCGTTTGCCACGCTTCCCGCTGCTGCCTGGCGCAGAAGAGATGCTTACAGCACGCCTTGCCATGCAACGGTTGGATGTGCTTTTTGGGGCATTCCTGATTGTGTACGACATGGCGGCCGAACGATTGTGGCGCCGGGAATGGATGCTTGTGATTGCAGGCACCGGTGCAGCATGTGCAGTTTTTGGCATTGCCCAGCAGGCAGGGTTTGCCACTTTTGTGCCAACACGCATGTATCAGATGGAAGGCGTATACTTCGCAACATACAATTACCATGGCAATGCCGGGGCGTTGATGAACCTGGCAGAAGCCACAATCTGCGGATTTTGCCTGTATGTGTTTGCTGGCCGAAGATCGATCAAGAAAAAAGTTGCGGCAGTAGCGATATTACTGGTTATTTTGTTGGGGCAGTTCACAAACTCATCCCGAGGGGCGCAGGCCATTGCAGTGGTTATGCTGCTTGCCATGGCAATGGTTGCAGCGGCAACGGTGGGGGCCAGCCGCCGAAGCTGGTTTACCAGGCGCAGGGTATTGCTGCCCGTTATTTGTGGCGTTCTGTTGATACTGTTGCTTCCGGCTTTTATGCTATCTCACGGAAATATAGAGAAGTGGCGCGAGCTTCCTAAGCACGCCGCACACAACTCCTCCCGCTGGCAAGTGTGGAAGGTTACTATGGCCATGGTGCGAGCCGAGGGACCCCTTGGATACGGACCTGGCTCGTTTAAGCTGCTTCTGCCGCAAAGCAAAAACCTGACACACGCCTTTTACAGCCGCTGGGTAATTCAAACGCATACGCCCGGTGGCAACATAAGTATGTGGAGCATGGCGCATAACGATTTGCTGCAGGGTTTAGTGGAACATGGTTGGGTGGGCTTGTTATGCTCTATGTGTATGCTGGGGTGTGGGTTGGTAATAGGCGTTTGGAGATACACAGTAATCTGTAAAGTGCGGGCGTATCAGGATGCGGGATTGTTGTTAGGCTGTATTGCAGGCGTTTGTGCAACGCTGGTGCACAGTATGTTCGATTTTCCGCTGCAGGTGCTCTCAATCCAGCTTCCGTTTGCGGTAATGCTTGCAATCTGCTGGTCCAGCACGCGCTGGAAAACACATTCCATTGCAAGGATTGTGGAACTGGAACCGGCCAAGCAATTGGCCAGTTAACTTGCCGGAATAGTTGTAAGTATTAACTCGGCAGCTTCATTTTCTTCATCTGCCTCCCCGAAAGTATACGCAGAGAGAACTCGCTCACAGACGGCCGGGGCGTTTTCAAGGTTATTTACTGCCAAATAGGCCAGCGTATCGCCCGGGTTTACTGTGGCTCCAATTTTTTTTGCCAGCACTATTCCCACTGCGGGATCTATTACATCCGTTTTCTTGAGCCTTCCCGCACCCATCTCTGTTGCAGTTTTGCCGATTATCTCTGCGTTCAAGGCTGTAATCTTGCCCGCAGCTTTTGAGATAACAGGAATTCTGTAGCTTGCTTGCGGCAAGGCCGCACGTATTGCCTCAATGGTGCCTGGGCCACCTTGTGCTGCTGAGATCGAAGCGAAGGTTTTCGCCGCTTCGCCACCAGAGAGCAGTTGGCCTGCCAGAGTTCGAGCAGAAGGCAAATCAGGCGATTTCCCTGCCGCTTCCAGGCCCTGTGCAGCAAGTTCAATACATAACTCCCGGTAAGCGGCAGCACTCTCAGCTGGCTCCAGGGTGCTGGCCCGCCCCTCAAGAATTTCAAGCGCCTCTTGTACCTCCAGCGCATTGCCTATGGCATATCCAAGTGGCTCATCCATTCGGCTCAATACTGCGCGTGTAGGTACACCTGCACCGCATCCAATATCCACAAGTTCTGTGGCAAGGGCCTCAGCTTGCGCCCTCGTTTTCATGAAGGCGCCTTTGCCACACTTCACATCCAGAACGATGCGTTGGCCGCCCGCAGCCAACTTCTTACTCATAATGCTTGCTGCGATAAGGGGAATACACTCGATCGTAGCTGTAACGTCTCGCAGGCCATAGAGCACTTTATCTGCAGGGGCGAGCTCCGCACTTTGTGCGATGAGGGCTGCACCCACGTTACGAACAATTGGAAGTGCCTCAGAGATTGTGAGGCTGGTTCTGAACCCGGGGATGGACTCAAGCTTATCTACCGTGCCACCAGAGTACCCGAGGCCACGGCCACTCATTTTAAGAACCGGAACACCTGCAGCAGCCAGAATAGGAGCCACGATGAGGGTAGTTTTATCGCCAACTCCACCCGTGCTATGCTTATCTACAGCAGGTGCATTCGGCAGATTTGAGAGATCGACACGCGTGCCGGAATCACGCATGGCCAGCGTTAGATCCAGCGTTTCCCGGCGGTTCATGCCTTTCAGAAAGGCCGCCATAAGCCAGGCGGCCGCCTGATAATCTGGCACGGAGCCATCTGCCACGCCATGAATAAATTCACGGATGTCTTCGCCGGATAGTTCACCGCCATCCCGCTTAGTGGCAATAAAATCGACGACATTCATGGCAGCCTGGCCTTTGTGTACCTGAGGGTTGCGGGAACTAGATTTTGCCCCGGAAGTATGCAATTGTTTCAGATAAGCCCTGTTCCAGGGACACCTTTGGCTCCCAGCCAAGGAGGGTTTTGGCTTTGGTAATATCTGGCTTGCGCTGCTTGGGATCATCTGGAGTAAGCAGCGGTTTAAACACGATCTTACTGTTGCTCTCCGTTAAATCCTTGATGTTTTGCGCAAACTCAAGCATAGTGCGCTCGGTTGGGTTGCCAATATTTATTGGACCAGTTTGCTCGGAGGTTGCGAGGCGGTAAAATCCATCAATCAGATCTGTACAGTAACAGAAGGATCGTGTTTGCGTACCGTCGCCATAAACCGTAATATCTTCGCCTCGCAGTGCCTGGCCAACAAAGTTTGGCACCACGCGTCCATCACTCAATCGCATACGTGGGCCGTAGGTGTTAAAGATACGAACAATTTTAGTGTTCACACCATGGAAGCGATGATAGGCCATGGTAATGCTTTCGGCAAACCGCTTGGCCTCATCGTAAACGCCGCGTATACCTACCGGGTTAACGTTGCCAAGATACTCTTCTACCTGTGGATGAACCAGCGGATCTCCGTACACTTCGGAGGTGGAAGCGAGGAAGAAAGTTGCCCCTTTGGCACGTGCCAGCCCGAGAGCTTTGTGCGTGCCAAGGCTGTTAACCTTTAGTATTTGAATTGGCTTAGTTGTGAAGTCTACGGGGCTTGCCGGGGAAGCCAGGTGGAAGATGAAATCGATGGCACCATCAAGGTAGATGTACTCTGATACGTCGTAATGGATAAACCTAAATTTGGGGTTATCAATCAGGTGCGCGATGTTATCGGTGCTGCCAGTGATAAGGTTGTCCATAACAACAACCTCAAAACCTTCTCTAAGCAGCCGGTCACACAGATGTGATCCGAGAAATCCAGCTCCGCCAGTAATGAGAGCGCGTGGCATCTGGAAACTCCTTCATATTGTTGTGGAGAGCGTTGCCGAGCCGCACGGCTCCAACTTGGCCCAAATTATCATATCAGTCACATCCAAGACAAAGGGCGGATCAACCGGCTCGCTGAATATGCTGGTGCCTCACCAAAGTACCTATTGCTAACAGGTGTATCCGGGGCTACGGCGTTATCGGAGTATAGCAGACCGCGGTTCCGTGCGTCAACGATGTTTCTTTCTGGAGGGCTGTGGACCGTTCCAGTGATGACCTGTATCGGCGGGCAGTTTTGCATCTTCTGAGCAGATGATATATACGGCATTTCTTGAATGCGCCCATGCGCGGATAAAGTTCTTACGCGTAAACACCCTTCTGCATGCCTCTCCCTGTTCTGGCCGATGCGCCGGGTCATTAAGTACTACGTCGCCATCTGAAGTGAAACCTACGCACACCATCAAGTGGCCAGCGTCTTGTGGTAGGTCTTTTCCTTTCAGCAAATCGTACGATACGGATACAACTACTGGCAGCCCGGCCCTGATCCATGTCTCGATTTCAGAAACCCCATCAAAACGTGAGACAAAAGCTTTGATGCCCGGGAACGCGCCAGCGAATGCCGTGTTGAATGGCCAGTTGCCGGTGCCATCGTATACCGGATCATAAATTGCATGAGCCACCTCAGGCACCGGTAAATCCAGCTCAGGGCGCTTTAGCCTGCTTGCCCAGAAGGCAAGCACCATGTCTGTGCTTGTTGGGCTACACCAGCCTGCGGCATCCGGCCATCCCAACTGCGTTCTGCCAGGAACCAGAATCTCACGTCCCCACGCAGAAATTTCGGGGATGTCGGCTCTTGCGCTGGTGCTTGCGCTGGTTGCGCATATTGTTAGGAGCTTAAGTGAACATTGTATGAGCGACTCTACACCGGGTGGAGCCGTTTGTGTCACTCGAATCTGCACGTACCTTGTTGGCCTTTTGAGTGCAAGAGTGTCTGTATATACGTCCCCATCAGCATCTTTTTGGCCTTTGAGGCTTTGCCGGGGACAGGTGATAGGATCCTGGCACCAATCTGCAATTCGATAATAGCGAGTGCTTGTGTGATCTGGATATACTCCCCTCGCCTCAATAGTTAACCCGGCCGTTGTTGGAAATGATGGCACCGTGTTCCACGAGAAAATGAACTCATCTGCTTCAAGGCCACAATCCACCGGGGTGGTTTCAAATGTGGCAGATTGTGGCAGCGTTACGTCGCTATCAATGCGCCGAATTCCTGAGGGTAGCTTTACGGATGTAAGGCGGGTGCTCGAAGTAGGTTGGACAGGTTTTGCCGACATGTGACCTCCTGCGGCTGCCGGTGATTGTGTGCACACCAGTAACGCAACAACCGCGCCGAGGCAACCAATTTGGAACGCGAAGCGTTGAGAGACACGCATGAGCTATCCAGCCTCCGGTTCAGAATCGCATTGACCCGTGCAAGGGTGCCTGTAACGTTCACTCATGGGCACAGTGGGAGGTTAAACCGGGCACATTCTGATTCCTGCACCGATACGTGATGACCCTCTTGCCTTGCGGTAAGGCAGAGTGCTATAATTAGGTCCGGGCGCAACGGGTTTTCCCTGTTGCGCTTTTCTTTTTTTAGGATATCGCAACGGGGGACGGCATGCCACAGTTTTACCAGCAGAAAAAGGGCCAGGCCAGAGTAAGGATACTCCCGAAGGACGCAACGCGTGCCTTCCTGCTGTTGATGCAGAAGACCGGAGGAAGCCTTCAGGTGCTGCCCCAGGATAGTTACATTATCGATGAAAGCCTGCTTGTGGACCTCACTGTAAGCGGCATAGCGTTCGAGCGTTTGGACGAGAAAAGGCCGGCGGGTACCGGCGGGAATAGCGAGTAAATGACCAAGTATATTTTCGTAACTGGAGGCGTTGTTTCCAGTATAGGCAAAGGTATCACCACTGCCAGCCTGGGACGCCTTCTGCGCAACAGAGGCTTTAGCGTTACGCTCCTCAAACTGGATCCGTACATCAATGTAGATGCGGGCACCATGAACCCCTATCAGCACGGGGAAGTTTTTGTGACGGCAGATGGAGCCGAAACAGATCTTGACCTCGGCCACTACGAGCGCTTCGTAGATATCGAGCTTTCGCGGGCTTCCAGTATCACTACAGGTTCTGTTTACAGAGCAGTCATCGAGAAAGAACGCCGTGGCGACTATCTTGGTGGCACTGTTCAAATGATCCCGCATATTACAAACGAGATCAAGGATCGGGTGAAGTCTGCCGCTCGTTCCGCCAATGGTGGTGCCGGCGTAGACGTGGTGATTGCTGAGGTGGGTGGCACGGTTGGAGACATCGAAGGTCTGCCGTTCCTGGAAGCAATTCGCCAGTTTAAGAAGGATGCCGGGCACGATAACGTGATGTATATTCACGTTACACTCATCCCCACAGTTGGGCCATGGCAGGAAGTTAAAACCAAGCCTACGCAGCACAGCGTAATTAAGCTGCGCGAAATTGGCATACAGCCCGATGTGCTAATCTGCAGATCGTCAACCATTATTGGCGACGATATGAAGAACAAAATATCGCTGTTTTGCGATGTAGAGCCCGAGGGTGTTATTCCGGCATATGATGCAAAAACCATCTACGAAGTGCCACTGATGTATGAAAAAGCTGGCCTGGCCAACCTTGTTGTTACCCGGTTGAAACTGCCACAAACGAACCCGGATTTAGCTGAGTGGAGCGAGATTGTAGATACGATTAAGCACCCTAAGTTCGAGGTGAAGATAGGCGTTGTAGGCAAGTATAACGACAATGGAGACGCTTATATCTCCATTGCCGAATCGCTTGGCCACGGCGGCATTGCAAACAATACACGCGTTAATGTGGTGTGGATTGATAGCGAAGACCTGGAGGCACCGGGTGGCGAGGCACTGCTGGATAGTGTAGACGGCATACTTGTTGCCCCGGGTTTTGGCGGGCGAGGTGTAGAGGGCAAAATAGCGGCAGCACGCTATGCACGTACCAACAATAAGCCGTTTCTTGGGATTTGCTATGGGATGCAGATGGCGGTAATCGAGTTTGCGCGGAGTGTTGGCAATTTCGAAAAGGCACATACCGAAGAGGTTATGCCGGATACGCCCCATCCGTTGATCCATATTTTGCCAGACCAGAAAAACATTGTGGACAAGGGCGCTACGATGCGCCTTGGCGACTACAAGTGCCAGCTGGTGGCGGGTTCTCTGGCTGAGAAAGTGTATGGCTCTTCCTCTATTCAGGAGCGGCACCGGCACCGGTATGAGCTTAACAACGATTACAGAGAAGTGCTGAGCAAGCTGGGCCTTGTATGTTCTGGCTTATCGCCAGATTACAGGCTCGTGGAGATTGTGGAAATCCCTGAGCATCCGTACTTTATTGCAACGCAGTTCCATCCGGAATTCCTCTCTCGCCCAAATCGCGCGCATCCGTTGTTCCAGGGCCTGGTTGCAGCGGCTCTCGGGCAGACTCAGCGCCTGTTTGAAGATCCAAATCCGGTGACAGCAGGGGCGCAATCAGAGTGAAGATCTATGAGAGCCGCCATGGATTGATGCTTCTCTTCTGCTGGCTCTACATAGGCATTGGCCTGATCTCGGCAGGGTTGGGAGCCTACATGCTGCATCTGCAACATGTGCTTGGCTCCCAGGCAATGCCCGGAGTGCAATTAATTGCCGGTGTGCTGATAGTTTTTGGGCCAATTCGTGCTGTTAACTCCATTAGAGTTATGTATAAAATAAAGCGATCGGGCAATCATAAATCGGTTTCCCGTAACTGAGCCTCCAATGGTTGGGAGTAAACCAATGATCATTCAGTCTTATCGAGTGCATGTTGGTGAGAGAACACGCGAGGAGATCATCATTTCCATGCCGCAGGGCGCGGAAGTGCTGTATGTACACCATTACGGTATGCCCCATGGTTACGTAGAGGTTGTTGCAATGCATCCCGATGATCATGCGGGAACGGCAGAAGACCGCCGCTTCATAGTTATAGATTCGTACTGTAGCCACCATGTAACGGTGCCCCAGAAAAACTTGCGATTTATCGGAGCCATTCCGTTTGATAACCATGTGTGGGGCTTCTTTGAGGTGGCCGATTGAGGGGAACACGCAAGGGCAATGCGCCCACGCTTCAGGATGTAGCTCAAGAAGCCGGAGTTAGCTGTATGGTGGCTTCGGTGGTGCTTAATGGCGCTAAATCTACCACGCGTGTTTCCGAAGCCACACGCTCCAGGATCATAGAAGCAGGCATCCGGCTGAAATACCGGCGAAACGCTGCCGCGCTCGGCCTATGCCGCCGCAAAATGAATGCAATTGGTGTTGTTGCCCCGTTTGATGGGGGCGAACTTAACCTTTATGTGTTAGAGCTTCTGAATGGGATTTTGGAAGCTACCGCAGAGAGCGGGCAAAATGCCACAGTGCTTGGGTTGCGAAACTGGCAGGAAGACGGTACGCGCCTGCTTGACTTTTGCGATGGACGCATTGATGCTCTTGTTATGATTGCGCCTCAGATAAACCCGGATTTGGCAGAACAGCTTCCCGAGTATCTGCCGTGTGTAACCATCAATGGCAGTTGCTACATACCTGGTGCACACGGAATAAACGTGGACAACCGGCAGGGCGCGCGCATTGCGGTTCAGCATTTGATCGAGCTGGGCCATAGAGACATATTGCTTTTGAGCGGTGGTGAAACTGTTCCAGATTCCATTGATAGAACCAGAGGGTACCTGGAAGCCATAAGCCTGGCATCTGGAACTGGAGTGGTACCCCGCATTTTACATGGCGGGTTTTCAATTGCAAGTGGCCGCCGCCTTATGAAACAGGTGCTTGATGAATCTCAGGAATTGCCTACGGCAGTATTCTGTGCCAGTGATGCCATTGCCGTGGGTTGCATAGAGGTGCTTCAGGAACACGGGATTTTGTTGCCGAATCAGGTATCGGTTGTAGGCTTTGACGATACGATAGCGGCACGCATTACTACGCCTGCACTCACCACCATTCGCCAGCCATTTCGGGCAATGGGGCAACGCGCTGTGAATCTGGCACTGGAGTTGCTGGATAACGAAGAGCCAGATGTTCCTGAGGCAGGTGCATTGCCAGCAGCCATTGAGCTGTTTGAGGCAGGGCTGGTGGTGCGCGCCTCCACAGGGGCATTGAGCAGAGATTAAATCTGCCAGTCTCCCTCATACTGTTTCGCAAACAGCAAAGCGCATTCGCTTGTAAGGCGCTGACAAGCAGTATCCAATTTCGTTGCCAGTCGATCTTCCAACTCCGCAGTGCCCCCATGGCTAATGCAAACGTCGTTTTCTGCAGCAAACACGCCGGGCAGCACAATATCTGCACTCAGAGCTGATAGTATTGGGCGCAAGCCGTACTCAAGAACCAGGCGGCAGCCCGGGGCACCGACAACTACCGGCAAAACAAACTTCCCAGCAAAGATATCTGCGGGTAATAGATCAAGGTAGCACTTCACAATGCCACCACACGCCGCTTTGACAACCGGCGCAACAATCACCACTCCCTGGGCCTGTTCCAGCAATGCAACAGACGAAAGTACCCCATGGTTATCTGCTTCTTGCTGCATAAGTGCTGTAGCTGGAAGCTGGCGTACTACCGTGGCCGAAAGCGTAACTCCGCTTCGGCGAAGTTGCCTGCCGATGTAATCCTCAACAGCTGCGGCTGAAGAGTAGGCAGATGGGCTCCCTGAAATGATGTGAATGTAGCTCATTGTAAACGGATCCTGTGTGAAAGCACGTGCCGTGAGGGTGACTCACCGCATGTGCGAACCTATATTTTACTAATCAGATCGATTTTGTATAGTATTCCCTTTTCGCCCGGTTATGTCAAGAGGCAGTGGGTGTGTGCCATACAATAGCATGCTTGTGCTAAATGCATCTGTTCTGCAGAATCGGAGCGGGGTAGTTCTTGCTATTGAGAGGCAGATAAGGTACACTTACCCGGTTTGTGTCGGAATATGTGAGGCCTATGCCACATACGCTTCCGGCTAAACCAGCGCACTAACCACGCACTGATGGCAGGCAGGCCGAGGGTGGAGGGATATTTCCCTCGCTGGCCACAAAGTGCTTGAATGCTGCCGTCAGGAGGAGGCGAAACGGAGATACCGTTTCGGCCCGAAAACCCGGAGGATAACGATTTGGCATCGCTTTCGATGAAAGAACTTCTGGAAGCAGGAGTTCACTTTGGACATCAGACCCGCCGCTGGAACCCGAAGATGAAGCGCTACATTTATGGCGCACGCAACGGGATCTACATTGTGGATCTGCATCAGACACTTAAACTTTTTGATGACGCACAGCGCTTCGTTCAGGAAATTGTTCAGGGCGGCGGAACCGTACTTTTCGTAGGTACGAAGAAGCAGGCTCAGGACGCTATCTCTGAAGCCGCGCAGCGTTGCCGACAGTACCATGTGAACTCTCGCTGGCTGGGCGGCATGCTCACCAACTTCCGCACAATACGTGATCGCATCAAGCGCCTCGCTGAGCTGAACACAATGGAAGAGAACGGAACGCTCGCTCGCCTTACCAAGAAGGAAGCTCTGCTTCTTCTTGAAGAGCGCGATAAGCTGGAGCGCTACCTGGGCGGCATCAAAGAAATGCCCCGCCTTCCTGACTGCCTTGTGGTAGTTGACTGTAAGAAAGAACACATTGCCATTGCAGAGGCACGCCGCCTCGAAATCCCGATTGTTGCATTGGTTGATACCAACTGTGACCCGGATGAGGTGGACTATGTAATTCCGGGCAATGATGACGCCATCCGCGCAATCAAGCTCATTACGGGCAAGTTGGCGGATGCTATCGCCGAAATCAAGCAGGCTGAATGGGATGCCGAAGAGGCCCTACGCAACCCGCAGATAGAGGAAGAGCTGATTGAAGCCGCTGAAAAGCCGGATGTAGATAGCGTTATCATCGCGGAAGTGCCTGTTGCTCCGATCGAAGCCAGCGACTTTGTTGCTACTCCGGGCGTAGAGGACGAGTACTCTCAGATGGCCGTTACCGCAGACGAGCCCGCAGCAGAGGTGCCCGCCGAATAGTATTGCAGAGCCAGTGCGGTGGGCTTCTGCTCGCCGCACTGCTGCTCTTAGCATAAGACGTGCCCACTGTTCTGGGCACTGTGTAGTTTATCCGGCAGCTTACAGAAGGCGGCTCTGTTCGAAGAGATTCGAATGAGTCGCCGTGTTGCTGTAAGCACCGGGGTGAAAATGAAGAAAGTGAGAACCGAGATGCCAGAGATTACCGCGGCGATGGTTATGGGGCTGCGCGAAAAAACCGGCGCAGCAATGATGTTGTGCAAAGAAGCTCTGAAAGCTACGGACGGTGATGCCGATGAGGCAACTGTATACATCCGCAAGAAGATGGGCGGCAAAATCGCCGGCGCAACCGATCGCAATGCCTCCGAAGGTGTAATTGCAGTGGTTGTTGTAGATAGCAAAGATGCAGCCATTGTTGAGCTTAACTCTGAAACTGACTTTGTTGCACGCAGCGAAGACTTTAAGAGCCTTGCCCGCGAACTCGCCGATCATGTTGCACGCACTAAGGTAGCAACCCTTGAGGGCGTTCTCGCTGGGGAGTCGCTGGCTGAAGTTGGCAAAACAGTTCAGGCTCGCCTGGAAGATGTTTACACCAAGCTTCGCGAGAAGATCGTTTTCAAGCGGTTCGAGCTTATTGCTTCTGATAGCCTGGGCGTGCTGGCCGGTTACGTTCACGTGCCTGCTAACGACAAGATTGGTGTACTGGTTGAGCTAGAGGCCGCGAGCGCCGAAGCCGCTGCAAGCGAAGCCGCCGCTGCCTTCGGTAAAGAGTTGGCTATGCAGATCGCCGCATCCAAGCCGCGCTTTGCAACCCGTGAGGAAGTGCCCGCGAAAGTGTTGGAGCAGGAGCGCGATATCGCAGCTACCACCGCACGCGCTGACGGCAAGCCAGACGCAGCCATCGAAAAAATCGTTGAGGGCCGCGTTCGCAAGTTCTATGAGGAAACAGTTCTGCTGGACCAGCCGTGGCTCCGCGAACCCAAGAAGAGCGTTGCTACCATCCTTAAAGAGAACGGCGTTAGCCTGCGCAAGTACGTGCGCTACACCGTTGGTGATCAGGTTGCCGGCGTAGAAACATCGGGCGCCATTAAGGAGACCGCTGAGTAATGTCCACCGGGGATGTAGATCCTTCGGCGGGTGGTGTGACCGGGGCGGCGGAGCAAAATAGCTCCCCCGCCCTCTCAGCATCCCAGGAAACCGCCGGACAGAAGCATGGACTCCGCTGGAGACGGGTGCTTCTTAAGCTTTCTGGCGAGGCTTTCGCCGCAGATCCCGATAGCCCGGAGCCTCCTCCTGGTTCGGAGCCCCGCGTAGGCCTTAACTACGCCACCATTCGATCAATTGCCTCGGAAGTTGCCGCAGCGCAGCGGATCGGCGTTGAAGTAGCTGTAGTTGTTGGTGCAGGCAATATCGTTCGAGGTGAGCGTGCAGCAGGTGCTGGCATGGAGCGCGCCGCCGCTGACTACATGGGCATGCTGGGTACGGTTATCAATGCGATGGCGCTGCAGGATGCACTTGAGAAGCAAGGTGTGCAAACCCGCGTAATGAGCGCTATCTCTATGTCTGAAGTGGCAGAGCCGTTTATCCGCAGGCGGGCTATTCGCCACCTCGAAAAAGGCCGCGTAGTGGTACTTGCTGCAGGCACTGGCAACCCTTTCTTTACAACGGATACAGCCGCCGCACTCAGGGCGAACGAAATCCGCGCCGATGCCGTATTAAAAGCAACGAACGTTGACGGCATCTACAACAAAGATCCGCGTAAATTCACCGATGCAGTTCGCCATACCCATGTAACGTACGATGAGTGCATCATGAACAATCTGCGAGTAATGGATCAAACTGCGTTTACCTTCTGCCGCGAATACGATATCCCAATTGTGGTTTTCGATATCGCCCGCGAAGGAAATATCCGCAGAGTGGTTGCCGGTGAAGATATCGGTACTCTGGTTAGCAAAGGCGCCTGAGAGGCTTTCGCCTCCCGCCTTTCCCCATAATGGCTGTTCGCTACTGCAGCAGTTGCGCGGGCGAACAGCCACCCTCATCCGAAGGAGGACCCTTTTATGATTCCCGATCTGCTAAAAGACGCCGAAGAAAAGATGCGCAAGGCCGTGGATGCTACTCGCCACGAGTTTAGCCTGGTACGCACCGGCCGCGCTAACCCGGAAATTCTGGAGCACGTGCGCGTAGACATGTATGGTACATCGCTCAAACTTAACGAAATCGCTGCCATTAGCGTCCCCGAACCGCGCCAACTGCTGATTACCCCTTTTGATCGTAATGCATTGGCGCATATAGAAAAGGGGATCATGAAATCAGATGTTGGCATTACGCCTAACAACGATGGTAACGGAATCCGCCTTAACATCCCTCAGTTAAATGAAGAGCGACGAAAAGAGCTGATCAAGCAGGTGCACGGTAAATCCGAACACGGCCGCGTTTCGGTACGAACCGTACGCCAGGATGCTATGAAGCAGCTGCAGGCAATGCGCAAAGACAAAGAGAACCCGATCTCTGAGAACGATGAAAAGAGAGCTCAAGAGCAGGTTCAGAAGCTGGTGGATAAGTATATCGCTGAGATAGACGTACTCACCAAAACCAAAGAAGTTGAGATGCTGGAAGTCTGAGATAGATGGGTATCAGCGAAGTTACGATTCCGGAACATGATCTGGACCCGGCCAGGATTCCCACGCACGTTGCCATCATTATGGATGGCAACGGGCGCTGGGCACGTGCGCACGGTCACGACCGTTCGTTTGGACATGCTCAGGGCTACCACACTCTGAAAGAAATCGTCTTCGCTGCAGATGCTCTAGGCATCAAATGCCTTACGGTTTACGGCTTTTCATCAGAGAACTGGCGCCGCCCACAGGAAGAAGTGGGGGGGCTTATGGGCCTGATGGCTTATGCTATGCAGGCCGAAATAGATGAACTGGTAGAACGTGGAATACGGGTGCGTGTATCCGGCAGGTTGGATGCACTTCCTAAAGATCTGCAGCAAGTATTTGCCGATGCAATGCGCCGTACCGATTCCTTTACGCGCATCACCTTTAATCTGGCTATTAACTACGGCGGCCGTGCCGAAGTAGTGGATGCAGTTAAACAGGTGGCTGCCCGCGTAAAGAGCGGAGAGCTTAACATTGAGGATATCGATGAGCAGCAAATCTCAGATTGTATGTACAATCCGGGTATGCCTGATCCAGACCTGTTGATTCGAACTGCAGGTGAAATGAGGCTCTCCAATTTCCTCCTGTGGGAAACTGCGTACAGTGAGATCTATGTAACGCAGGTTTGTTGGCCCGATTTCCGCACAGATCAGTTGATCCTTGCCATTCAGGATTACCAGAAGCGGGTTAGAAGATTTGGAGCAGTAGTTGAGTAGTGCAGCCCCCCTCGGTGCCGTGCGCCGAATTGTTATTCTTGGGTCTACAGGCTCCATTGGCACGCAAGCTCTCGATATAGTGCGGCGCCTTCCTGGCCGATTTGAAGTAGTTGGCCTGGCTGCCAATGGAAACGCCGATCTGCTTGCGGAACAAGCCGAAGAGTTTGGCGTTCCAACGGTATGTGTTGGCAGTGAAGTTGGCCGCACTAAGCTGATTGATAGATTTGGTGGTACGCGCAAGGTTCTACTTGGTGTGGATGGCATGTGTGAACTCAGCACATTGCCTGATGTTGATCTGGTAGTTGTATCCGTATCCGGAGCTATCGGAATTAAACCCACACATGCTGCGATAAGTGCCGGCAAGCACATTGCCCTCGCCAGCAAAGAGGTGTTGGTGGCGGCAGGCGGCCCCACCATGGCGCTTGCTCGCGAAAAGGGTGTGGTGCTCTATCCAATTGATAGCGAACATTCTGCAATTTTTCAGTGCCTTCAAGGGGCTCCAGATAACAGTGTAGAAAAAATCTTGCTTACGGCCAGCGGTGGCCCTTTCCGCCGCATGCCCGCTGGTGATATGGCAGCCATAACGCCAGCACAGGCACTGAAGCATCCTATATGGTCGATGGGTGGGCTCGTAACCATAAACTCAGCGACGCTGATGAATAAAGCCCTCGAAACCATCGAGGCGCGCTGGCTGTTTGATGTGCCCATAGAGGATGTAGAAGTGGTGGTGCATCCACAATCAATAGTGCACAGCATGGTGCGGTATCGCGATGGATCTACAATAGCGCAGCTTGGTTTGCCCGATATGCGCCTTGCAATTCAGTATGCTCTTATCTATCCAGACCGGGTAGATAGTGGCTTGCCCCGTATGGGGCTTGCTGACTTTGCTAACCTAACCTTTGAAGCACCGGATGAATCGCGCTTCCCGGCGTTGCGTATTGCGCGCGAGGCGGTAGCCGCAGGCGGAACAATGCCTGCCGTTATGAACGCCGCAAACGAAACAGCCGTGGGGATGTTCCTTCAAGAGAAGATTTCTTATTTGGGGATGATGCACGTAGTAGAGGCCACTATGGCCGCCCACACTCCGGCCGAACCCACGTTCGAATGCATTCTGGACGCCGATGCCTGGGCGCGCCAGAAAGCGATCGAACTTTCCTGAGAGCCGTATAGACGCGGAGATCAGAAAGTATGCAGTTGCACAACCTGGCCGAAATTCTAAAATCTGCCTGTTATTTTATCGGAGTGTTAAGCGTGCTTGTTATTGCCCACGAATGGGGGCATTACATAGCAGCCAAGCTCTGTAAAATGCGGGTGGAAGATTTCTCACTGTTCTTTGGACCCAAGCTAATTACGCTTGGTAAGCGCAACGGTACCGAATACAACATTCGTACTGTGCCCCTTGGCGGGTTTGTTAAAGTTACTGGCATGGAGCCCGAGGACGCTTACCCGGCCTCTGCAAGCTCTGTGCCGGATAGCTGGGCAGATCTAAAAGCACGCTTCGGCAAACAGCTCGCTGGCCTGGAAGCAGACACAGTGAAAGATCTTGACTACAGTCAGATTTCAGAACGAATTCTGTCTTCGGTATCTGGTTCTGTTGGCGAAGATGGGAGGCTCTCCGCATTTGGAAAAGGCGAGTTAGAAGCGCTCCAGATTGCAACAGGTACGAACACCGTTGAGCATGCCTATATTGAGGCAATCCTCAAGGGAGCCGGAAACGTTAAAATACCGGATCCAGATGGTTACAACCAGAAGCCATTGCACCAACGTGCATCGGTAATCTTTGCCGGCCCGTTAGTTAGCTTGCTGTTTGGGTACTTGATTTTCTGCGTGATGGGATTCACCACTGGCTTGCCAGATGAGCATGATAGGCACCTGGCTGTAGGCTTTGTTGCAGAAGGCAAGCCTGCCGAAAAAGCAGGGCTTAAGGCCGGGGATTACGTGCTGAGTGTGAATGGCACGCCAACAGACCTCATGCATTCTCTAGCCGCCATACGGCGCAGTGTAAGCCCTGTCGATCATAAAACCCCGTTGCCATTAACGCTGGAAGTTGTGCGCGAAGGGCAAACGAAGACGTTTACTCTTACACCCAATGCTGAAACGGATTACCTTGTGCAGCCAGATGGCGAACCCATTAAAGGCAAGGATGGTAAGCCAATAACCGGCACTGTAGGCATGATTGGTATTGGAATAGATCAGGTTTGGAGAAGGTACAGCATCGGTGGCTCAGTCGCGCGTGGAACCGAGCTTATTAAGCTTGAGGTTACAGGCACTCTCTCCAACATCTTCAGCCGCAACGTAAAGAACAATGTTGGCGGAATCATCAGCATTGGCCGGGTAATCAACCAGAACAGGCAACAGGGCACTAACCATGTTCTGTTTACTGCAGCTTTGCTCAGTATTAGCCTCGGTATTCTCAACTTATTCCCAATCCCAGTGTTGGATGGTGGGCATCTACTGCTGCTATCAATAGAGTTTATCCGCCGCCGTCGCTTATCTGCAACGGAGGTATATGGAGCTCAAATGGTGGGAATATGCATTATTGGCGTGCTGTTTGTGCTGGTAATGTACAACGATATTATGCGGATGGTGAAACACTAAAGCATCACAATAATCTGGCTTAAAACGGGGCTACCGTATCTGTTAAGATACTGTAGCCCCGTTTATATTCAGTGGTTAGTGCCGGGTAAATATATTGGGCGCCTCCGCGCAAGCCGTATCCGGCCATTGCGAAGGCACCCGTGAACGGGGAGACTGTTCGGGTATAAGACGGATGCAGCGAAACTCTGGTTACCCTGTGAAGGGCCCATATTTCTCACGGTAGTGTTCGTTGCGCTGCCACATTACCATTCCCGCCAGAACTGCCAGGCATATAAGTGCATTTATGCCGGTTGCTATCTGGGCACCGGCATTGTGATGCCCCATAAGGCTGTGGGTGGCGAGGTGCTGTGCCAGAAAGCCCATTTCAATTCCACCAAGCGGATTTAATCCCTGAAAAATTAATGAGTAAATGGCGAGCACACGCCCTCGTAACAGATCGGGAACCTCTTCCTGTACTTTTATTTGAGCGCTCATACCAAAAATGATCATCGCAAACCCTGCCAGGCCAAGCAGAAGTAGAGCAAGTGGGAAGTTGCGTGCAAACGCCAATAATAGCAGTAATAAGCAAAAAAGTGCACCTCCGCCATAAACAGTAACGTTACGATCCAGCTTATCTGAACGGGCCGCGAGCAGTGCCGCACCCAGTGCTGCACCCACGCCCTGCACCGCCATTATCGCCGAAAATCCCTTTTCTCCCTGATGAAAATGAGATGCGTACATCGGAAAGAGGGTACTTACAGACCATGCAAAAATGCTGGATGCGCCAACCAACAGAATGACGCGCAGCAAAGCATGGTGCCTCCAAATGTACACCAGGCCTTCTGTCATCTCGAGCCTGCGCTGTACCGGCTCAAACTGCGGCAACTTCATCATAAGCAGGGAGATGACTACGGCAATGTAGCTAAAGCCATTAAGTGCAAAGCACATTGGAGCTCCGGCCAGGTACAATACCTGCCCGGCTACCAGTGGCCCAACTACACGAGCAATGTTGAACCGAAAAGAGTTAAGCGCAATAGCGTTACCCATGGCCTCGCGCTCTTCTACAAGGTCGGTTACAAAGGCTTGCTGTGCCGGCATGTTGAAGGCATTAACCACGCCCAGTGCCCCGGCAAAGGCGGCAATGTGCCATGCCTGTAAGGGTACCCAGCGGTTAGTGGCAAGGCCAGATAGTAAGAATGCAAGCACCATTGCAATAGATTGGGTCCAAACCAGTACTGCACGTTTTGAGTACCTATCTGCAACGTTGCCACCCCACAATGCAAACACCACGTATGGTAGAGCGCTGGCACCGTTAACTATACCAAGCCAACGAGCCTGATGGGTTACTTGCCACACCAGCCAACTCTGCGCCACTGATTGCATCCAGGTGCCGGCGACAGATATAAGCTGACCAATAAAGAAGAGACGGAAATTTTGAAACTTGAGGGCATAAAAAGGGCCGCGTTGGGTAGCGGCCATTTGGCCCGCAGAAGAGCTCTGCGGGCCAGGAATATTCGATGATCCTCCAGAACTGGAGTTACTCATACCTCAGCGCTTCAATCGGGTTAAGGGCGGCCGCTTTACTAGCAGGGTAGATGCCAAAGAACAGGCCAACGCCTGCCGATACTACTACTGCAGCTACCACTGCGGTTTGGTCCACAATGGTTTTCCAGCCAGCCACACTTGCGAGGCCATATGCGCCGCCAACTCCAAGCACAATGCCTATTAAGCCACCGAGCAAGGAGATAATGGCAGACTCGATAAGGAACTGCAACAGGATATCTCGCGGCGTTGCTCCGATTGCTTTACGGATACCAATTTCACGTGTTCTCTCTGTAACAGATACCAGCATGATGTTCATGATGCCAATTCCGCCAACAACCAGCGAAATTATGGCAACTGCTGAAAGCAGCGAAGTCATGGTGGCGGTTACGCTTTGCTGGCGTTGCATTAGTTCTGTTTGGCTGCGCACCTGAAAGTCATCATTGTCCGGAAATGGTGGTTGCAGGTGATGGTGAATTCGAAGGTACGCAGATACTTGCTCCGTTACCAGGGGCATAACGGCCGGGGTTTTACAGCGGATAGACATATAGTCTACGCGTGTTTTATTCATAACACGCTGCATGGCTGTACTAATGGGTATCAGAATAACATCGTCCTGATCCTGCCCCCATGCGCCAGCGCCTTTTGGCGCCATCACGCCGATCACTTTGAAGCTAATGCGGTTGACCAGGAGGTTCTCACCAATTAGTTCTACGTTAGAGTTTGAAGTTAGTTTGGTAAGGATGGTAGTGCCGATTACGCAAACCTTTTGATCACCATCAACCTCATACTCCGTAAAAAAGCGGCCTTTCATTACCTCAACGTTGTTAACGTAAGGATAATCGGGGGTAACGCCCTGCAGGTTTGTGGTTGAGTCTACACCCTTGTATCGGATCTGTACATTGGAGCGCACCTGCGGTGCAACTGCATCTATCCCACTCTTAAACTGGCTTGCAATAATCTTGCAATCATCCAGAGTAAGGTGGTTGGATGCCTGTGCCATGGCGCTGTTGCTGGTTGTGGCGGCCGTTCGGCTAACGGCACTACTCACGAGCCGGGTTTGGCCAGGAAACACCGTTAGCAGGTTGGTGCCAAGCGAGTTAACCGTATCGGTAACCTGCTGGGTAGCACCCTGACCTATGGCAACAACCAGAATAACTACTCCAACGCCTATAATAATGCCGAGCATGGTGAGTGCCGTACGCATCTTGTTATTGGAAAGACCGCGTATTGCAACTCTCAGGCACTCGATAATGTTCATATGTAAACCCTCAAATCGGGTATCTCGTGCGGCCGGGTGCAACTATCACCCGAACAACCGCAGGTGGGCATGCTTATTTGGCTGCAGCTGCAGCTTTGCGTGCAGCTTCCTGCTCCCGCTCTAACTGCATCTGTTTCAGCACATCTCTTGCCATGAGCCGATCGGTAACCGACTCGTCATCGACAACCACGCCATCCTTTATGTGAACCATGCGTTTGCAATGCTGGCCAATATCGGGCTCGTGGGTAACCATCACTATGGTACAGCCTTCTTCGTTCAGCTCCTGGAAAATCTGCATAATCTCTTCGCTCTGCAGGCTTGCCAGGTTGCCAGTAGGTTCATCAGCCAGTATAAGGCGCGGTTCGCCAGCCAGTGCACGGGCAATGGCTACGCGCTGCTGCTGGCCACCAGAAAGCTCGTTTGGCCGGTGATCCAGCCGATCACCGAGGCCAACGCGCTCCAGTGCTCTAATGGCGCGCTCACGTCGATCCTTTACCTTGCCATACAGCATAGGCAACTCAACATTTTCCAGGGCTGTTGTTCTCGCAAGCAAGTTAAACCCCTGAAACACGAACCCGATTTTCTGATTTCGAATGCGGGCGAGTTCATAATCGTCCATGTCTGAAACTTCAATGCCATCCACCTTATAGGATCCGCTGGTGGGTACATCCAGACAGCCAATAATGTGCATAAGCGTTGACTTGCCTGAGCCCGAAGGCCCCATGATGGCTACAAACTCTCCATCATGGATATCGAGGTTCAAACCATCCAGGGCGCGCACCTGCTGATCGCCCATAGTATAGACCTTATATATATCCGTAAGGCAAAGCATACTGGTTTTGCCTGCCGGAGTATTTATCCCTGGTTTCTTAAGATCCGGTAAAGCCATTCTAATTCCCCGTAATCTGTGCGGAGGAGCCTCGCGCAATGGTTCTACGCGAGGCATTCAACGCGTGAAATGTGCATGCGCCCGGGGTTAGCGGCCTCTGCCACCGCCGCCGCCACCACCACCGCCGGCCGGTCGAGAGGGGCCAAACGGTGAGGCCGGGCCCATGCCGCCGCCTTTGCCGCTTTCCATGCCAGCAAGCACAACTGTATCGCCTTCATTGATGCCTTCGCGGATCTCGGTGTTGGCTTCATCGTTGCCGCCTGTTTTTACACGCTTGGGCGTGATTACGGTTTTGCCTTCGGCTTTGGTTACGACGTTAACTGTTGAACCCTTGGTGCTTACTTTAATTGCAACAGAAGGAACCACCAGAACGTTCGAAAGCTTGCCTGTTTGCAGTACCACGTTGGCAGTCATATCCGGCTTCAGGCGATGTTTTTCATCTTTAATAGCGATGGTAACGTCGTAGGTAACCACGCCTTGCTGAATGGTGGAACCAGAGGCAATTTTAACAACCTTGCCCTTGAGCGGGCGCTTGGAGTATGCCTCAACCGTGATCGATGCTTCCTGCCCAAGTTTAACCTTGCCGATATCGGTTTCATCCACATAGGCGTCCACCTGCAATCGGTTAAGATCTGCGACTACAATAAGGGTGGGGGAGCTAAGGCCAGCGGCAAGAGTTTCACCCTGCTGGCTGGCAAGCTGAAGAACAGTACCACTAATTGGCGAGCGGATGATAGATTTATCTTGTTGAGCCAGGTTGTATGCGTACACTGCCTTCGCTACTTCAAGCGCATGCTGCGCTTGGGAAACATCTTGCAGCTTGAGCGTATCCTGCACCCGGTTTGCCTGTGCATTTTTGAGTACAGTGCGTGCCTGTTCCACAGCCTGGCGCGCATCATTCAAAGCAGCCTGCTTGGCTTTATCTATAAAGGGTTCGGAGCGTGCAGCGTCCAGCGCAGCGGAAGCAGAGAGTACGTTCTGTTCTGCTGAGGAAACAGCATCCCTGGCTGCCTGAAGATCGGCTGCGACTTTGGCTCTTACAAGCGAAACATTTTCCCGTGCAGAAGCGAGTTGCGCAAGCGCAACCGTTGCCGCCTCTTGAGCATTATCAACAATGCTTCCGGCCACATAGCCCTTAACCAGCAGCTCTTTGTTGCGCTTGAGGTTTATGGCGGCATTATTGCTTGTTGCAGTGCTTTGAGTAACAGCTGATTGCGCTGTAGAGATTTGCAAGGCAGCGCTTGCTTCCACCTGCTTCAGGTTTGAACGAGCCGTAGAGAGCGCTGCCTTTGAGCTTGCAAGGGCATTCTCAGCTCTGCGGATATCCGCAGGGGTTTGTACATTTTGTTGCTTAAGGTTAGCTTCTGCGGTTTCCTGGCGTGCTCGTGCGCTGTTAAGGCCAGCCTGTGCGGACAAAACTGCTTGAGCTGTCTGCGTTTTCTCCAGCTCAACTCCCGACTTGGTCTGTTCGAGTTTCACGGCTGCAGCTTCCATGCTCGCCTTAGCCTGCGCAACCTGAGCTTCCAGATCCGGCAGATTCAGAATCGCGATAGGATCGCCGGCTTTAACCTGAGTTCCAATATCGGCGAACAGGCGCTTGATGGTACCCGTGATCTGAGAACCGATCTTAACCTGTGCACCGGTTTGTGCTGTAATGCTCCCGGTTGCAGCCACTGTCTCAATCAGGTCTGCCCTGCCAGCTTTTGCTGTAATAAGGTTCTGCGCCGTGGTATCTACCTGGTGCGCCTTATTCCACTGAAAATATCCGAGCCCGCCGGCCGCCGCCAGCACGATGACTATCGCGATATTACGGGAAGTCTTCTTTCCCTTTTTACGCACAGCCCCTGTGGCTGTCGAGTTCGACATGGATTCCTCCTGGATATCCCAACCTGTTTCGGCGCAGCCAGAATCGGGAAGGGAAGCACGCTTAAGCAGCGTTCCGTTTCTATATTTATAAAAGCGAGTCTTCGCTCACGATAACTGAATATTTGTGCGGCGTAAGCCAGCACTCCCGGCAGTTAAGCTGGCAACAGTTGCAGTGCGAGTGAAGCAGTAATGGATTGACGACGAATCTGGGTGGGGCGTCTCGGTGAAAATCCGTTGAAACATGCAACGGCGCTGATTTTCCTACCGAAATAAGCTTATCTGGCACCGGCCCCACACATTATAACTCACGGGCACCTCTAAAAGTTAACAGGTAACCCACCGAAACCATTCACATGTATGAAATAACTTCCACAAATACAATAAACAGACTCTCCTCAACAAAATAAAAACCGTCCGCTGAATCCAGCCGGGCACTACGGGAGCATGGATTCAGGAAGAATCACTCCTTCTTGACACACGGATTTTATTGAAGTACACTAACGAGGTTCGCGCAGACAGTGTCGGTGCGGCGGGACATTACAGACTAGTAACAGGAGGCGGCCCGAAAGGAGTATTCCTTTCCATATGTGCGGCTAAGTGCCCTATACATTCTGAGGTCATCCTGCGTCCTGCCCCTCCGCTACGTCCGAGGGGTTTTTTTATGTCTGCGCTTCTAACTAACGAGATTTAAACGAGAGATCCGCATCTCCTCTGCGTGTACAGTGTACGCCCGGGGGACCTGTCGGGAGGGGACTCGCAAAGCATGCCCACGATCAATCAGTTGGTCCGAAAAGGCCGTAAGCGTCTGATCAAGAAGACAAAAGCGCCTGCACTGCGCGGCAATCCGCAGCTCCGGGGCGTTTGCCTGCAGGTTAAGACTGTATCTCCGAAGAAGCCGAACTCCGCGCTGCGCAAAATCGCGAGAGTCCGACTCACCAATAAAATGGAAGTCACGGCGTATATTCCGGGAATTGGTCACAACCTCCAGGAGCACTCGGTTGTTATGATCCGCGGTGGCCGCGTTAAGGACCTGCCTGGTGTTCGCTACCATATCGTGCGCGGTACGCTGGATACCGCCGGTACTCGCGATCGCAAGTCAAGCCGGTCTAAGTACGGTACCAAGAAGAACGCAGTAGTAGTAACCGGTAAGAAGAGATAAGGTAGAGGATATCAATGCCAAGAAAAGGCCCAATTCGTCCACGGCCAATCACGCCGGACCCAGTTTATAGCAGCGTACTTGCACAGCGCTTTATCAACAGGCTTATGCTCGACGGTAAGAAGAGTGTAGCTGAGAGAATCTTCTACGCAGCCATGGAGCTTCTGGAGCAGCGCTCCAAGCGACCAGCGCTAGAGATGTTTGAGCTGGCAGTTCGCAACATTATGCCGGTTATCGAAGTTCGCCCGCGCCGTGTTGGTGGATCTACGTACCAGGTACCTGTTGAAGTACGACCAGAGCGCAAAGTGGCCCTGGCGCTGCGCTGGGCAGTTATCAACGCCCGGAAGCGCGCTGGCCGCTCTATGGCCGAAAAGCTTGCTGGTGAACTGTTCGATGCAGCAAATAGCACCGGCGCATCTGTAAAGAAGAAAGAGGACATCCACCGCATGGCAGATGCCAACAAGGCGTTTGCTCATTACCGGTGGTAATAGAGCGATCGGGGAGAGCGCAATTTGGGGGAAAGCGTCTGGTCATAAGCCGCGCTTTCCACTGCGCATTCCGTTCGGCGCTCGGCGATATGCTGTAGCGCTGAGCGGAATTTTTGCGCCGATTGCACTGTCCGAATAACGCGGCAATCCCTGGAGGCATTCTGGAAACATATGGCACGAGAGTACGCATTAGACAAAACAAGAAATATTGGTATTGCAGCCCATATCGATGCTGGTAAAACAACCTGCACCGAACGAATCCTGTTCTACACTGGCCGAACACACAGAATCGGTGAAGTGCACGAAGGCGCCGCCACAATGGACTGGATGGTGCAGGAGCAGGAGCGCGGTATCACCATTACCTCGGCGGCTACCACCTGTTTCTGGGGTCTGGATGCGGCGGATGAAGCCGGTACGCGCAAGCGCACACATCGTATCAACATCATCGATACTCCCGGTCACGTGGACTTTACCGTTGAAGTTGAGCGTTCCATGCGCGTTCTGGATGGCGTTGTCGCCGTCTTCTGCGCAGTTGGTGGCGTTCAGCCTCAGTCCGAAACAGTATGGCGCCAGGCAAACAAATATAAGGTTCCGCGAATTGCGTTTGTTAACAAGATGGACCGCATGGGTGCCAACTTCCTCTCTGTTGTAGAGAAGATGATTGAGCGCCTTGGTGCTAACGCGATTCCGATTCAGCTCCCGATCGGCGCGGAAGCAGAATTCGCTGGTGTGGTTGACCTCGTCACCATGACGGCAATCCGCTACCTGGACGATGCTGGTCAAATCGCAGAAGAGGGCCCAATTCCTGCGGATCTCGCCGAAGTGGCTGATGAGTACCGCACCAAGCTCCTCGAAGCAGCCTCGGATGTAGATGAATCCATCATGGAGCGCTACCTTGAAGGCGAAGAGATACCTGTTGATGATCTGCGCGCAGCACTGCGCGTAGGTACGATCAACGGCAAAATCATGCCAGTACTGTGTGGCTCTGCCTATAAGAACAAGGGCGTACAGTTGCTGCTGGATGCTGTTGTCCGCTATCTGCCGTCCCCTGTAGATGTGGATGCAATTCCCGGCATCAACCCACGTACCGGTGATGACGATTCTCGCCAGCCTGGTGACGAAGCCCCGTTCAGTGCGCTCGCATTTAAGATTGCAACCGATCAGTACGGTCTGCTAACCTTCTTCAGGGTCTACTCCGGCACGCTGAGCACGGGCCAAACCATTCTTAACGCTACTCGCGAAAAGAAAGAGCGCGTTGGACGCATCGTTCGAATGCACGCAAACAGCCGTGAGGATGTAGATGCGGTGTACTCGGGCGATATTGCTGCCATCGTTGGTTTGAAAGATACCAAAACCGGCGATACGCTGTGCGATGATAAGGCACCTATCCTGCTTGAGAACATCTCGTTCCCTGAGCCGGTTATCTCCATCGCAATAGAGCCCAAGACCAAGGCCGATCAGGATAAGCTTACATCCGCTCTGCAGAAGCTCTCTAATGAGGATCCAACGTTCCGAGTTCATACAGATCCCGAAACGGCACAGACAATCCTCAGTGGAATGGGCGAACTGCACCTGGATATCAAAGTAGACATCCTGAAGCGAACCTACAATGTGGAGGCTAACTTCGGAGCACCGCAGGTTGCATACCGAGAAAGCATCCATCAGAAAGCAGTTGCTCGGGTGCCGTTTAAGCGGCAAACGGGTGGATCCGGACAGTACGGTGACTGCGAACTGGAAGTAGAGCCGCTGGAGCCGGGTGCTGGATACGAGTTCCTGAACAAAACTGTTGGTGGCTCGATCCCGAAAGAATACATTCCTGGTATCGAAAAGGGCGTGAAAGAAGCACTGGAAAGTGGCATTATTGCTGGCTTCCCGGTTGTGGATATTCGCGTATCCGTTGTTGACGGTTCCTACCATGATGTTGACTCTTCGGAAATCGCCTTCAAGGTTGCAGCGTCGCAAACCATGAAAGAAGCGATGCGCAAGGGACGTGCCTACCTTAAAGAGCCAATTATGGGTGTGGAAGTTGTAACTCCCGAGGCCAATCTGGGTGATGTTATCGGCGATATCAACCGTCGCCGAGGTCGCCTTGAAGGCACCGAGCCAGAGCCGGGCGGTAAGCAGGTTGTTCGCGCACAGGTTCCACTTTCCGAGATGTTCGGATACGTAAACGACCTTCGCGGGTTCACCCAGGGTCGCGCATCATTCGTGATGACACCCTCCCATTACGATGAGGTGCCGCGCAACGTGGCAGAAGAACTCATCGCCAAGGTACAGGGTAAAAAGAACTAATTGGCGTAAGCCATCGGTTCAGTAGCAAGTAAGGTGGGTGGTGCGTAACCTGCGCAATGCACAGGTGCGCACCATTGCCAAATAAGTAAATACACGCCAACGCATATCTCGTAAACACGGGTTTTGCCTGGCTAAGCAATACAAACGTGCAGCCAAAACCGGGCTCACGTAAAGAGTAACCAACTCGCCCGATGAGGCGAACACTCTTGCCGCAGGTGCAGGACGCCTGCAGAGGATCGGAACCACAATGGGAAAAGCTAAGTTCGAGCGTAATAAGCCGCATGTTAACATCGGTACAATTGGCCATGTTGACCACGGCAAAACCAGTTTAACCGCAGCCATCACCCGCATGCTGTCTACCTACAATGGCAGCAAGGCAATGAGCTACGATGATATCGATAGCGCCCCCGAA
>CAIONQ010000164.1 GCA_903859705.1 uncultured Chthonomonas sp.
CCCAGCCCTATCGGGCTTCGCTATCGTATACCGCCCCGTTGGGGCTGAAATGCGCGCCTACCGGCGCGGAGTTGGGTATTAAAGATTGGGGATTGGTGCCAAGTGCGCCTGCGGCAATTTGTTGCACGCTTCTCATGCTGGGCGCGAGCCCGGAACCCGGCGGTTGGGCCGACGCCGATTCTGGCCTGATGCTGCTCGGGCACCGATATTACGATGCGAGTATAGGCAGGCTAATCTCCAGAGATCCGGCGTATGCGGGTACGAATTACTATGCATACTGTGAGAATAATCCGCTGGGTGGTACGGATCCGAGCGGCCTCTTTGCCGGAGTAGGAGTTGGGCTTATAGGTAGCGGCGGTAGCCTCCTCCCTGCACTTGGGGTTGTTGCAATAATAGCGGTGGTCGTGATTGTGGCCATTCTCGCTATAAATTATTACGTCGACCGTAGGGCAATTGCAGCGCCTGCACCGGGTATCTCTACCCCTTCACCCACAGCTCCGGTAAACACGGCATCAGAAGCGAGCTGGGTGCGAGGCGCGCCCGTGGGCCAGGAACCAAGTTGGGAAGGCGGAAGAGGTGGACTTAAAAAAGATGGAGAGTTGCAGGACGATGGTAGGGTCATTTTTAAGCCGGGTTATGCTCCTTCAGTGACGACAACGCCTGAGTTTCTTCTCAAAGGCATCCCGGTCGGATGGGAAATAGGACAGTTACCGCCCGAGCTTAATGTGGTTCCGAGAGGCCGTACTGGAAATCCTGGCCATGGCCAAGTTGAGCCACGCGAAGGCGAAATAGACATTGAGGAAATGAGGAGGCTCCTTCCAGAATTCAAGGGCAAACAGTAACCGGTTTCAAGAGTAACGCAATGCCTTCACAACTGCATGCATAGTTACACTCATTACATGCGTTGTGAAGGCAACCAATTGGGAGGCGCACCATGAAGCTGTCGCTTTACAATATTCAAGATAACAAGATCATTCTGCCGGCGAGCCGTTACAAAGTAGACATGATGGGGGACCTCGACGCAATATCTGAACTCGAGATAGAGGTGTACCATAACCGCTTAAAATGTGTAATGGAAGACGAGGGTGGCGTACGATACGTTGTAAAAGGTTGGGACATTAAGAGGATAGAGTTTGTCATCGATTACGATAGTAAACATCTGCCCGAGGACCGCCAGGTTATGTCTAACCGTGGGCAGGTTGTATTTGAATTCATCAATGAAGAGAATGTATTAACCTGCCTTGATCAAATTGCAGTATGTGGGTATTTCAATAGCCAGACACCCTTTGATGACAATCGGTATCTGTACAACGAGGACTTTCCCATGTACGATCGTGCCACGGAACAGTTTGTGCGCCGCTCCACTGCGCCCGCTGAACTGCGGCGCGCTGCCTCGGTAGAGATAAACCATATTGAATCCCAGAACTCCCGTATTGATCCCTTTGGAATTGATGCGAAAGAGTTGACTGTATTCTGCACAAGTGGCGAATCCGTAATTCTTACCTTTACCACCCCCTCGAATATCCGTGCTGGCTGGAATAGTCACCCAGACAGGGCTCCGTATTGGGCTGCAGCATCCGGCCTGATGATAGTGCCCGAGCTTGATGACGAAAAACTGATGCGGCATGTTCGCCGATGGAATGAGTTCGGTTTCCTGGCAACCCTGCGCCAAACGAAAAGCTGAGGTTATACTTGTCAACAACCCATGGCGATGGCGCTTTCACTACGCGTGACACCTATCTGGATCAGAAGCCGTATCTCTACTGTGAGCATGATCCTGTGAATGCGGTGGATCCGAGTGGGTATGATGGGATTATTGCCTGGGTAACGAACGGAGGCCATGGATACGATTTCAATTTTGGAAACCATGACTGGATCGCTATCGAAGACAGAATGGATGAGATAGGCAACTGGGAGATAACTATAGGTGGAGGACCACACGGAATTTCTGGTGGGCTCAGGATGATTGGGCTCAATCCTTGGGCAGGAGTATTTCCTAATCAGTACCTAATTGGAGGTACTATTCCAGCATTGACACCAGGGTAACCAGAACCTTCGCCCTGGAGGGGGAAGGGTATCATAGGTGCCATTCTTGGCGGTCTTTTAATTGGCGGCACTGTTGTCAAGGGCATAGTAAAAGTTATGCGATTGTCGGATCAGCCAGAATAACGCCTTGAGCTCAAAAGGGAGATAATGCCATGTGGATATGCTTGAAAGGTTAATCATGATGAACGAACATGATAGCCGCAGTTCCGGAGCTATTAAGCCTGGTTGGTGGTGGGCACGAAACGCCTTGTTGTGGCTTGGCATATTCGAGGTATCTGTGGTCCTGATTGCTCACATGGCTGGCCGTGGAGACGTGGGATCTGACCTGTGCGCAGTCGTTGGCTCCGCCGTGTGCTTCGGTCTGGTAAAGTGGTGCAACGGAGACAAGACAAAGTCAA
>CAIONQ010000165.1 GCA_903859705.1 uncultured Chthonomonas sp.
ATAACCTATACCGCCCCTACAGGGCTCAGAATTCTATTTGACCGTTGATTTTCCAGCCCTATCGGGCTTCGCTATCCTATGCCGCCCCGGTTGGGGCTAAGATGCGCGCGTTCGGATGGGGGCCTGGTGGTTATGAAGAGCAATTCCTACCGCGCTACGCAGAACATGATGTTTATGAAACGCAATTTCTACCGCGCTTCGCTTGGTGGGTGAAGTTCAGTAGGCTGGGACCGATGTGACCGATGGGACGTATGTGGCCAGTTTGGAAACTTTTGCGATGGTTGGCGAGGGCGGTAGGTTTTCCGGCACTATGTGCCGCCCCCTCTCCTTGCCTCTCCCGCATTTGCTCGCAAGCTCGCGGGGAGAGGAAGAAATGCGCGCTTTGGGATGCCAGCCCTATCGGGCTTCGCTATCCTATGCCGCACTTTCAGCGCTGAAATGCCGCCTTCGGATGGGTGCTTACTGGCGCTGTTTTACACTGTTCGCCTCTACCACTTCATCCGAGCAAGCTCGGCGTTCTCAGAGAACCTCGCAGCTACATCGCGGGTGGTTGTGGCTGATTTGCAGGTGTTGTATCGGCAGGTCGCCGGTGGCTTCGCTCGCCCCTACCTCGTCGTTGCTAACGCAACAGGCATGGAACCCGGGGGAGAGGACTAAATGCGAATGCCCGCCTGCCGGATGGGTGCTGGGTTGCCCCTGGGATACGACGAATACGATCAGTGGTTGTGCACTGGCGCTGTTTTACACTGTTCCTACCTTACTGATACGTTACGGGGACATGCAAGCCAGCTTTCATTGGAAACAAGCTTTCAGGCGGTGTAGGGGCGCCTGCTGGGATTATCCCTCACACGAAACGACCGCCCGGTTGCCTTCGTACCATTCATAGGAATGTTCGCTGTTTTGCGTTGGCAAACTGGGAGTATACGGCGTTGCGCCTTCAATCTTCTGAAGCTACAGACGTTACAAATTCGGTGGCTGCGGTTGCACCTGAAATTACGGAGACATTGCCGGACAGGGCAGAGCTGGATGCGCTTCTGGCCAGCGCCGCAGCGGCAAGCCGTAAACGCGCCCTTACCACACGCAGGCTGCGCGTTGGGGTTATCACGCTTTTGGTGGTATCGCTGGCGGCAACTGCCTTTACAAGCTTTGTAAAGCATCGGTTCGACTGGGATATGTTTAATCTGCTGAATCTGATTTCGCTGGTGGGTATTGCGACGGGCGTTGGCGCTACTCAGAAGAATGTGGCGAAATCGCTGGCACAGTATGACGACCTGCGCTGTGTTGGGTTTCTTGCCGAAGCACTGGAGTATGGCGATAAGGAGATTGCCGATATCGCTGCCAACTCCTTGATTAACCTTTTGCCCCGTATGCAGCCCGCAGATGCCGCTCTGCTGGAACCGCCCCAGCGTGAATGCCTGCGCCGTGCCCTGATAGTTGGCACAAGCAAATTTAAGGAGCCACTGGCTATTGCCATTTTGAAGGCCCTTGAACGCATAGGCGATGATCGGGATACTATAGCGGTTACCCGGCTGGCAAATAGCGCGGATACCCAAAAATACTCGGACGGCCTGCGCTCCGCAGCCCACAACTGCCTGGATGCCCTGCAGATTAAAGCGGAGGAGAATGAGCGCAGAAACACCCTTCTGCGGCCGGGCAGCATCTCTGCACCGGCAGATCAGCTGCTTAGGCCAGTTCAATCCACCGATGCCAGCGATGAACTGTTGCGGGCACACAACGGAGAATGAATGCGGTGGGGAACGAGGAAGAAGGGAACCTGATGCAAGATGAGATCGCAATCGATCCTTATACTGCCTTTGGCATTGTGGATCTAAGAGTTGGCCGCATTCTTCGCGCAGAACCTAACTCAAAGGCTCGCAAACCGGCTTACAAGCTCTGGCTGGATTTTGGGGAGCTTGGCCAGCGCACCTCCAGCGCGCAGATAACCGAACTTTATACCCCGGAAGAGCTTGTTGGGAGGCTGGTGATTGGGGCGGTTAACCTGGGATCCCGGTTGATTGCTGGCTTTAAATCCGATGTGCTGGTAATGGGTGTTAACAATGCAGATGGGCATGTTATTTTGTTATCTGTAGAGCGCGATGCCGAACCCGGAAGCAAGGTGTACTGAGACCGTGGGAACGGCGATCTGCCGCTAAAACGCTGGCAAAGCAATACATATCACCTGCGCTGTAACTGCGAGCAGTGTATTGCAGCGCCAGTACGCATGCGTACCCTAAACCCCAGACCCCATCCCCGCGCGGTAGGCGCCCATGCGCAGCGCCATTACACCCTTCCCCCAGATGCAAACTTAGGCGAGAAACATGCAATCTTAGCAGCGAAATCAGCCATTTTTGTATCAATAAATATCAATAAATGTTACATGCTGTCAGAATTATGGGGGATCACGCAAATACATGCAATCTTAGCATCTTAGTACATCGCCAGCCTGCTAACGGCGGCGATTAATAGCCAGATTGCGGGTTATGCCGAAAGTGCCACACAGCTCCGTAACCGTAAACAAACCCGTTGCGTGGGCAGCAATAAATTCTTTCCGAAGTAACATCACCGGTTTTGATTCCCAGGGCATAGTGTGGATAGCTCCAGCACTAAATAACCTGAAATGTGTAACCCATGTGACCACACAAAAGTGTTACCTCGGTTCTTTCGGCATGTTATCTCCTATTGGTAGGTAAGTACTTACTGGACAGGCGTCATCCCCCTCCCCAGCCCTAACAATGATTCATATCTTTTAACTCATACCGGGGAATCTTTGCTCCTTCTTAATCGGATATGATTTAGGGGGATGTTAAATGGAGAACTGGGCTGCGGCTGAGATGCGTGGTGCAACGATCAGGGATCATCGTTTCCG
>CAIONQ010000166.1 GCA_903859705.1 uncultured Chthonomonas sp.
CACAGCGGCCGGGATCGGTGCAGCTTGCTCCCGCAGTCTCAGCCGCGTCAGATAGCTTTATGGTTGGCAGCACACTCCACTCTTCGTACTTCATCAAGTTCAGCATTCCAGCGTCTCCTAAACACTCAGACAATCTAACACGGGTACTTGAAAAATCTTACGTTCCGCTCACATCAAGCCACAGTCCTTATGGCCATGCTGGCGGATCCGGAACAGTTACCTTGTTGTGGCTCCAGAGCCCGTTGGTAACATATACATGGTTCGGCCCAACAAGCGAAATAAGATAAACGGGCTGGTCGCCTATGCTCTGGATGTCAGCAATTTCTGCCGTGCTGCCATTCTGCAGCAATACGCTATCCCCTAAGTTCAGTTCGGAAGCGGCTACCTGCCTGCCACGTAGATCGGTGGCATCTGGCACCATTACCGGGTGAGACTGCGAGCAGCGCAGGGTTCTGCCGCAAACCGTGCGGATTGTAAAGCAAAGATCCGATACAACTATTACGGCGGCAACCTCTTCGCCGCACGCCTGTCCGGCTCTGTCCCTACTCAGCACAATGTCGCAAGCCTTCAGCTCGCATGCCGCTGCACAGCCCGCAGGGTAGAGCGATATGCGCGTTTCCGCAGTTACACAGGTAATGGTCCCGCCCGGTGCGGCACACGGGATACCGGCTGATAAGAGCTCAATGGGGCCAAAGGATGGGAACTGCCGCTCAATATCAAAAGAGTACATGTTCCCGCCGCCGTCTGAACCGCCTGGCGGCCAGGACATGAACGACAATCCGCCGCCACCGCCGCCACCGTATCCGTAGCCTCCAAGGCCCATGTCAAAACTGTAACCGCCACTGGAATTGCCACCCGGTCCGAAGCCGTTGAGTCCCATATCAAAGGTGTGACCGCCAGCACTGGCAGGACCGGCACCGCCAGCAGCATTGTTTTGACAACTACCACTGCCCGGCCAGTTGCTGCCATTGCCACCGCCTTTCCCAACGCAGGCAGTGGCACTGAAGCCAGAATCCATCAATGACGAGGAGGCGGTTCCAGCGCCTTCAACAAGGGAACCCGACAGGTTTGGACTGGCAAATGCGGTCATTTCTCGACTATCCTTTCGCGCACGGCTTAATGAAGCCCCTTATGTGTGAACTGGCTATCTCTACCAGAAACACAAAACGAATATGCGACGCACCAACACCTGTTATAGGTGTTATATGGCTTTTCTTGCAAACACGTTTCGAAATGTTTTAGCTACGACGCCCCGCGGGCAGAATCTGGCATCTCTTGCGGGTACGCGCGGTAAGCGTATGACTGCGTGTGCCCTTCTTGAAGATCGTAAGTAAACCAGGCATTGTCACCTGCCCTGGGCATATACCTGTTGCCATTTTCACCATCGTTATCCGGCAAATATGGCAGCTCATCCAGGCTGAGCGCACGTTCTTGGAGCGCTTTCCGCACCCAGCTGGCAAGCTTCTCAGCAGCAGATTCACTGCCCTCCGCCAGCATGGCTGCGGAGGTGTTTGCATCTACATACCGGGTCCAGTAGCGATGTTCACACTCTACCGTTATGCCGTACCGCTCACCGGGAGCTGGCACACTTATCCGTATAGCAGAGAGGTAAATCTGTTCCGGCAAGCCTTCGGTGTTGTTCACGGCAATCTGTTTTGCTTCCACCAGCAATTCGGCGAGTGCATCCATGGCATTCCCCTTACACAGGCATCTTCCTAATTACTTGCTGTAGGGCGGTTACTGCGAGCCC
>CAIONQ010000167.1 GCA_903859705.1 uncultured Chthonomonas sp.
GTTACATTCACAGAATGGAAGGTTTCCGGCGCAGGCAACGTAGTTGGCTCGGTACCGGGCGGCGTTTGGCCGGATGACCTTGCAGGCGATACCTCCGGGAACATATGGCTGGCAGAGCATCACAACGATGAGGTGGGCCGATTTTCGCCAACTGGTGTGTACACCGCGTTTCCTATACCAACAAAGAATGGGGAAGCCGATGGGCTAGCCGTGGATAGCGTGCGCGGGTATGTGTATTGCGCGCTTACCATGGCCAACAAAATTGAACGCATAAGCATGACCACCGGGGTAGTAACCGAGATAACAATGCCGACGCCCGGTGCGGTGCCCGGTGACTTGTTGATTGGGCCGGATGGCACGATATGGGTGAGCGAAGGATACGAAGGCGGCGCAGGATCCACACGGATAGCAAAGATTGACCCAACAACACTGCTGGTAACCGAATATACGCCTCCGTTTAGCCGCGACGGAACCGATGGCATGACACTGCTCTCCAACGGTGATATGTGGTTTGTGGAGTATGCAAACAATGCCATCTGCAAGTTCAGTAACGGTACATTTACAGAGGTTGTTATGCCGCGCACAAACGTGGTTCCCACAAACATAGCATCGGATAGCAAAGGCAATCTCTGGATAACAGAGCAGGGCGGGAACGCGATTGCGCGTTACACCCCCTCGACTGGTGCCTGGAAAGAGATCACTATTCCCACCGGCAATGCCCAGCCATCCGGCATATGCGTGGATAAATCCGATAACATCTGGTTCACAGAGTATAACGGCAACAAGATTGGATTAATAAAGTCGGGCGCACTTGCAGCCACGGATTATGCGATACCGAGCCCGAACGCAGGTGCGGAAGACATTGAAGTAGCTCCCAACGGATCGATAATATTTACCGAACAAAACACCTCAAGAGTGGCCAGGATAACTGTGCCGGGCGTATCTCCTTAATTCCCATACCAGGAGCCAACCATGACACTGCTTGCAGGCGTTAGCCGAATAGACATCACACCCCCAACCGGGTTGTGGATGAGTGGTTACGCCTTTCGGCCAACCGGGGCTGTTGGGGTGCACGATAGGTTAACGGCATCTACGCTTGTGCTGCGTGGCCCCAAGCAGACGGTTGTAATTGTAAGTGTAGACCTCATCTGCCTGCCAACGGCTTACTCGGATGGTGTGCGCACGGGTATTGCAGAAGCGCTTGGGGTGCCTGTTTCCAATGTATTACTGCATTGTACGCACACGCATGGCGGGCCCTATGTTGGGACGTATGGGTGCATGGGGCATGGGGACGCTGCGTACGAGGCTCTACTGCACCAAAAGCTACTTACCACAGCCATAGCGGCCATGGGCTCGATGGTGCCCGTTTCGCTGGCATTTGGCAGGGCGCCGCTAAGAATTGGGATAAACAGGCGTAAGCGCGAGGCGGATGGCAGTATTTCGATTGGCGAGCAACCAGACGGCATAGTAGACCCTGGCATTCGAACGATAGCAATTAACGACAAAAGTACCGGCAAAGTTTTGTGCGTATTGTTTAATCATGGTTGCCACCCAACAACCATGGGCGGTGAGAACCTACTGTTTACAGCTGAATGGCCCGGTGAGGCGGCGAGGAGCCTGGAACGGCAACTAACGGATGCTGGCCTGGCTGTTGACGAAGTAATAGCGATGCCACTAACGGGCTGCTGTGGCGATATAAACCCCTATCCGCGGGGAACATGGGAAGATGTGGCCAACGCAGGCAATGCCGCAGCATCCGCAGCTCTGCAGGCAATACGGAATAGCACACCGTTAGAAGGCAGAGTCGGCGTATCGGTGGCGGAGGCCGCAATGCCTGTACTGCCGGCTGCATCTGATGCTGCCGAAACGGTAAGTTACTGGAGAACGGAGCTTGAAAATGCACACGCAGCCGGTGCCGACGAGGGTGTTTTGCTGCACCGTGCAGGTTTGCTGAAGTGGGCCGAAATGCAGCTACAACGCTCGGTTGCCAGCGACACAGTAGAGACCGCACGTTTTCTGGTGCAGCATATAGACATGGGGGGCGCCGATATTCTTGGATTTCCTGCCGAGATGTTTGTGCACTATGCACTGGATTTTGAAGCCCAATCCGGGCGAAACTTGCTTTGCACGGGTTATACCAATGGATGCATAAACTATTTGCCTGCCGCTGCGGACTATTCGGATGGCGGGTACGAGGTGGCAGAGGCCTGGAAGTACTATCAGGCCCCCATGTTTGCCCCGGAGTGCGAGGCTGTTTTGCGAGCAGAAGTATACCGCCTGCTTGGCGTGGTTAATCCGAATATGGATCCGTATCCGGCTTCGGCGGCTCCACGTGTAGCTTAGCTCTGGGGTGTGCTGCCCGGTAAACTTGCTTCAGCCGTTCGTTGGTTACCATTGTGTATATTTCTGTAGTGGTGATCTGTGCGTGCCCGAGCATTTCCTGAACTACGCGCAGATCCGCACCGTGTGAAAGTAGATGTGTGGCGAAGGAGTGACGCAGCCGGTGTGGGCTAATATCCGGGCTTAACCCCGCACGCATAGCTGCCCCGCGGAGCATCTGCCGCACAACCGACCTATCTATGGGCTCCCCTTTGCTATTTGGAAACACCAGGTTGCTGGATGCCTCGTGTTTACTAACCGAAGCCAATGTAATACCGGCCGCTTCGGCACGTAGCTGCAGATAGCGCTGTAAAGCGGATATGGCCATCTGGCCAACCGGCACCATTCTCTCTTTATTGCCTTTGCCAGAGCACTTGACAGTGCCGCGTTCAAAATCGATATCCTGAATTTTGAGCCCGGTTAACTCAGATATGCGAAGTCCGCTGGCGTATAGAAGCTCAATCATAGCGTAGTCTCGCAAGTGTTTTAGCCCAGTTTCTGCGCGTTCCATAGAGCAGGTTAACAGGGCTTCTGTTCCACGCTCTGTTAGTGGCTTGGGGAGTTTTTTCGCTCGGTGTCGGCCGTCAATGCCTGCCATAAAATCGTCTTTACGTACCTCTGCTATCACCAGATACCGCGCGAATGAGTGAACAGCGCCCAGCCTGCGGGCAATCGAATTTTGAGCAAGGCCCACATCCGTTAGCTGAGCAGTGAATGCCATTACATGCGCTGCTGCAAGATGCTCTGCGTGGCGGGCACTGCGCTGCATAGCGGAAAGGGCAAACTGCTCCAGATCGGTTTTGTACGCGGCGGCGGTGTTCTTAGAGAGCCCGCGTTCAGTAACGATGTAAATCAAGAATGCTTCAATGTGATCCAGCAAGGTTTGCATGCTAGATGTTTCTATCTCTGATGGGCAGGTTTCCTGCGCCACCACCCTTCCAGGCAATTAAAGCGAGGTAGACTATGCGCAACACAGATCGGTGCAGCAGATGCCAGGGAGGAAATATTGGAGATTCAGGGTGTAACCGCAATGGTGATGGTTCAGGATATAGAGAAGGCCCTTCGGTTTTACCGCGATAACCTGGGCTTTACCGTGCAGGATGAGCAGGAAGACTGGGTAGTGTTTCATGAAGGCGTGAGCCTGGGGCTGGCGCCAGAGCCACTGCCAGAGGTGAACGTAGCGCTTAATGCCGTGATTATAACTATAACAGTGGCAGATGTGCGCGCCAGCTACGAAGAGCTGACACGCAAAGGTGTGGCATTTTTTGTTGCCCCTATTGAGGATGGCGCCACTACGTACGCCACCATTCGGGATACCGAAGGCAACCTGATACAGCTGCTAAGCAGTCCGTAGATGAAGCAGTGATAACAACAAAAAACCGGGTTTGCCACAGTAAGTGGCTGCCCGGTTTTCTTGTTTTAACTCGAGTCTTAACTTACGTAGTGGGCTCATCTTCCGAGTTTGCACGTTCGCGAAGCGATAGCAACAGCACAAATACTGTTAATGCCATCAGCAGGCAGAATGCAACTGGTGGCCCCAACACTGGGCCAGCCAGCTGAGGGCCAAACTCGTTCAGCAGGAAGTCCATACGATCGATTAACAGCGCAAGGCGCGCCATAATCGTTTGCCCGAAGATTGCTCCAAATGTGAACATCATGAGCCAGCGTCCCCATTTAGCTGGGTGCTTTGTGAGAGCATGCTTCTGTTCAAAAGAAAAGAAGAAATAGCTCATGACGCAGAGCAGAATAAACATGAATATCAGGTTATTCAGGGCATCTATTGGCGCAACGGCAGGGATGGCAGCTTTAAGATGATTTGTTGCATCTGGCTGAATGGCGGCGTGTGGCAGCACCGGCTTGAAGGATTTGTATATCTGCGGCCACACATCGTTGGTAAACGCCTGGAACTGCATTCCGGCGCTTTGCCCAAGAAACAGGCCGATAACCACGCGTGCCAGCCAGTTAAGGTGCTTGCTGTAGATAAGATAGTAGAGGGCGCCGATGCAGAGCGCGAAAACCAGAAACCACTGCCCCTCTTTGTGAAACGGGGTCCACCACTTTGGCTTTATGGTATCGTTCCACTGCGTGGCTACCATGTAGCCGGTTGCCAGCCCAAGAAACATGTGTTCAAAGATACGGAACACTTTGTTTTCTTTATATAGAACGGAGTACAGCCCGAGCGTGCAGATGGCTCCGATCCAAAGTATGATTGCCTCTTTGTGCAGAGAAATAAACGCAGCCATCTATCAAGCCCCTCCTGCGGCACGGCGCTTTGCTTCACGCTTCTCAAGCACCATCGCAATGTTGCCCATTATCATAAGGCTGATGATAAGAAGATGCGCTACTGAAAGACAGTTACTATCCTTTGTTGCTCGCCCAACCTGATGCAGCAGTTGCTCATACTCTATTGCACCACTAAGCCCCGTAAGCATGCCAGATAGCTGCCCGCTATCCATGTAGTTAGCGGCCTCTGGTGCCATAACCGCGGTTGGCGCCAATACCATAGGTATGTGATAAGGCCCCTGCAGAAACTGTATATAATATGTGTAAGTGTTGGTTGGGTTAACGTTGACGAGAAGCTTAAAATCGTGAGCAGATGTTACGCCTTTCATCACCGGAAGCGATTCTATTGGGTGGCCATGGTTATCGGATTTAACGGTGGAGACCACGTTTTCCGCCAGTGCTTTAAAAAATAGGACCTCTTCTACGCGGTAACCCCAGTTGCACCAGTCCTGGCCTTCTTTGTAGCCATATTCCGCCTGTAACTGCATCGCCATTTTTTGTGTGAGAGTTGCCGCCTGAGGGTCGAAACAGACGATGGCAAAGCGCAGATGGTGGCGCATAACGTGGCGCATAAGCGCCTCGGATTGCGCGCCATTTTCGCCGCGTGTTCCGGCGCTCCAGTCTGTTCCGAAGATAATGAAGCTGCCTTCGGGAATAGACTCTATTGTATCGTATAGCTTCTGAGTAGGCGGTGAGATACTCACCGGCACTTTAAAGCTCATAAAGAACGGTGCGGTTACAGCCAACAGAAGCAGGGCATAAAGCACGCGTCTGTCCACCGTTTGCAGTGTTCGCAGCAGTTTCACAGAGATAGCCCTTTCTTATCAGCCCTGGCTGTCGAAGTAGCTGCCGCGCTCCAGACCGAGCCAGAGCCGCAGGGCAACCGCCAGACCGCCGATGCCTAAACCAAAACCAATGGCGCGTACCGCAGCCGTATTGGCAATATCGAGTATCCACTGCCTGGAAACTTCGAAGCGCAGGAAGCTAAGTGCCCCGGTTGGGGGCAGTTTATGAGTTATGAACTGGCCAACAGCAATTTGGCCCATCATAACCAGCACGGCTGTAAGCAGCAGGATTGTGGCCTCTGTGGATCGCACCCGGAAGGCTCGGTAAGCTGCAGACACAATGTAGAACGCAATGATGGAGAACATCGTTGCGTCCAGGGTGGTGAGAGCACCGGAGAACAGGATATCGAAGATATCTTTGTTGATGGTATACGGGTGCTCTTCCTTTAATATGCCGATAAAGCACATCACAATTGCCGAAACGAAGAACACTCCGCTATTAAGTGCGTTATTGCCACCCCGTGTAAGGCGCTTAAGGTGAACGCCCGAAAGGTTGATTACGCCAAGTCCAACGGTAAATGCACTGACAATAGTTAGCCAGTTACTTACGGGATCTACAAAAGGTGTAATGAAGTTACCAACGGCTTTAGGGTTTGCAGCCGTAGGTGCCGGATGCACCGGCAGGAAAAACTCCAGTGCGAAGAAAGCACCACCTATGAAGGTTACGGCCTGTATTATGTACTTTCGGAACTGCCTGGGAACCATCTGGAGAACTGCCACTACGACTGCAAAAAGCAAGACGGTGATCAGTACCCGCGTAACCCAGGCTGCGCCATGTTGGGGTGCAAACATCGTCACTTGCCTTTCAAGAACGTGGACAGCAGAACGCCATAGACAGGACTAATCGAGGCGATAAGCGTTCCCAGAAGGATAGCCGCAATCAAGATGCCCTTCGAGATATCCTGGCCAACAAGACTCCCGAGGAGAGTTGGCTCCCGCGAGAGGTAGGCGCTGGCGGCGTAAAACTCATCGCCAATAATAACATAGTCGCAAGATGCGATAAAGAACGGGATTTGTGTAAGGCTTGGGGTGCCCGCCACCTGAATTGCGCCAACCTGTTGGCCCGTTTCGGAGAAGATGAGCGCTTCTGCATAGAAGGTACCGAACAGGAAGCAGGCTGCAACCTTCTCTCGATAAAGAATGCCGGAGACAGCCGCAGCAAATGCAAACTGGCGATCGGATAGAAACCGCACATCGTCGCTGTTAAACTGCTCTGGCCGGCCTTCGGCTGTATACGCTTCGCGCACGGCCTCCTCGGTAACGGGGAAAAGCGGGGCGTTGGCAACGGGCACGATGGCACGCGTATTAAAGCGTGCCGAGTTACGAATGATATAAGAGGTAATGGCAAGTGCCTGAAGTGTGGGCACATCAATACCACCAAGGCCAACGCTACAGAGCATGGGCCTGCCCATTTCTGTGGCGCGCCCTATGGCTTCATCTATTGCCATAAGGCCCTGAATCCGCCGGATAAAAAGCTGTTTGCGCCTCGCCATCAGGATCATCGCAACGATGATGATGCTGAAAAGCGGCAGCACAATCTGCACCGGCAAGTTCGCGTTTGTCATCGCGCTGTAACTCCCATACCGCTAATGTTCACTCTTTGCCTGCACTTTCTGCGGGCGCAGTGCCGGCTGGCACTGCGTTTGCCGGGGGGTCTGAGCCGGCGAGCTGCTCGATTTTCACAATCAGGCGCTCTACATTCTCACGGGTTTGCACCAGTTTGGAGTATTGCTGCAGGTTTTTCATGCCTACAAATGGCCCAAGGAACCCCGAGCCAAGAATAGCTGCTTGCCCGGCCAGAAATCCGAAGGGCTTGTGCATTTCCAGAAAGAGAATAGCTGGAGACGTCATCCCATGTTTAACGGCACGTTCTGCCAGCGATTGAACAAGTTCATCGCGTCGATCGTCGCTCAGCTCTTCATCCCAGTCTATCATTGGTGTGGCTCTGCCTCCTCTGCATCGGACGCAGGCTGTGTGAGGGCCTCTGCACCAATAAGGTTACCGGCATAACGTTTGCACAACGAGAGCACCTGTTGCCTGTTACCCGGAGCGCCAATTGGCGCAAAGCGAAGCGAAACGCCACGAAATACATCCAGCCTGCCAGGCTTCTCTAAAGATGTTACCGTTACGCACCTGCCATCTACCATTATCCGCCTCGCATCTTTCCACATCACTTCTGAATTGGTGCCTGGCAAAACACACTGAACAGCCTGGGGAGTGATGCGATACTCAACCGGAAAGAGGTATTCACGAATAGCGCCACCAAGCAGCACGATGGCCAGAAACCCAGCAAGAAAACTGTGGAGCAAAAGGGCAGCGAGCACCGAAGCGATGACGATGGAACATACGATGGCCGGAAGTACGCCGGGATTTTGGCGGGCGAGGTGCACCTTCCACACGAGCAATCCAGAATTATCAGCCACACCATAGACGGCATCAGCAAGAGGCTCTACATCCTGAACACTTCTTGCCTTTTTTTGCACTGCCGACATAACTGGCGCCGCCCTCAGATGACTTAAGAATAACCTTATCGGAGAGCAATTTCGTGCTTCCTGTTAAGAACGCATTATAGAGTACGAAAGGCGTGGTGTCAATATGGGCTCCCGGTGTAAAGTAGATCGGTAAAATGGCACATTTTGGTTGAATTTTCATCGAGCGCGCACCGAATGATGGTGTTGCCTGAGTTAATTTCGGTAGCCGACATCGAAAGATTGTGGCAGGATTCAAAGATAGGAGTTACCGTTCAAGTTTGTGCCTGCAAAGTTAGAATCCATAGCCCTGACGTTTAGCGGATATCCGCTTCTGAATAGGATCACAATTGACGGCGTGTCAATTCCCATAATAACGCGCTAACGGGCTGGAGCCGGGGCCAGTATGCTGGCAACGGCAGCCTGGCGTACTCCGCCGCAAACGAGCCGTGAAGTGGCAGCCGCTATCAGCTACCTCCAATATTTATTTCATCCTCACTACGCTTTTTGGGAAAGCGTGGATGCGTTGAGTTCACGAATCAGTGGCGAGCGGACATAATTCGCAACTGCAGGCAATTCATGCACACAGGCGCAATTATTCATATTCCTCGTAATTCAAACGTGAATCGGTGATATACTTAGTGCAGTTGCGGGCTGTGCGGGATGTGTGATGGCGGTATCGCTTGCGAGAGCGGTGCTCGTCAGCCATTTTCTGTAAGCCAAAGAGCTGTGCGTAATCAGATCCCGGTTTCTCTTCTCCTTATCCGGGATCGCCCCTTTCCCCCGTGTACTACATATCCTGATTCGCCGTTACCATGTGTAAAAGAGTGCGGGATTTTACCAGCAGTATTTGCGTCCCTCCATTATTTATTCACCCTGAACAGGCATAACCATTACACTTGCTAGATTGCAGTCGAAGGTTGACATTGCCATTTTGGATAGTATAGCGGGGCAATAAAACGAAAATATCTCAACAAATGGCTATTGATTGTCGGCTGAGGCAGGGAATTTACCGTGAAACCAAGAAAAACAGGCGTGGGCATGCTGGCAACGAACGAATCGCTTACTGGCGATGTTAACACGTTCGTGCTCTGCCAGTGGTAATCAATTGCGAAGGTACAAACGCTCTAATACTGTAAGCGTTAACACGTGCCGCATTGCAAGATTCGCATTGACACTCAAACCTATTTCGGGTAAACTACCTCGTCTGACAGCCGCCCTCTGCAGGCATGTTTGCCCTTGGGTGGCTGAAGCACTGTTCTCGTGCTGGAGGGGTGGATCCATTAATAAAGATTTTCGAGTAAATGAGCAGATCCTGCGCGGACCGCGTGAAACGCGAGTTCGCGATGTGCGTGTGATCGATGATGAGGGCCAGGCCCTCGGTATTCTGAACGTACGTGATGCTCTGAACATTGCTCAGGAGAAGGGGCTTGACCTCATCGAGGTCGCTCCCACGGCCCAGCCCCCGGTCTGCCGTATCATGGATTACGGTAAGTACAAGTACGAGCAGGGCAAAAAGGATCGTGAGGCGCACAAGCGCCAGAAGCAACAGGAAATCAAGGCTCTGAAAATGAGACCGGTTACTGCTGAACACGATTTTCAGGTACGCGTTCGCCACGCTCAGGAATTCCTGGAGAAGGGCGACAAAGTTAAGATCATCATTCAGTTCAAGGCTCGTGAAATAACCCACCCGGAAATCGGGCGGCGCCTGCTGGATAAGATGATTGAAGCCACGAATGAGTTTGCTGTGGTGGAGAAGCCCCCGGCTTTCGAGGGCAAGATGATGACGGTTCTTCTGAACCCGAAATCCTGACCTCCGCATGCACGACTATTCGTAACCATGCTGAACGCTCCCGAAGTTTCGGGTTAACAGGCAATCCAGAAAGACTGGCATACACAAACCTATGAAAACGAAAATAAAAACCCGAAAAACCGTAGTGAAGCGCTTCACCAAAACGGGAACTGGGAAGCTTATGCGCGGCAAAACAGGCCTGAACCACCTGATGCGCAAGAAGGACCCGAACCGGAAGCGTAACCTGCTTAACGACGGTGAGCTTTACAAGGGCGACCTTAAACGAATTACTCGGATGCTCGGCAAAGGGCTGGATTAGTTTCCAACAGGACCGTGCTCTTTAAGCCTCATTGGCTAACGAAAGGAGTTCCCAATGCCGCGCGTTAAACGTGGTACCATGACACACAAGCGCCATAAGAAGGTGCTTGAAACGACTAAAGGCTACTGGGGTGGCAAGCGTAACCTGTTTAAGACTGCCCACGAACAGTGGATGAAGTCTGGCAACTACGCCTATACCGACCGCCGCAACAAGAAGCGTGCAATCCGCAGCCTGTGGATCGTTCGCATCAACGCAGCTTGCCGCGCTAATGGCATGCAGTACGGCCGCTTCATCGAAGGCCTGACCAAGGCTGGTGTTGGCCTGGACCGTAAGGTACTGGCTGAGATGGCTGTTCTGGATCCCACCACATTTACGCAGCTCGTCGCCCAGGCGACGAGCGCCCTGAACCAGTCGGGAGAGCCGGCAGTCTGAGCCCTATTTGAGGCTCACTGCACAGGATCAGACAATTCAGGTCTGTGGCAGCTTTAAGAGCCCCGCCCTCTCCCGCAGTAATTACTGCGCCGGAGATGGCGGGGTTTTTGTCTGTTTCATCTCCCTACAATACCGCTGTACTCAGACCGAATGTTTATGAGGACCTGAACGTGTCAGAACCAATTGATAACAAAACCGCCGAAGCCCTGAAGGCAGTGACTGCTGCAGCAAGCGTTGCGGAGCTGACAGCCGTTGAACTGCGCTATCTCGGCAAAAAGGGCGAAATTAATGAGCTCAGGCGAGCTATTGGCACGCTGCCCGCCGAAGAGCGACCTGCGTTTGGCGCCAGCATCAATGAAGCTGCCGCACGCGTTACCGAGGCTCTGGAAGACCGCCGCGCAGTACTAAAATCTGGGGAGTTGCGTGCACAGCTACAGGCGGAATCGGTAGATATTACGCTTCCTGGCGCCGTACTTCCAGCAGGCGGCCTGCATCCACTCACCATTACCGCCGACCGAATTAAAGAGGTCCTAGGCGGTATGGGGTTTGAGTTTGTAGACGGCCCAGAGCTTGAGGATTACGCCTACAATTTTGCTGCACTAAATTACCCCGAAGATCACCCGGCAATGGACGAGCAAAACTCCTTCTTCGTAACGGATGACCGCCTGATGCGCACGCAGACCACGGCTCTGCAGGGGCGTATAATGGCCAATCGTAGGCCGCCGTTCCGTATTGCCACCATAGGCCGTTGCTTCCGCTACGAGGCTGTAGATGCCACCCACCACCATACCTTTCATCAGGTAGATATCTTTATGGTGGATGAGAAGATCTCGATGGCCGACCTGAAGGGCACGCTCGGCACATTTGCACGATCCATGTTTGGCCCGGAAACCCTTGTGCGTTTCCGCCCAGATTTCTTCCCCTTTGTTGAGCCAGGCGTGGATTACTCTATCCTGTGGCAGGGCCGCTGGCTGGAGCTTGGCGGTGCCGGCCTGATTCATCCCAACATACTACAGGCCTACGGTATCAACACAGAGAAGTACAGCGGATTTGCCTTTGGCCTTGGCGTGGAGCGAACCCACATGATCCAGACAGGTGTAAACGACCTGCGGCTCTACCTTGAGAACGATGTGCGCTTCCTGCGCCAGTTTCAAGGCGCCTAATGGTTGGCTCGCCGCGAAGAGTTTGCAGCTTGCTGCATAGCATAAGGATGCTGCACAGGAGTTACCTGAATGAAAGTGCCATTAATCTGGCTTAAAGAGTATGTAGATTTCGACCTTACTGCCGAGGAGATTGCCGCCAAACTTACCATGGGTGGGCTTGAGGTAGAAGGAATAGAAGAACATAATGGCAGCCCGGTGCTGGATGTTTACATTACGCCCAACCGTGGCGATTGCCTTTCGATACTTGGTGTAGCGCGCGAGATTTCGGCTTTGCTGCGCACGCCACTCAAATTGCCTGCCATATCTGAAACTTCCGCACTGGCTGCTTCGGCTGTTAATACGCTGGCTTCGGTGCAAATTGACGATCCTGACCTGTGCCCCAGATACGCCGCCAGAGTTGTTTCCGGCATCAAAATTGGCCCTTCGCCGTTGTGGTTGCAGAACGCCCTGGAAGCAGCAGGCCAACGCCCGGTTAACAATGTGGTGGATGTAACCAACTATGTAATGCTGGAGCTTGGGCAGCCCCTGCATGCCTTCGATCTTCAGAAGCTGGAGAACTCGGCCATAGTTGTTCGCAGCGCTACAGATGGGGAGCTGATACAAACACTGGATGGCGCCACGCACATACTTAAGTCTCCAACTCTGGTAATTGCAGATGCAAGCAAGCCAGCCGCTGTTGCGGGGCTTATGGGCGGCGCATTTTCGGAAGTAACAGATGCTACTACCAGTATTCTGCTGGAGTCGGCACATTTTGATCCGCTGAGCATTCGCCGGGCCTCGCGCGCGCTCAATCTGCGTACGGAAGCCAGCTATCGCTTCGAGCGTGTGGTAGATCCCAACGGAGTGGTACGCGCAATTAATCGCGCATGTGATCTACTTGCCAGAATTGGCCAGCCAGTAGCTGCAGAGGGTGTAATTGATGTTTACCCGCAACCGGTGGAAAGCAGAGTAATTACACTGCGCACCGAGCGGGCAGCGAGCCTGTTGGGCATGGAGCTCTCTTCAGAAACCTGCGCTCAGTGCCTGGAGGCTCTTGGGTTCGATGTAACTATTGAGGCGGGCGGCACAAACCTGCTGGTTCGTGTTCCCACCTTCCGGGCAGATATTGCCATTGAAGAAGACCTGATTGAAGAGGTTGGCCGCATTCACGGCTACGAGAACATACCCGAAACGTTGCCATCCGGCGAGACTACGCGTGGTGGTGATAGCGATCAGGGCAGGCTCATCTCCTCTGTGCGCCGCGCGCTGGTGGAGTGTGGTTTGCAGGAGGTAGTTACTCACAGCCTCACCGCGCCCTCCGCATTTGATACCGCGCCAGATGGCACCAGCACCCGCGTGCCGGTTAGAAATGCGCTATCCGTTAATGTAAGCGGCCTGCGCCGCTCCATTATCCCCACCCTGCTGGATGTTGCACAGCATAATGCTGCACGCGGCCAGCATAGCCTGAGCTTATTTGAGGTTGGGCGCATCTGGCAGTACGACATTGTGGATGGTGAGCCGACTCCAGGCGAGTACCTATCCATTGCGGGCCTCATAACCGGCCCTGTGTTGCCTGTAGGAGCCCGATACGGTACAAAGCCGGCCGTGGCAGACTACTTCACTATTAAGGGTGTGCTGGATCGTTTGGCGGACAGGCTAAAACTGACAGATGTTACCCTGCGGCCAGCAAGTGAGCGTGAGGAGTGGATGCCGCAGTTTCATCCTGGCCGCTCTGGCACCATTAGTCTGGGCGGTGCGCGCGTGGATGGAGTAATTGGCGAACTTCACCCGGAGCTTGCTTCAAAGTACGATCTGAAGCATCGCATCTATGTGTTTGAGCTCAGCTTCGAATCCATGGCACGGGCTGCACAAACGGGCAGCCGCAGATATCAGCCCATCACCCGCCAGCAGGCGATATCACGCGATATTGCGCCACGGTTGAAGGATGGAGTGCCATTTGCAGCTGTGCGCGCGGCAGTTGCGGCTGCCGATGTTTCTGTACTGTTGGATTGCCGCCTTACGGATATTTTCCGTGGGGCACCGCTGCCTGAAGAAACGCATAGCCTTACGCTATCGCTGACATTTGCTTATAAGCCAGCGTCGTTAACAGATGACCGAGCTGTAACGGAAGCAGAGGTTACCGAAGCGCTTGCAAAGATCCGCGCCGAGCTTGAAGCGCGTTGCGGAGCAACGTTTGTAGGGTAGTTTCGTTCATTCAATGAAGATCAAGGGCACCTTCCATTCTGGAAGGTGCCCTTGATTCTTGTGGGACACGCGCAACGGGTAACGCGTGCTCAGGATGGTGCATTGTTCTTTTATATGGCTGCTTTTGCGCCCCTGTAGACGATAAACGGCAACGCTATCCCGAGCAGAACAAGGGCAACAGATGCGTACACTCCAGAAGCTGCATCTGTTCGATCCATTGAGCCGGGAATTGTACTCTGTTCCAATTGATCTGGGTTATTGACGACTTCGATGTCTCGCCCAACCTCCATCATACCATAGTGCGTATTGTCCTCAGTGGCAGATTGCATATAACTGCTGCCGCCTACTTTGTAGCGGTACCACACCTGGTGCCTGGCACCCAGTGAACTAACAATGCCCGTGACATGACTGCCAGATTTGGTAAGCTAATCGGTGCTCTTGAGTTTTGATTAAAAACTATAGGCTGCAGCGCAAGCCGCGATTACAAGCAGAGTACCTACTACGCCACCTACCGCAGCTATTTGAACCCTTTACTTCTCTTGATCGGTACCTGCTCGCTGAATGCCGCGTGCCAATTGCTCTGGCGAAGCGCTACCCATCATTAGGCGGCTCACCGAATGGCCCCGGGCAACAAAACACAGCACATCGCAGTGCTGCCGCCTGGGAGCGTGCACCACTGGTTACAAATGGATCGGAAGGATCGTCTAAGAGCCTTCCACGTGCCTGCATTAGCGATACCGTTGTGAACTGAGCCGGATAGCGCCAACGGCAGTGGCCGTCTGCAAATACATAATTTGCGCCGAGGCGGTGTGCGCGTTCAAGAGTTGGGTTTGTTTGATGACTGCTGCAGGATAAGGCAGTGGGGTCACCCTGCACTGCATTTCTGTTATCGCCATAGGCACTGTGGTAGATGGCAAATTTTGGATCTGTATCGGATAGCGGAACGGCATCGGTTGCCCACCCCGGACTTGCAAACGCATCGCCCCACATTGGGGTTAATCTTGAAAGATCGCTGATCAGTTTATTATATAGGATAGCAATGTAAAAGCGCTATCTCGGGAGCAGAGGCAAATCTCATTGGCACATGAATAGTGCCGAGCCCCCTGCAAACGTACATTTTGCCCGGAAATTCCGGATAACTGTACCACCCCTTAAGAAACGGGGATCTCACTACAACACCAGAAACCAGTGGCAAGTATATCTGCCCACCATGCGTGTGGCCAGCAACAACAGTTACATTATGATGCTTCAGGGTGGTGAATGCACCAGGATTGTGCGTCATGCACAAAATGGGCTCATCGCTACGCACGCCTTCAAAGCTAAGCGGAAAATTGGGCACACCGGCACGCACATCGTCTATCCCAACCAGCCGCAAGCCGTTTGGCAATACAACATTGCGATTGGTGAGCACGTGAATACCGGCTTCCTCAAGCGCATCTGTAATGTAGGGGCCCCCGTTGCCACCTTCACACCAGTAATCGTGGTTGCCCAATACAGCAAACTTACCATACCGTGATCTCAGGCGGCACAACTGGCCAAGGCAACTCTCTACATACCCTGTAGTACGCGTAACAAAATCGCCGGTAAGCAGAATGAGATCCGGCTTTAAAGCATTCACCTGGTCCACTACTCGTTCTACAAATCGCTCAGGCACAAACTGGCTTCGATGCACATCTGTAATCTGAGCAACTGTTAAAGGAGTTGCCAGATTTTTTATAAGCACATCGTGGTGCGTAACATCTATTTGCGCTGTTGCAGCGTAGCTATCGACGGAAGCGCAGGTCATCACAGCGGTGGCCCCACAGATAATCGCCTGTCTGCGGGTAAGCCCGCGAGTCTCTTCCGGTTCGGTTTCTGGCGCACTCAGCTTTTGCTCAGGTTGCGTTCTGCTCCAAATCATGTCACCATTATACGCCTTAGATCCAGAAATCGCAGGTGTAGTCGTCCCTGATATTACTGGATGCCATATTTGATATCTTTTTCAGGAGCGCTCCTCAACCGATGAAAGTTGGAATTATTGGGCTTGCACAATCCGGCAAGACCAGCCTCTACAATGCTCTCACCCGATCACAGGTTGAGCTTAACCGATTTGGTGGCACCGAAGTCTCAGTCGGCGTCATTTCTGTGCCGGATCCTCGTTTCACACATGCAGTGAATGTGTGCGAACCGAAGAAGGTTTCGCCGGCTACCATCGAGTTTACTGAAGGCGGTGCTCGCATAGAGCGCGGCGAGCGTCAGAAAGACAAATTCGGCTCCGACTTTTTTGCAGCTGTGCGCAATATGGATGCTCTTGTACTTGTTATACGTGCATTCGAATCGGATGACGTGCCTGCTCCCGAGAATGGTGTGAACCCACGCCGTGAGGCAGAGAAGATTTCCGAAGAGCTGTTGCTTGCAGACCTTACCGTGGTTGAGTCTCGAATGGAGAAGCTGGAGAAATCCCGCCTGCAAAAACGGCAATCCAATGCCGAGGCGGCAGAACACCAGGTTATGATCCAGGTGAAAAACCACCTTGAGGCTATGCAGCCGGTGCGCACGCTTACTCTTACAGAAGATGAGCAGCGGTCAATCCGATCCTACGCATTTGTTTCGGGCAAGCCACTTATTTTTGCAGCCAATATTGGCGAAGACCAGATAGGTGAATCCAATATTGCTGGGTTAGACGAGCTGAATGCCTATGCAGCAGAACTTGGCGTTCCTGTTGTGGCAGTATGTGCAAAAGTGGAAGCCGAAGTGGCCCAGATGGAGCCTGCCGAAGAGCGCGAGTTCCTGGAAGCTATGGGCATTTCCGAGGCTGCCCGCGATCGATTGATCCGAGCTGCATATGATGCACTGGGCCTTATGAGCTTCTTTACTGTGGGATCAGATGAAGTTCGCGCCTGGACGATCCGAAAAGGTTCTAACGCAGTAACTGCGGCGGGAGCAATTCATAGTGACCTGGCCCGTGGATTTATCCGAGCCGAAGTAATGGGCTGGGACGATTTTGAATCTACTGGCGAATGCTGGGACGGTGCCCACAAAGCAGGCAAAATGCGGCTTGAAGGCAAAGAGTATCTAGTAAAGGATGGCGACATCCTGCACGTTCGATTTAAAGTGTGAGCTTCTTCACTCGGCCAATTTTGCGAACCCAGCTTCCGGGCAGCATCGTCTCTGGTTACAAGAGATAGTGCTGCCCGAGAGCATATCTAATATAATCCCAGGCTTTTAATAGGCATGATTCATCCCCAGTTAAAATTGCTGCCCGTGCCATGGCAAGCGGCTCTTAGCCCATTGCCACCCACCATACTTAGTGCCCTCCGCACGGAAGAGCCCCTCAAAATGCACACTACATTGCGGGTGGGTGGCCCAGCTCAGCTCTTTTACCACGCCCAAAGTCGCGATCTTTTGGCTCAGCTCGCCATCGCTGTTCAGCAAGGCGGTGTGCCCGTGATGGTGCTTGGCGATGGCAGTAATGTGTGCTTTAGCGATAGAGGAGTTCGCGGACTGGTTATTCGCAATGGGTGTACCAATGCAACGGTTGCTCCACGCGCCGATGTAGATGCCGGGCATAGCCTGATGCGCCTGTTTCAGAAATCACTGAATGCAGAGCTCACCGGCCTTGAGTGGGCTGTGGGCATTCCCGGAACAGTTGGCGGCGCTCTGGTATCTAACGCGGGGGCCTATGGCGGCAATATTTGTGATCTTGTTAGTTCAATTGATGTAATAGAACGCGGAGAACGCAAAACGGTTTCGCCTGATTGGATGGAGTTCTCGTACAGAGACAGCAGGCTGCGTAGAGACGATACACGCCCTGCGATACTGCTTGGCGCAGAACTGGAGCTATCATCGGGAAATCGCAGGGAAATACGGCTCAAAGCGCGAGATATACAGTACCAGCGCATTTGCAAGCAGCCCTGGGAGCCATCGGCAGGGAGCTTTTTCAAGAATATTCATGACCATGCGCTCGCCGACAGCATGCCTGGCTTGCCGCCCCTCTTTAAACAGAGAGGCGTGGTAACTTCAGCCTTCTTGATAGATAAGTGCGGCCTCAAAGGATTTCGGATTGGTGATGCGGCGGTTTCCGCACGCCACGCAAACTTTATTGTTAACATGGGTGCCGCCACTGCAGCTGATGTGCGCGCACTGGCAGCCACTGTACGCAGCACGGTTAACGAGAGATTTGGTATATCTCTGGAGGAAGAGGTACTCTACTCTGGAGACTGGTAGGCCAACTGGCCCTTCTCCCCTCTGTGGGGAATTTACAAGGAGCGTAAGCGTGATTTTGGAGCGCATGCACAGCATCACAAAGTTTCGATTTGCAACGGCCATTGTTGCTTCCATAATTGCAATTATGGGGTTAGCGCTTGCCGGCTGTGGAGGCGGAGGCGGCTCTTTTGGTGGAAGCACCGGGTTACCGTCATCCGTTATTATCAATAGCGCGGGGGGCTCGGTTGCAAATGGTTCGGCATCTGCATCCGTTCCAGCAAACGCAGTTTCTGTTAGCACTACGTTCACCCTGAGTGTGGCTACCGGGTATCCCGCAGATACGCGTCTTCTTTCTGGCTCCGCCTATGCAATCGATTTCAGTGGCGCATTTTTGATGCAGCCCATTACCTTCTCTATTGGTTATGGGACACTGCCCTCCGGCGCTGTCGAATCCAGCCTGGCTATGTATACCGTTGTAAACGGGGCATGGAAAGCAGTAGCGGGAAGCACGCTTAACACAAGCACAAAAACAGTGAGTGCGTCCATCCAATCGGCGGGAACCTACGCTATCTTTATTACGCAGACAAGCAATGTGGTTTCACCTGGCACAATCCTATTTACGCGCGGGGCGCATACCAGCACCAACGCGATGGAGGTTGAGTATACAGATGGATCCGGCAAGAGCGCCCTGGTTTCAAATGCCTCCGGTATCTTTATAGGAACCGCACGCTATTCGCCCAATGGCACTTCAATTGCATACGATTACAGCAACAGCAGCGGTGTAAAATCGGTTTACACCATGAATGCCAATGGCACTTCTATAACTCTGCTAACCGGTGGACAGACGAAGCCCGATACTACAGCAGCCAGCAGTTACCTGCCAGCATGGAGTGCAGATGGATCAACGATTGCTTTTGTGAGCGATAGAACAGGCACTCCAGAGGTTTACAGCATGACCTCTACCGGAGCATCTGTAACTCAACTTACATCTATTGTAGATACCAGCATCACCAACGTGTTTTTTACAAAAGCCGGCAAGATTGGCTTCTATGCGCTGGTTAGCGGTGTGTACTCGTTCTACCAGATGAATACAAACGGAACGGGGCTTGCCCAGGTTAACAGCACACCAGTTAATATCTCGCTGATCTCGCCATACACAGCCTACAACCCCGCTGGCACCCTAATTGCGACATCGTATCAGCTGGGTACTTCGGGTTACGATCTGTACGCGTTTACCCTAAATGCGTCCAGCAAAACACGCCTGACAACACTGAATGCAGATGCCATTATCAACCCGCACTATACGTCGGATGGCACCAAGATTGTGTTTGAAGCGGTGATTAGCGGCTCTCCATCCGTTTTCATAGTGAATTCGGATGGCACAAACCTTACCAATCTCACGGTTAGCAATGGGCCAGACTATCTGTTGGACCTGCACTAACAACCTGCTAACAAAAGGGGGCGGCCAGCTGGAA
>CAIONQ010000168.1 GCA_903859705.1 uncultured Chthonomonas sp.
AAGTACTACGTACGATCCGGCAGGGCGCGTGACATCCGTAAACACCGATGCTCCCTTCGCACCCAGCTTCTCTTACCAGTACAATGCTGTGAACAACAGGGTTGGAGCGATAGAATCTGGAGGAAGCAACGTCAGCTATGCGTACGATTCCATTAGCCAGTTAGTAAGTGAGATCCGAACGGGCACCAACCCGTACAGCATCTCCTATGGCTTTGATGCCCTCGGAAACCGTGTATCTGAGAACAACGGTGGGGTAACCACCACCCGAACCTTCAATGCCGCCAACTCCATGCTAACGGCGGTTCCATCTGTTGGTGCCTCAACCAGCCGCGCATACGATGCCTGCGGAAATCTCACACTTTCCAACACAGGCGGTGCACTCACCACCCTTGTATGGGACACGGAGAATAAGCTGTTGAGCTGTACACAGCGATCCCTCGCAGAATCCTATGCTTACCGAGAGGACGGGTTGAGAGCATCCAAAACGAGTGCTGGCAGCACCCGCAACTTCGCGTGGGACGAACAGAACCTTGCGATTGCCACCGATGCGGGGTTCAACCTCGTAGAGCGCCAGAGCGATGCCCCTGGAACCAGGCTTGGTGCAATTGAGTACCTCGCCTTGACTCCTCGCAAGCGAGGCGGCGCGCTACGATTTTTGGCTATTGACGGCAATAAGGCCAAATGGGTACATTTGGTTCCAGGGCACAAGCTTCTGGCAAAACTTGATGAACTATGATGCTTACGGGAATATGGTCTCCACACCTCCCGCACAACCAGAGCCAATGCAATACGTTGGGCAATACGGCTATTACACAGACGCCACAGGCTTTGTGTACGTAAGAGCCAGATACTACGATCCGGTGAATGGAACGTGGATTAGCAGGGCGGGTATTGAGTATCAGAAGGCAGGTGAGCATGCTTATGGGTATGCGGAGAATGATCCGGTAACGTTAGTTGATCCAGCCGGTCGAGACGCTACAATGCGCGGAAAGCGTTTGCCTTGCGGAAACAGCCTGGACCCGACGCCTCAGTCACCGCCGTACCTGCTGCATCCGACGCCATACTTGTCCGAAGAATCGGACCTTTTACCGGTGACGGGCACTGGGTTACGCGAGTGCTTGGGTAGCCTCGGTTTTGCTTGGTTCATTACGCAAGGCATTGGAAGAGATCCAGAAAGCCACGGATACCATTGCCCAGACGGTCGATGCAATGGAAAGCTATATTCCGCTGCAGTTGATTTAAGTATCGTTGGAGTAACGAAGAAGAGGTCACTCACGCCACGGGAAAAATCACAGTTTTGTAAAATGGTAGCAGCTCTACGTAGATGCGGTTTTGCTGCTTGGTTTAGGTACAACGGTGAAACGAATGACACAACCGAAAATGAGATTCATTTGATTGACCCTGCCGCACCATGTTTGAAGGACCAGCTTATCACCCAATTACGCGATTTTGTGGTTGGTGGGCAGGGCAGCGATGGATATAACAGGAAAATGAAACGACTCGGCATAGGTGACCCGTGCGGATCTCCACCAACTTTGGTCGACCATAAGGCTCTCCACATGCGTGTTGCCGCGGTGCAGCCTGGACTGTTGGGTTGTTGTAAAGACCCATGGGGATTCGCTTGCGCGCCAACGACATTTTGAAATGTATCTCTGGACATAAGTTTTGTTGCAACATAGAAAGGGGGCGGCAATGGCGGTGAGCACAATGAGAATCATGGCAGCAGTTCTATTACTGGTCGGATCTTCGGATATGTCGCTAAATGCTGCGCATAATTACAAAGGCTGTACCATGCAAATGAGCACGCCAATTGGTCTATCAACTTGCAAGGACAACGGCATTTTATATTGTGTAGACCCGGCGGGGAGGTTTTATGGCAAATCGATTTCGACAAATGGAAACGAGACAGAAGTGGTTGTGTCTCCTACTGGTGCAAATGCGATTCATCCATTCAGGTTTCACGCAGTTGGCAGTCCGGTTTCCATGTCTGTATCGATTAGCGGAGCGGTGGCTATCTTAACACTGGACGAGCATTCTGGCGTCGTTTGTAGTGTGTATTCTCAAAGTCTTGGCAAGCCAGTATTTCATATTGCCTGTGGTGGCTACTCTTCTGGCGTGAGCTTTTCACCGGACGGCTCTGTGTTTGCTTTAGGAAGATCAACAAACGGTATGGTTCAGGGCCAGAAGGTTGACGTATATTCAACTAGGACATTTGAGCGTGTACATGAGCTGCGAGGATTTTCATGGGGACACGTCAGTGCAATTGCGTTCAGCCCGGACGGAAAGCATATTGCTGCCACGTCGATATCAGGTGAAAGCTTGAAGGGTGAGTTGCTTGAATGGGATCTAACAACAGGAAATAAACAGTTTGAGGTTTCGCAACAAGGTACAGTAAAGGAAGATGTCGATGCGGGCTTACTCGCCTACATAGGTAATTCAGACATACTGTGTGGATTCAAACGATATCATGTCGGGTCGCACACGTCAACTGACATTCCGCTGAAATTTGAGGGTGAATTTGAACTAAAGGGTGTATGCCGAGTCGGCAATTATGCCATTCTCGTATCGGAGGATCTTGACAGACACTGCATGGTGCTGTCGGATATAACCTCGAGTATTCTAAGACCTGCGCGCAGGCTAAAGCTCTCTGCAGGGGAGTCGATAGTTTCCGTATGTGCTAATACAGCGACAGTTTATCTTGCGAATCAGGCAAAGATGCGGACAATTAAACTCGATTATCGGGACCACAAAATTATAGTAGGGCGTTCTATTCCGTAATCTCCTACAATACTACACTTAGTACCACATAATCTATTGTGAACTGTTATTTTCTTGTGATGTGTACATGCATCACACCACTCTTCTCGGTTAGCACGTTCTCAGCTTCTGCTGCGCATCGAAGGTCAGGAGTAATCATCAATCGTAAGCGTCAAACCACGCGCATATTCCCTGTGTATTGAAGTCGATTGCAACTAATGGCATCTCAATTGGTGGTGCTTTGTTATGGTAAACCGGTTATCACGGGAGGCGTGGTTCGAGCGTGTTGCCGCTGCAGAGCGTGCCGGATGCGTTGCACTGCAATGGTGTTTGAATAATGGTGTACAGCCGCGGCAGGTCTACCGTTGGCGTGAGCGTTTTGCGAGCGAAGGCGTAGCGCCTGAGCCTGGCAGAACATTTCCAAGTGCCAATGGCAGGGGGAGCGTGAATGGGCCCACATTTGCTCACAAGCTCGCCGGGAGAGGAATTGATGCCGCCTTCGGATGGGGGGCTGGGTGTAAGCCGATAGGTTTTTTTAGTCGCACGCAAAGCCGCGGAGCCGCGAAGATTGTAACGAGAGCATAGTGCCTTCGTAGCAAGCTGTGCAGGTGTTGAGGGGGGCGGATGCATAGAGGCTCGCAACCGGGGATAAGCCGCCGCCCCTACATCGGTCTGTAAGGCGATATTTAGCGTAGATAAGTATTATTAACTCGTAACAGTTGGGCCTCTCCTAACCTCTCCCCGATGGCTCGTACCTCGCCCCTACGCCG
>CAIONQ010000169.1 GCA_903859705.1 uncultured Chthonomonas sp.
GTCTGTGCTAAGCGGGAGCTTTTGGTTTGGCACGGCGAAGACAGCGAAGCTATCATGTTGTTTTGCCTGTTGTAAGCTGTGCTTGAGCGAAGGGAAGATAGAGCGGTGCCAGTTCCCTCTTGGATGCATCTCTTCGCGCGACACATAACATGAAGTTTATGAAAAGCAATTTCTACCGCGCTGCGCTTGCTTGCGCGAGACTTGCATTTCAGAACGTGGCTGTGCCTGCGCATTGGGTAGCTTGAGCGGTACCACTTCCCTCTTCACTGCATCTCTTCGCGCAACGCATAACATGATGTTATTGAAAAGCAATATCTACCGCCCTACGCTTGCTTGCGCGAAACATTGCATTTCTGCATCGAGGTCATAATGGATGGAAGGTTGTGCTAAGCGGGAGCTTTTGGTTTGGCACGGCGAAGACAGCGAAGCTATCATGTTGTTTTGCCTGTTATAAGCTGTGCTTGAGCGAAGGGAAGATAGAGCGGTGCCAGTTCCCTCTTGGATGCATCTCTTCGCGTGCTTTGCATTTCCTTAGCGCGAAATATTGCATTTCTGAATCGAGGCTCATGGTGGATGCGAGGCTGTGCTAACCGGGAGCTTTTGGTTTGGCACGGCGAAGACAGCGAAGCTATCACGTTGTTTTGCCTGTTGTAAGCTGCGCTTGAGCGAAGGGAAGATAGAGCGGTGCCAGTTCCCTCTTGGATGCATCTCTTCGCGTGCTTTGCATTTCCTTAGCGCGAAACATTGCATTTCTGCATCGAGGCTCATAATGGATGGAAGGTTGTGCTAACCGGGAGCTTTTGGTTTGGCACGGCGAAGACAGCGAAGCTATCACGTTGTTTTGCCTGTTGTAAGCTGTGCTTGAGCGAAGGGAAGATAGAGCGTTACCAGCTCCCTCTTGGATGCATCCCAAATTTCCAACGCTCAGCCCATCTCGCGAAGTGTGCCACCGTTATTGCCCGTTGCACAATCGTGAAGCCATGCTGGCAAAGTTTTCGTCTGCACTTCTATGGATCAGAAACTGCTTCCACAACAAGGCACACCAGCGCAGGCTGCCATCGACAATACGCAACCCCCACTGAATCCGGCGCAACCGGTTGCCGTGGAGGCAGAGGCGGATATAGCAGCGTTGGTACATTCGTTGAAGCTGGATAGCCCCGTAAGGGCGCCTGCCCTGGATGTGCTGGCAGGCAAAGCTCTGCCCACACATCAACCCCTTCTGGATGCCCTTGCGGATGTGGAGCCGCAACGCTGGAGCGAGTGTGCCGTGGCGGCCTGGGCTGCGGGCCACTCCGCCAACCCGAACCCCATTCACCAGAAAACTATATTGCTGCGCCTATGCCAGATACTGGCAAAAGAGGAACTGCAGGTTCGCAGGCCGTTGGCGCAACGGATGTTCAGGCGCGTGCTCAAGGCGCTGCCCGCATCGGCGGGCTTTGGGGCGCTGATAACCTTCATATTCCTTGTGTTCAGCCTGCGTGCCAATATGCAGATCGAACACGGTTCCAGATTTTTGATAGCCGGGGCACTGGGGATCATCGTGTACGGCATTGTAAGTTCGCCAGTTTTTCTTACGATGTCTGTAGGTTATGATCGCAAACGCATCGATCGAGTGCGTGCCGCCGCCGCCGAAGCCCTCGGTAACATAAAGTCGCCAGAGAGCCTGGATGTGCTTGCAAGTGCCGCGGTCGGCAGTGGGCGAGAGGTTCAGGCGGCAGCGGCGAAGGCATTGCTGCAGGTACTGCCCACCATCACGCAAGAGCATTACGGGCAGCAGCTCTCCGAAACGATGCGCTGCCTTTGCCGAGTACTGCGCGATGCAGGGGAGCCGCTGGCACTGGCCATACTGAACGCAATGCATTTCATTGGGGATGCAAGCGCAATACCCACCGTAACCCGGCTCATTACCCGTGGCCACACAGCACCAGTGCGGCATGCCGCCGCCCTGTTGCTGCCCATCCTGCAGCAACGCATGGAGCAGGAAAACGCGCCCGGCGTGCTGCTGCGCGCCTCCCAGGCAAGTTTTCCGTCAGATACCCTCCTGCGTGCCACCATCTCCCACCCGGAATGCGACGGGCAAGAGCTGCTGCGGGCAGCTGCTGGTTCTGAAGAGAAGCTGAACGGGGTAGGTGAGGATTAGGGTGATGCTGTGGTGTGCTTCCGGCTAACAGTGCTGTTCGAAATATTGGTTCGATGCCTGGGAGGTTGTCGCAAATCTGGGGAGTTCGTAAGATAGTGGGGTTGAACCACGAGATGTCATGTATGGGTGGTAACGGTTGGAACTGGAAGCGCCATTAAGAATACCGTTTGGAGACATGGATAACTCGACAGGCAGGAGTTACCAGTTGATCGTGTGGAGACCGCGAACTTCTGCAAAGTGTGCATCGCGGGTTACCAGAGTCAGGTCATGCTGCACCGCGCTCGCCGCAATCCAGATATCATTTTCCGGGATCATTCGACCGATGGTTCGAAGCCCCGCCTTAATCGTGCCGTAATGGAGAGATGTTTCCGTATCGCAAGCAAGGATCGTATTTTGAGCAGCGAACGTATCCAGCCTTCCGACATTTTCTTCTGGTCGACCAGATTTTTTAGCCCCGTAATAGAGCTCACCTAATACCACGCTACTTATAAGCACCTCATCAGCATCTCTGATATTTTTCAGCACCACAGCGTCGGCTGTAAACAGAGCAATTACGATGTTGGTGTCGAGAAGAAATCTACCAGCCAACCACGTCCACCTGTTCGCAATCCGCTTCGATTGCAGTTTTCATCTGAAGCAATTCGTCTGCCGGAATAAACCCTGCGAACGCAAGCAATGTACTGCCCTTAACGCCACGTGAAATCGGCAACTGAACTTGGCGATTTGGATCACTAAGGAGCATGCGTGCAAAATCTAATACCCTACGCTGTTGGGATACCGGGAGAAGCGAAAGATGTTGTTGTAGTTCTTTTTCTATACTCGGGCTGATCATTGTCGCCTCACAACTTTGCGGAATGTTCCTATTACATTGATTGTACTATCAATTAGTGTCATGCACAAGCTTCGGCACTCGGGCCGGTCGTCAATCAACTTGCGATGCTATCCAGATAGGGGCACATATGTTCGCCACCGGACACATCAGCGCATAGTTTCAGATTTCATCCTCAGTGGCTCGGCGCTTGCTCCACGTGTCCCTTAGCGCTTCCAGAGCGACATCCGGGCCAACCTTGTTACGGAACTTGAAGCAGTTTGAAGCGGTACTGCGCGATGCAGGGGAGCCGCTGGCACTGGCCATACTGAACGCATTACATTTCATTGGGGATGCAAGCGCAATACCCACCGTAACCCGGCTAATTACCCGTGGCCACACAGCACAGGTGCGGCAGGCAGCCGCCCTGTTGCTGCCCATCCTGCAGCAACGCATGGACCAGGAAAACGCGCCCGGCGTGCTTCTGCGCGCCTCCCAGGCAAGTTTTCCGTCAGATACCCTCCTGCGTGCCACCATCTCCCACCCGGAATGCGACGGGCAAGAGCTGCTGCGGGCAGCTGCTGGATCTGAAGAGACGCTGAACGTAGGTGAGGATTAGCTTGATGCTGTGGTGTGCTTCCGGCTAACAGTGCTGTTAACTATAGTGGTTCGATAAGAGTCCTGGCTACCCAAACCTGGCGAGTGTGGGATTGTAACCCATAACGTCCTTTATGCGAAATAACCGTATGGAACACCGAGCGAGAATTTATCCTCTGTCAAACCGGTGTTTTGGAGGTTGGAGGGAGGGTAGGCGCTGCCTGCATCTACGGGTCCGATCATGAAAGGGAAATATCGAACGTTAAGGACTGGCGGACGGACGTAGCAGCCTGAATGTTTGATTAGTGTGTAGGGGCTCTAATAATCATTGCGAGCAGGGGAGCGGCGGAATGATTATTAGAGCCCCTAAAATGAAGGAATCGTTGTCGGTTATCAGTTACGCTCACTTGAGCAGTTTAGCCAACATGGTTACTAACTCATCACCATGAATGCCAACGGCAGCGATACTGCCATCCTTGCCAACGAGGAACGTGGCGGGAATAGCAGTGATGCCGTAGGTGACCGCAGACGGCGTATCCCATCCTTTGCCATCAAATGACTGGGGCCAGGACAGGCTATGGTCTTTAAGAAACTTAACCACTGTGTCCATACTTTCCGCTCCATCCAATGAGATGCCAATGACCTCAAAGCCCTTGGTGTGATACTTATCATACGCCGATTTTATCGCTGGTAGGGAAGCGACGCAGGGGCCGCACCAAGTCGCCCAATAGTCTACCAGTACCACATTGCCTTTCATAGCGGCGAGATCCACCCTGGTGCCGTCGAGCGCAGTGAACGCTATCTTGAGAGTGCCTCCGACTACTGGCCTGCCGCACATGCCTTCACATTTGGCAAACAGATGCGAAGTCCCCTCTGGGGCTGGATTGCCGACGAATTCCTTTTTTGCACGCGTGACGAGTTTTCTTGCCTTGGCCAGACTTGCGGGCTTATTCGATGCTGTCAGGCGATACACCCATTCTTCGAGGTTTGTCCCGAGAGCTCCAAAGTCCCTGGGGGTTTCCTTGACCAAAAAGGCGTGCTCCCTTTCCAGAGCGACCAGCGCCTGGTCCTCGGCCTCGATTCCGACGTAACACTCGAACTGAAACCGAAGTCCTTCCTTGAGTTCTTTGGCGTTGGCTCTGGCGACAAGATACTGATAATCCCTTTCCAGAGTGGCCAGCGCCCTCTTCTTATCCTTGGCCTCGTCACGGTAATACACGAAGAGCTGCTGCAGTCCGTCTCTAAAATTACGGGTATTGGGATTGGCTGCGAGATACTCCTCTAGCGCCCTCGCCTGCGCCACGGTAGAAACTTTGTCATTCAGGGCCATTTCATCGGAGGCGATACAGATCGTCCCGTCATTTCCCATCGAGGTAACCGCCCACCATTTACCATGAAATTGGAACGGCTGACTCCCGTTCACCACTTCACCTGCGTTGCGCTTCCCATCACCGTTGAAATCGAACCA
>CAIONQ010000170.1 GCA_903859705.1 uncultured Chthonomonas sp.
CTCCCCGATGGCTCGTTCCTCGCCGTGAGAGGAAGTTATGGCGACAACGGTACCGTTTGGTGGGAGGCTGAAAGTGGCTCGAAGGTGATGCATTTAAGGTTGCAGCAAGGCCGCAGAGCGGCGAAGAATAGGAAATGTATTAAAAGCAATTTCTATCGCGCTGCGCTTGCTTAGAGAGAGCATAGTGCCTTCGTAGCAAGCCGTGCTGGTGTGGAGGGGGCGGATTCATGGAGGCTCGCAACCGGGGACAAGCCACCGCACCTACACCGGTCTGTAAGGCGATATTTAGCGTAGATAAGTGTTATTAACTCGTAACTTTTGGGCCTCTCCTAACCTCTCCCCGATGGCTCGTACCTCGCCGTGAGAGGAAGTTATGGCGGCAACGGTACCGTTTGGGTGGGAGGCTGAAAGTGGCTCGAAGGTGATGCATTTAAGGTTGCATGCGACGCCGCGGAGCCGTTAAGAAAAGCGCGGGGTTGTGTTTTGGGTGCCGTGCTTGGTGAAAAGCGAGGGTTCAGTGGTTCGGGGTGAAATGCGGCGGTATCCGGAGTGATGCGCGGTTTGCGAGGGGAGTCTGGAGATCGACGAAAATTAGGGGTGCCTGCTGGATTCTCGATTCATGTTCGTTCCGCGCTGCAACATAAATTACTACACCGGCATCAAATAACTTTGAGGCGGAATGAATACGCAGTCCGGATAAACGTGGAGGGGGCAACCTATGGTAGATACATCTGCTTGTAAGCTTAACTCTGTTAATCCGCTCAAGCTTGAAACAGGCGTTAACAAACACCTCAGGGAAGCTTCTAATCGGATTGTGTCCGATATTCATCCTGTGGGTAATCGTTTTCAATGGTATAGATACGGTCAATGTACACCGCCTGAACGGATCTCGAAATGTCGCAAACGGAAAGATTGTTCGTAAATATGCTTATCTTGAGTGGGGTGATAGCTATTGGATTGAATATGACTTTATGGCTACACAGCGAACCTTTCATGCAAAAGAGTTGACAGATAAGCAGCTATGGGACAGATTAGCTGTCAATTCAGATGTGAAAGTCGCATATGTAAACGAAGACTCGTCTATTTCAATATTAGTTGGGAACAGCCAGGATAGTTCGAGTTCCCTGACGTTAGTGGTTCTCTTCGGCTTCTTGTTGTTCGCCTTCTGCCTTACAATGACTCCGCTCGGACGGTTATTCAAATTCAAATCCGGTACATAGTTCGATGTATGCAGCATCCTTACAGCTATGCATGCGCACACCAATCTCGAACCTGTGTGGCAGCGGGGAACGGAGCACCTACTCCGCTGTAGGGCTGGAGACATCGAGAACGTGATCAGTGATAACCGCCAGCTGGTAGCAAAAAACCTACTGTTGAAAACTGATAGTAGCAATCTGGTTCAGGCCAGATAACCTGTTTGCCAGGAGCACTTACGATACGCCTCCTGGTCACACATGGTGAACCTTGCTGTGATGCATCGGCGGCAATAACCAGTGGCCTGCGAAGGGAAAGTGCGCAGTCTTTTAACTATTCCCTGTTCCCATGGCCCTCGTTGTTCGTACCGGCCCTATCGGGCTTCGCTATCATGTGCGCCCGTTGCTGCGATGCGCGCAAGGGCGATGTAAAGTAAGAGTGAGATGCCTATGCTCCCGAATCGCTTACGGATTACGGAGTTGCGCCAATCGGACGGTTGCGAGTTCAAGTTGACTTGAGAACTACACCTCTCAACACAAATTATGGCTGGTGTTTTCGGCTTCCGAACCCAAACGAGGGAACACGGAATGGCGGAATGTGCAACGAGGAAACAAGGCAGTCAGCCCGGCAGACATCTGAATACATCACCCCATTCCAAGCACTCATGTGGCAGGAGTTACCAACCGCCGGGTGGAATTGCGATGGTGTATCCGAAATGCCAATCGGAACAGATCAAAGGGGGATCTGACCTTGGGTAATCCTATCAAACAGTCTATTGCATGGTGGTGCTTCGGTAGGCACCTGCCGGCACCGGAGTTGATTGCTGAGCTTAAGAACATTGGGTATGCCGGCGTTGAGATGTGCCCGCAGGAGCTGTGGCCACAGGTGATTGATGGTGGCCTTAAAATCATTACGGAGGGCGGCCATGCTTCTCTGGGAGATGGGCTGAACAAACTCTCTAACCATGATCGCATTGAAAAGGAGATTGTTGCGAAGCTGGAACTGGCGCAGAAGTGGGGCATTCATGCTCTGATTGTGTTCAGCGGCAACCGCAATGGGCTTCCGGATGATCGCGGCATCGAGAACACCGCACTTGGCTTGCAGCGCGTGTCCAAAGCTGCCGAGCAGGCGGGCGTAAAGCTGGTTCTGGAACTGCTGAACTCGAAGGTGGATCACGCGGATTACCAGTGCGATCACACCTACTGGGGTGTGGAAGTATGCAAACGAGTTAACTCATCGCACGTTAAACTGCTGTACGATATTTACCATATGCAGATTATGGAAGGCGATGTAATACGTACCATAAAGGCCAATATGGATTATATTGGGCACTTCCATACGGCGGGAAACCCTGGCCGCAATGAGATTGATGATAGCCAGGAGCTCTACTACCCGCCAATCATGAAGGCGATCTCCGAATCGACCTTTAATGGGTATGTTGGTCAGGAGTTTAGCCCACTAAGAGATCCCAAAACGAGCCTGGAGCAGGCTTACAAGATCTGTAACATATAACCGGACAGACAAGACAGTTCGAACAAGCCGAGACGGTGCCCTTCCCACTATAATAAATGGGAACGGGCATCGCTCTCTTAGTGCAATCTGCTAACCAGCATCAGCGTGCAAAGGTTAAAACCTGGCTAATTAGTTTATATATCATGAAGGTCCTATTGCACTCCATCACGCTGGTGGGTATTTTGATAATCGGCACACAACAAATGCAGGCGTTTTTTATTGTTGCGTTTAATCGCTATAGTGTCAGGTTAGGAGCGGTTGATACAGGCGAGAGCCGGTATGTTCTACAGCTCTTTACTTACGATTGGTGATGTGTGCTTTCAGTAAGTCTCGGGCCAGGTTCCCAGCTGTGCATGGTTTATTGCTGCACTGTGGGGCTGCGAGACATTATCTCACTTGATGGAGGAAAGATCTGAATGACCAGATTATCGAGCAGGCTGTGGAGCCTGGCTTTGGCAGGGATTTGTGGGCTGGTAATGGCGGTAAGTACGGCCGCAAAAGCAGATGATGCGCAGTTCAGTATCTCCGGGGCCGGCATCACGGCCAGCGGAACACTCTATGGCAGCTACGTTACCGTATTTGGTTTCTCTGATCCTCTGTTTGAAGTTACCGGAGCCACCGGTTATTTTAACGATACTACCAGTGGGCTAACGGGAGCAATCAACGGCGTCCTTCCGGGCTCGATTTACACAACGGTACCCTCCAACGGAAACCACGATAGCATCGATGCATCCGGGGTGCCATTCCCTCCATCGTCCTACGATAACATCATCTATGTCAAGGGCAACTCGCCGGTAGTGTGCGACCCTACCTTTTATCCCTATCACGGTGGATTCATGGATATCTATGGTCTGATGCTCACATTTGATGCAGGTGGTGGCAACACTGGCCTTGTAAATGTGTGGAGTAACGGCAACCTGAATGATCCCTCCAACCCTATCGGCGTGGATTATGGAGTGTCGGATGGTTTGCTGAGCGTAGTTAGTAGCCACCCGTTCTACACCGTGCTCAACTATGTTGGCGACGGCAATAACTATCCGTCGTATCGTGGCAGTGGCGTCAATGTTTCCGTTCACACGCCAGAGCCCTCTGCAGCGGCTGTTTTTGCGATTGGCGCACTCATGCTCCCGCTTGTGGGCCGGCGTAAACTGTTTCGCCGGGCATCTGTATCTGCCCGGGTATTCTTTCACTGGCGCTGCACGTTGGTTACAATGGCAGCTTATTCCAGGCAACAACAATGAAGGCAGGCACTGCATGATAAGCTGTCGAACCAATTGGGCTGGAAACCTTACGTACTGCAGTTCAGAAGTAGTGGAACCAACCAGTGCAGAGGAAGTGGCCGATTTTGTTCGAAGTCAGTACCGCGTTAGAACCCTTGGTACCCGCCATTGCTTCAACGAAATTGCGGATACATCGGGTGTTCACATATCCCTGCGGCAGATGAACAGGATTGATCCCGTTGATAGGCACCGTAACACCGTAACCTTGCAGGGTGGGGCGCGTTACGGAGAGCTTTGCCGGAATCTCGATTCGCAGGGTTATGCGCTACCAAATATGGCTTCTCTGCCTCACATTTCCGTTGCTGGTGCATGTGCCACTGCCACACATGGGTCTGGCGAATTACGTGCCTCTCTCGCCGGCCAAGTAAGTGCGATACAGATCGTTAATGGCCGCGGCGAGATTGTAGAAATATCGAGGGATACCGATGCAGATATTTTCCCGGGTTGTGTTGTGAACCTGGGGGCATTAGGTACCATAACCCGCTTGACGTTGGATGTTGAACCCACCTACCAAGTTCGTCAGCTGGTATATCGCAAGTTGCCAGTAGATGCAGTGCTTGCAGAGTTTGATGCTATTCAGCAGATGGCAGCAAGCGTGAGCCTGTTTACGGACTGGTGTGGAGATACCATCAATCAACTCTGGCTCAAGAAGCTTGCTTCTGATGATATGGAGGATGAAGAAACCGTGTGTGGCGCTTCCGTGGCGCGATCACGGGTCCATCCTGTTGAAACCATGGGGGCGGATCCATGCACCGAGCAATTAGGCATTCCCGGGCCATGGTTTGAACGGCTGCCACATTTCAGGCTTGAGTTTACGCCCAGTGTTGGAGCAGAACTTCAATCCGAATATCTTGTGCCAAGAGAGAGTTTTGCAGACGCATTTTTAGCCATAAATGGGCTGCGTGAACGTATTGCTCCGTTGCTACTAATTTCAGAAATACGCACTGTTGCCGCCGATGATTACTGGATGAGCCCCTTTTACCATCAGCAATGCGTGGGGTTCCACTTCACGTGGAAACCGCTACAGAATGCCGTGATGGCACTGCTTCCAGACATAGAGGCTGCAATTAAGCCTTATAATGCACGGCCACACTGGGGCAAACTGTTTACTATGCAGTGGTCGGAAATACGCTCCCACTATCCAGAATTTGCAGCCTTCAAGAGCCTCACTTCTCAGTTTGATCCCATATGCAGGTACCGTAACGGGTTTTTAAACGGCTTGCTTGGAACTTCATGATGCCCATACCCGGTAACACTACTCCAGGCAGGTTAGCGCGGCTCATGTGGCTGATAGGCGGGGCTGGCCTGCTATGTGCCGCGCCTCATGCCTTTTCAAGGCCCCGAATTGCGCTTGCCGCAAAAGGCTGCGAGTGCGCCAACACCTCCCTCGTCTCTGCACTGGAACGAGTAGGCGGAGCCGAAGATCCTCCGCGTGCTCACGATCCTACCATGGCATACGAGCATGGCAAATACTACATGTATACAACTGGGCCAGGAATTCCCTTTTCTGTATCAACCGATTTACGGCACTGGAAGGCTTCGGGCAAGGCATTGCCTGCCCCTTTTAAGTGGACATCTGAGGCTGTTAGCGGCTCTAGCGATATCTACTGGGCACCCCACGTAGTTAAGTACCTCGATAAGTGGCTGATGTTTTACGCTGTATCCACGTTCGGTAAGAACCTGAGTGTGATTGGAGTGGCCACAAACACAACGCTGAATCCGGAGAGCAAAGAGTATGCCTGGAAGGATGCCGGAGCCGTTGTGGCAACGCATCCCGGCGATACCTGGAATGCGATTGACCCCAATTTTGTTGTGGATGCTAAGGGCCAGCCGTGGCTGGCAGCTGGGTCGTTCTGGAGTGGGTTAAAACTCATACAGCTGGATCCGGCAACGCTTCATCAAACGGAGGGCATGTCTCCAGCTCCCATTGCTGGCCGCCCACACACACCTGATATACGGGGTGCCATTGAAGCACCCTGTATGGTTCAGCACGGTGACTACTGGTATCTGTTTGCATCGTTTGATTTCTGCTGCCGGGGTATAAGCAGTACCTACAACGTTCGGGTTGGAAGATCTAAGGACATTCGCGGGCCTTATAAGGACAGGGCGGGTGTTTCAATGCTGGAGGGAGGGGGCACACAGGTGCTTGCTGCCACAGAGCGTTGGAAGGGGCCCGGGCACAACGGCTACCTTAAGGTGGGCAAACGGGAGCTGCTGGCCTATCACGCATACGATGCCACCGATAACGGCATGCCAAAGCTGCAGATTGCAGATTTAACCTGGGACAAAGATGGCTGGCCGCGAGTTACTAGCACCAACGGAGATATTCGGTGACGAATAGCAGCGATCAGAACCCTGATAACGGCGTATTCGCCTGGCAGTTTCCTAATGCCGACAGAGAGAAAGCATGGCGCCACTACTCTTACGGTGAAGAGCGTTGGTGGGGAGATTTCGGCAGAGAGTTGCCAGTGCCAGCCGATCCTTTCGAAGCAAAACCATGGTCAATGGGTCCGTTTGAGAAGTACTCTGGCAATCCCGTGTTCGCACCGGATCCGGGCAGTTGGGACTGTGGGCGCTACGATGGCGGAGTGCACAATGGGGCCACCGTGGTGCACCAAAACAGGTTCTGGTATGTGTATCGGGGGGAACGGCCCATCGATATCCCACAAAAGGGACCTGTGGATTACATCTGCGATATTGGTATTGCCGTTAGCGATGATGGAGTGAACTTTGAGCGGGTGAGAGATTACAGCCCTCTGTTTAGGACTGGCACAAACCGGCAATACAGTTATGAAGATGTGAACCTTGTGGAGCATAAGGGCGTGTTTTACCTGTTCTGCAATCAATGGTTCTGGGAGAACATGGCGGATACATCTATTAACGGCACTTTCCTTGCGACCTCCACAGATCTGCTCCACTGGCAGCGGCATGGAATTGTGTTTCCGAATGCGGCGCAGATCCATAGAAACGCAGTTGTTCTGCAGAACCCGCAGAACGAGGCCGTAAAGGTGAACGGGCGCTTCTGGATGTATATCAACGATGGGATTATTGCAACCTCCGAAGATATGATTCATTGGATTTCTGAAGCAGGAGCGCATCATTGGCCGGGCGGCGAAGGTTGCTTTGCAATGGCGGATCATAACCCGGAACGACCGGACGACATTGTTCTTTTTACCGGCGGCAACCATACGGGCCATTTCTACGCAATTGGAGAGGTGCTGCTTAGTAAAGCAGACCCTACGATGCCGCTGGATTGGCTTGGCGCACCGGCACTGCATGCAGAAACTACCATTCCACACGAAAACGGCAGAAATGCGGAACCACCGTACGAGCCGATATCCAGTTTTGCAGACTGCATATTCTTCAACGGATTAACGCGATATAATGGTAAGTGGTGGCTTTACTACGGTGGCAGCGAATTCTACACATGCCTCGCCACTGCAAATGCCCGGTAGGGACAACCCGCCCAAAATCAATTTCACGCCCTGGATGCTTATCTCTATGAATTCACTCCGCCTACATAAGTCTCTCAACACAATCATCTGCCTGAGCTTTGGCCTTGCTACAACACATGCGTTTGCAGGGCCAACAGATGCAGCAGACAGGCAGGCACTGCTAAATGGTGTTCAGCACCTTACGGTGCCTGGTGGGCTTCCGGGGGATATCGTTGTAAGTGGCCAACAGGCATTTGTGATATGTACTGGCCGTATGGCAGGCGCCCATCTGCCGTTGTTTGCTGGAACTCACTCTGGTCGCGGTCGAATTGTGGTTGGGGGCCACGAGGGGTTCTTCGGGGCTGGCGGAATGAAGAATGCAGACAATGTACAGTTTGCACGAAACATCAACCGATGGCTCGCTTCCACCAAGCAGGGCACTCTACGAGTAACGCTGGTTGATCAATCTCCCGAACTCAGGGTGGCCCTCTCTGGCAGCGGAGCGAATGTAGTGGGAGTGCGAGGCGGCCAGCTGGTATCTGCTCTGCAAGATACGGATGTTTTGTGGCTAAATCAGGCATCTCTGGACACTCTGCCGAATGCCATAGACGCCGTATCTCGTTGGGTTGCTGCCGGCGGTGGAGTTGTGATTACTGGCCCGGCCTGGGGATGGAAGTACACACACCCCGGCAAGTCTCTATTTAGAGAGCACAGTGGAAACCGAATAGTGCTTGGCGCCGGTCTGGGATTTGGATCTGGGGAGCTCGCCGGTGGCAAGCGTGAAGGGTTCGATACAACTCTGGATGTGCTCGCTGATACTTCTGCGACGGAAGCGCTTGCCGATTTGAAAGCGCAGGATACTGGCGGAAAAACACTCACAAAAGCGCAGTCTTCACAAGTTACAACGGTGCTTGGGCAGGCAGTGGATCTGCTGGAAACGGGCCCTCTGGCAGACGAGATTGAGCGGATGTGCCATGACCGTGGCTCCCTGGTGCCAACCATGAAGAACCCGGTGACTGCGGCCAGCCCGTTTGCGCGACTTAATGCTGTATTGGAAGTAAGGAAGTTGGCCAGATTGGCACCGGAGAGTGTTAAAGCACACCCTGCCGCAGCGGAGTTTCCGGGCCTGGTGCCTGCCGAGGCAACGCGTGTAAACCGCCTGGTGGTTATTGACACTCGCATACCTGAATGGCACAGCACCGGGCTCTATGCAGCACCTGGCGAAGTAATAACCATCCGAATTCCATCCGCAGCAGAAGGCCGGGGGCTGGCAGTGCGTATTGGTTCCCACACGGATACGCTTTGGAATCTGGACAAGTGGCAGCGATATCCGGAGATCTCTACTCATCGGCCATTGCGTGATGAGGTTAATAAGGTTGCCAGCCCGTTTGGTGGTGCTATCTTTATAGAAGTGCCTGCGCGCTTTGGGATGGATAACATTGAAGTAACAATAGCCGGTGCCGTAAGCGCTCCTCATTTTGTACGTGGCGTAACAACCAATGCGCAATGGGCAGCCACAGAAAAAAATGCACCCGGCCCCTGGGCTGAGCTTGAGGGCAAACGCGTTATTTTGTCTGTTCCTTCTTCTGCAGTGCGCAATCTGGAAGACCCCGAAGCGCTGATGGCCTACTGGGATGAAGTGATGGACAATGTGTTCTCTCTCTATGCCGCGCCGGCCCGCAGCAGGCCAGAGCGCTATTGCGTAGACAGGCAGATAAGTGCCGGTTACATGCATTCTGGATACCCAATAATGACCTGGGAAGATGTGGCGAACACCTTCTGCGATCTCAAAGCACTGCGTGGTAACTCAGGAATTAAATGCTGGGGTTTTTACCATGAAATGGGGCACAACTTCCAGCGCCCTGCATGGACATGGGCGGCTTTTGGGGAAGTAACCAACAACCTGTTCTCCCTGTATGGCACGGAGGTAATGAACGGCGTAATGGTTGGAGCACACCCTGCCATGACTGCTGATTCCATTGCACAACGCGTTACAAAGGTATCTTCGGCGCCTGGGGCTCAGCCATACTACTCGCAGGACCCGTGGAACCCCCTCACCATGTTCTGGTTGATGCGGCAAGACTTTGGATGGAAACCGTTCACAGCTTTGTTTGCCGAGTTCGAAAAGTTACCTGCATCAGGACAGCCAAAATCCGAACAGGAAAAGCACGATCAGTTTCTGCAGCGATTCTCGAGACTAACAGGCCACAATCTTGCCCCGTACCTCAAGGCATGGGGTGTAGAGCTCTCACCGGATGCAGTGCAGCAAGTTTCGGGGCTGCCATCGTGGATGCCGAAGAACTGGAAGTAGTGTAAACCTAAACTCACGTCGATTAGAAAGTTCAACATATGCCACAGTTTGTAGAGAAACCATCCATTATTGAGGCGGCGGGTAATCTGCCCAAAATCATCCGTGAATACATTGGGCATGTTAACAGCGGAACCGATGCCTTAAGCATTGCGCACATGACGAGCCCACCGGGTTGGGAAGAGCCTGCCCAAACACCTGAGTTTGATGAATACACCGTAGTGCTGAAGGGATGCCTGCGAGTATCTTCTGAATCAGGTGATATCGATGTAGTGGCTGGCCAGGCGATTATTGCTAAGGCAGGCGAGTGGATTAGGTATAGCACTCCCGGAGCAGATGGGGCGGATTACATTGCCGTGTGCCAGCCGGCATTTTCCCCGGCAACAGTTCATAGGCATGAGTGAGCTATACGGGAAGAAGTTACACAAGCAATAATGTTATAACCAAAAGAACCCGCCCCAGGTAGCCCGGGGCGGGTTCTTTTGGTAAGCCAAGAGGGCTCTAAGATATCTTAGGCTCTGGTTCTGCGGCGTGCAGCAGTGCAGCTTATCATGGTGCGGCTCTCTTCATCCCAGAGATGCATGAACAGGGATTTGAGGCTCGTAGAAAGAGTAAGCGGCTCTACCTTGCGCAGCATTTCCACTTCATCATAACTCTTCTGCAAGTTATAGTTCGGGATGCGTGGCTTGAGGTGGTGAATGTGGTGCAGGCCAATGTTGCCAGAAAACCACTGCAATACCTTGGGCAGCTTATAGTAGGAGCTACCTTCGAGTGCTGCACGAATGGGATCCCACTCCTGATGGTGCTCCCAGTACACTTCCTGATACTGATGCTGAACGTAGAATAGCCATACGCCAAGTATGCTTGCCGTGGCCATAACGGGCAATTGAATCAAGAGGTAGGTCTTAACACCAATGGTGAAGTGAGCAAGAATGAGGAGAGCAACCAGCGCTGCATCGGTGAGCAGCACACTATTGCGCTCTGCCTTGGAGGAGCCCTTGGTTGGAATGCGCTGTGCAATGAAGAACAAACCAGGTGCGCCAATCATGAATAGTACGATTGGATTACGGTAGATCTGGTACCACAGCTGCTTGGGCTTGCTGCATGCCAGGAACTCCTGCACAGTCATGGTCCAGATATCGCCATGACCACGGCGCTCGAGATCACCAACGGTTGCGTGGTGAACCGCATGAGAGTGGCGCCACTCTTCGTACGGTGTAAACGTGAGGATACCGGTGATATATCCGATGATTGTGTTTAGCTTCTTCGAATCGTAGAACGATCCATGTCCACAATCGTGGAATATGATGAATACGCGCACCAGGAAGCCAGCCGAGAGCAGCATCACAGGAAGCATATACAATACGCTAATGTGATGGTGCATCATCCAGACCAGAGCAACCCAGGTGATTGCATAGGGTACTAACGAGTTGATGAGCTGCCAGGTGGTTTTAGCGATGTTTGATTTCTCGTACCTGGTTAGTGAGCGGTACCATTCAGATTGGGTAACCTGCTTTTTCAGCTCAACGGGCTGAGAGGTCATCTAGTTCTCCATACTAACATATGCAGCGCGGCTACGCGCGGCGGAATGCCTGTTCATTTACAGTGGCATTGCATATAGTATACCTGAGGCTGCAGCACACCTTTCGGTGCACAAGTTGCGCGCCACGGTATTGGCGGGTTGGTCTGTACGACTACCGTATTGCGTATTCGGCAGGAGATCTGGTCCTCAGCGTGGAAGCATCGATCACTATGAATACACCCACACCATCTCATAAAGTTTCACAGCCGGTAACACGGCGCAAGTTAATCGCCACCGCAGGATGCGCTGTAGCTGCAGCGCTTGCCGCTAATGGGCCGGGCGCAGGAGCCAATATGGTGTTAAGTAACATCGTGTTAAAGTTAGCCGGTCCGTGGCAGGTAAGCGTGGAATCTGCCACAGTTAAGGTGCAGGGCAGAAATATTAAGGCCCACCCGACTGTGGTTACGATAGACCAATCGACCGCACTAAAGGTTCGAGGTGAGAAGCACGATTCCCTTCCTAACTATAACCCAACTGCTGCTCCATGGGGGCGTGGAGCAAGGCCAGATAAGTTAATAACCTTTGAGTGTACGGCAGCTGGGATGATGGATGTGGCTACGTTTTCTATACGCAGTGAAGCCGGTAGCGGCATCGCCTTTGAGCGTGGTAAAGACTTCGAAATTGAATCACTCTGGGCAACATTTGGCCGTGTTGATGGCGGTTCCATTCCGGCTGGTGGAACCGTGTTTGTAGATTACGACTGTGGCCTGAATAGAATCGATAGTATTGTGGTTAACAAAGCGGGCAAGCTGAGTGTGCTTAAGGGGGAACCGCATGCTGCTACACCACACCCGCCCGTGCTGCCATCCGGGACTGGGTTGGTGGCTAATGTGTGGGTTCCCGGGCGATTGGCGGCTCTCACAGCGGATAATCTTTATCCTGTGGTAGAACCTGTGTATCCCGCAGACCTTGTTAAGCAAACACATACGCAGGCTGAAACACTGCTTCCAAAATCGTGGGCTAAGATCAAATCTGGCGAGCCACTAAAAATCCTTGCCTGGGGGGATAGTGTTACCGCTGGTGGGCAGGCAAGCGATGCCGCGCACACCTACCAACGCGTGTTTGTTGACAGACTGAAGGCGAAATACCCGCGCTCTAACCCTGTACTTACAACTGCAGGGTGGGGCGGCAGAAATACGGATAGCTTTTTGAAAGAGCCGCCGGGCACTCAGTACAACTTCGATCACGCAGTTATAGAGCCCAAACCAGATCTCATCGTGATGGAGTTTGTAAACGACGCCTACATGACCCCAGAGGTGATTGAGCAGAAGTACAGTTACTTGCTCAAGCGGTTTCAGGAGATAGGTGCAGAGTGGATTATTATTACTCCGCACTATGTTAGGCCCGATTGGATGAATAGCCCAACGGTGCGTGTGGAATCGGACCCTCGTCCGTATGTACTGGGTGTTCGCCAGTTTTGCAAGAAGCACAATATTGCAATAGCGGATACAAGCCTGCGATGGGGGCACCTTGTTAAAGAGGGTATCCCGTATACTACGTTGCTCTGTAATTCGATCAACCATCCAGACGACCGTGGACATGCAATGTTTGCTGCGGCTATTATGGAGCTGTTTTAGCCACGATAACCTACCAGTGCATCACCTGACCGCCATCAACATTCAGCGTTTGACCGGTGATGTTTATGCCATGCTTCGAGGCGAGATACACGCACAACGCGGCAATCTCGCCTGGTTGCTGCCATCTGCCCAGGGGGGCTACTGTTTTTACTTTGCTGGCTCCCCACTCCTCGTAAGTCATTTTCGCATCTTCCGGCTGTCTGTCGTTCCAAGCCTGAAAAACCGACCTGTTCAGGTCGGTTTGAATCATACCCGGGCAAACGGAGTTCACCCGTATGCCGTAAGGCGCGAGGTCTTTTGCAGCACACATTGCAAAGTTAATGATGCCGGCCTTTGCAGCGCTGTAAGGCGGATCCGTTTGAGAGCCAATCTGCCCTGCAATGGATGCAATGAACGCTATGCTGCCAGTTTTGCCTTCTAGCAGCTGCGGTACAAAAGCATGAGCGGTATTTACGGCGCCCATTAGATTAACATCCAGAACGCGTGGCCAATCGGCCGGGGACAGATTCCAGAATGGGAATCCAAACTTGCCAGACCCCATGCCAGCAGCATAAACAACATGGACAATAGGGGTAGCTTCAAAGGCTGATTTGATGCTGGATACTGCTGCCTGCATTGCGGAGTAATCTGTAACATCCGCTTTGATACCGAATGCAGAGATAGCAAGGGCAGTTGTAGCAACGGCTTCGCTGCGATCAATAATTGCTACTATTGCGCCACTCTCAGCAAATGCTTCCGCAATCGCCCTGCCGATTCCATTGGCTCCACCAACTACCACAGCTCCGCTGCCGTTCAATCCCATATCCATGCCGATAACTGCTTTCTATGCCATTCGCTGGTTGTCTACTTGCCCGCCGGAGTTGGCTTGATTTTTTTTCTGCCGATGTATGCTTTTTCCACAGTTGGCCGAATAATGCTGGCAAATTCGGCGTAGGCTTCTGGCACCAGGTGCAGCCCATCTGCCCTGTAAACTTCCATCCGAGGTTGACCAAGCTTCTTGAAGAACATTTTGTTAACATCGATAAATCCGAGCTCTGAGCGCGATTGGCACAGCTTCCTAATCTCGGCATTTGCTTTGTCTACATCATCCCAGTGGGTCATCTTTTGTGGCGCTTTTATGATGGAGACATAGAACACTCTGGTGGCTGGTAAGGCCGCTTTAACCCTATCACAGAACTGTTTGAAACGGTTGAAAATGCCCTCGGGAGTTTCGCCTGCATTTATATCGTTGCTGCCGCAGTAGTACACAATTACTGCCGGCTTGTAGGGAATTACAAGCCGATCCATGTAGTGTAACACTTCCCAGGTGCGGGATCCGCCGAATGCTCGGTTAAATGCTGGCAGTGGATCCATCTGCTTTTCCAGGTCAGTCCATTCACGGAAAATACTGCTGCCGATAAACAGTACACCCTGTTCTGGTGGGGGTATCGTTCGATCTGAACGAATAATCTCTTCCACATCTTCTGCATATAAAATATCGTGAGTTTCTTGGGATGCTCCTGTTGGCGTGGTGGCAGGCAGGCGGCCCTGTGCCATAGAGCAAACTGCGAGCATTGCGAGCAGGCTGGTTGCTATTAGCCAAACAATTGAGCGGATAAAGTGCATGACAACAATACTCTCTTTCAGGCAATGATACCGTGTACAACCTGGCCATGAACATCTGTAAGCCTGAAATCACGCCCTGCATACCGGTATGTAAGCTTGAGATGATCCATACCCATCAGATGAAGCATTGTTGCGTGCAGATCGTGAATATGCACTTTGTCCTGAACTGCATAGTAGCCGTAATCATCGGTGGCCCCATAGCGCATGCCTGGTTTTACGCCGCCGCCTGCCAGTAGGGTGGTGAAGCCCTGCGGGTTATGATCTCGCCCATCATTGCCTTGAGCACAGGGGGTTCGGCCGAACTCTCCGGATATGACCACCAGTGTATCCTTCAGCAGACCTCTCCCTTTCAAGTCTTTGAGCAAAGCCGCAATCGGTTGATCAACCTCTGCAGCATTACTGGTGTGGTCTCTGAAGAGATCGCTATGTTGATCCCACTTATAGCTGTGGGTTATTTGCACAAACCGGACGCCGCGCTCGGAAAAGCGGCGAGCCATAAGGCATTGCCTGCCAAAATTGCGGGTTTTAGGGTTATCCAACCCATACATCTTGCGGGTTGCTTCCGATTCCCCGGTAATCTCCTGAAGTTCAGGGGCTGCCATTTGCATTCGGAAGGCAAGTTCAAACGAATCCAGCCGGCCCTGCAGCGCTGCATCTGGCCCGCTGGCAGTGAGATGATCATGGTTCATCGCACTTATCAGGTCTAGTTCTTTGCGCTGAATGGGGCGCGGTGTCTCTGTGTTCTGAATAAATGGAATTTTAGCTTTGTCAGAAGCTATAGAAGCATTGCCAATGGGAGTTCCCTGAAACGCCGCTGGGAGGAATGCCGATGACCAGTTATTTACGCCACCATGTGTTAGAGTGGGACAAACGGTAATAAACCCTGGCAGGTTCTGATTTTCTGTGCCAAGACCATAGGTTACCCAGGAGCCCATGCTTGGCCTTACAAACGTGTCTGAACCGGTATGCAGTTCCAGAAGAGCACCACCATGCCTACTGTTGGAGCCATACATTGAGTTTACAAAGCAGAGGTCATCCACGCAGTTACCGAGGTTTGGAAATAGATCGCTTACTTCTAGAGCACTGCTACCATAGTGCTTAAAGCTCCATGGGCTCTTAAGCAGATTGCCGGTTGGGCTAGAAACGATGCGTGGTTTATCAAATGGGAGAGGCTTTCCATGATCTCTGGTTAGCAGTGGCTTCGGATCGAATGTATCTACCTGAGATGGCCCGCCGTGCAAGAACACAAAAATGACGCGCTTTGCACGTGCAGGAAACATTGGGGCATGGGGTGCAAGCGGATTGTGGTTAGGTGTGGAAGCCTGTGCTGCTTCTTGCGATAGCATTGAAAGAAGTGCAACATGCCCAAAGCCCAGGCTACTTGCTTTCAGTAGTTCTCTGCGCGTAAGAGCGGCTTCTGGTTCCGAACTCCAGTGCTTATTCATGCTTATCTCCACTCGGCAATCCATGTGCCACTGTATATCAGTCTATGTAAACAAACTCATTGCACGACATGAGGGCCTTGCACAGGCTCTGCCATGCAGCTGATTTCCGCTCATCTGCGGTTGTTGTTGCCTTTGTTGCGTGTGCGTCGCTACTGGATTCCGTAGCTTCGAACGCAACCACATAGGCTATGGCACGCTTGAGTTCTGCCGAAGTAGCGCTGCGGGCAAGGCAACGCAAATAGGCCTGTTGTACCCGTTGAGTATCATCCAACGCCGTTTGTTTCAGCAGGTTAGATGCCAGGGCGCGAGACTCTGTGAGCACAATTGGGCTGTTCATCATGAACAGTGCCTGAGGTGCAACTGTTGTTGTTGCCCTATCGCCATTCATTACTGTGGGGTCTCCAAAGTCAAACGCTGTATACACATCATACAGTGCGCTGCGGATAATTGGCAGGTAGCAGGATCGGCGGTTACTGGTGTAGTTCACCGGGTCTGCATTTGCAGTGCTGGTTACGTACTCTCTATCCCTGAATTTCAAGAGAGATCCACCAATAGTTGTATCCAGATCACCACTAACAAACAGTATTGAATCGCGAATTTCCTCAGCTTCTAGTCTGCGCCTTGGGAATTTCCAGAGTGTACGGTTTTCAGGATCGACAGCCATGCCTCTACTTGCGACGAGCGGTTTAGCCCTTGAAGCCATGCAATAGGCGTCTGAAAGCATAATGGTTTTGTGCAGGCGTTTAAGCGACCAGTTGTGTGCCATAAAGTCGGCAGCCATCCAATCCAACAATTGCTGATTGGATGGCCGCTCTCCCAACTTTCCGAAGTTATCGGGAGAGGCAACAATGCCTGTGCCAAAGTGCCAGCGCCAAACGCGGTTAACAAACACTCGTGCTGTTAGAGGGTTTTCGGTGGAGGTGAGCCACTCGGCAAGCTCCAGCCTTCCGCTTTTATCCGGTGCGGGCCTGCGCGTTCGTGGTGTAACCAACACAGCGGGGAAGCCTCGCGGTGCGTTTTGTGCCAGGGTGAGGTAGTTGCCTCTGAGGTGAACCTTGAGATCGGTAGGTTTGCCTTCAGAAACCGCCATAGCCCTTGGCATAGGAGGCTTGCTTTTCTCCAGATCGGCTATCTCGGAACGCGCCTGATCGGCGGCTTTTCGGCCGCTGGCCGAAAGCAGGTCATCGGCGTTATCTGGCGATTCAAACTTCACCGCGGAAGCATTGGGGGATGCTTTAAGCCTATCAATCGCCTGCTGCAGCAACGTGGGGTCAATATTGGCCTCTGCTGCCGCAATTTCTATCGTTCGGCGAACTCCTTCGGCGGATGTTGGAGTAATAAGAAACTTATCGATGTGGGGAAAATAGCTCTCTCGCTCAATACGAATTCTGTTTAGTCCGGGCTTTAGATTGTAGACGCCAGCGCACTCCCACTTCTGGGAATCCGGATAAAACCCGCCAGTAATTCCTGATGCAACATCGGAAGATACCAGAATGCCATTGATGTATAATCGGCATGGGCGCTTATCTCCACTGGCATACCGGATATCTATCTGGGCGGCTGGCTTGCCGTTTGCTGGAACGGTATAGGCGTACTCCGCGAAGTCTGGGTATTCGCCGCGGTTTACCAGCACCCCGATGCCTTTGCCGAAACCGGTAGTGTCTTTTATCACGTTTCCAGAAACGTAATCTTCCGCTTCTACAAGGGCTGATCCGGTTGGTATAGTGTTAGTATTTCCGCTCAAACGTGCTGTAGGCAGGGCCGCAGGGGCAGGTGCTTTGATAAGCTCCAGTGCAGCGGCGCGGTAAGCTGGCTCACGTGATGACGCTGCCTTCAGAACCTCATCAATTTCCTTTTGTTTAGCTGCATCCATGGATGCTTTGCGGGCGTTGATCCTCGCCTGGATCTCTTTCAGCCTTGCCTGGTCTGCCTGAGAACCAAGGGGAACTTCCTGCCACTCTGCCATGTTCTTAAAGTTGAGCATGGTTTTGGTGGACTTAAAAATGCCGGCAATGGCGTAGTAGTCTGTTTGAGGCAACGGATCAAACTTATGATCGTGGCAGCGCGCACAGCCCAGAGTGAGCCCAAGAAAGGTTTTGCCGAGAGTATCTACCTGCTCGTCAATAATATCTTCTTCCTGTTTAACTGGGTCGTCTTCGGCAAGCATTTTGGGGCCAAGGGAAAGGTAGCCCGTGGCGATAATCTGATCCAGATTAGCATCAGGGTTCGCATCTCTTGGGAGCAGGTCACCTGCTATCTGCTCCTGGAAAAATCGACTTATGGGTTTATCCTGGTTAAAAGCCCGGATAACGTAATCTCGATACCGGAATGCGCTTGCATAAACCAGGTTCTCATCAACCCCATTGCTATCGGCATACCGGGCCACATCCAACCAGTGCCGGCCCCACTTTTCGCCATAGGCAGGCGAGGCCAAAAGTGTATCCAGCATGCGAGAGTACGCATCTGTGCGGGAATCCGCAAGAAACGCCCTCAGTTGCTCTGGAGTTGGTGGCAGGCCCGTTAAATCGAATGTGGCACGGCGTATTAGCGTGCGCTTATCGGCCCTTTGAGCAGAACCCATATGCCTGGCAGTACGGCCAGCTAATAGAAACTGATCAATCGGAGAAACAGGTTTACCATTCACGTTTGATGGTAGTGAAATCGGTTTCAGAGGCTGGAAAGCCCAGAACCTTGCCGGGGCCGCGATTATTGCTGATGCAACGTTATGAGTATCTGGCCAGGCAGCACCGGCCCTTACCCACGCTTTGATGGAATCTATCTCAGCTTGCTGCAAGCGGCCAGTAGGAGGCATCTTGAGTGAAGGGTCCTGGTACTCCAGAGCACGAATTAACGCGGAATGCTCAGGATCTCCCGAAATAACACTTTTACCAATTACTGAGGTTCGCTGATCCAGGCGCAAGCCTCCACCTGTTGCTTTTGCAGTTGCTGCATGGCAGCTGTAACATCGTGCAGCCAGGATGGGGCGTACCTTCGTTTCGAATAATACTTCACCACGTGCCCTGGCGGCGTTTTGCGAGCTGGCTTCTGTGATTGCCGCCGCTGAAATTACCAGGCTACCGGCAATGATTGTGTACAGCCGGATTAAGAGAGCGTTGTTCGCAATTGGATGCATATATCGAATTTTTCCCCATCAAAGCAGCAGTTGAGGCGGAGAGCCCGGTAAGGTTTAGAGTGTGGCAGATTCTACCTGCAGGATGATGTAATTGAAAGCCATCCCAAATACTGTTGAACATGGAACCGGATCAATGGGCAGAGAGGTAAGTTCGTATGGATGCTCGCAGAGCCTCCATCTGTTCGCCGCTTGCGGAACGGAAGAGGTATGATCCTGCGTCGTCGTCATCCTTTTTGTTGCTGGCAGGAGGTTCTGGTAGCAACCGGGCGATGGCGTGCCCCACTTGCGCTCTGGTCCACCCTGTGGTTTTCTGGAGGAGTCGTAGGTACTCCACATCCTGTTCTGCTCGTCGGAGTGCCTTCAGGCGCACACTGGCTATAGGGCCGGTAATTCCGAACCGCTTGCCCGGCAGAAGAAGCGCGGTGTCTTCGGTTTCGGTATAGTTTCTATCGGTGCCGATTGTTTGCCACGGCACAATTCCATCGGCCCCATAAAGCCATGCATAAATTGCCCAGGCTTCTATTTCGGTGGCGCTCCGTGCTGCTGCAGCCACACTGCCGTAGTTCCATAGCTTAATTCCCTGTTCTTGAAACTTCTGGAGGCATGGCTGATGTGTGAATAGCTCGTTGCTTACACACATCAAGTCTACTAACCCTTCCAGATAGTCTCGCTGCCATTGTGGGCGTGAAATGTCTTCACGAATTACAAACTTTGCGGCAGGGTTGTGGCCGACACCGTTTCTGAATATTCGGTTGAAGAATGCAAGGGCCAGCCAGTCATCCCTGTGGTTGGGTTCATCTAATAGCCACCAGGACGTACCTCGCCCCCCCTGCTTTGGATCTTTATAGTAGTATTTATCGTTTTGGTAGAATTGCAATGCGGTTTGCGTCCAACCGTTTTCCTGGAAGTGCCTGGCATAGTCTTTTGCAACGCTCTCAAACCCCTGCCGTAGATTCGCATCTACACTTTGCTCTATGCTATCTGCTTTAAGTGCATGCTCTGAAATGAGAGCAGGATAGGCACGTTCTTGCTGTTCATAGTTATAATGCTTGCGGATATCTATGGGCCAGGCTTCATGAAACGGCAGATAGATGTGTGATATTGGCGCTGCCGGTACAGGCAAACCCTTGAATGCGCTGCCTGTAAGGTATGGGCGAAACTGGGCATCCCAGGCAGCCCAACTTTCCACGTGCAGATCGGGACCGGAGCCGGAAAGCGTGGGCGCGTAGTTAGAGGATATGCTGCCCGAATGAGAGTATCCGAGCGGAGCCAGAACCGATCGATGCAGAAAACTCAGGCGGTGGTACTCCCGCTCCAGGTTGCGATATTCCTGAGTACGGTCATCCAGTCCAAAATCCTGCCCAACAGTACCGTACGCATTCAAGCTGACATCGAACCCGGGAACTGGCGGGATTGCGTGTTTGCCGACGGTGAGTACCAGTGGCACAGTGGAGATAGCGCCACCCTGCAGGGCCAGGTGGACCCTGTAGGTTCCGGGCTTTGCCTCTGCCGGTACATACAAATCTATATACAAACTGTGGCAAATCTGGTTAGGTACAGGATTGTCCTGGCGGGGAAGTTGGAATTTTCCAGCTGGTATGGGTATGCAAACTTCCGGGATCCAATTGCCAGATTTTACATACCAGGCCTGGAATATCTCTGAAAAAATGTGAATCCTTTCTCCGGTACTGCTTATAAGCTCTGCTGGCATGCTCAGCTTAATGCTGCCCTTCCATGCGGGCCCAATAAGTGCCAACTGAAAGCCGATGGTTTCCCCAGGCAGAGCATTGAGTTCAACGGCACCGTTGTGAAGAAGCCCAGCCATTTGAGGCTCAAACAACGGGCGGCCGGTGGTTGGATCTACTTTTACGGTTTCGTTGTAAGCTGTGAGTGAAGCGCCTGTTGTAGCGGTTAACTTGCTGGCTGCAGTAGTGGCTACTGCTGGAGGAGCTAATAGTTGTGGTACAGCTAGCACGGTAGCTGAAGTCCTTGCGTTGATGGATCTGGGAGTGCCGGTTGCGCCATTGATTGCCACGGGCGTAATCTCAAGCTGTATTCTGCGGTTACCCGGGACAATCGGAAGGTGAAAGGCTGCCTTATTACAGCTGCCCGGAGGGGGCAGGTAGTTTTGAGTAACGGCTTGCCAGGCATCTGAGTCCTCTAGCCGCCAACGTGCCCTGATCGTAAACGCGTTGGTTGCAGAGAATGTAATCTTAACGGAACCCTCTGTAAATGTTGCATGTGCCAGATCGGGCTCAGCGGTAACCGTTGCAATTGCCGGATTTATGGTTTGAGATGGTGCACCTGATACCTCTAAATAAGGCGCGCTTCCGTTCTGCTCACGGCTGTAGATATCGTTGTTGGCTGCTGTTTGCCCTTTTTCATCGGTTATAGCAAGGCCATAGCTGCTGCCGCACAGCAGTGCCTGTATAAGCCTGGGTGAAACATCAACACTCATCCAGCCATCGGCTTCTGGCTTAATATCGCTATAGGCTGCAATGGTTCCGCCAGCTGTAAATGTAACATCCGTTAAATCGGTTTGAGGCCCAGCCCAGGTGCTAAATTTGCCACTTGGGTGGGCAAAACAGGTTTGATCTGATCGGGATTCGCCACTGCCGTCACCCTCCTGCCAGTTTACGCTGATAGTAGAGACGCCGATAGTTCTTAGCCTTCGGTCGTTACCGGCATACCGGAAGTGTAATCGTGCGGAGGCAACTTTCCAGCCGGCAATAGGTGACGTATCAAATTTCATCAGCGCAAACATCTGAATGCCCTTAAGCCGCAGCCTGGAACTGGCTCCGTAGTTTAGCCCTTGTTCGCCAGCGTAGGAAGAGACATTAGTATCTGCCACAGTTTTGAGGCGAACCACATCTGCGTATAGCGCAGGTGATTGTGCGAATGTCATCAGTAAGGTGGCAATGACAACTGCAGAGATGCGATGGAAGTTCATGGGTAGGTTAATCTCCATCATACGGTGGGGCAGGCGCACGAAATACGCTCAGAGTTACAGGCACACAGCGGCTCGATGTTCTACTAAGTGGGTGATGTTTCCTTTGCAATTGCTGTATTGCAGGTTGCTGAGCACCGGCATGTGCTTCTCACAGACAAGGAATAATATGGCGCTTCGTCGAAAGGGAGCTCAGCGGTGGCGTTACGCCCCGGTAATCTCAATTGTTAGGGAAGGGGATAGTTATGGCCCTTAATCGCACACTCGCGCTGGCCGGCGCTTTACTGGCACTCGGCTCATTTTCAGGCGCTTCGCGCGCAGATGCAGTAATTCCAGATGAGTATAAATCTGGCGGATTTTTTATTGGTTGCCAGGCCTGGAGCTGGAACCACTTTACTGTAATGGAAGGTATTGAGCGCACTGCTGCCGCTGGCGGTAAGGTAATCGAATTCTTCCCCGGGCAAACACTTAGTAAAGAGGACCCCGGAGTTAAGTTTGATCACAACTGCTCTGCAGATGTGATTGCCCGTGTTAAGGCCCAGCTGGAGAAGTACCACATTAAGGCTGTTAACTATGGCGTGGTGGGCATACCGAACGATGCTGCCGGAGCACGAAAGATCTTCGAATTTGCGAAAGCATTTGGGCTGCGGGCTGTTACAACGGAATCGGTAGATGCAATAGACACTTTTGAACCCCTTGTAAAAGAGTTCGATGTGATGGTGGCATTTCATGATCATCCCAAACAGGCGAACAATCCCAATTATAAGATGTGGGATCCCACCTACATTCTGTCTGTTGTGAAAGGGCGTGATCGGCGCATTGGATCTTGCGCAGATGTCGGCCACTGGGTTCGCTCTGGCATTAAGCCGGTAGATGCATTGCGAATTCTCAAGGGGCATATAATCAGCAGCCATCTGAAGGATTTGAATGAGTTTACGCCCAATGGCCATGATGTGCCATCCGGGACAGGGGTATCCGACATTGCGGCTGTTCTTGATGAACTGCATGCACAGGGCTTTGCTGGCAACATCTCAATAGAGTACGAGTACCATATGGAAGACTCGCTGGCCGAAGTTGCACAGTGTATCGGCTTTGTTCGTGGCTATGGTATGGCGAAGCATTACAAATAGGGCATTCCGGCAAGATTACCCGGTGATGGTTGGACTAATTGGGCAAATATCCAGGGATCAGCGATTTGCTGCCCTGGATATTTGTGCTTTGTACTCGGATTAATAATGGAACTTCGAATGTGTTTCATCAGTACTATAAGATAACGTGAGTGTACCACGCGCAAGTGGTGCCACTGCAGAGTGGCAATTGGCAACTACCAGCGGTTGATGTGTAAAAACTGCGGTATCATACCCACCAAACTTTGCGGGAGAGATATGTAATGGCGATCCGATACATAAACCCTGCGGACCTGTTTCGTCAGATGGAGATGGACATGATGAGACAGTCCGACCCATCTATAGGCACAGTGTTCTTCCAACCCTGTGTGGATATCTTTGAAACAGAAGAAGCCCTGGTTGTAAAAATGGAGATGGCTGGCGTAAAGCCCAGTCGGCTTCAGATAGAACTTTCGGCAGACGACCGTAGCCTCACCGTTTCCGGTGAACGCGGAGAAACGTCTGAAGAGCACCTTGGCAGGGTCCGCTGTCATCACCTGGAGATATTTTATGGAATGTTCCAGCGAGAGATATCTTTACCGGCATCCATCTTATTCGATCGAGACAAGATAACTGCCACTTACAAAGATGGGTTTTTGACCGTGCTGATGCCAAAGAAGCACCAGTGTGCTGTTGAGAAACGCACGATAGCCATCAGTACTGACGATACGGAATGATGAAGTGCCGGTGCCAGCAGCACAGATTGAAATTTACACCGGCTCAAGACAATAACAGGGCAGCTCGCGTTTTTGGTTGTTTGTAGAATACTGAAATCGCTGAAGGCCAGCGGCCCAGAGCGGAAGGAAAGTGAAATATGGAGCCGAAGAACCTCTCGGAAATCCTGAACATAGTGGACCCGACCCCGGAAGAGACAGTGGACCAATCTACCGGCGGTAAGGCGAAAGAGCGTGAAACAGATGGCGCTCAAGAAATTCCTGAAGAGCTGAACTTGCTTCCGCTTCGGGAAGTAGTGATCTTTCCTGTTCTCGTGGCTCCGCTTGGCGTAGGTCGTGAAAACTCAATAACTCTTATTAACGACAGCACGAATGGTGGCAATAGGCTGATTGGCGTGGCCTGCATGAAGGACCCAACAGTTGAGAACCCCACACTTGACGACGTATATAAGATAGGTGCCGTGGTTGCTATTAGAATGATGGCGCAGGTGCCGGATGGGATAAAGCTGATAGTACAGGGCGTACGTCGGTTTGAAATTCTTGAGGCAGTTCAAACAACGCCATACCTGCGGGTTAAGGTTCGCCCAATAGAAGAGCCAACCGTAACCGAAGCAGACTCGCTTGAGATTGAAGCGCTAAAGCGAAGCATTTCGCTGATGTTTGCACGTGTGGTTCAGCTTTCTCAAGATCTGCCAGATGAGATGCAGAACATGCCGAACAACGTGCCGGATCCCGGTGCGCTTACAGACTTGATTGCTGCTCAGATGCCGAGAATTACATATCAGGAGCGCCAGGAGATCCTGGAACTGATTGAGTTAAAGCCAAGGATGACTCGGCTTCTTGAGTTGATATCTCGAGAAGTACAGCTGCTTGAACTTGGCAGTAAACTTCAATCAGAAGTAGCCCATGAAATGGGAAAATCGCAGCGGGAGTATTACCTGCGCGAACATATGCGGCAGATACAGAAGGAGCTTGGCGAGGGCGACGATCAGGCCAGTGATCTGGACGAAATTCGTGAAAAGATTGTGGATTGCGGTATGCCTGAAGAGGCCTGTAAAGAGGCGGAGCGTGAGCTTGAACGCCTTACCCGCATGAACCCTGCTGCGCCTGAGTTTAACGTTGCAAGAACATATTTGGATTGGATGACGGCACTTCCCTGGCAGATAACCACCGAGGATAACCTCGATATTCGCGAAGTGAAGGCTGTGCTGGACGCCGATCACTTTGGTCTCGAAAAGGTGAAAGATCGCATTCTTGAATACCTCTCCGTTCGCAAGGTGAAACAGGGAGTTGTGCGCCAACCTATCCTCTGTTTTGCCGGACCTCCTGGAGTAGGCAAGACTTCTCTTGGCCGATCCATTGCCCGTGCAATGGGCCGTAAGTTCGTCCGTATGTCTCTTGGTGGGGTTCGGGATGAGGCCGAAATCCGTGGCCACAGGCGAACATATGTTGGCGCTCTTCCCGGGCAAATTATCCAGAACATTAAGCGAGTAGAAACCAATAACCCGGTATTCTTGCTTGATGAAATTGATAAAGTAGCCGCTGACTTCAGGGGAGACCCAAGCTCAGCACTGCTCGAAGTGTTGGACCCAGAACAGAACGGCACGTTCCGCGATCACTACCTGGATGTTCCGTACGACCTTTCTAAGGTGTTATTCATAACCACTGCGAATATGCTCGATACAATTTCACCGCCCCTGCGAGACCGCATGGAGGTAATTGAAATTGCCGGATATACGGAAGAAGAGAAAGTAGCTATTGCTATTCAATACCTTATTCCAAAACAGGCGGAAGAGCACGGCATATCCGGCAAAATCGATTTCACCGAGGATGCCGTGAAACACCTGGTGCGCGGTTATACCGCCGAAGCCGGCGTGCGTAACCTGGAGCGTGAAGTTGCCAAGATATGCCGTAAAGCTACGCGCCGCGTGGCAGAAGGTGAAATCAAGAAACTGCGCGTAACGGCGAAAGTTGTAGCAGAGTTCCTTGGAGCACCGCGCATTGAAAAAGAAGAGGCCAAGAACCGGGTAGACAGGCCTGGTGTTGTTACAGGCTTGGTGTGGACGCAAATGGGTGGAGACATTATATTTGTGGAAGCGGCCGCAACACCCAGCCCCACAAACCGACCGTCAACACTCACGATAACAGGGCAACTTGGCGACGTGATGAAGGAATCGGCACAGGCAGCTCTCTCATACGTGAGAGCGCATGCACGTGAAATAGGCGCGCCAGTGGACTTCTATGAGAAGAATGATATCCATATTCATGTTCCCGCAGGAGCCATTCCGAAGGATGGACCTTCCGCTGGAATCACAATGGCCACAGCTCTGGCATCGCTGTTTACCGGGCGGAAAGTAAGGCCTTTACTTGCCATGACCGGCGAAGTTACGCTTACCGGACGTGTATTGCCAATTGGTGGTGTAAAAGATAAGGCGCTCGGAGCACGCCGCGCCGGTATCACAACGATCATAATGCCAGAAAAGAATCGCAAAGATGTTATGGAGGAGCTTCCAGATGAAGTACGCCAGGACATCAAGTTCGAATTCGTAAAGGACGTTGCCGAAGTGTTAAAGCTTGCACTTATGAAACCAGGAGAAGCCGAACGCCCAGCACCTCGCAAGCCCGCAGCCGAGGAGCGTCCGCGCGCTGCACCAAGATCTCGCAATACGGCGCGCCCGGCGACTGGCACTACACCACCCGCACAGTAATCTTGTGTATGTGGTAGACAAAGAATAAATAGAAGACGATGGCCCACAGATTGCACACGCAGGCTGTGGGCCTTTTCACAGCTTGAAACGAACAATGATTGCACGCCGTACTATAGAATAAGAAACAAATGACTACTATTTTTCTGAAATTGTTGACACGTAGACATATATACTGTATGATATGTATGTCTACATGTTCAGTGGTACCTATGTCGGCTCAGAGATGCGACAATTAGCATGAGCGACGAGCTTAGTGTCGGTGATTAAGAGCGGTTATCCGCACTGTTGCCGGCAGGGAGAACTGCAATGTGCGTTCCTATACGAATTGAAATGGATTCGATTTCCGATAACTCAGTTTTTGTCCAGATAGCCAGCAAACAATCTGTACGGCCGTTGCGCAAAGCGGCGGGGGTGGCTTTGGCGGCCTTCGCACTTCTGGTGCTTGGCCTGGCCGCTGTTGGGGCGAAAACTGTAATGTCCAGCATTGGCAATGCAGGTGACCTACGGGCAGCATCAGCGCCTGTAACGGGTGCTTTGCAGGCATCTGTTGGTTCTATAAGTCGCGCTGATGGTTACATTACAGTTGCGGGAACTGTTGTTAATCCTCTTAACCGCACCACACCAACTGTGAACGCAGTTCTGGAAATATTGGATAGATCTGGCAAAACAATCGCGGTTGAAGAGTCTGTAATTGCGTACAGATCTTTGCATGCCAGCGAGTCCTCCCCATTTACCATCATGACACCAGATGCTAAAGAGGCTTCCCAATATCGGCTGTCATTCCGACGCCCTGATGGTGCAATGATTGAGTAGATGAATTAGTAAGCACCAACGTTATTTTGTATTTCGTTGGAATGAATGATATTGCAATTAGACGGTCTCCCTGAATCCGGGGGACCGTTTTTAAGTTTGGCCAACCCATATTTGTTTTTGGTAGGATGTTGCTGTAACGTGCGTGCCAGGATTCTCGATGAGGTTCTGAAGGAAACGTATTGAAGTAAACGTAAGGTAAATGGACGCATATTGCCATCCAGAAGATGTGCTTGATGCGGACTAATTAGCGGGTAACCAGCCAAAAAGCGCGGTAAACTGTGAATACAGGCTTATCGGAGGTTTTTGTTAACATGACGTATCATATTGCGGTCCTTTCCGGAGATGGCATTGGGCCCGAAATAGTTGCTCAGGCACAGCGTGTGCTCGTTGCCGTAGGAGAGAAGTACTCTCTTGAGTTCGAATTGACGCCGGCACTTGTTGGCGGTATTGCTTATGATGCTACTGGTCACCCATTACCGCCAGAAACACTTGAGCTCTGTAAGAATTCAGATGCTGTTTTGTTAGGTGCGGTTGGTGGTCCAAAATGGGACAATGTGCACCCTGCTACTTTGAGACCAGAAGTAGGTGCCCTCCTTCCTCTACGGCGAGAGTTGGGACTATTTGCAAACCTCCGCCCTGCAACTCTGTTTCCGGCCCTCGCGTCTGTTTCCTCTTTGAGAGCCGACATTGTTGGGGGTGGGTTGGACCTGCTTGTGGTGCGCGAGCTTACTGGAGGCATTTACTTTGGCAAGCCAAAAGGCCGCTCTGAGGATGGGCAAACTGCTACAGATACCTGTGTGTATTCACGCCACGAAATCGAACGCATAGCTGTAGTGGGCTTCGAAGCAGCGCGCAAACGTGGTGGCAACCTCTGTTCTGTAGACAAAGCGAACGTTCTTGAAACTTCCAGGCTGTGGCGAGAAGTGGTTGTTGAAGTGAGTGCACGGTATCCCGATGTGGCACTTAGCCATATGCTGGTAGATAACTGCGCCATGCAACTGGTAAGAAACCCCGCTCAATTTGATGTCATAGTAACGGAAAACATGTTCGGCGATATCCTGAGTGATGAGGCATCCATGCTCACGGGAAGTCTTGGCATGCTGCCGTCTGCTAGCCTGGGATCTCGAGAGACCGCAGGTGGGCGAGGCACCTTTGGCCTCTATGAGCCAATTCACGGTAGCGCGCCAGATATCGCAGGGAAGGGGGTGGCAAATCCATTGGCCACAATCTTATCATGTGCACTACTGCTCCGACACTCACTGGGTGAAGAAGTTGCCGCCGTAGCAATTGAGACTGCAGTAAGCAAGGTGCTTACCGAAGGTGCACGTACTGCTGATATAGCTGGTGACGGTTCGGCACCTATAAGTACTACAGCCATGGGTGACTTAGTGCTTGCAGCACTGAGTTAAGGTCCATCCCAGGAAATTACTAACTTTGCTGATCCATGTATCTGTAAAATCATGCGTCCGGTTTCTGAACCATCTCTTTCGGTGGCAATGGAACTGGGCGCATAATTTTTTTCCGTAATGGTTGTATTTACATTGCCTTGGATACCGGAAATCAGGACGCTTACAGGGTGAGACTGCCATGGCTCAACAAGCAACTCAATGGATCTGGCGGTTCTGGATGTAATGCGCAGGTGGCACGGAGCATGCACTATTCCATGTTTCCCGGGCAGCAGTAGCATTTGATAAACAGGGTTCATCCTGAATAACCGAATTGCGTTTACCTGCAATGTGCCCGGGTTTATGGCTGCAAAGTTTCTGGTTTGTGGCCTCAGGCTAAATGAATCGGGCAACAATCCAAACAAGTTTGGATCTGTGGCCGGGTAGGATTGCTGTATTCCGGATGCTGTTATTCCGTCTGCAAGTCTGGCCCAAAATGCGGCTTCAGGAGATCCAACGTCTGCAAGTTCATATAGAGCTGCCGAGAACACGAGCCCGCACCATTGCACGGGCAGCCCCATCCAGTTTGGCGATATCCACTGTGTAGCGCCCAGAACAGGAGTGGTAGCATATAGACCAATGGCGCCCGCAGTAGGGTTGCGCAAGTATACAAATGGAACCCCGCTCCAGGCCCAGTGCTCCGCATGCTTCAAGAGGGTTTTATCGCCGGTGAGCCGGTAACCAAGCACATAGGCATTAACCATATTTGCTGATGCCAGAATATCAGGCGTGTGCAGCGGTACTTCCCAGGTTTGAGCACCACGCGGAACTGTGTTCTCAAACCTATCGAGCCGGTGCAGTAATGCAATGCCATGGTTTATCAGCGCCCAATCCCCTGCAAAAGCTGCATTCTGAAGCAGACTGAAAACCAGTTGGCTCGTTAATCCATTTGCATCTTTCTCGAAGTGTGTTTTGCCGAGATCTGTCTTGTCTGGAGAAGCCCTGTACAATACGCGCCCATCTGGCTCAAACATTGTTGCCAAACCAGTTGCTTGCTGTTTGGCTGAATTCATCGAGTCTGCAACGCCTCCAAAATTCAGGCATGGTGCTGGGTATCGAACGTGAGAAACTCCGTTGGCTGCTCTCTCTGCTAAGGGAACCTTGCTTATTGCATTCCGAGCAGCAAGTATCAGCCTTCCTCTATCTGCATCAACATTGGGGACCGAGGCGAGCCAGTCTATCAGTAGCGCTGCATCTGCGGCAGGGCCAGGGTTAAAGTTGCCACCGGGCACAAATGCATGTCGATAGAGCCCATTGGCAGAAACTGCAGAATCCAACCAGGCGTGAGCAGCCTGAAGAATATAATCTGGATAGCGAACACCTTGCATCGGTACTACCGGGAGCGGGTGTCTTTTCAGGTATTGCTGCACAGCTGATAGAACGCTATTCGCTGGCTGTGCGTGCAGCTCGGCAACAGCGAATAACGCATGGCCGGGCAACATATCCGTGCCCTCGTACGGTAAGAGGTTGCCTTCCACACGGTCCGAGGTGCCATTAGAACCAGGAAACAGCAATCCCATCACATGCCCATGAGAGTGGTAAATACGGTCTGGGCTATCGAATACGGCGCTGAGGGCATTATCGAACTTCCAACTAAAAGATGAGCTGAGACCAGCTTGCTCCACTACCATCAACGGCATTGTAATGCGTAAAGTATCCGTTACAGAACGAATGGCCTGCGGGCCAATTAAGTCCTGTTCGCTGCTGGAAGGTTCGTTCTTGTCCAGATATTCCAGCCCAGCGAACAGACCATGTTCCTTTTCTTCGCCATGTGGGCCGCCTTCCCCTGAACTGCATAGCAGCACTGGCAGATAAACAACCCGGCGCTTATGATTAGTTTGCACCTGAGAACTTATCTGAAAGCCACCATCGGGCAATGGTTTATATGTCCTATCTAGCAGCCACGTAGCTCCGCCTCCATCTACTACCCTTTGTGTTACGCGAATGACGGGGCCGACCTTCTTTACGAATATTTTTGACCGCCGAAGATCTAGCCATTTTAGTTGTGAAGTGTTTGGAAGGGTGAACCCAATTTTCCCCCCTTCAATTCCTCGGAAGGCTACTTTCCCAGATACACGCATCACAAATTGATCTGGGAGAGTGGTGCTGACGCTGAGTGTGGAACTACCGGATATGATTTGCCGGGGGAGTGGGAGGATAAACGAGCTTCGCAGTCCCTGCCAAACAGGTTCGGGAAGCAATACACGCCTGCTTGTGCGGATATAAGAAACAAGGCACGTTCCGTGTTCACCTGGTGGATCAAAACGCAGCCGAAACCCGGCCCCAAGCGCTGGGATGGGTACACGAATGGTACACCACTTGCCGGCTGGTGCCGGGAACTTTGCAGAGTCCTGTTCTACAGGGCCGTGGCCATCTCGGAAGTAAAACACCTGGCCAGTACCGCCCTGTTGCGAGAGCAGCCTCATTTCAAGCCAGAGAGGAGTGCCTGTGGGGTAGTTCGCTTCGGGGCCAATAGCGTACGGGTCGGCGCCTGTAATCGATAGCTCGATGTTCGCGCCGCTCTGCCGGATCGGTGCCAGATCGTGCGCAGCAATCCATTTGGGGATATTTTGCGGATTGGTAAATCGGTATTCAGGAAACCTTGTGATCTGCGCACAAACTGCGTGCGGGAATTGAGCTATTAAAAATAACGAAACAATCGCCGCCTGCAGCACCCAGCTCAATTTCCTGTGTTGGTAAATCACTGCAGCCTCCACGTTTGTATAAAAGAAGTGGGCCGTTCACAACAACCCTAAAGAATTGTTATGAACGGCCCTGTAGCAATATATCTAACTAATTTTCAACTTCGATGATTCTAACCGAAGTTGCATGCTTAATCAGTTCTTTCCTATTCAGGAAGTATGTTGACGCTGCCTTCCCTTTCGAGAAGAGTTTTTCGGCCTGATCGTCCCAGTGACCGCTTTCCTTATGGTCACTCTCGCCGAGTGGGAGTATTGCCCAGGATTGCGGTGGATTTGTCATGGCAACTATCTGTGTGGCAGTCTGTCCGCCATGCCCAACCATCAGTCCATTGTGCTTACCATACGATATTGCGTGCGGGGTTGCCATGCCAACTTCAACGGAGTCACCCTTTAGAGATCCGCCGCTTGCCGGATACGTGGTGTCGCTCCCTTCGCGGCCAATCCGGAAATAGTCTCCGTATTTAACATCAATCTTGCCGAACATGGTGTGGAGCACTTCTGCGCCTTTTGAAAGTGCCAGTACTAAAGTGTCGTCAGTAAGGTCCGGTGTTGGTTCTGTGGCCTTCATTGCCTTGTCGGGCAGACCCTTCTTAAACGCGAAGAACGCCATTGCATCCATAGAATCGGCCGAGCTAACCCGATTCCATCGAAGCACACGCTCAAGAATAACACCCGCATCACCCGATACCGTTGTGCTGCCGACTGCCTTCTTAAGCCGCTCCTGCCACAGCTCTGCATGCCATACGCGGGAGCTGAATGCTATCTCAATCATCTTGTCTACGCTTACGTTGGTTGCCTCATCGAGAAGCTCTGTCATCATCTCAGAGCGCTGATGGCGCGGCTCATCAAACGTTGCGTTGTAGATATATGGGTACTTAGCAAACTTTTCGGGAAGTAAAGGGCTGTTCTTCATCATGCCGGCTGGTGTTACATTGCAGTTATGCATGTACCCGGATACCGGGTTAAGGATCTGCACCATATCGGAATTGTGATGGAGGCCACGGAACTCGGTTGCAGAGGTGTTGCCGGGTACCGGTTTTGTCCAATCAACTCCTGGGGCGCGTACTGGCACTCTGCCCGTGCGGCAGTAGAATATATCGCCCTGTATGGTGGCCACCATTACGTTTTGCATCATCAACTGGCGCATCTCCAGCGCTTTTTTCATTTCAGTAATGTTGTGGGCCGTCATCATCTTGTACGATTGATCTGCGAGGCCCACTGCCTCCTCGTACATCGAAGCCATAGCATATGCCTTACCGTTTTTGTGAGCCATTATTGGGCCATGGTGCGAGGCTTCGAGCGTTATCTCCTGGTACTTAATCTCATTGCCCACCTTAACGCCGATGCGATCTTTCCATACCTTTAAACTGCGCCACTTGCCATTATATTTGTACTGGTGGGGGTTAGCGGGATTGAGCTCCTCTTCATATACATCCGTAGTATCCGGCCCACCCGTTGTCATTGCAACCGAGCACCATCTACTGTGGCCAAGCGTTGGCAGTGGCATGCCTAGGAGGCATACTCCCGATACCTGATAGTTTCCCGCATAAATTCGTTCAGCATAAAAGCGGAAAGGACCATACCAGGTTAGGTGTGGATCAATTACTGCAAGGGGGGCACCAATGGAAGTCCGCTTCGGAGCAATAAGCATTTCGTTAGAGCCGTGATATTCTGGCGGAACATCTGGCCTAATGCTGACCTTCTCAAGGTCATCTTCAGCTTCGCCGAGTGGCCATCCCCAGATAATGTATCTTCCAAGAGCAATCACATCCCATGGGTGAATTTCCTGAGCCCATGCTGGCACCTGCTCCGGGTGATCCTTCATAAACTTCCGAACGCCCGCTTGATAGGATTCGATGGACTGGCGAACTTCAGGACTGATCTGGCTATATTTTGCGCGCGCTATCTCGGCGTGCCTGTACAGCTTCTGCTCATGGTCTTCGGCGAAGTGCGATGCGCCCAACACCTCTGAAACGGTTCCGTTGGCACGGCGATAGTTGAGTAGTAGCTCTTCGAGCCTATCTTCTGCCTGTGCATATCCAAGTGCATAACTGGCCGTTGCCAGATCTGGAGCATAAACATGGGGAATACCCCATTCGTCTCGGTAAAGAGTGGCTGATTCGTTTGCACGCGCCGGTGCATTACCGAAACTAAGAAATAGTGCTGTCAATCCCGCTGCAGTCAGAAGCCCCGACCGCCACCCGTACCTGGTCACGTTGATACCTGCCTTACCGTTATTGTACATATCGATTGGATTGGCCCAGAAACGGCCGGTAGATAACCAAATCCGTCCGTTACTTTAACCCACCCCTGTTGTGGCGTTTCATTACCCCAGCACTGGAATCCTGCCAGAGTAGCATGAGTATCACACTTTCAAACAGCACGGTTGCTTGCGGTGGTCAACGATCCATTTGCAATGCGCACAGCGTGCACTATTGTTGATTGAGCCCAACCACGGCATAAAACTGTGCTATCCTATTAGGTGCGTTTGTTGCCGTAACTACAGGATAGGGACTGTGGATTTTCGGCCGCGCCAAGCATTGGTAGTTAACCCATTATTCTTACTTGTGAATGAGCTGTTCGGAGATGAATAGCTGAGAGAGGTTTTGACCTGATGTCGGATACGGTATCGGCAGATAACATGGCGTCTTCCGGACAGCCAGCCGATGTGCGTTTCGACCCCACGCTACTGAAGGGGTTCGTTACCGATTCGATTGCACATTGGAGCGCGGCGGTACCAGATAAACTGGCAATTGTTGCCCGTGGCGTAAAAATTTCGTACCGGGAACTGCATCAACAAACCAACCAGATTGCGCGTGCACTGCAGAACCTGGGGATTGGCCCAGGCGTTAGAGCTTCTTTTGTGCTCACTCGCGGTCCACGTACAGTACTGCTGTTAATTGCGATTCTAAAAACTGGCGCAACATACGTACCTATCGATGCTTCGTCACCCCTAAATAGAATTCGTGATTGTATCGAGGATGCCAACCCGGGAGTATTAATTGTTGAAGATGCTTCACAGTTTTCAGACGATATCGTTCCAAACTGTGCTGTTATTTCGCTCAATGATCTTTTTGCGCGGTCTACCGGCCTTGAGACCGATGACCTAACTAACGCTGCAGCGCTGTTAAAATCCGAAGCCCACGCCTACATAATATTTACATCTGGTTCAACTGGTAGACCGAAGGGTGTGCCAATATCTCACGCTGCGCTATCGAACTTCGTTGCTGGCAATCAAATAGAATGCATTCGAGTTCAGCACGATGACGTAGTTTTTCAGGGTTTCTCTCCCGCCTCAGATGGCCACCATGAAGAAATTTGGCCAACCTTTGCAGCGGGTGGAACTCTTGCGGTGGCAACTGCAAAAGAGGTCTACTCTGGTATAGACCTGGGTGCGTTCTTAAACGATTTTCATGTTACGATTGTTTCGTGTGCACCAACCCTTCTCTCAATGCTAGAGGAGGATGTTCCTACTCTCAAGAGGATACTCTTTGGGGCAGAGAATTTGCCTGCCGCTCTGGTAAACCGGTGGTGGACAAAAAACCGCGAGGTGCTCAATACATATGGGCCAACAGAGGCCACCGTAGGAGCAACCTTCTCATTCAGTAAGCCAGGCGAGGCGATTACCATCGGCAAGCCGCTTCCTAATTACTTCTGCTATGTGTTGGATGAGCAGTTAAATGTGGTGCCAGAGGGTGCGGAAGGTGAGCTTTGTATCTCCGGTGTTGGCCTTTCTCCCGGGTATATGGGCCGAGATGACCTTACTGCTGAGAAGTTTCTCGATAACCCGCATGCAATAGCTGGCACATTTACGGATAAGTTGTATCGTACTGGCGACCGTGCACGCATTGATGCTAACGGCAACATTGTATGGCTCGGCCGAATCGATGGCCAGATTAAGATACGGGGACATCGAATTGAGCTCAGCGAGATAGAGAGCTGCCTTGCAGCATGCCCCGGTGTGCAATCTGGAGTAGTTTCGGTTCGAGATACTGAAGCCGGCGATAAAATGCTGGCTGCACTCATTGTTGTACGAGATCCTGAAGATTTCGATATAAGCGCAGTACTGATGCAGATGCGAGATAATCTGCCTGCGCACATGATTCCTGCTGTCTTCGAGCACGTAGAGCGCATTCCGCGGCTACCATCTGGCAAAGTCGATCGCGCTGCGTGTCAACTACTGCGTGGTGCAATATTCAGAATTGAGCGGGAGATTGTTCCGGCCCAAACGGAAAATGAACAGCTTGTTATCGATACCTGGAAAGAGCTGTTTGGTATCGAAGAGATTTCAGCAACAGACGATTTCTTTCGCGATCTCGGCGGCTACTCGCTGCTTGCATCCCGCTTTATAAGCAAGATGCGCACGCATCGTGTCTTCGCGCGAGTGTCTGTATTGGAACTCTACGAGAATCCCAGCGTGCGCGGTTTTGCTGCAATGCTGGATAACCAGGTTGAGTCTGAGCACAAAATTCCGGATTTTCACCCGGTTTCCCGCTCAACTTATATGGCTGCAAAGTTCTGGCAGGCAATCGGGATACTCATTCTCTTTGCAATCCAGGGTTTTTTCTGGTTGGGGCCAATTCTCGCCGCAATCTATCTGTCGGCAGAAATTGGCCATCACGACTATATCGCACTCATACTTGGGTTGGCGCTGCATGCCATCTCTGTACCGCTTCTACTTGGGCTTGTAATTGCACTTAAGTGGATAGTTGTGGGCAGAACAAAGCCCGGAAGCTATCCATTGTGGGGCAGTACCTATGTGCGCTGGTGGTTTGTTAACCGGCTAATTAGTATTGCTCCTGTAACTCATATTACAGGCACTCCGCTGGCATCTGTGTACTTACGTTGCCTTGGCGCGCGCGTTGGCAAAAATGTACTCATCGAATCACTTGAGATAGACTGCCCGGATTTGTTGGACATTGGTAACGATTGCAGTCTGGAAAACTCATCCTGGATTCACGCGGCCGAAGTGGCATATGGCCAGCTGCACCTCCGGTCAGTAAAAATCGAAGATGGATGCTCGATTGGTGTGCGGGCCGGGCTCTCTGGCGGTGCAACAATGCAGAGAGGTTCCAGCTTGCGTGACCTCACATGTATCCGTGCCGGGATCTCAGTGCCGGCAGGTGAAGAGTGGCAGGGGAGTATCGCCCGCAAGGCCGAAACACGCATGCTGCCGGAATATGATCCTGCCAAGCAGCCTTCGCAAGGCAAGCTATTAACCTATGCTTTGATACAAGTGTTTCTGGTTATTGTTTTGGCAATGTTGGAAGCTGTGCCATTTGTTTCAGTGGCATTTACACTTTACAACTCCAGCAAAGTTTTCCTCGCGTATTTGTGGGAGCCAGTTTATGCTATGGCTCTTGTATCGGCTGCTGCGGTTCAGGTGCTACTGGTAAAGTGGGCAATAATTGGGCGGTTGAAACCTGGCACTTACGACTATCCCGGGTTTACCTGGCTACGCAAATGGTTCTCTGAGAAGCATCTCGAGCTATGTAGCCCACTGATAGTGCCTCTGTACGATTCCCTTTTCACGCGCCCATGGTGTATTGCACTCGGAATGAAGTGCGGGCCGCGGTGCGAAATTGCGTTGCCGCGCAGGATGCCATATGATCTGGTTGAGATGGGGGCCGAGAGCTTCCTCGCCAGCGAAGTAAGCATTGGCCGGCCAATTCGGCGAAATGGAAAGATTTTTCTGGAACGTACCATCGTTGGAACGCGGGCTTTTCTTGGCAACGATTCAGTAGTGCCCCAGGGCTGCCACGTTCCAGATGAATTTCTGCTGGGTGTACTGTCAGTTTGCCCATCAAATGATCAAGTAAAGGCGTCTGAAAATGGCCATGATCAGGCCTGGCTTGGCTCACCAGCATTTCGGATGCCAAATCGCCAGGTAATGGATTCTTTTGATCCAACACAAACATATAAACCTACCACAAGCCTGTATTTACAGCGATTGATGCACGAAACGGCAAGAGTGGTACTGCCAGGTTTATGTCAGTTGGTTGTTGCATCTCTCCTGGTTGAAGGTTTCGTGCTGATCTGGAACGAGCACACGCTAACAGCCGCTGTGCTTGCAGTGCCGTTACTTTATCTGCTTGGTGCGTTTATGGGCGCCGGGATATGCTGGCTTTCGAAAAAGCTATTTATTGGTACATACAGACCAACCATACAACCGTTGTGGAGCCAGTTTGTATGGAAAACCGAGACACACTCGGCGATATTGCATGATTTTGGTGCTCCGCTATTCATCACTACCATTATCGGTACTCCCTATGTAAGCGCATTTATGAGGTTTTTGGGGTGTGCTGTTGGCGACCGGGCATTCATAAACTCTACGGACTGGACTGAGAGTGATCTCATTTCGATAGGTGAGGATGCTGCCATCAATGCTAACGCGCCGCTTCAGGCTCACCTGTTTGAAGATCGTGTTATGAAGGTTGGCCCCATCAAGGTAGGAGATCGCTGCAGCGTGGGAAACTACTCTGTAATTCTGTGTGAGTCAGAACTGAAAAATGATGCCCATGTGGGGCACTTGTCGCTCGTTATGAAGGGTGAAACGATACCTTCACACACGTTCTGGGCGGGTTCACCTGCACAGGCATGCGATGATGTTGATCTTGTTCAGGAAACTTTTCCAACACAAGTCTGACAAAATCTTCAGTAAAATCCCTGCAATTTCGTCATAATGGCCTCCGCGCGTCTTGCCTCTGGGACAAGCAGATGTTATAATCACGGAGAACTGCGCATACGCATTGCTCTCTGTGTGGAATTGTCGAGAACGTAATCAGATTACTGTACGCTGGTCGACAGAGCGCCGGGAAGACTTAGCGCATATGGCGGCAACTGTGTGTCTCTACGGTCCGTCGAAGCGAGCTCATGCGATCCAAATTCTTACGTGAAAATTTAACCGGCTACGGCTTCATTGCCCCCTGGCTCATCGGGTTCCTGCTCTTTACGAGTTTCCCCTTTCTCTCCAGCATCTATCTGTCTTTCACACGATACAACATCGTTACTCCTCCCGTTTGGGTGGGGGGGCAGAACTACAAGATGTTGCTACATGATGACCCGCAGTTCCATACTGCACTTTGGGTTACGCTTCGCTTCGCCGCAGTGTCTGTTCCACTTGGAATAGTGTGTGGCGTAGCTCTGGCACTTCTGCTCAATCAGAACGTGCGCGGCCTCAGCATCTACCGCACCATCTTCTTTCTGCCTTCTATTGTGCCTACCGTTGCAACAGCAACTATCTTTTTGTGGTTGCTTAACCCTGAGATAGGCCTTGTGAACGGAATGTTGCACAAGATTGGGATTGAAGGTCCCGCATGGCTTTTGGATCCGAAATGGGCTCCGTGGAGCTTGATAATGATGTCGCTATGGGGTGTAGGCGGAAGCATGGTTATATACCTAGCTGGCCTTAAGGACATCCCTGCGTATCTCTATGAAGCAGCTCTGCTGGATGGTGCAAATCCTGTTCAGCGCCTTCGCCATGTGACTATCCCGATGCTGACGCCGGTTATCTTCTTTAACTTGATTATGGGAGTAATCGGTGCATTCCAGTACTTTACGGAAGCCTATGTGATGACAAAGGGTGGGCCAGAGGACTCCACGCTTTATTATGCCCTGTATCTCTTCCAAAGAGCCTGGCGTTACCTGGACATGGGATATGCCAGTGCACTTGCCTGGGTTTTGTTCGCAGTAATCATGACTATTAATATCGTTCTCTTCCGGTCTCAGAAGAAGTGGGTGCACTATGGCAGCTGACGGATTCGACCCCGGACGAAGGAAAGCAATAAGAACGGTGGTTGGGGCGGCCGCTTCTGTTGCTGCCGCTGGCTTTGTGCTTCAGCCCACAAGTTTCTTTTTTCATACCAAAAGGCGTAAAGTGCGCTTCTGGCACGAATTGGGCGGCATCTGGATGGAGCCTATGATGGCCACTCTGGAGGCGTTCAATCGCAGCCAGGATACTTATGAGATGGAACCACTGCTGATGTCCGATACGGAGGCAGACAGTAAGCTGATGCTTTCGACTGTCGGCGGTGACCCACCTGATGTCGTGCTTGTATGGTCGCAGATCACCAGCGTTTGGGCACAGAGTGGCCTGATTCAGCCTCTGGACCCGTTTATGTCAACTGATGAGATGCGCAGGCTCAAAGAGACTGCGTATCCGGTTATTCGCAAGAGTGGGTGGTACAACGGGCATCTTTATGGGATTGTAGAAGGTTTCGACCTGTGGGTCTGCTATTATAGGCCAGATCACTTCCGAGAGGCCGGCCTTAATCCTGATCACTTCCCTGAGACTCTGGAAGACTTGCTGGATGTGGCGGAGAAGCTACATAAAGTGGAAAAAGGTGGAGATATATCCCGCCTTGGCTTCCTGCCCAAAGATTTCCAGACAGTAGCACCTCTGTTTGGCGGTGGATTCTTTGACGAAAAAACCGGAAAGCTAACGTTGAACACGCCTGAAAACTTAAAGGCGTTGCACTTTCTTGCAGATACGCGCAAGCGATTCGGATTTGACAAGGTCGTAAAGTTTGAATCAGGGCTGGCAAGTGACGACGGCGCATCCTGGTCGTTCATGCACGATAAGTATTCGATTATCGCGGATGGTGAATGGCGCGTGGAGCAGCTACATAGATATGCACCTCAGATTGAATACCGGACGGCAACCGTTCCGCCCCCGCGTGGTGGCAAACCCAAGGCAAGCTTCTCTATGACGAACTTTCTCGTGATGCCAAAGGGAGCTCGAGAGCCGAAGGGTGGCTGGGAGTTTATCCGGTTCTGGAGCGGTATTCACGATCCGATTCGCGCAGCAGAGTTTTATCCTATATTCGGTTGGATGCCTCTGTCGCCACTCACTGCGGAAGCACCTGTTTACCAGAAGTGGCTGAAAGAAGTGCCGCAGTATAGAACATTCCTTGATGTTGCGGCTAGCGACAATATTTGCATCACGCCTCCCGTTCCTTACCAGACCTACCTTATGGACCAGGTTCAGAAAACAAACGATTACGTAACGCGCGGTACCAAAACTCCCGAAGACGCAATCGTGTGGCTGGAAACGGAAGTAGCGCACGAACTAAAGCGCAGAAAGGACCTGGGCTATGTCGACTGATAACCGGTCCAGGCTGCCAAAGCTGTTTACGCACATCGCTCTTATCCTGCTCGCTGTGCCCGCCCTGTTGCCGCTTATATGGATGGTAGCAACGTCACTTAAGGCGGATACTCAGATCTTCGGATCTGAAACTGCGGGCGTAACTATGAAAACCATTGTTCCACACCCATTTGTGTGGAAGAACTACCCTGAGGCTTTGCACGCCATCCCAATGGTAATGTACCTTCGGAATACGCTTAAGCTGTGCCTGTTTAATGTTGTGGGTGCTGTTCTATCCAGCGCAATGGTTGCTTATGGATTTGCGAGGTTGGAGTTCAAGGGCAAGGATGTCCTGTTTATGGTCATGATTGCGACTATGGCTTTGCCGGCCCAGGTAACAATGATCCCCGTTTTCGTGGTGTTTCGCTGGCTTGGTTGGTATGGAACCTACCTTCCGCTCACCGTGCCGGCATTTTTTGGTAATCCATTCTTCATTTTTCTATTAACCCAGTTTTACAAAACCTTGCCCGGGGACTTGAGCGAAGCCGCACGCATGGATGGTGCCAATGAATGGACAATCTTTGCACGTGTAATGCTGCCGCTTGCCAGGCCAGCGCTAACAACATGTGCTCTCTTTCAATTTTTGTGGGTGTGGAATGACTTTTTTGGACCATTGTTGTACATAAATGACGTCCACAAGTACACACTTGCGTATGGATTACAGCAGTTTCTGTCAAATCATGGGGCAGAATGGTCCCGACTTATGGCAGCATCAACCCTGTTCATAATGCCAATTCTCATTCTGTTCTTCTTTGCGCAACGTAGTTTCATCGAGGGAATTGCAACAACTGGCGGTAAAAACTGAAAGTTGACAAAAAACGGCGATGAATCTTCTGCGCATCGGCAGGATTTGATCCGAAATCATTGTAATATGACAGTACGCTTCGCAGTTGTTCAAAAGATCGAACATCACTCCGACTGTGAACCGTGCAGCAGAACCTAATAAGGAGAAGGCTTATATGCTACGCCGTAAAGATCAGGGTTTTACACTGATCGAATTACTCGTGGTTATCGCGATTATCGCGATCCTCGCAGCAATTCTTTTCCCGGTGTTCGCACAGGCTCGTGAAAAGGCCCGTGCGATTTCCTGCTTGTCTAATGTCAAGCAGATGGGCACCGCTTCGATGATGTATGCTCAGGACTACGATGAGTCTCTGGTATTCGCAGGCAACCGCTTCGCTCACCAGAACGACTCGTGCTTCAACGGCAACTCCAACTACAACGCCAACAACCGCGCATGGGTTGATTGGGAAATTCCGCTTCTTGCTTATACCAAGAACTCGCAGATTTTCATCTGCCCGGACAAGCGCGAATTCGGTTGCTTTGGCTACGCGATGAACGTGGACTCGTCTAACGACGACTTCCCGGGTTCGCCCAGCCCGCCCGGAGCATGGGGCAGCGCAACCTCTACCGGTGGCGCAGTAGTTGGCCCGGTTACCCTGGCCGCTGTTGTTGCTCCCGCAGAGTGCCTGTTCATCTATGACTCGCACGACGAGCAGCTCGAGAATCTGTTCTCCCCGAGCATCGTTGGTGACAACGTTCCTGACACAGAAGCATGGGAAACCATGGACTCCTGGCTGCAGGCACTTAAGGCCGGTCTGACCAACGAAACCACCTTGATCAACAACTTCAAGGCTGGCCCGTGGCGCCACTCCGGAATGCTGAACATTTGCTGGCTTGATGGCCATGCAAAGGCTAAGAAGTTCAGCTCCCTTGAGCAGAAGAACCTCGATATTGAGAATATCAACTACACGATCTCTACCGACCCGCTGTGGCCTGAGTGATTTCGTAGAGGAAAGTAAGTCATGGCTTCCGATAAACTTGACAAGCTCAAGGGCAAAGACGCTCCGCCGATCTTGACGATCATTGCCGTGGTTATTCTCGTTCTCATCCTCGGAGCAGGCGGGTTCTACGCTTTCAATGGCGGGTGGAAAACTGCAGGTCAGCAGGACGATGATTATAAACATAATCTCCTTCCGCTAATGGCAGCGAAAAAGGGCGACAAGGGTCCCCTCGAAGAAGAGAATAAGTTGCGCAAAGCGAAGGGTCAGCCCCTGCTCGAGCTGCCCGCCGATAAGGAAAAAACTGCCGGCGACGCGGCACAGAGCCTTGGCGAGCTTCAGAAGAAGCTTGGCGCTGGGCAATCCAGTGCTCCGGCCGGACAGTAATATCGGTCGGTATTAGCCTCGAATTGCGGGCTCCGTTTCCTCAGGGAGGCGGGGCCCGCAGTTTTTGTTTGGTTCGTCGACGTTTATGCTCAACAATTGCGGATATTAATGCCGCGAAACAGTCGTTAGGAACAGGGGATAAGGGCGAGCATGGTGATCAGATCGCTTGTCTGTAAGACAGTTTTGGCCGTGTCTGCGGTCAGTATATTTTGCGGGGTTGAGGCCATGGCGCAAACACCCGTACGTGACATTGCCTTCGAACAGGAGTATCACGAAGAGCATGCTCTTGCAACTTCAGATGCCAATGACGTGCGCTGCATCGCAGTATCAAAAGATGGCACCGTTTGGGCAGGAAGTGCGGATGGACTTCATGTACTGAAGTCCGGAATCTGGAGCGCACCAATTGGCGGCACGGACCTTGGCCCGGTGCACAGCATTACCATAGATAGATCTGGCAAGGTCTGGATAGGCTCCTGGAATGGCCTGTTCTGGATTGATCCAGCAGACCAATCTGTGCATCCTACAGAGCTCAAAGGCTCAGCAATTGCCTGTGTGCGTGCATGCAGCACCCCTGAGGGTGGTGAACAGATACTCGCCGCTGGGCCTACCGGCATCTGGCGTATATCCAGTGCATTAAAATTTGTTAGAGTATTTGGCACATCACAAACGAACATCCGGGCACTTCGGTTGGATGAGCACGGTGAAGTCTGGGTGGGTACTGCCAGCGGCCTGTATCACATACCCGCCGACATTAAGCCAACATTGGGTGATTCATCTATAAGATATTCACACCCAAACGCAGTACTAAGCAGCAATATCTCCGGCTTCGCGACTTTGCCCGGTGGCAAGTTTGCAATCTCCTCAACGGGTGGACTAGATTTTTACCAGGGAGACCATCGTGTAGGCTCGCTAACTGCACGCGATGGTATGCCGTACCGCATTGCGCGGTCCGTATTCTCTGATGCTCAGGATCGCATCTGGTGCGCAACTCCAATAGGTGTGGTTCGATATGATCATGGCAAATGGAGCCTTCGGCACAGCCGTCGCTGGCTTTTGAGCGATGATGTTCGCGACGTAGCCGTTGATGCTACTGGTACTGCCTGGGTGGCAACTGCAGGCGGCGTGGATGCTATTAAGTCTCGCCCAATGACACTGGCGCAAAAAGCACAGTACTACCTGGAAAACCTCCGCAAACGCCACCTGCGAGAGCCCGGCCTGGTTGGCCCTGCTGTACTTGTAACGCCGGGGGATCTTTCGAAGAGCTTCATCGAGGACGATGACAACGATGGCGAACATACGGGTATGTACCTGGCCATGGAGTCTATGCGTTATGCGGTAACGCACGATCCTGCAGCAAGAGCGAATGCAAAAGTTGCATTTCATGCCCTGCTGGCACTTCAGCGCGCCACCGGCACGAGCCACTTCATCGCGAGATCGATTATGCCTGTTGACGGGCTGGCCCCGCGCCATGAGGTAGATAGAACGTTTACACCGCGCGAGATAGCAGAAGCGCGAAGGACTGATCCGCGTGCTAAGTCTATCGAAAAGCGTTGGCTGCCAACAGCAGATGGCAAGTGGCTATGGAAGCGGGATGCCAGCTCAGACGAAGTGGATGGCCATATGTTTGGCTACGGCAGTTACTTTGATCTGGCTGCAGATGATGAGGAGAAAAAACTGGTTGCAGACCAGGTAGATCGAATAATTGGTGGCATCGTGGATCACGGTTATTTACTGGTTGATATCGATGGCCGAGGTACACAGTGGGGCAACTGGTCACCACGCAGCCTGATAGGCGATCCGAACTGGCATGAAGAGGCCGCAGGCAACGCGGTAGAAATGATCTCTTACCTTGGTGTGGCATACCATATGACGCACAAAGCAAAGTATATCGAATCTGCCAACCTCTTAATCAAGAAGTACGGGTATGACACGTTGATGACCCGAACCATCTTCGATACGCCTTCGGAACGCACCCATATCGAAGATGAACTGCTAACAATCACGTATCCCAACCTCATGAATCACCTGATCTTTCCAACACTTCAATCCAAGGCAAAGCTCAGCATTCAGAACTGGCACAAAGCCTGTGCAAAAGATGGCATTCCGTTCTATGACTTTGTGTACAACCGGTACTCTGGCCAAACTGGCCCGCTGGACCGTGCAGTAACTACACTTCGAGAATGGCCACTATCTCACATCGAATGGACCGTAGATAATTCTAAGCGCGATGATGTTCGCCGAGACCTTACTCCTGGATTAGAAGAAGGCTTCCTGGATCGACTGGTGCCGCGAACCGAGATGGGGCTATGTATGTGGGATCAGGAGCCCTATAAGGCAGTAATTGGCAATGGAGGGCAGCGAGAGGATCGTCAAAACGATTGGCTGCTTGCATATTGGATGGGGCGGTACTACGGATTGCTTACTGGTGACGATCAACATGCGGAATAGGCCGTAATCTGATGAGGCACCCGGCATAGATTAATAAGGGGGGTGGCAGATTACTCTGCCACCCCCCTTATTAATGTCCACTCTACTTATGGTTACTTCCCGGCAGGCAAGTATCCATAGTAAACACCTACCCAGTAGCCAAGCAGCCAGGCCGCGCCATCATCCAGCACTTCACCATCGCCACCACCATCTGCATCAAAGGGATTGCCGTTCCAGCGATGCAGCGCGCGCTCGGAAATTGGAAGAACGCGCGTTAGTTCACGCGCAGAGTGAAGACCACGACCTGATTTAAACTGCACGTCATCTCTCTTGCTGTTAACCATTCTCCACTGTACGCGGTCCCACGGCCAATCCTGAAGTGATTCCTCTGCCTCATCTGGTGCACAGGGTGCACCCGTAAGTCCGCCGTACATGTAGTTGTAGAATGGGCTGCGCTCAAATTTCAGAGATTGTAGCACGCCAGTATCTTCCCATGTGCCACGCAGGCTCTGAAGCAGGATTTTGCGCCGGGAGGCGTCCGTTTCCAACGTTAGAAGCGTATGGTAGTTGATGTACGCCATCTCATCGTCTGAGTGGTTGATGTTCTGCCACTCTGCCGGCGTACGTGTTCGCCATGCCAGCGTATTGAGCAGGTAATGATGCTGATTAATCAGCATTTCATACAATTTCTCATATTTTGCATCACCTGTAAAGTGGAACGTTGCCTTTAAGTAGGCCATCATCTGCATGGAGTTGAGCGCGCGCTGATCCGCCCATGCAGGGTCATCATTGATTGTCTCGGGAGCAAACACGCCCCATCGGGTGCGCTTTCCCGTATGGCCAATCAGGTTAAACCCACCCGCAATAATGTTATCGGTAACTCGCTGACAGGTGGCTGCAATCTTCTTCTTCTGTTCTGGAGTAGCGGCCAGGTCAAAGAAGGTAGTCCATGCAAAGTAGTGGCCATCTAGTTCGTCTGAGCTGGTATCGCCCTTACACCACACATGCGGATCGACTTTAGACCGGAACCAAATCTTCTCGCCTTCGCCGTCAACACGAACTGTTTCATCAGCGCTGAAGCCGTCAACGCCGTTCTTGAGCTCCTCGTCAGTTACAACTGCACGCGCCGGGAAACCAGAAATACCGGTAAGGCGCTCTAGCTCAAGCATCGCATTAAGAGCCTGCCAGCCATCCTTGCGAGCGGCCTCGTCTTTGGTGGCTGCGTAACGATATGCCATTGCTGCAACGTACATGCCATTCCACAGGCCATCGTTGTCGCTTGCCTCAAATCGGCCACTGGCAAGATCAGATGGGTCTTTTAGATGGCGCTCGTTTATGTAGCCGCGGCGGTTGTTATACTTCTGAGTTATGTCGTTAAAGTACGTGGCCTTCTGTGCAAGGGTTATTTGCTTTTCTTCAATGCCTGCAAATCCAGCATTGGTGTTAAGCCATATTCGCCCCGTACTGTCGCCCCAGATGTGCGTTACGTTATTGCCTGGCAGCCAGCGCTTGCCAGCAAAGTACCGAAATCGCCCATTGCGCATGCGCCATGCGCCATTTGCGGTTCCCGCCCATAGGTCGCCATTTGGTGCCGTGTACAGGCAACGGAGAACCTCTACAGGCATTCCGTCGCGGCGATCAATGCCATGCCACCAATCATTGCCATCGGTAAAGAACAGTCCGAAATTGGTGCCAGCAAGGATGTTACCATCTTTATCGCCAGCTACACAGGTTACAACGGTATCTACCGGTACGGTAGGCTGCAATGTCTGCAGCCATTTGGGGTGAACAATTGGGCCAAATCCCTGCCCGTTCTTGCCAGTCTTAAAGCCACCCTTATCGGTTATTACCCATAGCGATCCGTTGCGGCCACGAGCTGCAGAAAGGATCTGTGCACCGGCGGGCAGTTTGCTTCGGTCTACGAAGTCAAAGTTGGTAATGGGCTCATTGAAGCCCGCAGGCATTGGCGTGCCTGGTGCGTACCGTGTTGCTAATAGCTGAGGATAGGTAGTAGAAGTAGGGCCAGCTAGTGCTGGCGCTCCTACAGTCAGCGCTGCAGCCGCGGCACTAATTGCCACGGCAGCAGACACAAGTGATTTCATGATGACTGTTACTCCTGATGATAATTGTTGAGAGTGACTCCGAATGCACTATTTAGCCTGAATAGGCTGCCTGCCATTGGGATCGAGAATCCACGCTTCGTTGATCTCTACATGCTTGATGCTTTCGCCTGAAGATGGCTCGGAAGCGGACGACTTGCGCATGGATATGGAGTAGCTCATGTGAATTGAGCCATCCTTCGCCTGGATAATGGATGGGTAAGAGTACGATCCAAATGTTTTTGGATCTGTATCATGCTCTACCCATTTCTTGTAGAGCCATGTTCGGCCCTCATCTTCAGAAACGGATATGGCGAGGCTGTGCCGTCCGTCCTCTGTATCGTTGTTTAGCATAAGCCAGCGGCCACTTTTAAGAATAATGGCTTCAACGCCAGCTCCGGGGTCTGGAAGCTCAATGTCGTGAGCAATGCTCCATGTTTTGCCTTCATCCGACGATTCCGACAGCTGAACTCGTTGAGGTGGCGGGCCATTGTCACGCATAAAGGCCAACAGCGTTCCATCTTTTCGTTGCAAAATAGATGGCTGAACGCCACTCTGGCTGATTATCGGGGCACTTACTTGCCAGGTCTCACCCAGGTCATCGGTGTAGCCCACCAGCGAAATGTCATAAAAATCGGAGTAAAGCGGCACAAGCAGGCGTTGCCCACCGCCCTTAAGTTGGATAAGGGTAGGGTGTGCACGCGTCATCCAACCAAGCCGCATGGCCAGCTTGTCTTTTGCCTTAGCCAGTACTCCTGCCATCAATATGCGTACTTTTGCTGCGCGGGCGGGCTCGGCCTTTTGCAGCACTGGCTCCCACACGCCCGGAATATCCCGAACCAGAGCTTCCGAAAACTCTGGCCCTGGTTTGAGCAGCATCAAGTCGCTCTTATCCCACTTAACGGCCGTGCCCGGTTTTGAAAAAGAGGAGCTAATTTTAACGCGCGTAATTGCACTTTCCCACTGATTATTTAAAATAGTAGAGTGCATCAGCCACAGGCGCTTTAAAGGGTCCACCCAGATGCATGGATTAGTATCAGGAAATCCCGGAGTATCCGAAATTACCATCTCCTTTTCCCAAATATGAGAGCCTTTTGTAAGGCGCGAGCCCATGATTGCCACATCATCTGCTGTGCGTTCACCTGATCCACGGTACCAGCAAGTAAACAGGCCGCCACCGGGCATTTCTACAACGCAGCTGCCATGATTGTGCCGGTGTTCAGGCGTGAATATTAGCTCGCCTTTGTACATCGGAGTAGCAGTTTTCATCGAGGTGCCCCCTTTCGTATGCGGCTGCGGAGTGCCGGGCTTGGCTAGAGTTGGGGCTGCACACAGAGCCGCAAGCGTTAGTGCGAATGCTGTGGGGCACATATCAAAAACACGACGTGTCCTCATGTGGAATTACTCTCCTGTGGGCTTTGCCTTCGGCCCAAATCGGTAATGGTGTCCGGCATAGCCGGCAAACTGGTCGCCATACATGGCGCGAACTCCGGCCCAGCAAACCACTGGGACAACAGCAAACAGCAGCGCACCAAAAGCCCATGCTCTGCGTAATAGTGGCTCATATCCTGCGCTTTGAAGCACTCGCTGTTCGTGTGTTTCGTTGGCCCACAGCAGGCACATCAGGCTAACAAGTAAGCCGTTGACAAATATGGTGCCTTCCGTTATAAGGCGAACCTTGTCGAAGGAAACCAGAGCCTTCATGAAATTGGCAATTATCATCCACCAGTTGAGCGCCAAAAACAGCAGTTGCGCTTTGCCCAGTGCCGATTGAGGGACTAGTGCGATGGGCTTGCGCAGGTGGCTGCGAATGAGCCAGATAAACGTTGCTGCCAGTAAAAAGTAGAACAGGTCAAACCAGCCAGCGGTGGTAAGAAAATACATTTGTGGCTTAATTGCCTTGCTATCCGTCCAATCCGTAACCTGCTTCCACATGTTCAGGTAGGTTAACAGCAGCATCAAAAAGGCAACCATAAAACCGTTGTAAAACCCTGGTACGGCGGGTTCATCAACGGCAATAGGCGCCCTCTTAAAGAGAGGTATAAAAGCAACAGCTAGTGCAACACCATTCATAAATCCGTAGGATTGCTCCAGCACGCTATGCCAGTTGGTATCCAATCCTGATTTAATTTCGGTAAGTTTGAACAGTACAGCCAGCGCAAATGCTGCTCCACCAAGTACGCCAGTTATGGCGCCGCTCAGCACGGCTCCTCTAACACCAGTGCGCCATAAATAAACAAAAAGCGCAATCGTAAGCCCAAGATTTCCCACCCAGCTCTCGCTCTTGTTGGGTGCCATGGACACATGCAGGCCAACCTTAAGTATGAGGAAACCTATCCACCATCCCGCAGCACACGCTATGATAAGTCGTTCAGCCCAGTCCAATTTTCGCCGGATTATCCCGCGTAATGGGATGAGGATAATGGTAAGCAGGGCAGACATCCAGTCTGTATCAAACCAATCCATAGGGCTGTGTTTATGCCACTTCGGAACAGTATCAATGAAGTGCGCCTCAAACTGGTTTTCTGCCCACCATGCAATAAATAGGATAATGAACGGAACCACAAACTGAGATAACTTTTCTCTACTCAGGTATGCTGGCAGGGCCGTGCCCATGCCGCCCACAGCTCCCCACAGAAAGCCAACGACAAACAGGCAGTAAAATCCATAAAGTACTGAACCAGAATGGCCAGAGTGCGTATATGCAATCAGCACCATGTAGGCCATGCAGGCGCCAATTGCCCAGCCTGCAGCACCAAAAACGCCGAAATAAGCTATTCTTCGCACCCAGTCATCGCGTTTGGAAATTAGTACAGCAGCCATTGCTGCCAGCGCCCCAGGTAGTGCCGCGCCCCACTGGTGGCCATAATTGCCGCGTATTCCCCAACCAATGGAGAGAGATAACCCCACAAATAGAAGCGTCTGCCATCGCAACGGAGTGGCAGACGCATTGCTGGTAGAACCTGAAACCATACCAGAATTCCTCTCAAGCACACACAAGACCAGCTGGCCACTAATGCAAACTCAAGTTCTCGTGTGTATCTGGAGAGTCCTCTGTGATCGACCTAGTTTATGACACTTTGTGACCGTAAATTCGCAGATCTGACTGTTTTGTGCCTTTTAAAAGCACACTTTTTGTCAGGTTTCCATCAGGTGCGCAATCTATAAATTCTACAATCCCACATGCGTCCAGCACCACAGAGGGTTGGCCATCAGTAGTGCTCCATATCGGCACAACCTCAAATACAGTGTTGGCAACGTCCTGGCAGTATATCATTACCGATTTGCCAGATGGCAGTGTATTACTCGGTGGCTTCTGGTTCCAATCTACTTTCCTGTCGTCTGGCACGGCCAATCGATACAGGTTAGGGGTAGTTGTAATGTCTATGTGGTCCATTCTCACGTTTCGAAGATGGCGTAAATACAAGCCGTCGCTCGGCAGTGGTCCAAACATGTCATCGTCGGGGTAGTCCGCAATGCTCTCTGGCACTGGTATCTCTAATTTACGAAGCATTCCGGCACCACTGTATGAAATCTGAATGTGGGATAGCCGAACATCTTCAATCATGCTTCCCGGTATGCCCGCAAGTGTGCAAACCAGGGATGCATTGCGGGCAACGATGTTGGATATGGCAACATGGGCAAGCGAGCCTGGCACTGCGGGGCTCAGATCTCGCCCGCGGTTTCCTAACCGCATGTAGAATGGGCTTCGCACTCCATCCATGGCGAGGTTACTCACCGTAACACCGCTGATGTTCGCGCCATCTACAGACTCGAGTGCAACTCCGCCAGATGCAGGGCCTGCCTGTGGAAACCCACCCATTACACAATTACTAACGGAGATTTGCCGAAAGTCGCTTCCAGATTCGGTACCGAGTTTAAAACAGTAACAGGTTGTTCCAAGGTAGCAATTTGTAACGGTAACGTTTTCGCAGGGGCGATGCACACCCAGTGAGAAGCTGGATTTCAGGACAATTGCATCATCGCGCGACTCTATGTGGCAGTTCGAGATGCTGACATTGGAACAGGAATCGGGGTCTATCCCATCTGCATAGCCATTCAGTATGGTTACGCCATCAATGGTTACGTGGTTGCACCCAAGCATGCTAATGTTGTAATTGGGTGCATTGCGAATGGTTATGCCCTTAACAGAAAAGAAGTTGCAATTGCGGGCAGCAATTGGCTTTGGGCCATGGCGTTTTGTAAAGTTTGCATCTATTTCGCCATCGCCAGATATGGAGGCATGTGTGAGGCCTTCACACTGGATGAGCGCATGATTGAAAAACGAGGTTTCCTGATCGGCAGCGTTCTTGAACTTCAGGGTTTCGGCAGGATCGTAACCGGATCTATCTGGCTTGCCAAGCAGAATGGCACCTGCATCAAGGTGCAATGTGCAGTTGGAGCTCATGTGGATGGTACCAGTTAAGTACTTTCCGCCGGGAACTACTACTGTGCCGCCCCCTGCGCGCGAGCATGCCCGGATGGTGGCGTTTATGGCAACGGTGTCATCGTGCATGCCATCGCCAGCCGCGCCCGTAAGCCGCACATTAAATGAAGTAGAAAAGCTCTGACACTCGGCTTTTCCGCTGGGGAAAATCCCCCCGATTACTGCCAGCACCATGGCTGGTATCAGCCCGACAGATACCTTCATTGCATCACCCTTCCGAACACTGCTAACAAAGATGCGGCAGCAGAGGATTCCCCCTCTGCCGCCGCAGTCCCTGCTTTATTGCTGGAAGAAACGATGGATTCGCGTTACTTAGCCTATTATGCCGCGGAAGCTCTGTTCGCCGCCGGTGTAGCCGGGGAACAGTTTTGCGAGGTCTTTCACGCCCATGTGCCGGCTGGCAACTTCCCCGAAAACCGCGCGGAAGTCGGTTGTGAGGTTTAGATCGCGGCCTTCATACAGCTTATCTGTGGTTAGGCCGGGCCAGTCGCCATAAACCTTGCCACCCTTTACCGGGCCACCCATGGCAAAGTAGCATGTGGCATGCCCATGGTCAGTACCGCCCGTGCCGTTCTGTTTAACCGTTCTGCCAAACTCGCTCATGGTAATTACTACCACGTCGCTCATTCGGTCGCCAAGGTCATAGTAGAAAGCAGAAAGCGCCTGGCCAACTTCACGCAATCGGTTTGCGAGGTTGCCTGCAGAAGGAGTGCCATTTTGCACCTGGTTTGCGTGTGTATCCCATCCGCCAACATCGGTAAATGCGATTTCAACGCCAATTCCAGATTTGATGAGCTGGGCAATCTGCTTGAAGCTCTCACCAAGCTTACCTGCCGGGTAAACGGCCGATCTCTCTGGCGTATATGTTGCCGGGTTAATCTTTTTCAGCGCTTTCAGGGCATCAAAGCTCTCTTTGCCGGTTCCGTGCAGCACATCGCCAACTGCCTGATCATAAAGTGCTTCAAAGCCACCGGCGGTGCTGCTTGCGCTCGCACCATTAGAACGGCCTCTGGCCGCAATCTCCTGAATTCCAAAAGATCGCAGATCTGGAATGGCAAGGGCTCCTGCTTCGCCCTGCAGGCTTCGAGGTAGGCCTCCGCCAATGGCAACCGTACGGAAGGGGCTGTTTTTTGCGGCGCGGTCTTCCGGGCACATCATGGCAGTTCTCGCCAGCCAACCATCCTGCACAACTTTGTTATCTGGCGAACCACTCTCCATATAATCCATGGCATCGAAGTGGGAGCGTGAGTTGCTGGGAGATCCGCATGCGTGTACCGCCGCAAGGTGACCCTCTTTGTATATCTTTGCCAATGGGGCCAGAGATGGGTGAAGGCCAAACATGCCGTCAAGATCCACCACTTCACTCTGTGGGATCGCAATATTGGGACGAACCTTATACAACTCCGGCTCACCATGCGGAACCACTATTGAGAGGCCATCTGCGGCTCCGCGCATAAAGAGGCATACCAGGGTTTTCTTTCGAGCTCCACCGGGTGCATCTTGCGCAAGTGCTGCCCGTTGAAGAAAGGTTGGACCGAGAGCTGGCCCCAGCCCTACCGAGAAGATACCTACAGCCCCGTTTTTTATCAGCATTCGGCGAGTAATAGACATTGCCGTTATCTCCTCTGGAACTCTGGTGAGCCAAGAATAAGCGATGCGATTTTACGAGGGTCAGCAGTATCAGTGCCGATTTCTCGCACGATGGTAGCTCTCGTCTTTGCCGAAACTGGTTCTCCCAAAAGGTCTCGGGCTATGGTATCCACCTGTTTGTCGGCATTCATTGTGGCAATCTCGGCAGTCTTCAATACCGAGTTCGTGAGATCTACGTCGGCAAGTTTGCCCGCTGTGAAGCTGAGTGCAAAGTTTATTCGCCCTATGAGCGCTCCGGTAGATACCCATTTTGATGATTCCTCAGGATATCCCGTTGGAAATCCAAAGTTAAACAGGGGCTGGCCAAGCAAGCCAATGTTGCCACTAAGCAAGCGTGGATTGGCCTGCCCTGCACCGTTTTGTGCAAAAACGTTTATCTGGAAGTTGGCGGGCCGCAACGCGGCCAGTGCGGGCCGGGCAGGCAACGGTGGCTGTGTTAGCACAGAAGCTCCGGCAGCACGTACCGCTGAAACGACATACTCGTATGGCGATTTTATCTTAGAGTGGAACGCCCCCTGCGAGAGAAATTCGTGGCTGCTGAAGATAGTTTTCAGGATTTCACGAATATCCCCATCTGTAGATTTCCAGGTTGCAACGCACTTATCTACCAGCGCAGCGGGCGGTACATCACACACAAAGCGTTTGCAAAGCTTGGTAGATATGAACTTCATGGTGGATGGATGGCTCGCCAGCATTTCCAGCACTTTCTGGCCATCCTCCATGCCGCCGCCTGGCGGTATGGTTACGCCCAGCACTGTTTTTGCAGTCATATCGTGCAGCTTCGGATGGTACTCAAACTCACCTGTATATCTGCCGCCTTTGATACCCCAGCCAGTGAGGCAACGCGCCACTTCGGTGACGTCCTTCTGGGTGTATCCGCCGTCCACACCCAGGGTGTGAAGTTCCATCAGTTCCCGGGCATAGTTCTCGTTCAAGCCCAGCTTCTGGCCAGGTCTGGCAGCCGGTCGCGCTCCCATCTGGAAGCGTTCAAAGATCTTCTCTGGGGCAACCTTCTCCGCTTCTGCTGCTGCCGTTATGCGTTTCATCATTTGAACTGGCTGTGGCAGCCCGCGGGCAGCCATATTCTGCAGTTGTTCAAATGTTATCTGCCGGGCGGGCCGTGCGGGGGGTGGGGGGGCAACCGATTGGGCATTGTCTAGATACAGCATCATGGCAGCAGACGTTGCCGAGGCATTCAGTAGATCTCTAAACTTACCCAGCGCGTGTGGGCGAATTACTGTTTCCTCATCCACAAGGATGGATGAACGCACTTTAGAAGCATCAATGTTAAAGTGGTTTGCCCAGAAATCAACCATCACTTCGTACAGTTGCCTGTTGCTTTCGGCTGCACGCACAATCTTGTTCATGACAAGCTCTGTGCCGCTTGCGGTTTGTTTCTGTCTGGCCATTCGGCCTTCATCCAGAATTTTGCGCTCTTCCTCGGTAGCATTCTGGTAAATATCCACTGCGCGGCGAACATTCTGCCCTGCCTGAGGTTGTGTTACCGATTGTGCTGCAGAAATTGCTCCCTGAATAGCATTGGAGCCAGCCATAGCGCCGCGTTGTGCCATCTGGTTCTGAATTCTTAACAGATTTGCATTGCTCATCTGTACTGAGCGCTCCATTTCGGCAATCTCAGTACCGGTCATCTTTAATGTTGTAAACTCTGCCAGCTTCTTGTTAACATCATCGTCTGGAATTAAGTCCGGGTTTAGCTGCTGGTCGATATAAGCCTTTAGCCCAATAGCCTTTACGCGTGCTACATCTCCCGGGCGAGGGCCATAGCCAAGTCTGTTTAGCACGTGAACAATTCTCTGTTCTTCCGAAAGTCCTTTGAGGTTGAACTTTGGCTGTGAAACGGCCGCAGACTTCTGCATCGGCTTATGCTGTGCATATGCCGGTAGATATCCAGCCGCACATAGCCCGGGCAGCATTGCCGCTATGGCAGCCAGAGATACTCTACAACGTGATCTCATCTGGAAATCTCCCGTAAAGGGCCAACAGGTTGGGCAATTCGTGTTTCCCAGTGCTTCTCTGTGGCGAGTAAATACAATCTGTGCAGACGCACACCATCCCACATTAGTTCACACTTATTTTTGGTACCCAAGCCAGATGCCTATTCTTTGCACACTTGCATAACCATATCTGCCCAGCGGTTTAAGCGCGTAGGATCTTTGCGAATGGTGCTGATATCTTTCAGAATGTACTCAAGAGGACAGCCATTTTTTGCACATGCTGTTTTCACGTGGTTCAAATCGGCCAGTATCTCATCATCTTCCATAACGTCCCATGCCAGCAGCGCGGGGTTAGGCTTGCGGGAGTAGACATAGTCTTTGCCAATTCGCTCCGCGCCGAGGTCTACATTTACCCATGGGCTCATGGATATCTTTCGCACATTCGGCAACATCCTTACTTCTCGCATCTTACCGTCCAGTGGGTCGCAACAGCCGTAGTAAACCAGCCCAAACCTTTCACAGATCTTTGCCGTGTACTGAATTTCAAAATCCCTGAACATACGGGGAGATGCGCCGGAAAACATCTGTGCCAGCCCAAACATCCATCGATCTTTGAAAGTAGCCGTCCCGTTTCCCGATCCTGCATCGGGCAACTCGTCTGTCCAGGCGCCCGTGCAATGAATAAGGCTTTGAGGTCCACACACCAGGCCCAGAGCCTCTACCTGGTCCAGTAGTGTTATGTATCCCTCGGTCAGCCGAGATGCCAGGGCATGCATAAACTCGGGCCTATCCACGAGTGCCATTAAGGCTGGCTGCACGCCCATCCAGGTGCTGATGGGGTCCCAGATGGAGAGGTAGGGATCGAGGCCTTCCATACGAACATGTAGAATGCCATCGAAAAGTTCTCGTGCCTCTTCTTCTCGGCGCCTTGTTTCTAAGGCATCAAATGTAATCACAGGCATCTGAATTTTGAACAGATCATCGTCTGTTTCGAACTGATTATGAAAACGGTGCGCAACCACGTCGTTATCCGGGTCTGTAATCGCAGTTTCTTCATCCACAACTAAGCCGAAGCCGGTATTATGGATGGCCATTGGTATTCTCACAAATGGCTCTACAACCATATCTACTCGGAAGTTATTCCACTGATACAGCTGGCGGCGGAGCATCCGTTCCAATCTGCGCATCGCTGGCGTTTCGCAGCGCAACTGCAGCTCTGGGGTTATCTCCAGTTCATTCCAGCAAACCTGGTCCATCATTGCCATAGGGCGCGTGGGTTTCAGCGCATTCAAGTTCCGCCAAAGGTGTCGCGTTTCTTCCTGGACAGGCAGGGCAGCAATCTCGGCAGTGTCCTTCGCGAGTTCACGCACAATGTCAATGTCATTTGTGTTAGGCATTTTCGGCTCCTGAATGCGCCGTTTATTATTGATGAAAACGGCACATCTCTGGTTGATTAGTCCCAGATTATTGGGGCAACTGCGCCGTTGAGGCGCAGGTTTTGCACATGTGAGGGTGGTGGCAGGCAGGAGAGAGCAGAGCTGCGGCAGAAATTTGACTCAGCGAAATAGATGCGGTGACGGAGAGAATACATGCGCGTGTTTAACGTGGGGAGCGGCTGCAAGACCGTGCTGAAGATTTGTATGTGGGCGGTAATGTTGGCAGTACAAAAGCCATGCAGGGCAGATAAGCCCAGTTACCCTGTAGGTGTGACAACCGTTCAGCTTACGGATTCCTCTAGAACCGACGCATTTACGCACCGGGCACGGCAGCTTGTTACGGATGTTTGGTACCCGGCAGAGGATGCCGCCAGGCAGTTACCAGATGTCAAACTATCCAGCTTTTACCCGGCGCCTATGCCAGCAGAGATATCGGAGTTCTTCCGAAAAGGCTTCGGAATGGAGGCCGGTGGCCACGAAGTAGATGCCACTTACCGAATGCATGCGCACCGGGATGCGCGCCTTCGGCGCGGCAAGTGGCCGGTTATCATCTTTTCTCATGGGAATGGCGGATTTCGGTATCAGAACACCTTCTGGTTTGAGCACATGTGTGCGCTTGGATATATAGTGATATCTGCCGACCACACTGCGAATGCTGGCATAACCGCACTGCCCGAGGGTGTTGTGAAAATGCAGGCTTCCGAACGCCTGCATAGCTCTATCGATAGGGTTGCCGATGTGCGCTTTTTGTTGGATAGTGCCACCGCGTGGAATTCTGACTCCAAAAACCGCTTCTATAAAAAGTTCGATCTTACAAGTCCCTGTGCAGCAGGTATGTCCTTTGGATCTATGACGGCGGTTAAGGTTGCCGATGTGGATAGCCGGTTTAAGCTGGTTATTGCGATGTCTGGAGCTTATCCGGAGCACACGAAGTTCACGGTTCCCACGCTGTGGATGATCGGTACTGAGGATCGAACTATCGGCATCATTGGCAACAACATCGTAAGGGGGCATCATGCAAAGCAGCAGGGACCATCCGTTCTGTTCGAAATGAAGAACGGCGGGCACTTCTCGTTTACAGATGTGCCGCAGTTCAATCCGCAGTTCGGGGATGGGGCAGGCAAAGGGAAACGCTGGGCAGGCGGAGCAGAGTTTAACTACACTTCTGCAGCTACAACCTACCAGATGATAAACGAAGTAACAGCCCGGTTTCTGGCAGCATACCAGCGTGGCGACAAGGCGGCCGTTGCTGCTATAGGGCAAAACCGCTGGCCAGACGAACTGACACTGGATGTGCGCAACGCCGCAGCAGCGGCGGTTAAAACGCCGGGAGACAAGTAATGCGGGGCACCTCGTTCACAAGTTCAGCACGCTTTGTAACAGGCGCAATCACGGCTCTAGGCACTATTGCCGGTCCTGTAGTTGTCTGCGCTCCTGCCGTGCCAGATCCAGCACCCACACCAACTTTCGCGGCCCATAAGACTGCGGCGGCTCACCCCAATATCGTGTTTATCTTTTCTGATGACCACGCTTTTCAGGCGGTTGGTGCTTACGGCCAGCATCTGAACAACACTCCCAACATCGATCGGCTGGCAAGAGAGGGGATGCGTTTTGACCGGTGCCTCACAACCAACTCGCTCTGTGGGCCAAGCCGGGCGGCAGTGCTAACCGGCAAATACAGCCATCTTAACGGATTTTATGATAACAACAGCCGCTTCGATGGTTCGCAGCAAACCTTCCCCAAGCTGCTACAACAGGCTGGCTATCAAACCGCAATGGTTGGTAAGTGGCACCTTGTTTCGGAGCCCACAGGTTTTGACTACTGGAATGTGCTGCCCGGGCAGGGGGTGTACTACAACCCGGTTTTTCTGCATGAGGGCGGTAAGACGAAGCGTGAAGGCTACGTAACAGACCTTATAACACAGGATGCATTGGCGTGGTTGAAACTGGGGCGGGATCCCTCTAAACCGTTTCTGCTTATGTGCCAACACAAGGCCCCGCATCGGCCGTGGGAGCCCGCCCTGAAGAACCTTAATCATTACGATGGCGTTACATTTCCTGAGCCGCCAACGTTGTTTGATGATTACTCCGGACGCGGCAAAGGCGAGCATAATCAAACGATGTCGATTGCACATGAGCTTACGCCAAATGACTTAAAGCTTATCCCCAATGGCTCTCTCACTCCGGCACAGCGCAAACTCTGGGACCAATACTATGGCCCGCGTAACCAGCAGTTTCGTGAGGAAAACCTAGCCGGTGACGATCTGGTGCGGTGGAAGTATCAACGTTACATGCACGACTATCTGGCAACTATAGATTCGGTGGATCAAAGTGTTGGCGAGGTTTTGGATTACCTGAAAAAGAGTGGACTGGATAAGAATACCATCGTTGTTTATGCTTCGGATCAGGGTTTTTATCTTGGCGAGCATGGCTGGTTTGATAAGCGCTGGATCTTTGAGGAGTCTTTGAGAACACCTCTCATTGTGCGCTGGCCGGGCGTTACGAAGCCGGGCAGCGTATCGAAGACAATGGTATCAAACCTGGATTTTGCAGAAACGTTTCTGGATGCTGCCGGTGTTGCCGTTCCTGCAGATATGCAGGGCAGAAGCATGCGGCAGGTGCTTGCTGGTAAAACACCGGTAGATTGGCGTACTAGCTTTTACTATCATTATTATGAAAACCCATCTGAGCACAACGTTCCGAAGCAGTACGGCGTGGTAACGGAACGCTACAAACTGGTGCATTTTTATGAGCCGCAGTTCAATTACTGGGAGCTTTTTGACTTGAAGAAGGACCCGCATGAGATGAAGAGCGTGTTTGGCGCGCCATCTTATGCTGCAGTTCAAAAGCAGCTGGAGCAGAAATTAAAACAGCTCAGGGCCGAGCTGAAATCTCCGGAAAAAGATCAGGATGGATTAAAGCTGGAGTAAACGCTGCATGTTTGAAGTCGGCCAGCAAACTAACCGGTTTGCTGGCCGATACTCTGCAAAATCTGTTGCGCGTATTGTATCCAGTTACTGTGGCCAACCGAGGTCCAGTGAGTGAGTGCTTCGTTGCCGAATTTGCGGGCGTCTTCTGTTAGGCCGTATCTGGCGTAAACTTGTGCCATGTTGCCAAGGATTGAGGCTCGTGAGTTCGGATCATTTAGCATATCGATCAGGCGGAGGCTGCTTCTGCAGGTGATGATCGCTTCCGTGTGTCTGCCTGTTCGGCTATATAATTCGGCGAGCAACGCGAGCGATTGCGCTTCGCCTTTGAGATCTTCTTTCTGGCTCCTAATCTCAATAGATTTAAGCAAATTGGTTTCGGCTTCCCTGTGATCACTGCTCTGTAAAGCGATGTGCGCCAGCCAATAGTAGCAGTTTGCTCGCACTAATTCTGTGCCATTATCGTTGCCAAGAAGCTCCATACATGCGTTCAGGCATTCCTCTGCATTACCTAATGAGTTCATTGCCAGGTGTATCTCAGACTCAAATCTCAACCAATTTTGTCGGCCAATAAGGTCTGCACTGTTTCTGAAATATTCCCGGGCCTGGCCGCACACCGCCAGAGCTTCTTCATACCTTTCAGCTCTGTGCAGGAACTCTGCGGCATGTGAAGCTGTACCCAACCAGAACTTGTTATCCATGGTAAATGCGGCTAATGCGATTGTGCTGTGTTCTGCTGCTTCACGATAGTTTCCAGTTATGGCCAATGAGCGTGCTTTCAAACTCCTTAGATGTGCCGATAGATCCTGCAACTGAAGCGCTGGCTTATTCACCTGCGTATCAATCCATCCGTACGCGGATTTTACACAGTCACTTAGCCCGGCAGCGAAGGCAAAATATAGCAGATCGTGCGCTACCTGGTTTGCTTCTAACTCTTGTACGTAGTTGCAGGCGGCTGAGATGAACGGTTTTGCCTCGGATAAATCCTTGAACAATGCACCAGCACGGGGATTATCGGGCTGGTGGAAGTGATGCTGCAACCATGCTAAACACTGCTGTGTTATTCTGTTTTTAACGTGGGCTCGATCTGGTTCTGCCGTGCAGTACTGGAGGAATGCTTTTACGGGTTTTAGCAAGCCGTAAATACCACCACTACGGTCCACAAATAGGTGCTTTACATAAAGCTGGAGATCACTTTCTGTGGCGCCTGTAACGGCTTCGGCAAGAGCTGGCCGGAATGCGCCTGGCAGTAAGCTCAGCTTCGTGAGCTTCGCCTGATCGACAGCGGATAGCATGGCGAAGCGCTGTTTCAACTCTTTGTTCAGCACACTTCTTTCAGACTCCAGTAGGAGTTTGCCCTTACGCTCTCTCACACTTGCACGTTTGATGTTATCTTCAAACTTCAGCGCCGCATTCAGTTCGTTGGTATCATCCGGCATGCCAATACGCTTTAGCAGCTGCACATGGGATGCACGAGCTGAGCGAGAATTGCCTGAGAAAACCAGAACCTTGTTGGCAACGGTTAGTGCTGCGTGATACTCGTGTACGGCGACATATGCGTGCTGTAATCGACGAAGTGCACTCACCACGTTGCCGATAAGCCCGGCTCGGATGCCCTTTAGACACAAATCGAGGTCACTGCCCGGTTCGAATCCGAACTCCAGGAGGTCATCGATTACCAGATTGCACAGGTCTGCGCCGATGGATGTGACTTCGCGCGGATTTGTGGAGGATGGAAGAGCGAGAATTGCATTAACCACAGCGAGCAAATCGCTGAGGTCTGAATCCAGAGCAATGTGGTTAATCGCTACAAATTGGCGTGTAGACCGCAGAAGGTCTTCCGATGCAGCTGTTCTTATCGACCAGAGGGCCTGCCTGAGAGCTGCCCGTGGATCGGCGGCATCTGGCCAGATGATATGCGACAGCCATTCTCGCGAATGCTGCTTTGAACCGTTACGATGTCGTTCACAAAGGTCACTCACCAGCAGAGCGATTAACAGCTCCATGCAGGAGTGGGATCGGAGTTTTACCGGGCTGTTTGTGGAGGTCTCGAGGAGTGTGAGATTGCCCAAAATGCAAAGTCGAAATCTACGCAACTCCGGCTCCTCCTCAAATAATCCTACTGGTATGGTGCAAGAGATTGTAGCACAAGGCCGGCCCTGAATTCGCGGCAAAATACGCACAGATTATAACCATTAACGATAGTTTGCCTGTATTTATGAATGACGTTTGAGACGATCTCGTAACGGTGGCAATGGTAATGTGTTGAGGCTGCCAACTGCAGACCTATCCAGGGTGTTAGGGCGGTGCCACCTGCCACCTGGCCCCCATGCATTAATGAAAGGTTTATCTTATGCGTTACAATCGATTGATACCTGCGCTTGCTGTAGTGATTGCCTGCGCAGGTTCAACTTGCCTCGTACATGCGCAAACTAAACCGCAGCGCGCTGCAGGTTGGTTTGTTGCTTTAATAAAGAAAGACAAACCAGGTATTGATAAAGAGCTGGGTGCATCGAAAAAGACCTACGGTACGAACACATACAAGATCGAAGGCTTTGACTCCCTTGCGTTGATGTATGACATTACGAAGAACCCAAAAGGCGTGCCATTTGTTTCCACACTGGTTTACAGCGCCAACAATCTTAATTGGAAAGATGCGTTGAAGCAGGCGGGCATTGACGCAACTAACCTGACTGCTAAGAAGGTAAGCAATTCTGGAATAGTATCGCTAAAGATCTCTGGTATTAAGGGACTAAAGAGCGATTGGGAAGTTGACTTTACACCAGAGTTTGCTGACCCGGCCACCCATGCGAAGCACTCTGCCCTGACAATTGGGGAGGCTGGCAAGGATTAGCGGCAACTTGAGTTGGTGTACTGGCCCGCGGTGTAAACTGCGGGCCGATGTTTTCTGTGGGGCTACCGCGCCAAAAATCGACGGGGTCCACCCGTCAATTTCTGGCTTGCTGGGGGGTGGAAAATGCGCGCCTTCGGATGAGTGGTGATGCTGAGTTTGCGTTGGGAGGTTGTTATTTTGAGCGCGAAGACCGCGAAGTTCTCATGTGGTTCTGTTGGTGGGCGGCGGTTGTAGCGCGCTTCGAGTGCGGTTTTGGAGTTGAACGCGGGGTTTCTGCGAGCATTCTGTGGGAAAGCTGATGAAAAAGTAATACATCATTAATAGTACGTGTGTAGTTGGAGACGATTTCGTAACGATGCCGTTGGTAATCTCTATTTGTACTTCTGTAACCTGATGAGTACAGGAGAGTTATTCAATTCTGGTGATCCGTGGATTACTTGCGATTACCGCGCTAATGTAGAAAGAGAGCTCAGCCACAGTGATAGCTAGTCGAAACCGTACATCGCCTCACAGTCTTGTTAGTATTGCACGCTTTGCAGGTTTCCTATGCTTGTTGGGTGCACAGGCAACAATTGGTGCTAAAGCGGATACGTTTACATATGCTGATTCCACGTTTGCTCCCGCAAACTGGTGGTTTACAGCAGATGGACTTGGTAATGGTGGCAATTACGGTACGGTTACGGCAAGCCAGCAACTGACTGGGGGGAATACTGGCAGCTACCTGGAGAATATCCTGCACATTAATGCTGCCATCCCGGGCTCGTTTTCAGCGGATATTGGTCTTAACATTGCGAGTGCCTTTACCTACGATCCCAGGACGCATGGAGCCATCTCGAATATACACTTTAGTGTTGATGGCCGCATACACCCTGGCGCACTTGGTGTTGCGGGTAACTATCTTATACTTAAGCAGGGCGGGTCTATCTATTTTGACCCGGCAGGCTTTGCGAATTCATCTGCCTGGACCACTTATTCATTTAACAATTTGACCTCATCCAGTTTTGGGTACTACCAGCAGAACCGACCTTACATCCCGGTTAGCATTTTCGATATGAGCCAGCATCCAGACTTCTCCAAATATGGATCGGCTATTCAGTTTGGAATTGCGATATCTAATGCAAACGACTACTTTGGAGGCAGTTATGACAACGCGGCAGATATTGATAACTTTTCTGTATCGGTGTCTACACTTGTGACGCCAGAACCCGGTGTAAACGGGTTGTTTGCTGCGATGGTGTTATCTGCTGGGGCTGCATTGTTCCGACAGAAGCGACGCCGGATAGCTTGATTGGTAGATATACGGATGGATGCTGGGTGAGGGTGCAAAACTTTTTAAAGCTTCGAAGGGAGAGGGGCCGGAGGCTATACGGCTTGACACACAATGCGGGTGTATGGGGGGCTGCAGTTGACGCAGTATTTAATTGCATACATAAAAATAATGAAATTAACTGATTTATTGTGAAATCACAGGATAAAATGGAATGGGCGCTTGTCCGGAGTGCCCGCCGCCTAGCGGGGTGGCAGTATCAGCACCACTGCTGCCTCCCTCTGGGCTTGCCACTTTCGACTCAAGGAATTCTTACGCCTGCAACAGAATACAGCGATATCAAACCTAATGCTGTAGATGTTAATGTCTGGATGAGAGCACTTGTTACTTCAGAAACCCCTCACACTTTCGCTTTCTGCTTCGCTGCTGCTGGCCAACCTGACGCCTGCCGCACCGACGCTTGCCAAATCAAAGCCGCAGAATGCCCCTAAGAATGTAATTGTGTTCTTAATTGATGACCTGGGGGCAACCGACCTCGGATGTATGGGCAGCAGGTTCTATCAAACCCCCAACATTGATAGGCTGGCACAGCAGGGCATGCGCTTTACCGCAGCATGCAGTGCCTGTACCGTGTGTTCTCCATCGCGGGCTGCCCTGCTAACCGGCAAGTATCCGGCCAGGCTGCATATTACCGATTGGATACCTGGCGAGGGACGAACGGATGAGAAGCTACTGAGCCCGGACTGGCGTATGTACCTTCCCACGCAAGAGAGGACTCTGGGGAATTTGTTTCATAATGCCGGGTATTCCACTGCATCTATTGGTAAGTGGCACCTTGGTGGCCCGAAGTACTACCCGGAGAAGCATGGCTTTGATATCAATATTGCTGGCACGGATAAGGGGCAGCCGCCCAGTTACTTCTCGCCCTACCGCATTCCCACTTTAAAGGACGGACCGCCCGGCGAGTTCCTTACAGATCGAGAATCTCAGGAGGCGGTGAAGTTTATTGAGGCCAACAAGAACCACCCGTTCTTTCTGTACTTGCCACATCACGCGGTGCATACTCCGCTTATGGGCAAAGCGGAAGTGGTGGCAAAGTACCGTCTGCGCCGTAAAATGGACGACAAACAGAACAACCCGACCTATGCTGCGCTTGTGGAGAGTGTGGACGATAGCGTTGGAAACATCCTGGGCGCGCTGGAGCGTCTGCACCTTGCTGATAACACGGTAGTTGTGTTTACCTCCGACAATGGCGGGCTTCTTGGGTCTACCTATAACCTAGGGATGCGTGCGGGCAAGGGCTCTGTATATCAGGGGGGAGTGCGCATTCCGCTTATTGTTCGGTGGCCGGGCATAACGCAGGCAGGTACGACAAACGATACGCCGGTAATTTCGATGGATCTCTACCCAACGCTTCTCAATGCCTGTGGCGCAAATGTGAAGCCCGGGCAGATTGTGGATGGAACCAATATAACGCCCCTGCTGCAGGGTGATAGCATTGCACCTCGGCCGCTTTACTGGCATTATCCGCACTATCACGCCGGTGGGGCGACTCCTTATAGCGCTGTTCGGGATGGCGATTACAGGCTGATTAATTTCTATGAAAACAACAAAACGGAGATGTACAACTTGCGAGAGGATCCACTGGAGTCCCGCGATCTTGCATCTTCGGAGCCTGACGTTGCCAGAAGACTGTTGAAGCAGCTAAATGACTGGCGCAAAAGTGTGCACTCGCAGCCCCCGGTGCCGAACCCTGCATTCGGTGGTGTGGCTCGCAATCGTACAATTCGGGATTTGGATTAGCGCAGTTACACAATCACACGTTACGTTTTCGTATCTGCAGCTCTATAACTGCGCCGGCTGCGATTCCGAGAGCATAACATACCAGATTGACATATGAGAACTTTGTACCGAGGAGCAGCTGGCTTAGAACTGTTTTGCGGAACGCATCTGCGGCAGGGAAGTGCACAAATTTGTAGAGCTCAACGGCTATAGAGACGGCCGCTGAGGCAATTGTTGCCTGTTTCACTCCCTGCCGTTTCATCCCCCAACTTACTACCTGATACAGCACCAAAGCCCACAGGATGTCACCGGCATTCTTACTCAGGATCGCCGGCAGAGCATGTGCAAATCTCCGCGACAACAGCCCAATCCCGATGGTCAACAGGATGCTTGCTATCCGCCATACGGGTTTGAATTGAATAGCTTTCTGGCTATTGTTGCCGTCTGGCATTCTGCGTCCCCTGTCTGAATTTGTAAACGGAGGTGCTTTTCATTTTTCTTTAATAAATGCGTGCGAAAATGCCTGCAATCAGATAGTACCCTTCAGGAGATGCGGATGTTGTGCATCAAATGCAAACAAGCACATAACGTTTTTCGCAGGTTCACAACCATGATCACATTTCTGTGGCTGGTAATGGCTGCTGGAGTTGCTCATGCTCACGATCCATCGCTCTCGGGTATTCGGGTTCTTTTTCGGCAATCCGATGTGGTGGTGAACGTTACCACCCATATCAGCAGATTGGTGCGGGCCGAGGGTGGGGGGCGACCTGGCCTGAACCCTGTGGAAACCGATGTAGCAATCCGAAAGCGACTGCGCATTCTGATCGATGGCAAAAAGCCCGCAATCGGCCAGCCTGTGATAATTGGCGACAGTACAAACGACCTGCTTACATGGCAGCTGGTTGTGCCCGGTGTTGCAGCCCATGCGGAGGTACTGGCACGCCTTTATCCGGAAGATGAGGCATCCAGAACGCTTTATTCAGAGGTTCGGGATGGTGTGGTAAAGAGAGAGGCTTTGTTGGACGCGCAGCATCCCGACCTGGCGGATACACCCAACCACAGGGATGAATCGGTTCGCCCACGTAGCGCCATTGCACTTCAGTTTCTGAGGCAGGGTATAGAGCATATTTTAAGCGGCACCGATCATATCGCGTTTGTTCTGGGGCTGCTGTTGCTGGGTGGAGACCTGAAGGCGCTGCTGAAAACGGTTACGGCTTTTACCGTTGCCCATAGCATAACGCTTACCCTCGCCGCCACGGGGGTTGTGCATCCTGCTTCCCGGATTGTTGAACCGCTGATAGCCCTATCGATTGTGGCCATCGCGGTGGAGAACTTGCGGTCACACTTTAAACGCGTTCCCGAGGGGCAAGAGAGCGTTGTTCCGCGTGATTTGCGCCCATTCTATGCCTTCGGTTTTGGGTTAATTCACGGCTTTGGTTTTGCGGGTGCGCTTAACGAGGCGGGGCTGCCTGGCAGTTCCATGGCTATCGCACTCGCCAGCTTCAACATCGGGGTGGAGTGTGGGCAGGCAGGCATTGTGCTTGTTGCTGCACCGGTAATTGGTGTTCTGGCAGCGCGCAAACCTACCATCTATCGAATGCTGTTGGCAGGTGGATCTGTAGTAATAGGATTGGCCGGGGCATTCTGGTTCTTTTCCCGGCTCAAACCTGGCAATTAAATTTGGCAGAAGCGTGTTTTATGGGGAGGTTCGTTATGGACAGCAGAAATCAAAACTGGTACCGATCCGCAGTGCATACGGGGATTCCATACTACGGCATCTTTGGGATGCTCATGTTAGGTGGATACTGCACGCATAAGGCTGCAGCAGCGTATGCACATCGCCAGGCTTCTGCAGGGCATTTAACCGCACGAGGAATCGCGATTGCGGAGGTATTTAACCCATTCGGCCCGAGCGTTACAACCCGCTCTGACGATCGGTGGTTCTACGTGGAGTCCAATGGAATGCCGAACCACCGCATGATGGTAGGCATTACCAGCTGGCAGCAACAGGTACCGATACCGCAAAACTACACGGGGCAGAACGCCTGGCAGTTTCCGCTGAAACCAAAAGTGGCGGCAAACCCGCTTTCTGGAAAGTCTCACTTTTTGCGGGGCGCAATGGCCATCGCAGCAGATGGAGTACCCATATTCAATGCGCTGAACAACCGTGGCGAAGACTCGTTTGCGATTGGCGAGCTGGATGAGTTTGGTGGCCACTGTGGCAGGGCTGATGATTATCATTACCACATTGCGCCGCCCTACATAACAAAAATCTCAGGCAAGAATCACCCGGTTGCATTTGCTTTGGATGGGTATGCAATTTATGGCTATACAGAGCCAGATGGAACAGCAGTAGGGAAGTTAGATGCCTTCAATGGCCACGAAAGTTCCACACTGGGCTACCACTACCATGCCACTAAAACGTTTCCGTATTTAAACGGTGGCTTTCATGGCGAGGTGGTGGAGAGGGATGGGCAGGTAGAACCGCAGGCCAGCGCGCGCCCCATTCGGCCCGCGATGAATCCGCTGCGAGGGGCAAAGATTACTGGATTTGAGCAGCCTGGGCCCGGCAACTATCAGCTGACCTGCACCATGGACGGGTTAACGTACCGTGTTAACTACACGCTACAGCAGGATGGTAGCTACCGTTTTGAATATGTCGATGGCGGGGGGAAAACGGTATCTGAGACCTATCAGACAGACGTCCGCAACGCTCCGCCGCAGGACAATTCGCAGCGTGGTGGGGGAGATGACAGGCGCCGCGGCCCGGTTGAAGAAGCTCAGCCCGAAGATACCGCCCCCACGGACAAAACGGGCAAGTTTACACTTCGCAGCTCTGGTTTGGGCGACCACAGCATGCTTAGTGTGAAGTACACCGGAGATGGTGCCGGGATATCGCCACCGTTGCAGTGGAGTGGCGTGCCAGATGGTACAAAGTCGTTCGCGCTCATAATGCACCATGTGGATCCGCAGGGAGTAACCAAGTGGTATTGGACGCTTTACAACATTTCGCCCAATGTACATGCGCTGGCAGAGAACTCCTCTGGCGTTGGCATCGCCGGTAATAACAGCGTAGACAACCACATTGGATATGCACCCCCACACTCCAAGGGGCCGGGGCTTAAGACGTATACCGTATCGCTTTACGCACTCTCCGATATGCTTGATATCAAGAAGCCAGCAAACAGCGTTAGCCGTGCGGGCCTATTAACCGCCATGAAGGGGCATGTGATTGCAGTAACACGGCTGAATGTTAGTGCAATTAGCAAGGGCGCACCCGAGGGTATGCAGGGTAAAGCACCGCCTCCGCCGCCGCAGTGATGTGACTGCAGCTTTTAACAAATTAAGACTTCTGAGCAGATACAAAGGCAGCAAAATGACCTTCCACACTACAATCATAAACCGGATGAATGCTGGAGTGCTTGCTGCAGCTGTGCTCTTGTGTGCAGCTGCCGGGGCAATCGCAACCCCTCAAAATACGCGCCCTTACCAGGAGCTTCACATCCCGGAGCTGTTGAAAGGCACCGAGTTTAACCTCAGCCTGCACAGCGGCAAGCACTCCTTCTGGCAGGGAGCCACCACAAAAACCTACAGCTACAACAATGAGGCCTTCTGGGGTCCAACACTCGAGCTGGTTCAGGGGCAGACTGTTAAGATCAACGTTGCCAACGCACTGGATGAGCCGACGACTACGCACTGGCACGGATTGCATGTACCGGCCAAGATGGATGGTGGCCCGCACCAGCTGATTGCGGCTGGCAAAACGTGGTCTCCATCATTTGTTGTTAAGAACAATGCGGGCACCTACTGGTACCACCCGCATGCCCATGAAACCACCCAGAAGCAGCTAACCTATGGGGCGGGTGGATTGATCATCATCCGAGATCCAAAAGAGGCGGCTCTTAATCTGCCGCGTAATTATGGGGTGGATGACATTCCTCTTGCGCTCACCAGTCGCCGATTTTACAAGAACGACCAGTTCAGCTTTGAAGGGGACAACGATAAGTACGGCGACTTCCTGCTGGCAAACGGCACTCTGGACGCGCGCAAAACAGTTCCTGCTCAGTTTATTCGGCTGCGCATACTGAATGGCGAAATAGAGCGAGGATACAACCTGGGGTTTCGGGACAATCGCACATTCTTTCTTATCACCACGGATGGTGGACTTGTAGACAAACCCATCCCACTTAAGCGTTTGCAGTTGATGGTTGGAGAGCGCGCCGAGATCCTGATTGATTTGACTTCAGAAATACCCGGGAAGAGCCTGGATCTTATGGCATTTAATGCCAACCATCCCTTTGGTTACCCGGGCGGTGAGCCTGGCACAAGCCGACCGAATGGCAGCTATTTGAATAACATCGACTTTCAAATTCTGCATTTGGAAATTGGGGCACGCTCTGATAATCCAGTGCTAACACTGCCACCGGTGCTCACTACAAATACGTTTCCGAATGCAGCTGCGGCCACTGTTAAACGCACCATTAATATCACGGCAGATAACCCCGGGCAGCCATTCTGGTTCGACAATCAGCCCTACATCATGCATAGGGCGGATCAGATAGTGCGGCTTGGGGATACCGAGCTGTGGACGATCAACAATGGCCGCATATTTGGACATTCGTTTCATATGCATGATGTTCAGTTCCACATTATTGCGCGAAGCAGCGGGCAGCCTGCGGAGTATGAGCAGGGCTGGAAAGATACCGTTTATGTGCCCCGCGATGAATGGGTAACCGTTGCTGCAAAGTTTGAAGATTTTGCGAGCGATACCGATGCATTTATGTACCACTGCCATATGGCCAACCATGAGGATGGTGGCCTGATGGCTGAATTTGTGGTAGTGAAAGATCCTGCGGCAGCAATCAAATTCAGGGATCAACAGATCCATCCAGTAACGCAGGCCATGGCAACTACGCTGGAGAAACAAACAGGCACTGTTGCTCCGAACTTCAGTTACCTGGCAGCAAACGGGAAAGCTGCCGGTTCTGTATCTTCGACCACAGTTCCGATAGTGCTCACTTTTATTGAGAAGGAGTGCCCGTGCTCCAAGGATGCGGCTGTTTACTTTAACCGGCTGCAGAAGGCGCTTGGTAATACGGTAAAGGTTGTGGGAGTGATTAATACCAACGGTAGGGCGGCGGAAGCTTGGCGGCAGGCGAGCGGGGCGGAATACGCACTTTGCCTGGATCCTGATCTGAAATTGATAAAAACGATGCGTGCTGAGCGGAGCGTTACAACGGTACTTCTGGATGGTTCACACCATGTGGTTAAAACCTGGGCGGGATACTCGAAGGATATGCTTGCAGAGTTGTCGAAAAGCGCGGCACAGCTAACCGGCACCGCTGTTGGTTCGCTGGATACCACCGGGGCGCCAGGTGTGCTGGTTTCTGGGTGCGTATTCAGCGCCACGCAGGGGACATAGCCGTTGGTAATATCAGCCGAAACAGGGTGAAAATCGTATGCATGTGTCACGATCAGCAAAAGGGGGCCACCGGGCCTCCTTTGCTACGGTTCTTATTGCTGCACTCGTTATGTGCAATTCCGCTCAGGCGCAAACGCCAACGCCGGCGCCGGTATTTGCAGATGGTGCGCGCATTCTGTTTCAGGGAGACTCTATAACGGATGGTAACCGGGGCAGAAGCCTGGATCCTAACCATATTCTGGGGCATGGCTATGCGTTTATTATTGCTGCACGCTATGGGGCTGCATTCCCTTATAAGAACTGGACCTTCTTAAACAGAGGACAGAGTGGAGATACTGTAAACGATCTGTACTTTCGGTGGCGATCCGATTCCACCGCGCTTAAGCCAGATGTAATCAGTATTCTTGTAGGGGTTAACGATAATGCCAGAGTTAAGCTGGATATTTATGAGCGAGTGTATGAGAGGATACTAACGGATGCTCGGGACGCTAACCCGAATGTAATTCTGGTGCTTGGCGAACCGTTCGGGCTGCCCGTTGCACCCAAAAAGGCGGAGTGGACCACCTGGAATGCTGGATTGCAGGACAGGCAAAAGGTGGTGGCTCGCCTTGCCCAGAAGTACCACGCCATTGTTGTGCCGTACCAGAAGGCGTTTGATGATGCCTGCAAGCGTGGTGCGCCAGATTACTGGATTTGGGATGGAGTGCACCCAACCTATTCCGGGCACCAGATAATGGCAGATATCTGGATGAAGACCGTTCAGAAGGCACTTGCGCGTCGGAATAGTGGGGGTAAGTAATGAGCCTGGTAGTGGCGATTGCCGTGCGGCAATTTCTGATAGCATCGGTGCTGGCGATAGTGCCTCTTACTGCGGCCCATGGCCAGACAAATACCAAGCCCAACTCTGCAGTGTACGATGTAAAGTACGTACATGGTTGGCAAATAAAGATTAACCATCGCCTTGTTGCTGAAGATAACCGTGCGATGGATGTGCCTTTGCGCATTTTGAATCAGCAGTTGGCGGCAATTGAAAAGGTGGTTCCTGCGGCTGCGGTTAAGCGGTTAAAGGAGGTAACGCTGTGGTTTAACCCTGAATATCCCGGGGTGAGGCCGGGTGCCGAGTATCATCCCGGGCAGGATTGGCTTATTGAACAGGGCAGAAACCCGGATATGGTGAAGGGTGTTGAGTTTACGAATGTGCGCATTTTTGCGCACGAGTATACGCGTATGCCCTGCTTTGTTCTGCATGAGCTTGCCCACAGCTACCATGATAGGGTGTTGGGGTTTGAAAATGCAGAGATCGAAAAGGCATATAATGCTGCACGGGCATCTGGCAAGTACGATAAAGTTGCCCGGCACAATGGGGAAGGCCGGCCAGATACGGTGGATAAGGCCTATGCAATGTCCAATGCAAGAGAGTATTTTGCAGAAAGCACGGAGGCGTTTTTCGGGCAGAATGACTTCTACCCATTTAACCGATCAGAACTTCTGGCAGTTGACCCGGGCATAGCAACAGTGCTTCAAAATGTGTGGTTTCGATCTGCTCACTCCTCTGGCAAAGCGCGCTGAAGGCAGCACTGTTTGAACTTCTTGCCGCTGCCGCAGGGGCAGGGATCGTTTCTGCCTGTAGAGCGCTGGCGTACTGACGCTTCAACTAACATCTGCATAATTGCTGCCGGAGGCTGTTTTTTTTCGAGCAGGCGTGTCATGGTTTTCATGTACGGATCGACATGCCGGAAGAAGCGCTGGTACCCGGCGCAAAGATAGTTGAGCCCGGCCTCGCCGGTTGGGGTTTTGAGAAACCGGTGCTTTGGGCATTCGCCATTGCATGCGAACTTAACATCGCATTCTCGACAGTATGCAGGCAGGGTATCGGTTTTATCTGCACCAAACTTCTGTTGTGCTGGCGATAGGGCAATCTCTTTCAGGCTTTTGTCACGAATGTTTCCCAGCAGGTAGTTGGGATACACATAGTGATCGCAGCTATAGACATCGCCGTTGTGTTCCATAGCCATTGCTTTGCCACAGGTTGGCTGAAACACGCACAGAGCGGCGCCGGCACCCGCCCAAATGCCCAGGGCAACATCAAAGGTTTGCACAAAGATGCGGGCCACATCGTTTCTTACCCACTCATCAAAAATCTGGATGAGGAACGAGCCGTAATCGCCGGGCGTAACGCTCCAGTTTGTGACGGCAGCTTCCAACTCTTCATCACTACCCGGGGGAGGCGCAAGTGTTAGGCCGCCCGGGACAACCACTGTTGGGCTACGTTCTACCAGTGGGATGTACTGATGAAACTGCGAACCGATTTGCTTGAGAAATCGGTACACCTCTAAAGGCTGGCGGCTATTGAGGCGGTTAACAACCGTGAGTGTGTTGAACTCTACCTTACGTTTTTGCAATGCCTGCAACCCACGCATCACATTATCAAACGATGGTTGCCCCTGTTTATCTACACGGTAGGCATCGTGGAGCTTTTGTGGACCATCGATGCTTAGGCCCACCAGAAATCCATGCTCGGCCAGAAAGACGGCCCAGTTATCATCCAGCAGTGTGCCATTGGTTTGAAGTGCGTTTTGAATTACCTTGCCTGCAGCATATTTTTGCTGAAGTGCCACCACTTTTTCAAAGAAGCGAACGCCGAGAAGTGTGGGTTCGCCGCCCTGCCATGCAAAGCTGATCTCGGGGATATCCTGCTGCTCAATGTATTGCCGAATGTAGCTCTCAAGAACTTCATCGCTCATCTGCCAGGTGGGGCGTTTACTGGGGCCGCTGTACAACGTCTCTTTTTCCAGATAAAAGCAGTATCTGCAATCGAGGTTGCAAATGGGGCCAATCGGCTTGGTCATAATGTGAAAGGCGGTTGGCAATGGCTGATTGTTCAGCGCTGCAAATGCAGGCGTATCGGTGATTGCATCGGGCATAGCTGGCGGTAAATTCCTGATCTAAATGGAGACGTAGGTATCGTCGAGCTCTTTCATCTCAGCCATCAGCCCAATCATCCTCTTTGCTGCGCGCTGGGCGCTTCTTCAGGTCCATAGTGCCGTGGATTACATGCTGCTCACGCAGTGCCAGCCAGTGATCTGCCATGCGTTTGGCTCGATCAGGATCTGAAAGTGCAATGTTCTTTGTTTCCGATCGGTCGGCAGAAACATCGTAGAGTTCCCAGGGGCTACTCTCACCGGCGGCCACAATTTTAAAGTTGCCCTGCCTCAACGCTCGATTGCCTTCGTGCTGCCACCAGAGCGTTCGGTTAAATGTAGGGGCATCAGCGTCAAACAGGTTTGAGAGGCTACGGCCGGGTGGGGGTGGCGCATTTTTGCCAAGCAGGCGGGCAGGTTTTACCTTGCGGCCCGCTGCTGCCTCCAACAGAGTTGGCACAATATCGATGATATGCGCAGGTGTAATTCTTATCTGGCCCTTTGCTGCAATGCCCTTTGGCCATCGGAGAATGAGTGGGGTTGAGATGCCGCCCTCATGAACCCAGGTTTTGTGGCGGCGTAGCGGCGTGTTGCACATGCTGGACCAGCCCGGGCCGATGCTAAGGAAGCTGCCGGGCTGCCCCGGAGTTGCGGCAGGATCGTTGCCATCGCCGCGCACCATCATTTCGGCGCTGGCACCGTTATCGGATAGAAACACAACGATAGTGTGTTCCAGTTCGTCTGGCCCCATGCTTTTGATGCACTCCAGAATTCTGCCAAGTTCCGCATCCATGCGGTGGACCATTGCCGCATGGACCTCCATTTTGGATGCCTGAAATTTGCGCTGGGATTCTGTGAGGGATGACCACTCTAAAGGCCGGTTTACTTCGTTTGGCCCCAGAGACTTGATAGCATCGGGGAAGGGATAGGGAGGGCCGAGCTCACGCTCAATGGCCGATAGTTCGCTTCCGCCAGCATGGAGAGATTGCATCCGTTGCCAGCGTTCCTGCCGCAGCACATCCCAGCCTCGATCATATACTCCCCTGAATTTCTCAATATCTTCCAGCGGCGCCTGAACAGGGAAATGGGGTGCTGTGAATGCTACATAGCTGAAGAACGGTGTGAATGTGTGATCCGCATTGTGTTCGTGCAGGCAGCCGATTGCATGATCTGCGATGGCAGTGCTGCTGTAGTAAGCTTCCCCTGGCTTGACGGCTGGCAGCGAGACGTCATCTCGTGTGTGCTCTTTCGGGCCGAAGTGCCTATCGTGATCATTGAGGCTGTAGGAGTGATCGAAACCGTTTTTGAGCGGCATTCCATCCAGATGCCATTTGCCAGAATGGTAACACCGGTAGCCGAGTTTGCGGAGCATTTCGGGCATGAGGCGTGCCCAGTCTGGCCGGGTTCCCCCGGCGCCACTGGGCACGCCCGGGATTATATCTCTGCGGACTTGCTGGGCATAGTAGCCGGTTAGCAGGGCAGCCCTTGAGGGCCAGCATCGGGCGGTATTGTAGAACTGCGTAAACCGCAACCCATCGGCAGCCAGCGCATCCAGATTTGGGGTCGTAATTTCGCTGCCAAAACACCCAATATCGGAGTACCCCATGTCATCCACAAGCACGAGTAGGATGTTGGGTGGGCGCTTCCTGTCTTCTGTTTCCGCCTCGGCAAACTCTTCTGCTGCGGCCTGAAGGCCCATTACAGCGGTTACAGCCCCTGCGGTTCGCAGCAGCCTTCTGCGGCTCATCTTCGCCAATACTTTCTCTCCTACTTGCCCGTTGCCTTGAACGGGATTGTAATAATTTGGTCTGCTTTTACATGCCGAACATGCTGACTGGTGCCATTTGGCCAGCGAACTTCCAGATCTATGGGTGTACCGGAGGTGCCGAGCCCGAAGTGCAGCGTAAGGTCGTTCTGGTTGCCTTCGCCTGTTCCTGCTTCGACCTGGCGGCTAAGAGTTTGCCCATTGGCAGCCACACGAACCTGTGCACCAATCGCCGTGGTGTTAACCTTTTTGCCGTCTCCCTTGAGGCGTACTTCCAGCCAGTGACCCTTTGTTCCCTCATTCATGTATAGCTTGCCACCAACCAGAAGATCTATGGCACCATCGTGGTTGAAATCTGCCCACGCTGCCTGATAGGTTGGTGGCTGATCGGCCAGGCCCGTTGGTGTGGTTTCATCGCTAAACTGAAAGCCTCCGCCGTTTTTGAATAGTACCGCATGGTTGGGCTTACCAAAGGATGCCACACCGTACACGGTTGTGAACACGAGATCTACCAGGCCATCGTTATCAAAATCGGCTGCAGCCGGGCTTGCGTAGCTTTCTTGATAGAATACGCCACAGGTTCCGAGATCTTCAAACCGGTAACCACCCTGCGGGCCGGTGTTTAAAAGGAAGCGGGATTTTGGTTGGTCTCCTCTGGAATC
>CAIONQ010000171.1 GCA_903859705.1 uncultured Chthonomonas sp.
AAGCGGCGAGATCAATAAGAGAACGCCTGCAACTGAATATCTGAAGGAGATCTGCTAATTTGAGAACGCAGAATTCCTATTGGTGCGATACAACACAGCGCAGTGATGGTAGCTTAACAGATTTGCTATTTAGTTGCAAGTACAATTTTTTCGCGACACGTTCCAGTGTAGGCATAGCTACACTGAGAGTATCCGACCGACCTTACACTACCTCCAATCCCGGCATCACTTTGCCGGCGCGGGTGGGGCCTTTGGTACGTAGGGCGATGTGGTCACTGGTCCCTGGGGTGTTACGGCATCTCGCCCGGTTACCACTATCTCGTCGGCGGGGGTGAGGCCGGTTTTGATTTCTGTGAACTCCCCATCCGAAAAACCTACTTCTACGTTCTTGCGCACAGCCTTGCCGCCAGATACGGCATATACGAACTTGCCAGATTTATCGGATGCTACCGCTGCTGCCGGTAGGCTGATTACCCCCTTGTGTGTTTCCAGCACCACTTTCACCAGTGCGTAGGCGCCAGGTGTTAGCACTCTGGGGCTGTTAGCAAGATCTACTTCTGCAGCAAGTGTTCGAGATTTCGGATCCAGTGTGCCTGCGGTACGTGCGATCTTCGCTTTGATTTTAAGCCCTACAACGGAAGGATCCGTTATGATTACCCCGCCACCCGCATTAACCCGTTGGGCTTCGGTTTCCGGAATGTTTACCTGAACTCGGAGGCGCGTAAGATCCGATATTGTAACGATGGGAGCCGCACTGGTGGTGGCGGCAGCCGTTTGAATAAATGCACCGGGATCTGCATTTCGGCGCGTTACCGTGCCGGCAAAGGGCGCGAAAATCTGTGTGTAGCCAGCCACTGTGCCTGCTCTTGTGGCAAAGCTGTGGGCTGCAGCAGACCTGGACTGTGCTTCCTGCTTGCCTGAGCGGGAGATCTCTACGGACTTTCCGCGCGATTCTACCTCTTGTTCGGCAGAGGCAACGGCACGTTCCAGTGCCTTGCGGTCTGAGGTTGCAATCTGAATCTGATCTCTGGATGCCCTTGCCGCCGCCTTTGCCTGCTCCACAGCCGCCGATGCACTATCCAGTTGAGCCTGCACTGCGCGGATATGCGCTTCGGCCGCCGTAAGTATGCTTCTGGCTGCTGATGCTTTGCCCTGGGCGGTTTGAAACCGTGCTTCGGCAGTATCCAGCTCCTGCTTTGCCAGCAGCATCGGGTTTTTGGCATAGATGCCGCGGTACCGCTCGTAGGTAACCATTGCCAGTTTTTGTTCGGCAGATGCTGCGCCAAGCTCCGCCCGGTACCTTTCATCCTGCGCTCGTGCCTCATCCAGCGCAGCCGCCGCCTGCAGGCGCTGAGTTTCCGCCTGCTTAACTCCGGCCTCTGCCTGTGCAGCCAGATCGGTTGCTCTCTTCTCCGAGGCAACTGCACCATCCATACTGGCGGCAAGCCTTTGCAGTTCGGTGGATGCTTTGCGCTTATCGGCCTCCGATTTGCCAACCGCCTGAGAGCCAGCAAGTGCTGACGCCTCGGCGGCTTTTGCGGAAGCGCGTGCCAGGTCGGCATCCGATGAGAGCTCGCTGGCACTGATGGTGGCAAGCAGCTGCCCGGTTTTTACGCTATCGCCTCTATCCACCAGAATGGATGAAAGCGTACCCGGAACCCGGGAATACAGGGTGGCTTCCTGCCAGGGGCGCACATCGGCAGGCAAGGAGATAAGGCGGGATACATCCCGCACCGAGGCATGCACCGTTTCCACATTAACGGCAGGCACCGGCGCCGCGGCTGTATGTTCCGCAGAGTTTCCAGAGCCCTGGCAGCCCATCATGAGCGCCGGAATTACACAGGAGATTGCCAGCCAGGCGGCGTGCCGTGCTCCACGATTGCTGCGTGCTGCATCGGGACCGGTTCTTGTTTTGTAATTGCTGCAATACATGATAAACCTTTCTGGCACCGCGTTCACCCTTATTTCCTGGCTGTTAATAAAATTGTGAGTGTTATCACCGGTAATCGTAAGCAGATGCCTGTTGTTCTCTTTTTCTTTCTCTTTCATTGCGCCACCTCCGGAAGCGGTGTGGAGGCTGGCAACTGGCCAGCGGCTTCAAACACACTGCTTTCGGGATCATCTGGGTCCAGGGATGCAGAGCGGATAGAGGAACGGTTTTGCAGTGCAGTAAACAGCGCCGGTAGCAGAAACAGCGTTGTAAAGGTAGAGGCAATGAGCCCACCGATAACTGCCCTGCCCAGCGGGGCAGACTGAGCGCCACCCTCGCCAAGCCCCAGGGCCGTGGGCAGAATTCCGGCCGTCATTGCCGCAGAGGTCATCACAATCGGGCGCAATCGTCCGGCTGCCGCCCGGGCTGCGGCTTCTGCTGCTGGCGCCCCTGCTCTGCGTATTCTATCTGCATAACTCACAAGCAGAATTGAGTTTGCTACAGCAACCCCAAGGGCCATGATGGCACCCATGTAGGATTGTAAGTTGATGCTTGTGCCTGTAAACCGCAGTGCAATAAGCACGCCGGCAGCAACGGCAGGGGCAGAGCCCGCAACCACCAGCGCCAGGCGTGGCGACTGGAAGCTTGCCGTAAGCAGCAGCAGAATAACCGCTGCGGCGATGAGCATTCCAGATTTCAACCCATCCAGAATCTCATTGAGTGCCGGAATCTGGCCCCTAATCGCAACGGTTGCCTTTGGCGGCGGTGCGCCCGCATCCGCAATCGCTTTATCTAAGAGCCTGGAAACGGTACCAATATCGCTGCCGCTGATATTGGCTGTTATGGTTATCATGCGCTGAGAGTTGTATCTATCATACTCTCCCGGTGCCACCGCGGGGGTTACAGTGGCCACATCTCGCAGCATCAGTGCAGAGCCTGTTTTTGTGCCCAGTGGAATGTTTTGAATGGCCTCTACAGAGTTCATTTTTGCTATAGGCACATCCACCTGAACCTGGTAAGCGATGCCAGATTTAGGATCTGCCCAGTAAACGGGCGTGGTGAAGCGGCTGGAAGAGGTGGCCGCCACGGTTGAGCGCGCAATCTCCTGGGTAGTTATTCCGGCAACGCCAGCCTTCTGGCGGTCTACATTCACCTGCAGGGTGGGGTAATCCTGAGGCTGCCCATACTGAATATCGCGCAGAGAGGGTATCTGTGCCATCTTCGCCGCTATCTTCTCGGCATATGCCTGGCAGGCTGGCAAAGCGGCACCGGAAACGGCCACTTCAACAGGTGTGGGGGAGCCGAAACTCATGACCCTGCTGATAATATCTGAAGGTTCAAAAGAGATATGTACGGCAGGCATTGTAGCCGCTATACGCTTTCGCAGCCTCTCTTTTAGCGCTTCAATACTGCCCGGATAGCCATGTTTAAGCTGAACTTGAAGCACCGCTTCCTGCGGGCCACCGGTCCAGAGGTGAATGGTATTGATGGGGTAGGAGGGTGCCTGTACACCAACAAAGCCCAGGGAGAGTTCTACCTGGTTGGACCCAGCCTCCGCCTTTACGGCATCCAGCACCTGGTTGGCAATCTCTTCCGTGCGTTCTATGCGTGTGCCCGTTGCTGCTTTGAGCCTAATTTGAAACTGGCCCGCATCCACGTGGGGGAATATTTCGGTGCCGATACCGCGAAGGCACAAAGCGATAACAACCACTGAGAGGATGCCGTATGCAAGCAGTGCTGCGGATCTTATACGGATGATGGTGCGTACAACAGATTCAAAAGCGGTTGGCCCGGTTCTTTGCGGTGCGGCATGGGCAGGTTTGTTACGCAGCAGCCACACGGTGAGAATGGGAACCAGCGTGCTGGATAGCAGGTAGCTTGCCGCCATGGCAAAGCCAACGGCCAGTGAAAATGGCAGAAAGAGGGAGCGTGCGGCACCGGTCATAAAAAGCGCCGGGGTAAACACTGCCAGTATGCAGAGCATAGCAAGAAGGCGTGGCAGTGCGGTTTCAGAACCGGCATCCAGCGCGGCACGCGCCGGTGATTTGCCCCTTGCAAGGTGTGTGTGCACATTCTCGATGGTAACGGTGGCCTCATCTACCAGGATGCCGACGGCGAGCGCAAGGCCGCCGAGGGTCATCAGGTTGATGGTTTGCCCTGTGAGCGAGAGTGCAAGGGTGGAGGCCAATAGCGCCAGTGGGATGTTTACCACAATAATGAGAGCGCTGCGTAAATCCCTTAGAAATAGAAGGACCATCAGCCCTGTAAGCAGAGCGCCCAGCACACCCTCGGTAAGCAGACTGCCGATTGCGCCAACCACCAGCCCGGATTGATCGAACTGATAAGATACCGATACACCATCCGGCAGAACTGATTGAAATTTGGCCAGGTTCTGCTTAACCAGGCTCACAACCGATAGGGTGGAAGCATCTGCTCTGCGCGTTACCGGTATATAAACCGTTCTGCGGCCGTTAACAAGAGCATAACCGGTGGCAATATCCGAGCCATCCTCCACGGTGCCGATATCTCGCACAAATACCGATTGCGTTCCGTTAGAGCGTATCGCCACATCTTCCAGCTCTTTTGCGGTTGGCACCACAGAGTTGGTGGGCACAATGGGCATGCTGTTGCCGATGCGCACGTTGCCCGAGGGCGAGATAACATTCGCCGAGGCGATTGCGCCAACCACATCATCCGGGGAGAGGCCGGTTGCACGCAGGCGATCGGGATCCGTATGCACCACAATGCTGCGGGCGCTGCCTCCGAAAGGGGGTGGTGCCGAAACGCCGGGCAGCGTGGCAAATAGCGGGCGTACCTTATTTAGGGCGGCATCCTGAATTTCGGCAACCGTTTTTGTATCGCTTGCAAACACCAGGCTGCCAACGGGCACACTTCCGGCATCGAAGCGGGTTACAAAGGGCGGCACGGTGCCCGCAGGCATAAAAGCGCGCGCCCGGTTTACATACGATGCCGTTTCGGCCATGGCCTGCGCCATGTTGGTGCCAGGGTGAAACTGGAGCTTAATGAGGGCGTTGCCCTGTACAGATTTCGACTCGACATGCTCGATACCAGTGATGTACAGAAAGTGGTACTCATAGTAATAGGTAATGAACCCCTCCATCTGCGTTGGGTCTACACCCCCATAGGGTTGTGCAACGTAGATGATGGGCACGCCAAGATCTGGAAAAACGTCTCGTGGCATTTTGGTTACTGCCAACATACCGCTAAGTGCCACTGCCAGAATAGCGGCGAGCACCGTAAATGGCCGCCTTAGTGCCGCTGTTACAAGGTTCATAGGGCTGGCCTTTCTGCGGAAGCTTTGCATAGAGATGCCATTCTCATTTGCCGCCCTTCATGCCAGCGGCAGGCACATAAACCGGATCACCACTTGCCCAGGCCAGTAATTGGGAGGCCATCTGAACGGCATATCGTGCGTTAACAAATGCTGCGCGCGCCCTTGCAGCCGTGGTTTCTGAATCGGAAAGCTCAATCAGACTGCTGAGTTGAAGTTTATACCTTTCAGAGGCGAGAGCAAGAGAGCTGTTGGCTGCCTGCATCTGATCTCTTGCTGCGCTCATCTGCGCCCTGCGAGTTTCCAACTCCAGCCAGGCCCGGGCAACTTGCAGACGAATGCTCTCCTTCACAGATTCTCGTTGGGCCACGGCGGCCTTCTGCTTCTCTTTCTCTTCCTGCACCCGCCCTTCAATTTGCCCGCCAGTAAATACCGGTATTGTAACGGCCACCCCAACGGCATAGTTTTGACTGTTGTGAATAAGCGACCCCGGGTTGATAATTCCCAGGCTGGCTACAGCATCTACCCTTGGGTGCAGTTCGCTCTTAACGCCGCGCAGGGTGTGCTCTTCTGCCTTCAGCGAGGCATCGGCACTGCCCAGCTCTGGCCGGAGCCGAAGCGCCTTCTCCGTAAACGTTTCCAGCGTTCCATTTACCACTGGGCCAGCATCCGGCACGGGAGTTAGCCTGAAGCTCTTAAGGGAGGTGGCACCCATGGCGTTGTTCAGATCGGCGAAACCAGCACGGAGATCATTTTCGGCACCAATGAGTGCAACGCGTGCTTCGGATGTGTGGGCCGCAGCCGTTTGCAGATCCACACCGGCTTTAAGCTGCGCATCGGTAAACAGTTTTGCCTGTTGCTCGGTTGCCACTCGTTGCTGCAGCATCTCTTTTTGTACAGAAAGCAGCTCCTGCAGCGCCAGAACGTTCAGGTACTTCTGAGTAACTGCCAGCGTAATTAGAGATCGCTGTGCTGTCTCATCCTCCTGCGCGGCTGTAACCAGGCTGGATTTGGCGGCCGTGAGGCTTTGCGTGCGGCCGGAATCAAATAGATTTTGTGAGATG
>CAIONQ010000172.1 GCA_903859705.1 uncultured Chthonomonas sp.
ACCAGGGTTGCCACAACCTTCGCCCTGGGGGGGAAGGGTATCATAGGTGCCATTCTTGGCGGTCTTTTAATTGGCGGCACTGTTGTCAAGGGCATAGTAAAAGTTATGCGATTGTCGGACCAACCAGAATGAACGCCTTGAGCTCAAAAGGGAGATAATGCCATGTGGATATGCTTGAAAGGTTAATCATGATGAACGAACACGATAGCCGCGGTTCCGGAACGATTAAGCCTGGTTGGTGGTGGGCACGAAACACCTTGTTGTGGCTTGGCATATTCGAGGTATCTGTGGTCCTGATTGCTCACTTGGCTGGCCGTGGAGACGTGGTATCTGACCTGTGCGCAGTCGTTGGCTCCGCCGTGTGCTTTGGTCTGGTAAAGTGGTGCAACGGAGACAAGACAAAGTCAAACTAACATTCGTACCATTTGAAGTCATCTGGCAAATGGTATGAATAGAGCGCCCTGTAACAGGTGCACGTAACGAAGATTGATGGCCAGGGGCATGATCACCATTAGGGTGACACCCTGGCTATCAGCCTGACATCGTCAAGCTGAGGTATTGTTTCATAGTTGAGCTTAATCGTGCCAGCTCCTGGTTCTGCGGTAGAGCCACGGTCAGCATCTTGCGCTTTAACACCCGATGGAAAGTATGTATGTTGCTACCTAACACCATCGCCGATCCGGCGATAAAACACTCGCAAGACAGCCTAATCACGCTGCTGAGCCGCATCGCGCGAGCGATGAGCCAGGGCTCAGCTTAAACGTACGCGCCCTCATCGGCTGACAAAAACGCTTAATTCTGTAACGGATACCATCGGCGAACTGCCGACAAAACACAGGCAAAGCCATACGTACCAGCCGCACTGTAATTGTGCGATTGGAACGCCGGGATGCACACAGTCTCACGCTGGTGCATCCCGATCTACATATCTGACAGATATACTGAAATCTAGGGTTTAAAGATGAAGAAAGTTTATGTCAACGGTTTGGCGCAGCAACTTCCATATATCACTGGAATGATTTTGATATTTGTTCTGTCAAGCACCGCGCAAATTCATAGTGCTGCAGTTTATTTGTTATTGTACGTCGCGTTTTGCACCATGACCGTGCTTTGGTCCAGATTGTGCATTCATGCATTTTCTGAGCGTCACAAACTTTCACCAGTTGCTTCAGCCTTGTACCTAATGTGTCAGGTCTGCGGTCTCTGCCTTCTCACTGCCGCAGTAATGTATGCCCACTTCCAAGAGACCGAACGTTCATCTTCGAAACCAACAGCTAGAGCGGGAGTTAACTTACCCAGATTGAACGCTCGTATGACTCCCACCCAATTTTGTCGCACCTCACTTTTAGTAGGAGGCAATACTAATACGCTTAATTGACCATTGCATTCTGTGTGTCTTCGCCGTACAGCAGACATGCGATTTCCCAGAACAAGTTGACGGGCGTAACGGGCAGCGTCACCAGGGTAGGTAAGGAGGGCCATTTCTATGGTCGTGATCGCGTTAAATATGCCTTTGACGCGTATATTCGACACAGTTAGAGATATGAATCACAATTAGAAGCTAATGGAGGGGGTAGGAACTGCCAAAATGTATAACAGACGCCACAGTATGAGCAGAGTATCACTGGCAAAGACTCACAAACGGGCCAAAATTGCGGCCCACCGGCTTAATGAAATATGTGGCGTGCTGGTTAGAGAACACAAGCGCCTGCATCTCGTTCCGGTTAAAAACGTTAGCCCCTATATGTTGTCTTTCATTATTACTCGCCCATGCCTAAAAACAGCAATGGCTGCTGCAAATCTAAACTCGAACGATATTGTAGGCGCATATCATTCGCATCCACTGAGTGAGCCTGTACCTAGTGAGGGCGACTTAAAGGGCGCAAGAAATCGCTGGCTTATACTCATTATTCCGTGCTACAAGGGGTACAAGATATCGCTGTGGTATACCTGTAACGGCAAATGTAAGAAGCTACACTTCTCAACGATAGTCTAAGCTTTGGCTGTAACAATATGCACCAATGTTCGTGACTTTTCTGATACGATTACCAATTGACTGAGCTTGCAGTGCTCCAAAACCATTGCGCCCAACGGCACCGTGGGCTATGGGTACGATAATGCGAATCGCCGCACCAGCATGACGCAGGGTACCAGCACCTGGAGCTACAGTTATGATGCGGGAAATCGCCTTTTAACAACCACCAGTCCGTACTCGGAAGTGGCAACTCGGGTTTACGATGCCGGAAATCGCGTAACCAGCCTCACCTCTGGCGATTCCTCGGTAACCTACTATTCTTACGACAATGCCAACAGGGTAACAGAAATCCAGCACAAAACCAGTGGGGGAACCAGCACGGCCGAGCGTACGATCGGTGGTTATTTTTGCAATATAGGCAGGTGTTTTAGTTGTTCTTGTTGCAACGACA
>CAIONQ010000173.1 GCA_903859705.1 uncultured Chthonomonas sp.
CCGTAGATAACCTGATGCCATGGTGCGAAGGTATCCAGAGCAAATTCGCAATCCCAAACAAAGCCACACAATAGCTTAAAGTCAGAAGAATTAGGCCACCTCAAAATTCTCTTGAGGTGGTCATTATTTTACGCTTACTTTAGTCACGCTGCCGGTGACGCCCGTGAGTTTGTTCTGGGCATCGTAAGAATAGGTATCCGTTACAGAATTAAGCGTTTTTGTCAGGCGGTGATGGCTTGTGCGTGTCGGCACTGTTTTACACTGTTCGCAAGCTCACAGCTACAGCGCGGCTTGCGCTCTTAGTTTTGGCTGTGTTTTATCGCCGGATCGGCGATGATCATAGGTGTAGCTCACACTATAACCGGTGCTGTGGGTGTTATCCCGCACCTCGCTGGTTAACTGATCTGCATCATCATAACCGTAGGATGTTGTGGTTCCATCGGTATCGGTCTGATATAGCGTGTTTACCGCATCATATCCGTACTGATAATCCGAGAGAACAGTTCCACCACTGGTTTTGTGCTGGATTTCTGTTACCCTGTTGGCATTATCGTAAGAATAGTAGGTTACCGAGGAAAATATCTGTCACGCTCTGTTAGCTGGGTTTGCGTGCGAGCTATAAGAAGCACAAGGTGGATGCAGTTTTTCGCGCATTATTGAAGACATTGGACTTCCAATTCGTAGACTCTTGACTTGCGCGAACGTAACGCCACAACAGGCACCCGCCAGCTGCATAGCCAAAACTACTGCCTTTTCCGGCGCGCTTTTAGAAACAGCAAGCGCTCATATAGCAAGAATGTGCACATGAAACCGACCGGTGAAGATTTCGAAATGAAATCTACTTTGCATCTACTGTCCGTTAGGCGTGTTGTGGTTGTTTTGGAACATTCTGTATCGCACCAACGGTATTCTATTCAAAGCACTAAACGCCTGCATGAGGATTATTCCAAACAACGTATAGCCAGCTATGGCACGTGTGTCGAATGCCCGTGAACGGAATGCCGATAAAACTCGCGCAACGGCGGTAAAAATGCACAAAAACGCGGATGTCCAAATAATGGCACACAGTAATACCATGAGTCGGTTTGTAAAACGCTGTATCTTACAGTGCGGCTGAAAACCTATTGGATCTTTTGATTGACGCATTTCAGCTTGTATCCTTTAATCTGCTTTCGCTGTTGCTCGCAGTAGGCATACCGGGTTCACTGCCGCGCCGAGCGAAGCGAGGGAAGAGCGGTCGGGGGAAATCGCCAGCGTAGATTGGATGTCTGGAAATAAACCTCCCTATACTTGCATCGTAGTAGCGATGGCCAAGCAGCATCAGGCCGCTGTCGGCACCGGCCCTACCGCTTGCCTCCGCTACGCGGCGCGGCAGGGAACCCGATACTGGCTACCACCCACAAACCCGAAGGGGGGGGCATTCTGGTACAGTGTAACCCGGTCCGTGACACTGAGTGTTTCACTATCTTCACTTGATGGTCTCAATTCGGTCATACGTAATTGTTGGGCCTGACTCACTGCGCGATGCGACGCTTAGCGTTTTCAGATCGTCAGATATGGAAAACATCAGGTATCGAGTTTCTCGTTTACCATCCGCAAAAGTCAAGTTTACCTTTACGTCCCCGGGCCCACTCCACTCAAACTGACGTTTCTTCCCGGTTGGATCTTGTTGCCAACCTGTTCCATCACTGCCCAGGTGTAATACAGTTGCATCCACTTGGCTCTTCCAATCACCTGACGTTTTCTGAAGCTTATCGTGAGTTGGCCGTTGCAACAGTGCGATTGCAATCAAAATGCATAAATACACACATGTACTTGGGCTGAGAACACGTGAAATTGACCGTTTACGGGCATATTCTTTGTACATATATACCTACCATATTGAGCAGTCAGGCACGGATCTTTTGCCGTGCCGAACCGCTTCTGTCTACTACAAACAACGTGAGGGTGAAGTTGAAGATGGAGGGAATGCACTACCGCTGCGTGAGGCCTCACCTTCTTGTCTGTCGATGTATTGTCGGATCCTGCTCGGGAGATCCCGCAAGTATTGTCCGATCATTCGCTTCAGATCTACAAGCTTTACAACCTGTACATAACCTATTTGTGGCCCACGGTATACGCCTCCGCCGATACCGGCCTGTGGTCCAAATTTGATTGACTTGGCTATGTCGGCCCCATCATGTGCTGGCTCTGGATTGAGCGAGCCCGGCTTGCGCCCTACTACTTCTGACGCGGACAGTCCACCTGCGATGTCCGTGTACATTCCATATTGGTACCCCGGGTCCGACCCACTTTTAGCAGATGTGTTGTATGGCAGTACATCCAGGAATGGGCCAAATGTAAAGCCACCGCCTGCTCCCAATCCAACTCCAACGTGACCAGCATTGCCAATTCCCCAGCTCTTAGGGTTAATAGAAGGTAAGTCAATAAACACTCCCCCATCACCCCAATTAGCTCCAGGCATCCTAACGACGGCGTAGCTGTAACCAACGGTTAGGCGGATTAACCCCTCCGGATCCGTCCCACCCAGCGGATTATTCTCACAGTAGGCATAGTAATTCGTTCCAGCATACGCCGGATCCCTGGAAATAAACCTCCCTATGCTCGCATCATAGTAGCGATGACCAAGGAGCATCAAACCGCTGTTGGCATCGGTCTGATATTGTGAGCCGCCCACAAACCCGAAGGGCGTGGGGTTTGAGCCCGAAGAGGCAACCAACATCCCAAAGGCATCATACCTTTTGGTGTCGGTTACGCTCTGAGACGACCCTGGAATAAAGCCACCGCTGTTAAACGCTCCTCGCAAGCTCGAAGCTACAGCGCAATGCAAAAGTTCCTGTTTTGCAAGTGTTTTATCGGCAGTTCGCCGATGGTCTGGCTTTTTGTGGAACCCAGCGCATCCCCATGATAGAAGCTGCTTGTTGAACTGCGGCGCTCTGCCGCCCATCCGTCAGGCGCTCCTAACTTCCTCGCTTCTCTCGCTAAGCGAAGCGTCCTCACACAGCCATTGCCATCGGTAATATAGTTACGTGTGCCGCTGGAATCTGGCCGTACTTCTCTTTTGACCGCCCATCCTTCGCGGCGAGATGCGGTTGAGTTGTGTACCAGGCAAGTGTTTTATCGGCAGTTCAGCGATGATCATAGCTGCCTACTAAAACTCAGATAGCGGCCGCGGCACTTCGCATGTAGTTTCTCAGTGCCAGGAATAGTGCAACCGACGTTGCGCCTGTAACTATGCCAAGCAATAGCATTAATACAACATCAAACCGCCACATGAAGGCCGCACTGTTACCGTGATGACGATTTAACATAGGGTAAATCACTTTTAAGCCAATAAGGAAACCGGCACTTAAAGCCAGGTTGACATACGCAACGCAGCGCACAATGGATAGGAACAACGTGCGATTTTTTGCGATTGACAGTAAATACTCCATTAGGATCTCCGCATGTGTATGCCGAAACAATTCCATTGAAATTGGTATCGCAACGATCATTGAGGGTTGTTTCGTACCGATGCTGTCACGATCACTTAGACCACAGGAACGCTATGCCCGCGGACATCAATAGTGAAAGCGCTATTCCAAACGTGGACGCCAGGCAAATTCGACCGACTTTTCGGACTGTCATGATGAAATGATCGTCTACCTCGTTTTCCATTGTTCACTTTCTCCAGCAATGAGACGTAATTAATGCGTTGATATACGCACTAATCGAATGACAAGTACATGCTCATAAGGCATTCTTTCGGACGTACCTGATCACGCGAGGGTTGAAGCACAGGAAGGAGCAAGGTGCTAAACTGAACCGAGCCCTGCCTGTGCAACAAAGGCTATCGCATAAGCAGTTTCTGACCGGCCTTTACTGGTGCCATTAGAGGCAACCTATCAGGTCTGTGCTAATCATCGCGTAACAGGGAGTGACCAATGAATAAAGCACCGATAATGACAAGCAATACCGCTCCCCCGCCGATCAGACCAAAGCCTACGCCAATCAGGATAGCACCGCCTGATGATATAGCGCCAATAGTTGGCAGTGCAGCTATAGCCACTGCGATACCGACGCCAGACAAGCCTGTCGCAACGCCTCCCAACAATAACGAGACACCGGCCGACAGTTCACCGTCGGCGGATATCTTATGCCCACTCGGATCCGTGGCATTCACCGGATCATGCTCACAGTACAGATACGGCTTCTGGTCCAGGTAGGTGTCACGCGTGGTGAAGGCGCCCACCTGTGGATCATAATACCGGCATCCAACTTTGAGCAGCCCGGCATCACCATCGTTGCGGTAGCCGGATGTTGCCCCGAACTGATAGCTGCTGCCAGTAGAACCCGTGGTGGCCACGGCATTGCCGAAGGCATCGGGTGTGAGTGTAGACGTTACACTCTGGCTGGAGTTCGTCTCCGCTCTCGCGGAACCGATTCCGTCGTACAGTGGTGTTTCGCCGTCCTTGCGGACCAGACCAACGCCGTAGGTATACGTGCCAGTTGTGGTAGTTCCCTGCTTTTCAAGCAGAACGGAGCCACCATCGTACTGGAAGGCAGTAGTGGTTCCGCCTGCAGTTCGGCTTACTCTGCGGCCAAGCGCATCATAAGCAAAACTGGTGGTGCTGGAGCCCTGCGTTAACGAGGTCATCTGGCCATCGTAATCGAAGGCAGCAGTGTAAGCGGTTCCAGCAAGGGTTCTGCCG
>CAIONQ010000174.1 GCA_903859705.1 uncultured Chthonomonas sp.
ATTGCCTGAACTCCATCTCACAGAAGATTATCGGACAATTCGACGTTGGCAACCAAAATGACTCTATTAAATTCGAAACCAGACCGATATATCAACTACAGGTTCGACAGCCTACGCGCCAATAAGATGCGATAGCCCTGGCATTAGTGCGCCGGTGCCTTGAAAAGATCGTGCGCGTAATGTTGCGCCGCAGCATGCGCGGCAACGCAATTAGCCCTCGCTATCACGTATCGATGATAGCATACAACGAGGATGTCGAAGATCTGTTCGGCAAGGTGTGCAGCATATCTGAATTGGAAAGCATGCGCATTCCAACGATTACCCCGGCTGGAAGAACAAACACAGAAGCTGCTTTTGCCGCTGCTCTTCAGTATTTACGGCATTATGAGCACGAATTCCAGGATGGTCCAGCTCCGATGGTGTGCCACCTTACCGACGGTGAGATTAACGAAGGATCAACGAACTTGACGGACATATGTAACGAAATCCGTTCCATTTCTAACCGTGATGGATCCACTCTCATTCAGAATATTTACATTGGCGATAGCCTTCTGCGCACCCCCATTGGGGACGCACGAACGTGGCCAGGAGTATTAGACAGGTCTACAATCAAAGAAACACATGTGCAGCACCTGTACGACATTTCCAGCCCGTTGCCTGAATCCTATGCAAAGGTGCTTGCCGAAACAGAAGGATACTGCCTGCAGCACGGAACTCCTATGCTTATTCCTGCCGAGACACCCGGCATTGTTGAGCTGGCATTCGCGATGAGCGGCGCGACACCATTCAAATCTGGGCGCGATTAAACCACCATCGGAGCACATAAATGTCCTACAACTCTGAGAACCCTGGATCAGGAATAATCGTTCCAGATCCAGGCTCGCCTGCACCTCAATGGGATGCGATACAACGTGGCGAAGGTAGCCTTTTCCTGGGATACAGGCGCGCCAGAGAATATGATAATTCTGACGGCGAAGGGCAGGATCGCTGCGCCATAACAATTTGCGGGCAAACTGTTATTGCAGTGCTTGCCGATGGCGTCAGCCAGTCTTTCGCCGGGGAGATCGCTGCTTACGCGGTTGTACAAACCGTAACAGAAGCACTGACTCAGGCAATCAAAACCGCACGGATAGCTGAGTGCTTTGCCCAGATGCCTTTGCTGCTTCAAAGTGCAGCACGGCATTACGCAATCGACGTGCTGCAGAAACCCCTCCCTGATGAGATTCCTGACATTCGACGAGAACTCCTCGAAGAAATGCGCGTAGGGGGTTCGCAGGCAGTATTCGGCGCATTCTGCTATAACATGCGGTCAAAAATGCTAACAGCAGTTCTTCTTGGGGATGTTAGATTACGCTACCTGACACCTGATGGGCCTCAGATGTTGGAGTCTGGCGCTATGGGTAGATTTACAGTTACCTCGGACCCTAACAGCCCGTTGAATGGTATCGCAGTAACTACTCAGCTGCCCGTTGCTGTTATTGAAAATGTGGAGATGGCGTGGATCCACAGCGATGGTGTTCCCGATAGCTGGGGTGCCGCGCCCTCAAATCTCTTTGACAGCAACTGTCTGTTAGAGGCGCTTAACCACTGGGCGCGTAAGGATGATGCAAGTATTGTTGGGTTTGCATCTACGAGCGCGATAAGCTGGGCTGCTCAAAATGAGCCGCCCGTCATATCGGCACCCCCTTCAGAGCCAAGGCTGCCGTTTGGTTTATCTGTTTCAAGAACACCAAAACCCAACCCAGAGCCCGAAATTGCACATGCAGAAGAACAGCCGCCATTGTATCTTCCGCCCGTAGCTACGGAGCCTGAGTACAAGTACCAGCCACAAGAAGTCAGACCGACGAAGTCTGCTATACCCCGGCTAACCCTGGAAGCAGTTGCAGGCGTGGCAGTAGTGTGCTTTGTAATCGGGATAATGATTGGTCGAAACCGCCCACAGGCAGTTGTTCCCGTCCCTACTACCAACAATACCAACTCGAAGCCAGCCAAAGCCAACACACCAACGGACCAGAAGGCGCTATCACATCAGCTGCATGAAACGCGAGTTGCCCTGAAAAACAAAGAGTTGATCCAATCCTGTAATTCAAACATCACCAGTGATTTACAGAGCACCATTGATGCGGCGTCTAGAGCTATCAGCGAATGGAAAGCGGCACATCAAGACGACAAGGACGAGTGACATGTCGCCAGATCCAGATAACAAATTCGCGTCGCTGCCTCCACTTCCCGGCAAAAAGCCCGATCAATCTGCCCCTAAAGCTACGGCCCAGGTGCACAAAGGGAGGTTTGATGCAGCACCCCCACAACCTGCCAACCAGCTAAATGCAGTGCCTGTGCAGAAGCCCACGCAAGCGCCGGCTCAGCCGCAGGGTCAAACGAACACAAACACCCAGATTCCCATATCATTTCCATCCGTGGCGAACCTTAAGTGGATGCAGGCATATGGCAAGTATCTGGCAGCAGGTGTTGCTGCAGCCGTTATTGTATGGATCATAGCGCGCTCAGGAACAACGGCGGGCGATGGCGGATTAACTACCGATGTACTGGAACGCATTGAGAGTGCTACCGTTTTGATTGAGCGTATGGATCCCAATACCGGCAAGCCAGCCTTTGTTGCAAGTGGCTTTATTATAGATGGTGGGGCTCATATAGTTACCAACAGGCATGCTGTAGCTGCCTTTGCAGAAGATGCAAGATCTGGAACCGTGCGATTTTCAGCCCCCTCTCAATGTACGGTCGTGTTCTTTTCTGGCACACCTCAACAACGGCCAGTATCCGTAGATCCAGGCTCCATCGCTGTTAAGCCCACAACTCAGGCCTCATTTACTTACGATGACCTGCTTAAGAGCGACCTGGCGATTATCAATGTACCAGCCAGTGTCAAGTCTGAACTGCGCCTTCCATCACTCACCCTTGGAGATGCATCCCGACTTAAGGAGACCCAGAATGTGTGGCTGTGCGGGTTCCCAATGGCGCTTGCTGGCCTGAATGGTGCACCTCCTACGCCATCCGTTCAAAAACACGATATCGTAAACCTTTACCGGGATAGCAGCGGCCAACCCACCATTCTTCAACTTAGTGGTAGCGGCACGCATGGAAACTCGGGCGGACCGATCCTCACCACAGACGGCACGGTGGTTGGCGTGTTTGATCAGAGAATCGGGAGCCAGGAGTCGCTCACACGCGCCATCGCAACCCAGTATATTCAGCCATTTGTTACTCAGCTTAATCACTGACAGGTGTAACACAATTTACTAATGCTGTTACTGAATAGGCGTGTGTGTCAGCACTTAAATTCAGGAGAGATAACTCACATGTCAGATCCAACTCCGGAAAAGCGATTTTCTGCAGCGCCTCCATTAGCCGCTAAACCAACCCAAACTACATCTACACCGCCAAAGCCATCCGTGCCGCCGGCATCAAATCCCACTCCCTCCGCCTCGTCTCAGACCGAAGGGCCAGCCTCAAGCAGGTTTTCATCGCCCCCTGTCCCGCTGGCTGGTAAGAGTCCTTCATCACCAGTTACAACAGTCGCTCCAAAACCCGTGAGCGTCAATACGGCAATACCATCAACACCTAAGCCGCTAACTTCGGCCCCCACCTTGCCACCAATCATTATGAAGTGGGCCCCGCAACTCGCCGTCGTATTGGTTGTGTTCTGCATTATTGGGTTTGTGCTCAAAGGCTCTCATGGTGACGTTACCACGCCACCTCCCCCAAAAAATGATGAGCTAAGAATTCAGGCAGAGCATAACATAGCCACTATTTTGAAAACGGAAGACCAATTGCTTGCTTCGCGACAATCAGACGATAAGGGTGTAACAGCAGAAGATTGTCAGGGCGTAATGTCGGAGCTGGGCTCGGTTAGCAGTTCAAACTGCATTCCAGATACACAATCTGCCTTCCAGCACTACAAAGAGTCGTGGAATGAGTTGCAAAGCTCTATCTACGCTTTAGACAATTGGGTGAAAGATCATAAAACAGGGGCAACTCTTACAGAAGCTATCTTGCGAACGATGAACGGCTCCATCGTTGGCATGGGAGCAGACATGATACATGAGCACTCGGCCCTGGTAAGCCGCATCCGCAACGCTGAAAGTGCCGTAAGAACAGCCGAGAACAGTGTGCTTTCCACACTTAAGAACTAGATTTTTCAGGGGACAACTCTGGCTATACATGCCAGGTTCCATCTTCACATATAGGAGACACATTAGTGACACAGGACCCTAACAACCGGAAGCAGGAAAGATTTGGTGCCCCGCCACCTTCAACGCCAAAGCCTTCTGGCGCTGCATCTCCCGCTCCGGGCGCATCGAAGTTTGTAGAAGAGCCTACCATACCAACACCTGTTGAGCCGCCAAAAGCACGGCCGACAATCGTTGCTGAGACAGCAAAGTCAGGTTACTCTCCACGATCCTCCAGCGCACCCCAAAACGCAATGCCCTGGGTATTGGCAGCAATTATCCTGGTGCTCTCATTTGTTCATCACAATTCACAGGCCAATGAGATTGCCGAATTGAAAAAGCTAGACGAGCAAACGAAAGCCGAACTGCAGATCACACATGCCGCCGCGGAACAACTCAAAACTGAAAATGCGAGCCTGCAGGACCAGTTGGATCAGGCAAACAGGCCACAGGCAGAAGTGCTGGTCAATTTTATTAAGCCAGTATTTGGCAACGGCTACTACGCAAGGGTTGTCAACACTGGAAGCTCAACCTTGGTGTACACAACACGCATTACCAGGCCATCCACTGGTACTGGTAAAACCTGGACCCTTACTATCGACGCAGGCCGTTTCACGGATATTGGGGAACAGGAGGGATGGGCTTTTATCTCCGGGGATACCATTACGGTTACGCAGAGCAATCACAAGGCGTACACATTATCATTGCGATAATGGTACGGAGATACAGCTCTGGGCGCCGAGACACCTCAACGGCCAGGGCAATAGGTGCGTCTATACGCCATCTGGGGGTTGCAGTCTCGGCACCTGGTTAAGTAGACTGAAAATGCGGAACTATGAGTGTGGAACAATTCATACGTTTACCGCGTTAGTTGTAAGAACCGAGGTGCCCTATGCAAAGCTATCCAATTACTGATAATGAAATTGCGCTGATTGATCGTTACTGGCGTGCAGCAAACTTCCTGTCTGTTGGGCAGATCTATCTCCGCGATAATCCCCTGCTTTCTCGCCCCCTGGAGCTATCTGATGTCAAGCAGATGCTGCTTGGCCACTGGGGAACAACTCCAGGTCAGAACTTTATTTATGCGCACCTTAACCGCGCCATACGGCTTCATGATCTGAGCGTTATCTATATTTCTGGCCCCGGCCATGGTGGCCCCGCTCTGGTTGCCAATACCTACCTCGAAGGCACATACAGCGAGGTATATCCCAACATCAGTCAGGATACCGAGGGACTGAAACGGCTGTTTAAACAGTTCTCATTTCCCGGCGGAATCCCCAGCCATGTGTCCCCGGAGTGCCCCGGCTCTATTCATGAAGGTGGCGAACTGGGATACTCCCTTAGCCACGCTTTTGGGGCTGTACTGGATAACCCGGATTTGATTGCAGCATGCATTGTTGGCGATGGTGAGGCCGAAACTGGCCCGCTTGCCACGGCATGGCATTCAAACAAGTTTTTAAATCCTGCCAACGATGGAGCGGTGTTGCCGATACTGCACCTGAATGGCTTTAAGATTGCGAATCCCACAGTACTGGCGCGCATTCCTCACTCTGAACTGGAAGCATTGCTAATAGGTTATGGCTGGCATCCACTATTTGTTGAGGGATCAGACCCTGTGCCGATGCACAAAGCACTGGCTGCTGCTCTGGAAACGGCATTTCAGGAGATTGCCGACATCCAGAAACAGGCGAGAACTTCCGATACGTTTGAACGGCCCATATGGCCAATGATAGTCTTTCGCTCTCCCAAGGGCTGGACGGGACCAAAGTTTGTTGACGGCAAGCAGGTGGAGGGTGCGTTCCGATCTCACCAGGTACCGATACCCAGCCCGTATTCCCACCCGGAGAACCTTAAGCTCATCGAAGAATGGCTGCTGAGCTATCGGCCTTCCGAGCTCTTTGATGCAGAGGGGCGCCTGCTGCCCGAGCTTGCAGCTCTCGCGCCCTCGGGCGAGCGCCGAATGGGTGCCAACCCGCACGCTAATGGCGGTGTACTTCTGCGTGATCTGCGGATGCCAGATTACCGGGCGTACGGAATAAATGTAAGTGAACGCGGTGTAACTGGTCCGGGCGATACTCATGTGCTTGGCAAATTTATTCGTGACGTAATCCGCGTCAATAATGATAGCAAGAATTTTCGTGTATTTGGCCCGGATGAAACGCTCTCCAATGGGTTGGAAGCGGTGATGGAAGTTACTAACCGGCAGTGGCTTGCGCAGACCATGCAACAGGATGAGTCTCTTGCGCAATCCGGCCGAGTGATGGAAATGCTGAGCGAACACCAGTGTGAAGGCTGGCTGGAAGGCTACCTGCTCACTGGCAGACATGGCTTTTTCAACTGTTATGAGGCCTTTATCCACATTGTTGATTCCATGTTCAACCAGCACGCAAAGTGGCTCAAAGTTACAAACGACATTCCATGGAGGCACAAAATTGCCTCTCTTAACTACCTGCTTTCATCGCACGTATGGCGTCAAGATCACAACGGCTTTACTCATCAGGACCCAGGGTTTGTTGATCTTGTTGTGAATAAAAAAGCCAGCATCGTTCGAGTATATTTCCCGCCAGATGCAAACTGCCTGTTGTCCGTTGCAGACCATTGCCTTCGCAGCCGCCACTACGTGAATGTTGTTGTGGCTGGCAAGCACCCTGCCCCACAGTGGCTAAGCATGGATGAAGCAGAGCAGCACACCGCAAATGGGATTGGAATATGGGAGTGGGCCAGTACAGATAATGGCATGTCGCCAGACATAGTTATGGCGTGCTGCGGCGATGTGCCAACACTCGAAACATTGGCCGCGGTTTCAATATTGCGTGAGCATCTACCAGATATCAGAGTACGCGTTGTGAATGTTGTAGACCTCATGAAGCTTCAGCCCAGTTCAGAACACCCACATGGCCTTTCAGACCGTGACTTCGACGAGATATTTACAACTGACAAGCCTGTAATATTCGCATTTCATGCATACCCCTGGCTCATTCATCGGCTTACATATCGCCGAACCAATCACGACAATTTCCATGTCCGAGGATACAAAGAAGAAGGAACCATTACCACAGCCTTTGATATGACAGTTCTAAATGAGCTCGATAGGTATCACCTGGTTATGGATGCTATGGATCGGCTGCCCCAAACAGGAGAAGTTGGACTGGCGCTAAAACGCGAGCTAAAAGACAAGCTATTCAAGCATAAACAGTACATTGATGAAAACGGCATTGATACGCCAGAGATAAGAAACTGGAAGTGGAATCAACTATAACCTGTTTCTCGACAAGAGTTACACAGATAAATTGATTTCTGCAACATGGAAAAATGTGCGAAATGTTGCATCATGCTAGCGAGCGAGTATATACTGTTTGTAATAGTTATTTTCCATTACCCTCTGGCAGCCACACGCAAAGATGAGAGAGTGCATATCTATGGATGACATTAGCAACTATTCACAGGATGTGATGATGCAGCCTGAAGTTTCTCGCACATCTACAACTAGATTGGATGCTGTCGAAGGGCAGTATATTGACCATATTCGGTCACTCGCAGCCGAGAAAACCAGGCGCAAAAGCACAGTAATCACTGTAAGTTGCGGGGAAGCGGTGGCAGCGTTTCCAGTTTCGTTGGTTTCCGGTAACGGAGATCACCCTTTGCCAGGTTTTGTGCGCCTGGTTGCGTTTCTGGAGGAGCAGTCTTGCTCGCAGAAATGTCGCGTATCAGTGGCAGGCGACATTACAGACCTGGGTATTTTGCGAGAAGCATGGTTGCTTCATAACCTGCCCGGAGATTTCTGGGTACAGGATACGCCTATTGGGCCTATAGCCCACTTTGGCCACATGGTAACTGCAAGCGAGCTTGCACAGGGCATGCGCATTACTGGCCACCTCAAAGACCCATTACTGTAACGGTTCATTTATTGTTGGGATCCCTTCAACAGAGGAATAGCCGCCCCTTCCGAGAACTGTAAAGTATCGGAAGGGGCTTTTGCGTTGAGTATCCACAAAGTTACTGCCTACATCACAAGAACTGGCTCAGACGGCCTTCCCCAGCTCCTGGTGTTCCGTCATCCGGAGGCAGGAGTTCAGCTTCCCGCCGGTACCGGCGAAGACGGTGAAACCTCGGAATCTTCCGTTTTACGCGAAGCGTGGGAAGAGACCGGGCTAAGTTGCCTCTGGCTATCTTGCCATCTACATACAAGCACAGAACAGCTTCCAGAGGGCAGCCATATGCTGCAGGCAACGGTGCGTGTGCTGCAGGAGCCCTCGCCATTTTCAGATTCTCTGCCTGTTCCTATGGGAGGCGGCATGTGGGTGGAAAGAATGCTTCGAGGAGCCACATGCAGATTCGTAGAGGCAGATTCAACCGGCGATTACGCCCGAGTATGCTTCGACCTTTTTGAAGCGCGCGACGGCGAACTGTTTCTTGTTACAGAAACGTACGGATGGGTTCCGGCAGCCGCACTAAGCCGGGAAGTAACAAGACACCACTTCCATCTAAGAACAACACTTGAAACAGCCGATGCATGGCTTCATGATGGCGATGTGCCAGGTTGTGAACTATTCTGGCTGTCATTTGCAGAGGCATCGCAGACCCTTGTGCCACCGCAGAAGCTATGGCTTGAGTCTGTTATTGACCGCCTGGAAGCGGCTACAGTACGTGATGCTGCCAAAAGTGATTGAGCTGCGAGTACTATTATGAAGAGTTACCTACGATCTAATCGCTTCATCGGCACCTTTGCCAGTGCCCTACTGGTCTTCTCAACCGGGTGCCACCACGGTGTGGCGGAAGAAGGAGGTATGGCCCCGCCGCTGCCTTCCATTGGCGATGAAACCAACCCACTCGGGTTGATGCCAGTGGGATATAGCGCATTACATATCCTCAGTACAAATACTCTTGAACTGTTTGTAGTAACCACACAGCCTGTTGGTGGTACACCAGATGAATGGGGATTCGGCCCTTCCGCAGGCGAATCCGCAATACCTTCAGAGCGCCATTTCAAAGTTACAGCAAATGGTAAAGAGTTTTCCGTAGCAAAGTTGGGATATCGGCGGCAGGTGCTGTACGCTCCTCTCAAGCGCCGAGATCTGCGAATTGGGTGTTACATTACTTTGCAGCTTACCGGTTCCATTCCAGAGGCAGCAAAGGTATCGGTCACCAATCCAGATGGGGACGTGTGGGAATCTGGAAAGCATCGTTTTGAAGCAGTGGCAAGTAACGAACGGGTAAACCCGGCAATCCATGTAAACCAGGTGGGCTATATTCCATCGATGCCAAAATTGGCGATGGTAGGCGCATTTCTTGGCTCAGCGGGCGAGCTTGAACTATCCGAAGGAACTGAGTTTAAACTGCAGGATAGTCAGGGCAAATCTGTACTTCGCGGTTCTTTGCATTCTCGCAAGGAGCAAGGGTGGAAAGATAACCCTCAGCCGTACCAGCACGTTCTTACTGCAGATTTCAGCGCTTGCAACACACCAGGAGTGTATACGCTGCATGTTTCCGGGCTGGGGAAATCCTATCCGTTTCGAATCGATAACACCGTGGCATCTGCCTTTGCAAGAACATACGCCCTGGGCCTGTATCACCAGCGCTGCGGCACCGATAACGCCCTGCCATTCACCAGGTTTACGCACGATCCTTGCCACCTCAAACAGGTTCAGGTGCCAACGCCAGCCACCGATTTCCCGGTAACGCAGAAACAGATCAATGGAATGTCGGCCAACGCAGACAAAGATCCGCATCACAAAGCGACGCGTATGAAGGACGTAGACAGCTCACTCTATCCCTACGACAATAAATCGCCCATACCTATGGCGGGTGGCCACCATGATGCAGGGGATTATAGCCGTTACACCATCAACAGTGCACAACTGATACACACTCTGCTGTTTACGGCAGATTGCGTTCCAGGTGCCTCAAAGCTGGATAACCTCGGCATACCGGAAAGCGGTGATGGCAACAGCGATATCGTACAGGAAGCGCTATGGGAAATAAAATTCCTGAGCAAAATGCAGGATAAGGATGGCGGCTTCTACTTTCTGGTCTATCCCAAAACGCGCGCGTATGAGAATAACTCCCGTCCGGATCCCGGCGATCAACAGGTAGCATTCCCCAAGAACACATCTGCAACCGCTGCTGCTGTTGCTGCGCTCGCTCAGGCCGCAGGCAGCCCAGCCCTGCACGCAGTTAACCCTGGCATTGCAAAGCAATGCCGGGATCAGGCTGTGCGTGGCTGGCAGTTCCTGGAGAAGGCATGGGCAACTCACGGCGAAGACTCATCCTACCAAAAGATAACGCACTATGGAGACGTGTTTCAGGATAAAGATGAGCTCGCGTGGGCTTCTGCCGAACTGTTCTTGAGCACCGGAGACGAAAAGTATCAACGGTATCTTTTGAGCCACTTTGATCCGTCCGATAAAGCTACCATCCACTGGAGTTGGGAACGCATGTTTGAAGGGTACGGGTGCGCAATTCGCAGTTGTGCCTTTGCTCGCCATGTTGGCAGAAGCGGCGCCTCCAGGTTGGATGCGGCATTTGTGCAGAAGTGCAGGGATCAGATACTTGCCTGCGCGCAAGATCGCCTGGATTGGAGCGCTGCCAGCGCCTACGCCACCCCTTTTCCGGTGGCAAGCAAGCGCTTCCGGTCCGCATCCTGGTACTTTTCAGTTAGCCAGGCGTTTGATATTCTCACTGCACAGTTGTTAAAGCAGGACGACGAGCAGTGGATGCCGGCCATCACCGAAGCACTTAATTTTGAGGCAGGCTGCAACCCCGTAAACGTTACGTTCGTTACGGGCCTCGGGTATCGCCGACAGCGCGAGGTAGTTAGCCAGTATGCTCAAAATAGCCGCCATCTACTCCCGCCTACCGGCCTGCCCATTGGCAGCGTAACGGCAGGTTTTACTTACATGGATAAATACAAAAAGGAGCTTGGTGCGGTGGCATTTCCATCGGCATCTGACAAGGATTCCCCCTACCCGTTTTACGATAGATGGGCAGATACGTTTAACGTAAACCAGGAGTACACTGTGCCCGTTCAGGCACGCAGCCTGGCGGTGGCCACCTATTTGATGACACGCTTTGGAGATAGCGATCAGAAGTGGCGAAATGCAGACGCGCACATTGAAGTTGGAGCAGTTGTCGCTGGCAAGCCAGTTCATGCCCATCTGAAAGCTGGCAGCAAAGGCCTACCAGATTTCAGCCAGGCGCAAATAGTGTGGGAGTGTTCCGATCTTGCCGATCCCCAGTTTGGACAGGAGTTTACAATACCGGCAAATGCGGCCGCAGGCAAACACTGGATTGAGGCAGAAGCAATGTGGCCGGATGGAAGGCGTGTATCTGCTATTCTGGACTACGAATTGCACTAATTGGTTGCAACGGGCGGAGCATTTAGTCCTTTGCCCATCGTTATTGGGGGTGGCGAGATGTACATGGGCACCACAGAAAGTGCCGTTGTCCCGCTATCGCCTGCTTCAATTCTGGCCGCAGCGATCCTGCCAATCTCCGAAGCTCTGGGATATATTACAGAAGAGAACACTACACGCTCAACACCGATGCCTGCGGTATCCAGAATAAGCTCCCGATTGGCATCCTTACTGGCGGCTGGCCCACAAAACACCAGTGTGCCCTTCAGTTCAGTGGCAGTGGCCGCCAACTCTGCCAGCGGGTACGCGCCCGCTTCCAGCTCCGTGTGAACAGCGTTGCCAGTAAGTTTATAAATGCCGCTGTACACCACACCGGCCCTACATGGGTGTACGGGCACCACAAACGCATTGGGAATATCACGCACAGATGCGGCCATTGCCACCAGAGATCCCGTGGCATATACGGGTTTTTCCAGGAGCTCTGCAAACGTCTTAATGGTCATTATTCCAATACGTACGCCAGTGAAAGAGCCCGGACCAAGCCCAACAGCAAACGCATCACACTGCTCCGGGGTGCCCCCTGCATCTGCCAACACCTCGGTAATGTGATCCAGCAGGCGCTCTGAGAGATGCATTCCATGACGAAAAATATGCTCAGAAATGAGCACGCCATCTCTAACAGATGCAGCGCTGCACACATCGCCAGAAGTATCCAGCGCCAGTATCAGGCCACTATCTACTGTCATTCTGCGTCTCCTTCCGCTCTCAAGCCTTGCAGCGTGGGGAGCCCCGTCAATTGATCCAGAATTTTGTAAGCGCGCTTCCCTACAGCAGTAAGCTGAATTTGCCGCTGTCCGTTTGAGGCCGGATCATTGCTGTGCATAATCGCAATTGATAGGCGCTCCGCTGGCAATATCGGGTCTATGCGGCTGGCCCACTCGATGGCTACCACTCCATCGCGATCCAGATAATCGTACAGGCCAATAGACTCAGCATCTTCAGGAGAGTTCAACCTGTAAGGATCGATGTGAAATAGCGGAACTCTTCCACGGTACTCTTGCACAAGGGTAAAGGTTGGGCTAGTAACCGGGTCTATTACCCGCAATCCAGTGCCAATACCCTGTATAAGGGTGGTTTTGCCAGCACCGAGATCGCCTTCAAGTGTTAGCAAATCCCCTCCTGCTAACAAAGAGCCAAGCTCTCTGCCAAGCAGAAGGGTATCTGCTGCGGATTTCAGCACAAACAGCATCCGATATCCTACTTCACCGGCTCAAGGCCGATGGCATCCACACCGATGAGGTAGTTTGCAGACATCGGGTTCTTATCAACCGCTCGGAATGTGATGCGATGTGCGCCCTTTGTAAGAGTAACATGCCCCAGTGAGCTCCGGCCCTTTGGCAGTACACCCTGGCTAAAGCAATCTACCGGGTCACCAACCTCTTTGCCATCCAGCAGCACCTGAACAATTCCATAATCCCCAGCGGTTGTGAAGTAGGCAGCCAGATTGTAGGTGCCATCCGCTTGAACAGGCAGTTCCAGGCTTACTTCGGCACCCTTTTTGTTGCCTGTAAACCAGAGCTGACTATCGCCGCTCCAATCCGCACCAAAATCCGTCATACCCTGAACAGAAACGTCCCCATCATGATGGTCCAGAATCTTAAGGCTCTCCCCTTCCACAGTGTAGGCGTAGCGAACCCGCATTACGCGCACAAAGTCGAGGATGAGGGTTCGGTGCTCGGATGCTGCCCGGTCGGATTTACAGAAGAGTGTCACCGTATGTGCACCTGCCGTTAAGTGCAGGTTATCACCAAGTCGGATAATGCGCCGGCCCTGCCCTGGCTCGGAGGCATCAACAACCACACCTGGGCTGTCGGCATCCACAGAGCCAGTAACCGTTATGCTTGCTGCCTGCCTGCCCACACCAACCTCAAGGCTATAGTCGCCGTCAACCGATACATTAACAGGGATCTTAAGATACGATCCACCATCCGCAGGAGACCAACGGATGGCACCGTATCCGCTGAATGCAGCGCTGGCGGGCATCAGGGCTAACTTGCTGCCAGCATCTTTCTCGATGCTGCCAATGAGCGACTCTACTTCAGTAGCCATGCGCTCTTTCTTGCTGGCTTCCAATCGAACGTAGTCTAGATATACAGATTTGCCACCCGGTACCCGAAGCGTGCAAACATGTTCGCCCTTCATTAGCTGGATTACCGCAGATACATCGCCTCTGTCTCGCGCCGGATTTTGCAGATCAGGATAGTCTCCAGTTTCAATGGGGTTGCCATCGATCAGAACCTGAACGGCGCTTGCAGAATTGGGGCCCGAAATTGCGGAAGCCACAAATCGATAGTAATCGGATGCAGAGGCTGTGAACTTAAAGCTGGACTCACCTGCTGGCACGGTTACCAGCTTTCCGCCGCTGGCTTCTGGCCGGAAGTCATCATCCGAAACGACTGCGGTTTTACCACCAGACCAGGAGAGGCCTTCCGCCTCCAATACGTTATCAACCTTGATATGCGCAGGTGTGAGTTGATCTGGCTTTATGGGCGACCAATCGTGCGCGGGGCTATCCAGGTACCAGTAGGCCACGCTGCTGTAAGCTGCCCCGGGATAATCGTTCGTACCACCATGCTCAATGTCCACTTTGATGTGCTTCTGGAAAGGAACACAATCTGTTATCTGGTAGCGGTAAGCAGAAATTCGTGAGAACTCGTCGCTCTTAACACTGCAGCCATGGTAAGCCACATTGAACGGCCCCTGATCGAAGTACCAGCCGCCAGTGTAGAAATCTTCGGTGCCAGTGCCGTGGATCGAAGGGAAGGTATCGGCATCGGTGTAGATCTTCTCATCACCTTCCAGAAAACCGATGCCCCTGTCTCCCTGCATATCCGTGTGCTCACCAACATACTGTCCACGGCCATTCATTTCCAGAATATGGTAGTGCTCGCCTGCGACCGTTGTTTGGCGATGCCACTGTGCGTGAAAGTACCCGGCATTCTTCAGGGCATCTGGCTCTCTCTTGGCCTCTATGGTGCAATCCACGCGTCCAATGGGGGTTTTGCCATAGTTGGTTAACTCAAAGCGTGCGCTCTTGCCAAAAGGCATCGGCCAGTACACCACGTAATCAGTGTCTGTCATTGCAGATGGCAATGCACGGTAACGCTGATCTCCAAATCCGACACCAAAGAAGTCACCAACGGGTGCTTCGATTGCCGGCTTCTTTGCGCCATCCCAGTAAACGCGCAGTACCGTCTGGCGAAGCGTAGCCCGCGTTGCAGGCGTTATCTTCATCCGGATCTGCTGAACTACACCGGAACCTGTAAGGTTAGCAAAGGAGCGTGTAACGCCCGGCTTTAATGAAAAGTGCCCGGACTTCTGTGCCGGGTTGGTCACGGTTGGCTTCGGATCTTCTCCCAACCTCTGCCACTGGCTCACGATGCTGCTAAGGTGCTGCTGATCCTGAGAAGTGAGGTGTGGAGAGTACGTATCAACCTTAGTTCCATCCGGAAACAGCTGATACTGCACATGGTAGTACATACCACCCGGATCGGTTACTTCGATGTGGCAGCCCTTCTGGAAAGGCATAGGGAAGAAGGAGTACCAGCCACCGCTGCGATGCCCAACAATGGGAGTTACAAATGGGGCCACTTTGCCAGTAAAGAAATCCTGCATCTGGCAATCAATACGGGGAGTATCTTCACCGTCAAAGAAGATCTTCAGGTGGCCGGCTGCATTGGCAGACCAGAAACGATAGATGCAACCCGGGCCGCGGATATCGCTGAGGATCGCTTTGTTACCTTCACGCCGCAGAAAATGATCTGCATCGCCGTTTCCACCACTGTGGTCGTAGCTGGCGTCCATTACGCATTTGGTGTCGCGCAGCATCGGCAGCAGGTCGAACCTATCCATAAGTGCAAGGCCATATGGCAGCGGGGCCGTGTTAGGCACGCTTGCGCGGGGCGCCTTTGCGTAGGTTGAGCCTGGGCCATCGATAGGCGGCGGAACGGGCGTATCTCGCCGCGCAACTCCAAAAGCGGCTGCACCGGCTGTCAGCAGCGCTGCGGCAGCGAAAGCAGTGGTTCTCATCGTGAAGCTGGATTCCTTTCCAGATGCGGTTACCGACTTGCGGCAATAATCAAACGAGACTCCATGCGCCCTGGATCTCGGCTGCGATGTTCTGTGCAGCATCCTTCGGATCCGGAGATGCGTAGATTGGGCGGCCAATTACCAGGTAGCTTGCGCCACGAACCATGGCTTCGGCAGGAGTGTGCACCCTTGCTTGATCCCCTTTTGCAGAGCCAGCCGGCCGGATTCCCGGGGTAATTACCAGGAACTGCTGGGAGGGGATAGCCTTGCGGATAATCTCTATCTCTTGCGGTGAGGCAATAACCCCATCGCATCCGCAGTCTCTCGCAAGAAGTGCCAGGCGTTGTACGTGCTGAGCCATAGATGTTCCCGAAGCGACCCCGAGTTCATTGTGAAGGGCTTCTTCAGAAATGCTGGTGAGCACCGTTACTCCCAGAATGAGCGGGCGTGGCATGCCGCTTGCCTCTGCTTCTGTTTTCGCGGCCTCCACGGCGGCTTTTAGCATGGCCGCACCGCCCTGAGTGTGTACCGTTACGCACCACACTCCTAGGCGCACAATGCCGCGCATTGCACCGGCCACGGTGTTAGGAATATCGTGGAGTTTGGCATCGTAAAAGATGCGCGATGCCCCGGCGTGGCGCAGAAGTTTTACCGTTTCGATGCCTGTAGAGTTGGTAAGTTCCAGGCCAACCTTAAACACTCCCACATCGTTGCGCAACAGTTCTACCAGCTCTAATGCCTGCTCTACTGTTTGAACATCCAGGGGCATGATAATGTGTTCATGTGGCTTCATCTTTCCTTCTCCTTTGCCATCTACTTGCGGCCACCACAGTGGTTCGCCGCTAAAGAAACTGCCTGCGCCGATATCATCGATACCAGAACTGATCCCAGGCCTGCCAGAAGTTTTCTGCAGTTGTATCCACCTGCCTCGGATTAACCACCTCTACACCAGGTTTGCCAATCATATCCACGGCTCTATCGGAGGTGGCAAGCTGTACAGAGAATGTAACCGGGGGCGTAAATTTGAGGGGTATCGGCCACTTGCGGGCGGTAAGCGCGGAGTAAACCTGGCCCTCAATCAGGTGGCAGGCATCCACAGCGGGCAGGTGCCGGGCGCTGAACCGGCCAAGGCCCTCCTTTACACAGGCGGTAACTACCTCTTCACCCAGCAGAGCGCGCACTTCTCGGCACGTTGCGGCATCGCCGCTTGCAAAAACACAGGGAATATCGAAGGAGCCTGCAATCGCCGCAACAATGCCAGATTCTCCAACCAGAGTGCCGTTGATGGAAGCGTTGTACCAGGCCTGATTGGAAACTGTGTGGCAAAGAATGCCATCCGGCGTGCCCGCCATGGCATGCGCACCTACGAACAAAACGGCATCGCAACCTTGCTCAAATGGGGTGATGTATCGGCACCAGGGATGCCCAAGTACATAGCTGGCGCCGCTCTCAAGCTTTTCGGGGATCAGGCTCTTAAAGCTCCAGGCGCCACCGGCACCATGCCCATCCACAACAACAATCTCTGTTGCACCGGCGCGCTTGCAGCCACGCACGGCCGCATTGATTTCGGCCGTATAAAGTCGCCGTCCTTCCTCATAGAGAGGAGCGCCACCGTTAACCTGATCCCATACCGAGATCCCGGCCACGCCTTCCATATCGCAGAACAGCATAACTCGCATGGTTTGGTTCTCCCCGCGGAAGCCTCACAAAAGGCCCTGATTAGTATATCGGATACACACTCCAATTTCGATCATCGTTTCCGTTATTTATGTCGGAATCCCTGCCTGGGTTGGTAAGTGGCACGGAGATTAGGGAAGTTTCAGGGAGCATCTCCTGCGGCATGGCATCCATGCGCAATTCGGGCAAATCGCACGCCATCGGCCCCGCAGCTTCAACACGTACTACGGTGTGCCCTGTGAACCACTTCATCCATTATGATGACAAGGCAGACTATGGCTGAAACATCGGCACCGTCCATTACAAGCAGATTGTATTTATCGGCTAAAACAGCAAATTGTTTATTCACCTGCGCTACGGGCACTCCATCTGCCGTGATCGTGAATTCCCAGTTTATCCAATCCCCAACCATCTCATATCTTGTTTCTGGACCATCCACGGCATACCTGGGTTGCGTAAGCGTAAATGGCTCTTTACACACGGTGGCCACCGTTTTCCCATTGGCTTCGATTTCATAGGTTGGAGCAAATGTAAACAACCGTTGATTAACTTTTGCCAGTTCATTACCATGCGCGTCATGCAATTCCAGTTTATGCCCTATGGTAAACGCCTGCCCAATTACTTTGTAAACCAGGTTGCCCTGATCGTCGAGGATGTCGTACTTATCGCCGATTGAAAAGATGTGTTTTGAAATGTGAAGTATCATTGGCGTAACCTCGCTTTGCGTATGCGTTGCTGCCCGGCTGAGGTAATAGTGATCCACAACTGCCTATCTCTCTTTTGCCCCTCACGTCACCCGTTAAACAGCCGCCATGTCCCCTCAGTCACTACTTCAACGTCACCCGCCACAACCTGCACGCCAGAACTATCATCAATCGCATAAGTTGGAACAGGCACCTTATTGGCCCAGATCTCAGCGTTTTCGATGGTTGCACTTGTATGCCACTCCGCACCCAGGTGGGCAATAATGTTGAAATCCACCAGGCCTATTCCACGGGCGGTTCTAAACTCCATACTGAAGTCGCCCTTTGTAGAATGAAATGTAACCTGCTCAGAAGAAATCACTTCCTGCCGGCACGTGGGTGTTTCGGGGTAAGTTTCGCCAAACAGGGTCGTAGCTGCCATAGCTCCTGCGCTCACGCCGACATAAACATGTGTATCATCCAGTGTGTGCAGCAGTTCACCCAGGCCTGTTTCCTTCATCCAGTAACTTATATAAATAGGATCACCGCCCCATACAAGCAGCGCATCGGCCTCTTGTACGGCATTAACCCACACATCCTTACTGATGCTGGTTAGCGCCGTTAACTCCAACAGACCCAGAGATTTCCAACCGAGCCCACACAGCCTGCCGCTCATCTCCCCACACATGGCCTTAAAAGCGTACTGGCCACCACTGGGGAACGGATGCATGCCTGTGGGCACGAATAGTGCATTCGCTTCCGAAATGGGTTTGCCCAGCAATTTCTCCAGCGCGGCCCGTAAGGATGGATTGGTGATACCAGAAGATGTTAGAAGTAGTTTCATAATGGTTGTCCGATCTATTACGCACTTAGAAGCCGGTCTGGATGAAATGGTTGGTACTTGAACCGAAACTGGATTGTACCGCGCGTGACCCCAGTTCTACAATGCAGGAATCCCTATCGTCACCGCGTAAGCTGAAACCATATCTTATGCGTTTCAGATTGGAGTGTGTACCATGGAACTTCCAGTTGTTCCTCAGGAGGCTTCAGACACCATCCTTGCCGAGTGTTTGGGGCGACCCCGGGCATATTATGAGCTCGGTAAACTTTGCGATTCGGTCGGAGGGCGCACCAGTGGTGCCCCGAGTGGAGTGAAGGGCGAAGAGTGGGCAGCGGACCTCATGGAGCGATGGGGCCTCGAAAATGTCAGGTACGAAACGCTCCCCGTTTTGTGTTGGACGCGCGGTGAACTATCAGTGACCACCGTTGGGGAGTTTGGCTGGAAGCTAACAGCAATCGCCCATGGATACTCCCCAGAAGCCGCCGATTTTGAGGCCGACCTGATCTCGCTTGGCCACGGTGAGCGCCAGGATTACCTGGATGCTGGCGACAGAGTGAAGGGATGTGTTGTGCTGTGTGATGAGGGTGTTGCCGAGGGGCACCGCCGCCTGCACCGCTCCGAGAAACTTTTGCTTGCAGCCGAGTTTGGTGCAGCCGCTCTGTTTATGTACAGCTCTGCATCGGGTGGCCTGCCACGAACCGGCGTGTGCTCCCGATCCAGGGCACCAATTGCCGGTATTGGTATCTCGCAGGAGGATGGCCTGAGGCTGCTGCGGCAGCTTGAACATGGTACGCCACCGCGAGTGCGCGTATCCATGATCAATAGTTTCACCGAGAGCTCTGCCCGCAACGTAATTGGTGAGCTGCGCGGCTCGGAGGCACCCGATGAGGTCATCCTCGCCGGTGCGCACCTCGATAGCTGGGACGTTGCCACGGGCGCTACTGATAATGGCCTTGGCTCAGCAATTGTGCTTGAGATGGGCCGCGTGCTGGCTTCCCTTAGCAGGAGGCCAAAGCGAACGATGCGATTTGCCATCTGGGCAGCCGAAGAGGTGGGCCTGCTTGGCTCGCACCATTACTGCCGCGAACACAGCACTGAGCTGGATCAGTTGGCAGCGGTGGTGAACTTTGATATGACGGCCGATCCCTACGGTTTCTGGGTGCCCGGCACGGGTGACTGCCTCTCTTGTACCCCCGGACTAAAGGTACTGAAACAGCTTGCTGCTCTGCTGGCCCCAATTGGCATGACCTCTGCGGTGGTCAACGTAGCCGGGCTCCACAGCGATCATCAGCCGTTTATGCTGGAGGGTGTTCAGGCCATAGCCCTACTGGCAGAAAACAAAACACAGGGCGCTCACTACTACCATAGCGTGGGAGATACTTTTGATAAAGTGTCTCTGCCAGCCATGTGCCGCGCCTCGGCCGTTGGTGCACACACACTGTGGGCGCTGGCAGATGCCGATGAACGGCCCTTCCCGCGCTGGAATGCGAAACAAGTGCGAGGCCTTATCGATGAAGCCAACCTGTACGGCGCTCTTCAGGCCGAAGGGTTTGATGGGCCACCGATGCATATCTGAAACGGACAAAACTTAGCGCCCGCCGAGATCAACCTTTGCGATCGTGGCGGGCGTTCAAGTTTTTGGGGCGAGCAGTGTTGAGATCATTGCTCTACATCGTAGAGCTGGGTCGGCACCTGGTCCGTTTCCTCAACCTGCCAGTTATCGCAATCCAGCCTTTTGCAGTGCATCATTTTACGCTCCGTGCCATCTTCCATGGATACTATGGCAACGGTCGCAAACCGGCACTCGGCGCATAGCGATGGGTTCATAAGGCGGACGATCTTTAATTTGTCACTTTTGTTATCCATGATCAGCTCCTCCTTCGCGGCAGCTACTGCCTGGTGGGGACCCCTCGAGACGGTTACGCTCGACGAACCCTTGCCAGTGAACTCAGCCCAAAGCCCGCGTTTGGCAAACCCTTTACCCTGCAAATAGCCTCCTGCTCCGAAAATGCCCACCGCCAGCATCCAGCTGCGCCACGCTGCATCGCGTTCTTAATCTGATCAACGGTTCCTACCACGTCCAGAGTTCCACATCGTCTACGAAGAGAGGTGCCAAGGGCTGCAAAGCCATCGAGCCAACTCGCTTCTGGCCCGGGAAAACCGGTTACAGCAGCCATGTTCAGAACAATATCAAAATGGCCTGCGGCCATAAGGCTCGATACGGTTGCCTGCAGCGATCGCAACACGGCGTCGCTCCAACCTCCCACTATATGCACCACAACAACGCCACTGTTGAGGTAGACCGCAATCTGCTCCGCAGTCTCCGCGCACATACCCGCACCCTGCTTTCTTTGTAAGCACGTTGTCCACTATTAGCGCAATATGCGGCGATCTGGAGTCCGCCAGTGCTCATCAAGTCAGGGGTCCGACCTCAGATGAGCGCCCGCCGCGTATTGTATCAGGTAGGACTTCTCTATTTTCAAAAAGGTTCTGGCCTTATGTTGAGAAGAATGGCATAACCCTGATGTGCTGTATTTGATATCTATACTACGTAACAAATTGGCCCACAGATGTCAGATAATTGTATGCATCTTTCGCGTCACAATCCAACACGCACCGCGTTCCTATCCATAAGGGCGTGATGCATCTTTACCTACAGAACGCGTATTAACTAATATGATGGCAACCACAAAGCACCGTAAACTTAACAAGTGCACTCCACGGCCAGTGCTTAAGCGCATGGCGGGTGGGTTGTGCCTTGTGTTGCCTCTTTTGTTACTGAATACATCTTCACACGCCCAGTCGCTATCCCTCGGAGCACCATCCGTATCTGGTGCCTTTTCGTTGAACCGCTTTGATAACCTGAGTGGTTTTCAAGAAGACTACCTGGTTGGGCGCGGTATAAAGGGCCCATACACGCTGGGTTGGAAAGGCCTTCGAGGCGGATCGGAAACGGTTACTCGAGATGGCCTGTTACTTGTACCGGGTAAGGATTACACGCTGGATGTTAACAGCGGCTCCATCAGCTTTGTGCAGCCCGTGCTTGCCCAACAGATTGTGAAGATTAGTTACCAGATTGTGCCTGGTACAGCCCTGCAGAATACGCAGACTGTGATCATCCCACTTTCATGGGCACTGTATCAGAATGGCAAGAGTGCGCTTACCTTCAACACACTCTTCCGTAGCAGTTCTGCAACAACGCAAACCGGCGGTTCTCCCCTGCTCTCTTCTCTCTCGTTTGCAGGCAGCAGCAAGGTGCTTAGCTCTTCCACGCTTACCTCTGGCCTCTACCTGGATCTCAGAGGCGGCAACTGGTTCGACAGGTCTTCACTTAGCCTATCCGACCGAACACACCTTGCGATAGCTGATGTAACCATGAACTACTCCCGAACCGGAAGCCAGTTCAAACCCAATGCTGGAACGCCCACAGTGGCTGGCGCAGCGGCAGGCAAAGAGATTTCGGAGATACTGACCCAGCTTCATCCACTATCGTTTGCAGCTATTACTGCCTCATTTAAGCAGACGGTGGACTTGGAAGACCCTGCCGCGCCGAGCAATCCCCTCTCTACCTCCAGAGTGGGCAATATCAGCATGGCATTGAAACTGCCAGATAAGACTATGGTACAGGCAGGACGCACAGAGTCTACGAGCAGCACACCCGGGCAGGGCGGAAGCCAGACGATAACGGACAATCTAAAAGTAGACCGCACGATTGCCGGAAAAACACAGGTTGCTGCCAGCTACGATGCCACTGCTTCTCGAACCACAGATGCTGGCGGCGCTACCGTGTCGGGCTCCGGTGCCTATAGCCAGCGAGCAGGCCTTTCGGTAACCAGCAAGGCCATCGATCAGGTAAGCCTTACTGGCAGCGTTAGCACCGCACTTTCCGGTTCAACAAACACGGATACTGGTGCACTCTCTATGGAAGCCACGCCATTTCACAAGGATAAGAAGCTGGCGAAACTTAAGGTGAAAGCCGGGCTGCAAAGCCAGCTCACCTCCGCGGGTTCTACAAATAGCGCTTCGGCATCCGTTGAGAATGTTGCATTGCCAATACATAACACCACGCTCAACGGTGGAGTTAACTTTAGCTCCAGCCCTGGTAGAAGCCAGACGGTTGGCCTGCTAGATGTGAACACGAAGCCGCTTAAGTTCCTGGAGCTTAGCGGCGGTACCAGGCTACGAGATGCCATGCTGGCAGGCAACATACCGGATCCAAATATCGCAAACTCCTACAACATGAAGTTTGCGCTGGGTCCCTCTCGCCTGCTAAAGCTAACAGGCAGTATGGCCACTAATCCGGAAGCGGCGGATGGCACCATACGGCGCTCGTTGGCTCAGAACATCGGCATTGAGTCGGACTTCAATCTTGTGAAATTCACCGGTCAGTACGGCTACGAACAGCTGTATGCCACGCCACAGCTATCTAACAGCATGCTGCTTGGGCTGGACTTCCGACTATCAAAGTACGATCTGCTTTCCACAGCATGGGAGGGGCATTCGTTGCTCAACACCTCGCTACTGGAAACAAGCATATATCGTTTTGGTTACACAAGGAAACTTGGGAGCGCACTGGATCTCAGCTTTACGGGCTCCATGACGCAGCAGGCTGTAAATGGAGTGTTCAACCCCTCTGCTCAGGAGCTAAAAGCCGAAGCAAAACTCGGTTTGCACTTTTAACACTCAACCAAACAGTAGCAAACGGCCCGGATTACACACAAGTGTATCCGGGCCGTTAACGTTGTTACCTACATTATACTATTTGCCAGATTTTGACACGGCTGCAATCTGCTTCTTAGAGGCTGCTCTTGCGCGAATGGTGGAGAGCCCGAACATAGTGTCTTTGTACTCTCCCCTTCCAAACTGCACCATCTGATCTGTGTAATGCGGGGAATCCGGGGTATGCGCTTCTCCATAAGGCAAAATGCTGTAGGAGTGCACGCCTTTGGGGTCCAGATCCACAATCATTCGGAAGCTGGAACCGCCGATGCAGTTGATACGGCCATTGATCATTGGCCCGTAGTTTGGTGCAACGGTAGCCGTGGAATCGCCTGGCAGATAGTAACCCAGGCCAGAAATGGGTGCAGTAACGTTGCCACGTTTGGAGTAATGCACCTCTCCCCACTGGATATCCAGCTTACCATACAGCTTCTTTGCCTTTTCGGCTCCTTTTATGAGGGCAGAGGTCAGAACCTCAGTCTCATCTTCCGTCCACTCCTTGCCCGCCGCCGCCTTTCGCACGAGAGATATACATCTGTGGTCGGCCTGCATCCATTGGGCATACAGCGCAACACCCAGCGCATCAACATTGGCCAGGCCATTCCATCCACGTAGCACCGCAAGTGCATCCACATAAGGCTGGTTGGCGGGTGTTAGTTTGCGCGGCATCTGCAAAATGGCTTTACGGGCACCCGGCACCCGAGTGTCTGTTGCATATGTCATCGCATTGGATACCGAGATGCGGTTGTCCTGGTTTAGCTCCTCCGCAAGCCTATCGTATCGGCTGGTGTGGCCATAGGTTGAGATATAGTTCGGCCAGGTTTCGCTAATGCCCGGCCCTTGAGGCGTAAGCCAGGGTGCCGAGTTCGCATTTACGAGCAATCCGGAAGCTGGATCCTCAATATGCGGCATCTCATCGATAGAAAGAAGATCGCCCCATTTTGTGCCTGGATCTGCGCCAGAAACGGTTTTACGCCAATCGTAAGCCGGGTTCCGGCGGGCAAGGTGCGCATTGTATTGATAGCCGATGTGCCCGGCAGTATCCGCATAAACGATGTTCCACATGGCCAGCCCGCGCAGCGCAAGTGCCTTACGAAACTCAACAGCGTCTTTCGAGCGTGCCATGGCAAGCATCTCGTCCAGCTGATCCCACTCGCCAACAGCACCCAGCTTAACGGCCACCGGTTTGAAGGGAGACATTGGGCCCCATGCGGTGCGTTTGAACGATTGTTCGCTTGTTTTTAGTTCCCCATTGTCTCGGTATTTCAGGGAGATCTTAACCGTCTCCATTTTGCGCCACTCACCGTGGTAGTTGTACTCTCCGGGGTGCTCTGCTGAGGTGGAAACCGTGTAGAGGCTATATAGTGCGGGATCGTTGTTTGTCATACTCCACGCAATGCGGTCTGTATGCCCCATAGCCCCAAAAGGCAGTCCGTTAAGCGTAACCCCGTGAAACTTGATGTTCTGGCTATAGAGAGAAAACTCATACCAGGCCAACACACCATTCCAGGTGAGATGTGGATCGGCCGAAAGTATAGCATGGCCAGAAGAACTGCGCTTACCTGAAACTGCAAACTGATTGGAGCCAATGCCGGCAAAAAGCTGACCGGCTGCATCTTGCAATGGGAATGCAACATTTACGAGCTGAGCCAGGGCAAGCACATCGGTTGGGGTAACTGGTTGCTCATCTACCCATGCGGGCAGTTTGCCATGCTGTTCTTTAATCGCCCGGTTGGCTCCCTCACAAAATGCCTCAATCAGCGCCTTCTGCTCGCCGGTAAGGGAGGCAGCCTTTTTACTCGCCTCTGCTTCCAGCCCAAGCGATTGCAGAAAGCCGTCCATCAGCAGCGCAGATCGGCCTTCAATTTCGGCCATCCTACCGCAAGCCTGATGATAGTTGCGGATCATCAGTTCGGCATTATCAGATGCCATTGCGTAACCCAGGCCCGCCATAGCATCCGGAAACCGCTTCGCTTCAATGGATGGCAGACCATATGAATCCCGGTAAACCGTGGATTGCGCCTGAACACTGCCAACGCTGGCAATGCAGAGTGCGGATAGCATGGGAACCGCAACATAACGAGCTTTGAAACGCAAACTCATGGCAGAAATCGAGCCTCCATAGGTTCCAGGCCAATTTAACCAGCCGGATACCGCACCCAGAAAGATATTACGCCAGCGCATATAACGCGCTACGCGCCCTCAGGTGAATTACATAGTTGGTGAGTGTAATCCTCTGCATGAGAGGGTTAAGTAATGTTTCCACAATAGGTGGTAATTTGTTGTTACACTGGCTGTAAGCTTCATGCAGGGTAATTTCTTTATGTGAGAGCCACACGCTGTTCTGTTTTCTATCTAGTCGACCGAGTGAGTTTTCTTTTTCGTGCCGCCAACCCAATTCTTCATTTTGCTACTGACTTTGTACAGTGTATTGTCTTTAAGCGAGGGCCTTGTTGCCGCTTGTCTCCGCTAAAGCGGCGCGACAGAGAACACCCTCGAGCCTCCGTCTATGGTTACGCTACTCACAGTTACCCGTCGATTCCTCGAGGGTCGGAGACATACTGTATTATCGGCAGGTCGCCGATGGCGTCGCTATGCTCGCCGGGAGGTGAGGGACTTTGATGCGTTCCTATCGGATGGGCGGCATTCCGGTATTGATTACCCGAGCAGAGATACCATGATTACAGCTGGCGCTGTATGAAGGCTACTCGCACGCTCACAGCTTGATGCGGTGATGCCAGCATTATTTGCTTTTACGGAATGCCCGACTTGATAGGGAGATGGAGTTCTGGCACGGATCTTTGCTGTTGGCGAATTCGTAGCCATCTGCATGATGGATACAGCCAAAGTCGAGGCCGTTTTTTGCAAACTCCGCGCAGGCGGCCCGTACGTCTTCCACATCAAATACCAGTTTTATGATGGATTGGCCGACCTTCAGCCCCTTGGCCGCCGGGTGGATCATGATGTTTGCTCCACCGGAGGTTGCAATCAGCTCAACAATGCGATCTCCCTCTTCTCTGTGCACTTCAAAGCCGAAGTGCTTTACATAAAAGGAAACCGTTTCTTCAACGTCACGGGCGTACATTACTATTCTGTTCAACGGAAAGCCCATGGTTCATCCCCTATTCCGATCCTATTACATACGATCACTATACGCCAGCAAGGCTTGTTGGCGCCTCGAACTGGGCGCGGTGCAGGCGCTGGTATATTCCATCCACACGCAATAGCTCTTCGTGGCTTCCCTGCTCTGCTACGCCAGTTGTATCCACCACCACAATCCGATCGGCATGCTGAATGGTGGATAGACGGTGGGCTATTACCAGGGTGGTTCTGCCTTCGGATAGCTCTATTAGCGATGTCTGGATTGCACGCTCGGTCTCAATATCCAGCGCAGAGGTTGCCTCGTCCAGAATAAGGATGGGTGGGTTCTTAAGGAACATCCGGGCAATGGTGAGCCGCTGTTTCTGCCCACCAGAGAGTTTTACGCCGCGCTCTCCTATAATCGTATCATATCCATCCGGCATGGCGGCAATCATCTCATCCAGCTTTGCGCGCCGTGCCGCATCTGCTATCTCTCCTTCAGTGGCATCCAGGCGGCCATAGGCGATGTTCTCCCTAATGGTGCCACCGAACAGAAATACATCCTGCTGCACAATGCCGATGTTGCGGCGCAGCGATGCAAGGGTCATCTTACGAATATCGGTGCCATCTATGGTTATGGAACCTTCCTCTATCTCATAAAAGCGCGGTACCAGCGAGCAGATGGTGGTTTTACCCGCTCCGCTTGGGCCAACAAATGCCACCGTTTCGCCGGGATGGATTGTTAAATCGACATTGTTTAGAATGCGGCGGTTTTTGTCGTAGCCAAAGCTAACACCCCGCAGCTTGATATCGCCTTTTAGGTGGCCAGCGTCTACCGCATCCGGAGCATCGGCAATTTCGCGCTCGGTATCCAGCAGTTCGCAGTAGCGTTTGAAACCCGCAACGCCCTTGGGATACGTTTCCAACACCGCGTTGATCTTTTCGACTGGCCGGAAGAATACGTTTACCAGCAGCAAGAAACCCATAAACCCACCAACCGTAAGCTGATGATGCAGCACGTAATAGGCACCGGCTATCATGACAAACAGCTGCACTATACGCATGGTCATGTAGCTTAGCGACATGCTTTTGGACATCAGCCGATAGGCATCCAGCTTGTTCTGGCGGTATTTTTCGTTTTCTACCGCGAAGAGCGCCCGTTCGTGATCTTCATTGGCAAAAGCCTGAACCACGCGGATGCCGCCAACATTCTCTTCTATACGGGCATTAAATCTGCCCACGCTCCCGAATAACTGGCGCATGGTTTGCATCATGGCGCTGCCATATCGGGTTGAGATCCAGGTCATAGGTGGCACGATTATTCCAGTAATTAGTGCCAGCGTATGGTTGAGACTGAACATAAGGCAGAAAGATGCCACAAACGTCATTACTGCAATCACTACATCTTCCGGGCCATGGTGCGCCACCTCACCCACATCCTCCAGATCTTTGGTGACGCGCGCTACGAGGTGCCCGGTTTTTTGATTATCGTAAAAGCTGAACGATAGCTTCTGGAAGTGATCGAAGGTTTTACGCCGCATCTCCGTTTCGATAGCAATTCCCAGCACATGGCCCCAATAATTCACCACATATTGGAGGACGGTATTGAACAGGTAGATCAGGAGCAACACACCTGCCGCTGCCAGAATGGGACCCCAGTTCTGCCCCGGGAGCATTTTATCCACAAATGTGCGAATTGCGAACGGGAACGCGAGTTCCAGCAACCCCGAAATTACGGCACAACCGAAATCCAGTACAAACAGCTTTTTGTGTGGTGCGTAGTATGTAAAAAAACGTTTGAGCAATTGAAAGTATCCTGTTCGATCGAGCCTGTCCGCGTGACTACCTGAAGTCCTATAGTAATTTGTCGCGCTTCCTGGGGCCGTTGCTAAGATGATCTGCCAAATCATCACTCCAAGTATCAGACGCCAGAAATGCGCGATCCCAATTGACTGTACGATTGAGGAATGCTGCACAGCTTATCTTTGTTGGTTTGGCGGCCTGATATTTCTGACGCTTACGTAGTGCGATCGCTTGCAATCTGCCGTTGCCCCTGAAACGAGTACGCAACGGGAGGATTGCAACCCTCTGTTTTGGAACACAATCCGTAGCCCGCACAGGCGGGCGTTATTGTGCAGGGCCGGGTGAATAAAATGGTAGGTACTAACAAACTAACGACCCGGGAGCGCGTATCCCGGATGTTTGATCACAAAGAGGCGGATAGAATCCCCGTTTATGATGAACCCTGGGGATCAACCATTGAGCGCTGGCGGCGCGAGGGCATGCCCGGTGGCGTGAGCTATATCGACTATTTTGGCCTCGATAATATTGTTGGTGTTGGGGTAGATAACAGCCCACGGTACCCAACGCAGGTTCTGGAGCAAACAGAAGATTATCGCATCCACACCACAGCATGGGGAGCCACACTTAAGGACTGGAAGCACATTGGGGGCGTGCCAGAGTTTCTGGATTTTAAGGTGAAGGACCGTATTAGCTGGCAAGAAGCGAAAGCGAGGATGGCTCCCGATCCGGATCGCATCCCGTGGGAGCACCTCAAAAATAACTATGCCTGCTGGCGCAATGAAGGTGCCTGGATACAGGGGCACCTGTGGTTCGGATTTGATGTAACCCACTCATGGACGGTTGGAACAGAGCGCATTTTAATGGCGCTGATCGAGGATCCCGACTGGTGCATGGACATGTTTAACCACTTTCTGGATGTGGACCTGGCCCTTATGCAGCAGGTGCTGGATGCTGGCTACACCTTTGATAGCGTTACCTGGCCCGATGATATGGGTTACAAGCACAATCAGTTCTTCTCGGTGAAAACCTACAGAAAGCTGCTTAAACCCTTTCATAAACGGGCCGTAGACTGGGCACATGAACGCGGCATTAAGGTGCGGCTTCACTCCTGTGGAGATGTTAATCCGTTTATACCAGATCTTCTTGAAATTGGAATAGATGCCCTGAACCCACTGGAAGTGAAAGCAGGAATTGATCCTATTCACATCAAAAACAGCTTCGGCGATAGGCTGACCCTACACGGTGGCATTAACGCAGTGTTGTATACCGATCCGGATGCGCTGGATGCGGAGATGCGCAGCGTTATCCCGCAGCTAAAAAAGGATGGTGGCTATATCTTCTCCACCGATCACTCCGTGCCGGATAGCGTGAGCCTCGAGCAGTTTCGGCATGTTGTGGAGCTGGCAAAAGAGCTGGGCTCTTACGAATGATCTGCGATGCGTAACGCATTATTCTCGTTTCAGGATAAGTAGACATGAAGTTTGTAAAGACGGCCATAGTGCTGTTTTGCCTGGCCTTAACAGCGGTTCTGCCTGCCATTGCGCAGCCGCGTGAAAAGCATCTTATAGAGTATGGGTGGGATGTTCCCTACCCCTCACAAATGGCCGCAATGAAAAGCTCGCTGGAGAGCAGCCCGTTTGATGGCATTATCTATCGACTTGCGGGCGGTTACAATGCATTCGGCAAAGCAGAGCTTACACCGGATAAATTTGCTGCAGATATCCGCACACTTGGTAGCCTGCACCTTAAACAGGTAACTCATAACTTTGTGCTTATATGGGGAACTGCCGAGCCCGGTTGGGATTGGTTTGATGATGCGCAATGGGCTATGGTGCTGAACAATGCCAAACAGCTTGCCCGGGCAGCAAAGGCATCTGGATCAAAAGGCATCTGCTTCGATCCGGAACCGTACGATGTTAACCCCTGGAAGTATTCCAGCCAACTGCATGCCAATACTATCACGTATCCCCGTTATCGGGCGCGAGTTAAAGCATGTGGCGCCGAGTTTATGCGCGCACTGGAATCTGAGATACCCGGGCCGGAATTGCTTACATTCTTCCACCTGAGCCTGTTTACAAGAATGTTGGATGAACCAAATCTGACTGCCGTTGAAGACAGATTAAAGCGTGAAAACTGGGGACTGATGGCAGATTTTTTGATTGGGATGCTCCAGGGTGCCTCACAGATAGCCCGGTTTATCGATGGCAACGAGATGAGCTACTACTATCAGGGCAGCGAGCCCTTTTTCAAAGCGTACCAGAGCATCCACAGCCGGGCCCTCAGCCTGGTCCCGCCAGAACTACGGGCTAAGTACACACGGCAGGTGGAGGCTGGGCAGGCTCTGTACGTCGATAGGCTGTTTGGGCTCACTTCACCCACCTATGATGCTTACCTCGCGGCAAGGCTTACCACTGCGGAACGAGCGGAGTGGTGCCACCATAACACCTACTATGCGCTCTACACATCCGACGATTATGTGTGGTGCTACAGCGAACATATGAGCTGGTGGGATCGCAAGAACAACATTCCGCCCGGGCTGGATCAGGCCCTTCGATCTGCCGTTTTGCAGATTAAGGCTGGCCAGCCTCTGGGTTACCAGATTGAGCCCACTATTCAGGAGGCTCTGAAACGGCCACGGCCTGCTGCGGCAAAGTAATCGAAAAATGGGGTGGGCTTCCATTGCAGGCAGCCCACCCCATTCAAATTCAATTACCAGTTTCGCTTAGCGACCTCTGCCGCCAAAGCCACCGGGTCCGCCAGGGCCTCCCGGTCCGCCGGGTCCGCCGGGTCCGCCAGGACCGCCGCCGCGTCCGCCACGGCTACGCAGCTCTTCCAGTTGCTTCTTCTGATCGGCCGTCAGTATTTTCGCAACCTTTGCGTCTACTTCTTTCTGCAGAGCATCAAACTGCTTCTTCTGAGCATCGGTAAGTTTCAGTCGGTCGGCCAGCATACCCGGCATCAGCTGACCGGGGCGGAAGCCGCCGCCACGCCGCTCGCCGCCCGGCCTGCCACCACCACCACCTGATGCGGCCACTTTGCGGAAAAAGGCACGGATTTGATCTGGAGTAACGTATCCCTTTTTGGCCGTGTCAATCTGATCATACAGACCGATGTATCGCTTATCGGTAACCTCTGTGCGTTGCAGTTTGCCATCATGATTCTTGTCCATGGCCATGGCCTGCTTAACTGCACCCTCTGCAGGGTCTCCACCTTGCGGAGGCTGTGCGGATGCCGAAACAGCAAGTGCTGCGGCAGCCGCGGCAATTGCACCCATATGCCTGACTAATTTGCTCATTGTGTTCTCCCACGCTTTATAAATGCTGGCCCACTTGCTGCCATTATCTCACGGCACCATTCTACCGTTTCAAACGCTCAATTGCGACATCGACTTTTGTTCTCCACGCATCCATCACATCTGGATTGGTGGAAAAGTGCGTCATATCCAGGCAGATGCTCGATGGGATTTGTAGTGCATTCTGCGCTTCTCGTACGGCTGCATCACGTCGTCCGCTTTTGATTGCCGCCCCGGTTAACTGGCTTAACAGGTGGAAACAGTCCCAATCCTGCACTCCTTGTGCAAGCATCTCCCAACGTATGCTATCTATTGGTTTCTCAACAGACGCCTGCCTTGCCGGGGTGCGCGGCGGGTAGAACATGCGGCCATCCCCGTTGCCCCATACGCCTGAGCTTTGATCGTTATAGCTCATTGGATCTTGCCAGCAGTTTTGCGCACTGTTCTTAAATTGAGATGAAGAGCTCCACCAGGTGGTTTCCCAGATTAGAATGCCCTGCACATGGTACTTCCAGGTTTGCCACAGCCACATACGCAACTCAGTGCCAGGATGGTCTATAAACAGCGTGCAGAATGGCGCCTTAGGGCCGGTGCAAACATACCACCAGACCTCTTCTCCCACCTTCTGCCTCTCTGCTGTGATTGCCGGATCTGCGGCAAACTTAGGGGTAATCGGGCACCATAACTGAACGCTGCCCAATAGTGGCTGTTTGAACCCCTCGGTAAGCATCCGCTTTAATTTAGGGAAGTACTTTGCAAGGCGAGCCATGCCATCCACAACCCCGGCATAGTCTTCCGGCTGAGGCTCATCGTACCAGTACACGTAAGCCTTATCAATCCAGCCCATCTTCTCAAGATGTGCCTGAAGCAACTTGCCGTACTCGGTCATAAGCCGATCGTATTCCAGGCTTTCCGGCTTGTACCCCATAAACTGCCCGCGCTCGAAGTTAGGGTATCGACCTCCGCCCAACCCCTGTATAGCAATGGTGAAGCTGTTGAATTTTGAAAGGTATGTGGCCGCTGCGGCATCGAAATCCGTGAAGTCGATCTTCACATGGTCGATGTTACTATTTGTTAGCGAAACCTTATAGGGATGCAGAGCCATAGGATCGTAGGGTGCCATCCTGTGCTGTTCAAAATCATTCATATACAGGGCCCACTCGCGTTCCAGATCTGTTTCGGATGTGAGGCCATGGAAACTGCGCAAATTGCCTGCCGAAATACCGAAGCCGCTGCGCAAAGCGGTTTGCGGCGGCAAATCGAAGCCACGAACAGTTAATGCAATGGGAATGTGTATACTGGATTTGCTGGCATTCAGGGTGATTTCGCCACGCCTCAATCCTGGCTTTTGCCCCGCAGGTAGCGTAAGCGTTATCCAGATACAGGTATTGCGCCCGGAAAGCAGTTGGATGGAGCCATCGGAAGGCAGTGGCACCAGCGGATCTGGCCAGTTGCCCGAGGCACCTACTGCATCGGTGGGAACCTGCACTTGCACACGCACCGCCTCGCGCAGTTGAATGCTCTTTACCGGGAGTGCATCACCATTTTCGGCTATAAACCTGCCAACAGCAGCCCTCACAGTTCTTGCAGTGCCTGTGCCACGAAGCACTAATTGAAACGATACCCGCTCTCTGCCTGCCCCGCTGATTTCAATCGGAGCAGCCCGCGGGCGCAATGGTGGTGGTGGTGGCCGATCTTCGGATACCTTCCTGCCTGCCCCGCACCACCAGATGTTCGCAAATGAGGCCGAACCAAGCAGCTTTCCATAGTTGGTTGCATACAGTTCTGGAACCGTGCCAGCAAGCCGGACAACGTAGGCTGGACTTCTTTCCCCTGTTCTCGTTATCGATAACTCATTCCAGATTGGCCCGGTATTACGATGAACGAGGGAGGCAGACATGCGGGCACTTCCCTGCACTGGGGTAGCCGTTGTGCGGATTACTACCGTTGGGGTGGTGTTTTCTGGCGTTCCTTCTGTTAGCTTAAGCTGCAGCGCCTTATTGCCCGCGCCAGAAAGAGTTGCTGTTAGCGCAATGGCAGCGGCAGAAGAGGCTGCACTCTTTAGATCCACATGGAATGATGGGTCCGCAACAATTACCTCCGCAAAGGCCGTGTTGCCCACTTCTGTACCAAACCGCTTGGAAAGGCTGGCTTCAAATGTGTAGCCATCTACCTGAAAGCTGCCCGGGCGCACGCCACCCGGTCCAGGTTTTGCAGCGCTGGATATCTTAACAAAAACCTCACGCGCATCGCGCAAGCTATCGGGAGCTGAGATCGTTTGTGGTTCAATACCAGTTATTCTTGCTGGCGCACTCCAGGTTGTACAATCTGCGCTAAATTGAACAAGGCAATCGCCTTCCGTGTGGTATGGCTGGGTAATAGTTATTTTTGCACGGTGCATAAGTGTGCCTGCCACGTTATGCCTGTACACAACCTCGGCCCCGGGGCCAAACACCCATCGGTTCGAGTTAAAGTAGGCCGAATGGTGCAGCAATGCGCGGGCAGAATTGGAGCCATCTGAACTGAGCGGTGCTACGAATTTGTAGGCATCGCCGGAGATCTGTTCCCCATCACCAAGCATCCCAACGCCGGAAAGTGCCCGATATATTGGGATAACTGGGATCAGGGATATGTCTGCAAACTGCACCGTGCCCTTTAGATGCCATTGCCCCATCCTCAAGAATGCAGACTGTACTTCCTGTGGTGTAGTAAATACAAAGCTGTAAGGCTGCCAGTTTGGCGAGCCTTCAAAGTCCCGATTACATGGCTCCAATCCGCTAATGATGGTGGAGGCAGTAGAACCCGGTGTTATCCGCGCACGAAAGCGAATGCGGTACGCAGTTTCGGCCCGTAACCCGGCTGGCAATCGCCGCCATGCGCTCATATCATCCCCGGTGCCATTAATAGCGAGGATGGCACTGCGCCCGTGCTGCAAACGATTGCCGGTGCCTTCCGGCAAACTCCAGCCATCTCCGGATTTCAACGAGACATCCATCCGGCCCTGAGCGCTGCCTGCCAACGCGCACGTGATGCTGGCAACAACTGCCAGAACACATAACCTGAAATTCATATCACACACCCTCTCAGGGCTTCGGGATTCTAAGAAGCCGAACCTCTAATGGCTGAAGCGTTATGGCTGCGTTATGTAGAGCAGCACCGCTCGCCAGCACATCCCGATACATTGCCAACTTTCCGCCAGATCGCACATGCACCGTTTCTGGCCGGGTTCCATAGTTCACCATGCTCACAAGCTGGCCATCGGCTGTGCAGCGCCACGCCACAGCAGTCTCTATACCGCCAATATCTGAAACAAGAGCAATGGCTGGCCGGATGCTCTTAGTTTCCAGCATCTGTGAAAAGGACAGATGGAAGGCAGAGCGGTTTACTTTGCCATACTCATAGGGAACCCGGTTTGCCGAAGCGATGGGAGTTAATGCGCGATCATACTCATCTTTCGTAAACGACGTGTTTCCACCCACAACAATCAGCGTTTTCCCCGGCAACTGAGCAAAGGCCCACAGCGCACGATACTCTTGTTGAGATATGTGCTGTAAGCCGGGCACGATAAGAGTATTTATTCCTGCAGGAACGCCACTTTCAAGATCCTGCTCAGTAACAAACCCCGGCTTTAACCCAAAAAATGCCAGCGACTCTGCTATGCGGCCAAAGCAATCAGAAAACGCTCCTGGCTCCCACGCAGCACCGCAAACACTCCTCAGAATGGTTACCTGGGGGTCCGTTTGCTGAAGTGCCGTTACTTCAACTGCTGCGCGGTTTAGATCGTAGTTCACGCGGCCAACCGCTTCCGTGCAATCAGGGCGGTGCATGATGCTGCCATAAGTATCGCTCTTCGGATCGAACGAGCGCTCCCACACCCAGATTACGGTGGCACTCTGGCCATGGATGGCCTCCTGCCACAGGGCAGAATACACATGCTGTGCGGGAACAAACTGCCGATCCCGATCTTCGATAATGTGGTTTTCGGAGTTGAATACCGGGGCATCCTTCACCGATCGCTGCAGATCATGATCCAGATCGTTCCCGAGCCAACCACTTGCATATCTGCCGGGAGTTCTGTTGATGAAGTTAACGGAGTCGCAGCCATTGATATCGCTAAACGCCCCGAACTGCCGGGCATCCACCCCATAACGAACTTCGGCGCCATTCACCATGGTCCAGCTCATCGCCTTGGCATGTACGGCCAACTCTGGCGCAGCGCGGTGCACGGCTTCGGCAAGCATTTTGTGCCACCCAGAGAATGCCTCCCGGTTCCACAGCAGGTAATCCAGCTGCATGCCGCTCATCGGCGAAGGTTTGAAAGGATCTGGGAGTGGGATAGATGCCATGGCATCGGTGTTGGCTGCGTTCTGCGTAAACCGGGTGTTCCACAGACGGTTTACTTCGGCAAGGCTGTGGTACTTGTTGGCAAGAAATGCATGCCAGGCTTCCAGCCCAGTCTGGCAGGGCTCTTCCATATTCACAGGCTCGTTAGAAAGACAAATGCTGTGCAGTGCGGGATAGCCACGAAGCGGTGGAATAAGATCTGAAACGAACTTTTGCAGCAGTTCTCGAGACTCCGGAGCGTGAATACAGTACTGCAGAAAGCCCTCACGATGCTTCTTGAGGTGCGGGAACTTCGCCAGCATCCAATCCGGGAAGTAGTGCGGACTTATGAGCAGGTTGATGGCCACGCCAGCCTTTTGCGCGCGCACCAGTAGGCGCTGCATCTCCTCGATGGGCCCGCGTTCTAAAACACCCTCGCGAGGATAGAGTGCGGATGGGCCAATCTCAATCTGGATAATATTGGCACCGTAACCCGGTAGCTTTTCCAGATCCTGCCTTACTTGGCCGAATGCGCCGTATCCAGTAAAGAACACCGGGCCAGCACCCAGGTTTTTGCCAGAACGAGAACCTGCAGATCGCCCACCAATAAAGGAGCTGTGGCTGATTGAAACCGGCTCATTGGCGGTCCATTTCGGTACAACAGGCAATCTCTTTCCCGCCGTGGCACTTTGCAACGATTGCTGGCAGCGTTGTGCCATTGCCTCCAGCTCCGATAACTGGCTGAGTGCCCGGCGCACCTCGCCATGAGCAATGTCTTCAGTGGCATATTGCGTGAAGTTGTGTAATATGGTCAGCTGAATTTTGGGGTACGAAACATCCTGCCCGGAGCGCTGCACCTTATCAAACAAAGCGCTGAGTTTCGGAATGCTGTTCTTAATTGCTTCGGCACGCCGGGAAGCGGAACGCGCTGAGTAGACGCGCAATGTTGTGAGAGCAGCCGTTGTGGCGCCAGCCCCAATTGATAGTTTAAGCACATGGGGCTGATCATTTTCACCATTGCCTCGCCCGGCAATCAGAATACTGTACACGCCAGGATCAAAACTGCTCTGCAGCTTTACAGCCGCAGTACGAAGTTGGGCAGTAATGGATTGCGAGCCGCTGCGAGTGACGATTAGACTGAAGGACGCCTCAAACTTGCCATCCCCTTCCAACTCATAGACCGCGCGATCTGCGCTGAGGTAGAGACTGTGCTGTGTGCCAGCTGGAACAAGGGCATCGGGCGTTGGGGTTTCTCCCTCTTCCACCTTCACATCGTCCAACAATAGCTCTTTGCAAGGGCTTTCGGTGCATACGCGTAGGACAAAGCTGGTGTCGCTATCTACGGCTGTAAACCGCATCCAAACATGCTGCCAATCGCCACCAGTTGCGGGCAGGCGAAGGCGATACTGCCAGTCATTTCCGCCCCCAATCCAGGCGATGCCGGGATCCTTTGACTTGGTCCAGGCACTGATAACATAGCTATGCCCGGGCACAAGCGCCATAGCCTGGTTGCGCCAGAACATGCCATATACATCGGCCCCGAACTCGGTATCATTGGTGAGCCTGAGAGCGGTTTTACCGGAATGCGCATCCGTAGTTGCTATGAGTTTTGCAGTGGTGTTTCTCGCCGACCACGACCAGCCATCCGGCACGCCGCCCCTGTTAACAGCTTCAAACGAGGCGTTCTCGATGAGGTTCTTTCCGGGCTCCAGGCGTTGCGCAGCAATCGCATCCAGTTTTATGCCATCCGCAACCGCGGCAACGCAAAAAATTGAGAATACAACCATCAACGCGCATAGAATATGTCTGTAAGATAAACGCATTCACTCTCTCCCAACGGCTCAGTGGCCAGGCGCATGCAGGATGGCAGTTTCGCCGGGTAGGAACGTGATACCAGAACCAGCTGAGGCAGCCCCCACAGATTGGCCATCTTGCCGAAACAGCTCAGCTCGATAACTCCGTAGGCGTCCCAAAATACGCACCTTCGAATTCAGATGTGGCAGCACCAGTATCCTATGAGAGGTGGCAAGCGGTAATCCATCCTGAGACACCAGTGCAAAGTGGCCATCGGCCCCTGCAATCTCGGTATCGTTCAGTATAACGTTACTATCCGACTCAACAGCCCGGACAGCGCCAGAACGTGCGGTGATTACAAACGCACACCCGCCCGGTTGTAGTGATATATCGAGGCCGTTTAACGACATTCGAACCGAATTGAGCCCGGTTGGAGCGGTTGTTGGGCGAACAAAACTCCACAGTTGCCCGCCATCTGCCAGATCCTGGCGGAACATGCGCACATCTGGTTCCCAGGCAATGGCGGTAGGCGGATGCACGCCAGTTTGCAGGATGAACAACCGATACAGCAGCAGATCGTTTTCTGTTGCGGCCGACCGCAATTCGATAGGATCTAGCACCCAGGTAACTTTGCCATCTCCCACTCCAACGGTCTGCACTGCTGGCTTTTCCGCTATTGGCGCGCCGCTGAATGGCGCAACAAACGGCTGTTGAGATAGCCCAAGAGCCTCGAATCGGCTACCCAGGCGCGTGTGCCGATCTGGCCCAAGCGCAAATTCGCCCGTTACAAGAAGGCGGCAGCCCGCTTTCACCCTCTTCAAGAGAGCATTAAAAGTTGCATCTGCTGGGCAGAATGGAATGGGCCATACGAGCGCACGTGCCCCGGCGGGCAGGCGATCCAGGCTTTCCTCATTCACAACACCAAAATCAACGTAACAATCCATCAGTAGAGAAACTGCCCGATGCAGTGCGTTGTTGATTTCATTGAAATGAGGGCCAATGCGGTTTTGATCGGGAACAATGAGATACAGCGAAGGTACCTGCGCCTGCACATGGGCTGTTGATAGCAGACGTTGCTCCTGTTGAATGGTGGCAAGCCATGGTTTGGGTACCCCACCCTGCCTCTGTACAAGGCCCCACGGAAACACCATTTCGTCGAGCTCTTTCCAATCCCACACTGCTGTAAATGCGGCTCCCATGCCTGCAGCGTAGTGGAGGGTTTGTTGAAAGCGCTGAACACATACCTCCGTGTTTAGCCCATCTCTGCCTGCCGAGCGTGCATCGTGCTGCTCCTGTGCCCCAAACTCACCCAGGCTCAGCCCCTTGCCCTCAAACCGGCGATCAATTAGCTTAAACTCCAGCGGAAACTCTTCGATAGGGCCGTAGTAGTGCATGTTTGAAATATCGGTGTAACGCGTGCCAATGAGCTTATCTGCCGGAGACATGGATGGCAGATACCCCACCAGGGCAATAGCCGCTGGATTGCCAGCACGAATGCCATCCACACTGGCCTTTACCCATCGGTTCAACAGTTCGGCTTCGAAACGCTTTTCATCTGCGGATCGCACATCGGCCCACCCCGTACTCTTGTGGCGAAGATGCTCGAAAGCATCCGCAGATGTGCCCCAGTCACTCGCTGCGAGCATCGTACTTCCATATTTCTGTATCAGGAATGCCTTCCACAGGGCGTGCACTGTTGGCGTATCTGGCACGTCCACTGCCGGTTCGTTCTGCACATCAAACAGTACCCACGGGTATTTGCGGCATTCGGCAGCCCAGAATTGGCACCAATCTCTTTGAGCTGCCAGTTCTTCATCGGTAAGTGCGATCTCCAGCCAATCGTGGAGGGTAAGCACAAGGGCAATGCGGTGTTTACGGGCAAGCAATGCAATGGCTGCAACCTGCCTGCGCAGCCGCTGTGGGCGGTTAGAAAGATCAAGGGAGCTATGTTTTCCGTTCCCTGCGTAGCCGTCTTTTGCAAAAGGTGAAAAATGCAACACGCGCAGCACTCGAACCCCATGAGCCGCCATGCTGGCAAAATCTTGATCCCAAACAGCCGGAGTTTCGTGCTCAGAGTAGAAAATAGTGCCTGTCTGGTTTGCTCCGCATATAAGGTGTCGGCTGCCATCCACCTCCAGCATGTTGTTGCGCCAGGCAACTTTAAAGGGCTGGACTGGGGCGGGAGCATCGAGCACGGCGACAGCCGTTTCAGCAGTATCTGGTATAGGGTGATCTGCCGATTTATCCAACACAGCCCGAATGGGGCAAAGCAGGCTGGAAGACTGCAGTATAAAATCGATACCCATCGGAACATCTGAGTTGGCCGGTAGAGATACTCGCTGACGATAGACCAGCTTTCCCTGTGCCTCCATACGAAGCACAAGCTGCCGGGGGCGTGAGCTGTTGTTGGCAAGCATTACCTGAAACTTAACACGCTCTCCGCGTCGATAGCTTGCATACTCCGTTTTGGGGCTGTGTAGATAACACTTCTGGATAAGAACATCGGCAACAGCCGAAAGCAATCGAGCATTTTGAGGCGACCCTTGCAGCAACGGCGTGCCGGATGTAAGCCCACTGAACCCCCAGCTGGAGCCTCTGTAGACGCCTGCAAAGTTATGCATGATGCTTAACGCTGCCCCTCGCAATGTGTTGTGAGCATCGCGTGCTTCCAGAACAGGCACCCATTTGCGATACACTGGCGGAAACACGGCACTGTTGTCGCCAATTAGCCCCACAGCGGAATAGCCGGAAACGCCTTGCGCAACCAGTGGCGGATTACCGAGCGCCCCAAATGCAGGCGAGGGGCGCACAGATTGCACAGCCTGCAGCGGAAAACCGGGATCAAAAACTCCGATTTGATCTGGCCGGAAGGTAACCGCATCACCGGGTGAGCCGCTACGCGCATTTAGTGGGCCACTGGCAACGGCCGGCGCTGCGCCCACATCTGCAGCGGTAACTCCTACCCCGGCATCTACCCATTGGGAACCAACCCAACGCACCGGCCTATCAAACGTATATCCATCGGTGCTCAGAAAACTGCCTCCAGCTTTCAGATAGGCACTAAACGTTTGCCGAGCCGCTTCGGGAAATAGCGGTCCGCACGGCAACACAACAAGATCAAAATGAGTTGTGTTCAAGATATCTGCGTTCGCCAGATCCCCGGCGCGCAGGATAGCCGTTTCAAAACCGGCTGCTTTGAGGCCAGTTGCCAGCCCGGCAGGCGTGTGCCCCACCTTGACATCCGCGGGCAACGGGGATGCATCAAATATGGCAACGCGCCCCCGGCTGTGACTGGCAATGGATGGAAGGTGCAGCTTGGCAACAGTGGGAAGCGTTTCAGTTTCTGCTCCAGAGCGAAGCACCCAGGTGGCCGCTCCTGCAGACACATCCAGATCGGCAAAATTACAACCAAGCATCAAACGCGTGGTGCTGAGCATATTGCGGGAACCGGGTCCTCGCGCTTCAAACTTAAATGCAGAGATGGGGATATTCAGAGAATAAGTACCAGAGGGAGTTTCACCCAGGATTTTGCCGGAAATTAGGAGGGGCTGAACCCAGGCATCCCCATCTTCCTCGATTAACCACAGGTACATAGAGGCACTGGGTGCCGCACTATGGCGTGTGATTGGAATATTGAGCGCAATAGCGTTGGCTGGTACCGCAATGTTGAGCGTGTAGTTCGACCAGTGTGGAGGAGCGTCCTTACACTTTATTCGGATGCCCCACGGTTCCTGAGCAATTTCGGAAGGGTGGCCGCCATCGTTATTGAGAGACCAGGCCGCCGCCTCGCCAAAGTGTGGAATTGGTGCGGGCGGATCGGCAGGCGCACTCCCGCCTGGCAAGCAAAGGCATGCAAACGCTGCGGCAACAACACCCCACATAGCAACCTCCCCACCCTATAATCGCGAAGTGCATAAGGGATAGGGAACAATCCTTCACCGAATGCGCTGAATCCTGTAATGGTGGGGCACCTGGCCAGTGTGATGCGCGGAGAATGCTGCTCAAATGGCTTTACAGGCCAAGAGCAGTACTCACCGGGTTTTCCAGAGTTTGCCATTAAATGCAACCGTGAGCGCAGCCACCGAAACACACCAGATCAACACAACCAGCTTAATAATGCTCAAGAGTAACTGCTCAGACGGCCGCCTGTTAATGTATGGTTTTGAGCCGCAATGTCTGTTTTAATTAAATTCCAGAATTGGAGGCGTGGGTGTACCCTGGCATACAGATTGCAAAACTGCCAGCACATTGTGTTGCTGTTTTCTCA
>CAIONQ010000175.1 GCA_903859705.1 uncultured Chthonomonas sp.
CGTGCAACGCATAAGCGGACCTTCATGAAAAGCAATTCTACCGCGCTACGCTTGCTTAGCGCGATAAATGCATTTCCGGATCGTGGTTCTGATTGATTTGCAATGTCAACGTTTTACCTATGTGGAGGGTAGCTTGAATGGAACCAGTTCCCTCTTCACTGCATCTCTTCGTGCAACGCATAAGCGGACCTTCATGAAAAGCAATTCTACCGCGCTACGCTTGCTTAGCGCGATAAATGCATTTCCGGATCGTGGTTCTGACGGATGGAAGCCTGTGCAAGGCCGCGCGTTGTGCACGGCAAGGTAACCTATACCGGCCCTACAGGCCTCAGGAATTTTTCTTGAACGGTTGTTTTCCTGCCACACTGAAGAGGTAGTTTATCAAATGCAATTTCTACCGCGCTACGCTTGCTCCCTAACTTCCCTATCTTCTCTCTCTCCCAGCAAGCGTGGACAAGGATAACATCACAGCTTTACCGCAGTATAGTCTGGATACCGCTTGTTCCAGTCTGAAAGAGTTAAGGCGCAGACGTTTATGCGGTTGCACCAAGGTAGCAACTTTGGTGGGCTAAGTATCTGCTTAACCTTGTGCCCAAAGGCCAGGACCAGAGCGGAGTCAAGAGGTTGTGGTGGCTCAAACATAAGAAGATAGTGCACGTTGTCCGGTAATTTCCGGCCGGCCCAGGCAAAAAAGGCAGATGTGCCAAGAAACTTTTCACGCATCTCCCTGGCAAATGCATTGCTGTTTATCTTCGAAAGAAATGATTGCTGGCTGTCACTTCTGCGTTCTGGCTCAATATAAGCTGGGTCCCAGTTCTTTACTTCAAGCCAGATCGCCGAAGTTTCGGTATCCTGAATATGAAAGTCGATTCCGGGCCAGAACGTGTTGCGCGTTGTTGCAGATGCGCCAGTCAATGAGGCCAGCTCGGTTTGGTACTCAAATGCTGAACTGGCTTGCGTAAAGTCAAATTTGATATTGCTCTCAACGAATACGCTCACCGTTGCTGGTCCTTCCTGTGGCGCGTGATAGTTCTCTGTCATACAGGGAACTGTACTCATTCAAAATGGCGTTAGGCGATACGGACGTAAAGTCATCAGTCGTCGTTATCTGAGTTCCATTCTCTTTGCTGCCGTACAAGCTAAAATAGCGAACGGTATCCCTGGTGGAGGCCTGAAGATCCAGCTCTTTCAATATTACATAACTATGTGTGGTAATAAACACCTGCAACCCTGTGCGTGCCAGCCGCAGTATCTCAGCTACTACCCCTTGCATCAGTACCGGGTTCAGGTTCGCTTCGGGCTCATCCCAGTAAAGTGTAGAACCGGGCGTTAGCCAATTATTATCTTCAAGGCGTACAAGCGACGCGATTTTTCGGATACCTTCGCCGACAAGTGGCATTTCAAAGCTGCCATCTTGCGTTTCAAGCGTAAATCGGCCGGTGGTTGGGTCATCGGTTACCTTGCCGCCAAGTATCTGTCCCAGATCCAGATTGTTGTCTCGGCCAGGCTGTACATAATTGTCATGAGCAACCGCGGTTTCACGCACAGCGCCGTCTTCTGGCCGTCGTTTCAATAGAAATTTATCCACCACATCGTAACAGGAAAGATCAAAATCAAGAAACACACCGTTGTAAGCCTGCTGAAAGCCCTTCGTGTGCCCCATCATATCCATTGCTGGGATAAACACTGGATTTCCACGGTCCATAAATTCATCTGTACGTGTTGTATCCCTGGCAACACAAAAGCTCCATTTAGTGGCACCGAATTCACCGCATATAGTAGCCTCAGTTGCCTTGCCTCGATAATTCGTTCGGCACAGGCCAGAAACGTCCGCTATCTGGAACAACTGCTGAAGAGCAACCAGGGTGCTTGAAACTAACCTTGAATGCGGCCGCTGGGCGGCGTACATTGCTTTTAGTAAATGCGTTTTGCCGGTTCCATTTTCACCAATGATCGCGTTTACACCCGGGCAGAATTCAAAGGTTGCCTCCTTAAACACAGTAAAGTTTTCAAGGCGTACTCGCGAATGATAACTGTAGTTCTCCAAAATGGCTACTCCTCATCACTTCGGCCGAACCAAATGCAACAGTAGTTTGTAACTGCCAGTATATCACGCGTGATCTGGAAACTCAAAGTGGAGCAGAGTGATCGGCGAGGGGGTTAGGCACGCGGTGCTTATTGCGTTATGGTTGGATCGACGTTTGCCCGCAGGAGCTGTTCGGAGTTCTGTGTGGAGTCTGCGGAGGTGGCGCGGAGCAGATCGGTGGGGCTGTTTGCTGGCCTCAGCAGGCTCTTCATGCCCCGGTAGGCATCCAGCGTTTCCGCTGCAAGGGCGGCCAGTTCTGCATCGTCGCCGTTTATCAGGCTACTGCAATAGGTTTCTACAGGCATGGTGAGGCTGGTGGCATCTTTCACCATGTCGGAACTCTTGTATTTCTGGCCTTTAACGCGGTACATGGCCTCCAGGGTGCGGGCTTTTTCTGCCGGGGATAGCCCTCGGCTGCGCATCACCTTTTCGCTCAGGTCTCCCCATATCTGCATATAGCCAATGGACCACGCGGCACTCCAGCCAAGATCGGATGCGGCGTTGTTTCTGAGGTTGCTTTTGGCCAGGTGCCTGCTCAGTGCGTTTAGCATGGGTTCTATGCCGCGCAGATCTCGGCGATTGCCAATTTCGATGGCCGCCTGCGCCCGCACCTCTTCCACAGGGTCGTTCAGCATCTCTATAACCGCAAACAGCCCACGGTCGCCCGGGATGCGCTGCAGAGCCGCAACCATGTTTCGCCTCACCGCCGGCACGGGATCCGAAGCCGCCTCAAATAGCTGTGGCACCACCGGCAGCCGGGGGAGATGCGAGAGCACATTGGCGGTGCATTTCCTGGTATTCGGATCATTATGTTGCAGCAGCTCCAGCAGCCTCTGCATATCAGCATCCGATACCTCCAGCTCCTTTATCCCCGAGTTGATTGTAAGCTCAAACAGCGCCGCATACACGGTGCCGTCTTCTTCATCATAGATCGCGGATAGCAGGCGGGGTATCGCCTCTTTTAATCGGGTGTTGCCTATCTCCCGTACCGCACATCGGCGTACACGGGGTTCGGGATGCCACAGGCAGCTGCTCATGGGGGCCAGCAGGGCAGGTATTCGCAGGCTACTGAGGGCGGATAGAGCGGCCATCACCACTTCGATGTTGTGATCTTCGAGCGTGCCGATAAGGGCCTCTGCCGATCTCTCATCGCTCAGGATTTTGAGGGCGTTTGCGGCGTGTTTACGTACCCTCGGAATAGGATGCGATAGGCGAGCGGTTACGGCGGCAATCCGCTTTTCTGATTGCGGCGCAGCAATGGCAGCAATGGCCCGCCACCGCACCCGGTATTCCAGTTTAAGCAGGCTTTTCAGCTTCATCGCAAACTTTCAACCTCTCTTCCCAAATGGCCACCAGCGCGCCGGTTGGCTTGGTATTTGGCGAAAGGTGTGCCTGCCGGATGGGGCTCGGCCCGGCCAGAGGATAGGACCATTATGACGCGTAATACGAGGAAACGGCCTTAGCGAGGAAAGGAAGGGAGCGAGGATCGGATGGATGGCCTACCTGAGCGCAGCGTCCACCCTTCCTATTTTCCACCCATTCACTTAGATTTCATTTCCCTGTTTTAAACTGCTTGCATAAGACGGTTGAGGTGGCGCGGTAACGGATTTTCACCGGGAAGGGGATTACCGATGGATATAAACATAGTTAACGATGATGAAACGGTTGGGACTGTGCTTACGCGCCGGGAGGCTCTTCAGGCGGCGGGCCGTTATGCGGTTTTGCTGGGTTCCGCGGGTGCCGTTGGCAGCCAGGGGCAGGCGCAGTCTTCCAAAATTCACATGGTGGCCAGCCCTGTGCTCACGGAGGGGCCGTTCTTTGTTGACGAGAAGCTGAACCGCAGCGATCTTGTGAAGGGCACTTCCCGGCCAAGTGTGAAGAATGGCATTCCTCTGCAGCTTAGCTTTACTATTCATAAGCTGGATGGCAATAGCCACTCGCTCCTAAAGGATGTGCATGTGGACGTGTGGCATGCCGATGCCATCGGCATGTACTCCGATGAGAACAACCCGATGAACCATGAGGACACCAGCCATCAAACCTGGCTGCGTGGCTATCAGGTTACGGATTCCAGCGGGGTGGTTACCTTTAAAACCATCTTCCCGGGTTGGTACCGTGGCAGAACGCCGCACATTCACTTTAAGGTGCGCAGCTACTCTGGGTCACAAAAAGTCACGGCGGAGTTTACATCCCAGGTGTTTTTCAAGGATGAGGATGCGGGCCGCATCTATCAGGGCCAGCCGTACCTGGGTGCGGGCGAGCGGGATACAAATAACCATAACGACAATGTTTACAATGAACGGCTTTCGGATGGCAGCATTGCCGGTGATCACATGCGGCTGGATCTGAAGAAATTGCCCGGCCAGGCTGGCCATAGCGCTCATTTTCAGGTGGCGCTATCCCCACAGAACCTGCGCTCCGGTAACAGAAGGCAAGGAGGGCCGCGTGAAGGCGGATTCGGTGGCCCTCCGCCTGGTGGGTTTGGCGGGCCGCCGCCGGGGGGGCCCGGTGGTCCGCCTCCACCGCCTGGAGGTTTTCCGTTGTAACCTCTGGTTATTAACGGATACAGATAGAGCCGGCCGGAAGCACAGGCGATGGGTGCTTCCGGCCGGCTCTTATTTTTGGTTGCGGCTGGTGAGCGGCTTAGTGAACCACCGCCATTCCACTACAGGGTATGCGGATCACGGTGAATGAGTGTGCCGGGAAGGTGTAACTGCATTTCAATCCACCCCAGGGCTTATCGCCTATAACCGTCTTTATCTTATCCGGGGTCTCAGGCAGGTTGCGATCCGTTAGCTTCCCGGAGAGTGTTTCGATATGAGCGGTGCTGCCTGTGCTGCCCACGCCTTTAATGCTGATATCGGCTGCATGCGCCTGCGCCCCCAGGTTCACCACTTTTATTACCAGGGTTTTCCCGCCCTCATCCCGGGTGGCGGTTACATCCAGATCCCGAGCTTCGGATGTGGCCTGCGCATTCACGCAGATGGGCTGGTAGCTATCGGCAATCATCTTCTGAGCATAGTAGGGCGGCATGCCCCACACCTGCCCTGCCGTGAAGAATACCTGGCCCTGATCCCAGCCGTTGTCGTTCTGCAGCCAGGGCTGTAGGCAGTTGGCGGGGCAATCCATCTGTATAAAATCGCCAAGCCGCTCGGTTGTGTTTACAATGTGCGCATGTCCCAGGGCGCGCTGCAGATCGTGCCGACCGCCGTTCTCTTCAAAAATGGCTGCTTTCATGGTTGTGCCGGGGCACCACTCCTGAAGGCGTGCCTTCATGGTGGTCATCTGCTTATCCACGTCTTCCCCATCGCGCAGCCCATCACCACCCACATGCACATCCCACAGGGCCGCTTTGCCGTTCAGCTGCTCGGCAATCTGGCGGCACAGGGCGCTATCGGCTCGCCACCAGGCGGCAATCACCAGCTGAATGGAGGAGTCTTTGGCATGAATGGCGGGCTCCAGGGCTTCAAAACGTGCCAGATATCTGCGGTACCACTCCTGATTATTATCTATGGCCTCTTCGTTACCAATCTCTATGTAGCGCACGTTGTAGGGCTGAATATGCCCGTTTTGCGCCCGCACTTTGCCCCATATGCTGGTTTCTGGCCCATTCAGGTACTCCACCATGTCGGCAATGTCTTCCGGGGTTTCGTCGATATTGATGGCAAAGGCGGGCTCGATGCCAGCCGCCCGGCACACTTGCACAAACTCTTCTATACCGAAGCCATTGGTGGATTGCGGATACCACAGGCCGTTCACCTGCGGGCGTTTGTCCCGGCTGCCAAGCATCTGCTTCCATTTGTAAGTTGGCGCATTTACCATGCTGCCGCCATAACGCAGAAAGTGGATGCCCTGCTTCTTAAGCATATTTACAATATCAGCCCGAACCGGCAAGCCTTTATACAGATCTGCACCGGTTAGCATCAGCGATGTCTGATCCGCCCAGATCTCGCCAGGAGATTCAATCCAGAGGGCGAACCTTGCTTCATGGTCTGAAATTGAGCTCTTCAGCTTAAAATCGAAAGGCTTCCAACCTGCTCCAACCCCTTTAAGTGCAGAAACCGCGTATGTTTTGCTGCCATCTTTGCTCTGCAGCGCAACAAATACGGTGCCTTTAAAGCCGTTGCCGCGCAGATACACTCTGCCCGCAAACAGCTGCCCGGGGCGCACATTGATGCCCCAACGGTTGAGGCCCCTGTTGGCGATGCCGATGGTGCCGGATCCTCCGGTGAACGCCAGCCTCTGAGAATGATCGGTGTTGTAGGGTTTCACGCTGTCCCAGCTCCACGCCCCGTGTGCTGCGCCAGTTTGTACCCTATCCCACATACCGCTCACTTCCATGCCACTGTTGCCCGCAGGGTTTAACGGCAGGTTTTGTTCTGCCTTTCCAGCCGGGGCGGCCTGAATATTCTTAAAGCGAACATCGGATTGCCAGGTGCGTACCCCCACCACGCCGGTAAGCAGTGGGTCTTCCTCATCCGTGAACTCGAGAGAGGGGACTGCAGCACCATCCAGTGAGATGCGAATGGTTTTGCCATCCAGCTCTGCCCTAACATGCACCCAGCTGCCCGGCGCAATGCGGGCCGGAACCGATTTTAGCAGCTTCCAGTTGTTGTGGTGCCGATGCAGCGTAAGATTCTGACCGCTGGCGCTTATCGCAATTTCATAGCCATTCCAGTTATCGGCCCCAACATGTGGGTCCGATACTCGCACCAGCAGTGCCCCGTTGGTGCCTGCACTATCTGCCAGGTTAATATCGCCGCTCACCACGCCATTATCTACCTGAAATGTGGGGTAGATCAGCTTTGCGCCAGAATCTGGCACAACGTGCAGCTCTCCGTTGTTAAGCTGCCACTGCCCACCGTAGGCACTCCAGCCAGCAACCGGTGTAAGCGATACCGGGGGCTCCTCAAAGCTCTCACCAAAAATCCGCTGTGCATACAGTCCGCCATAGATTTCGTGGTTAACGTCCTCTATGCAGCTTCCCGTCATATACCGGGTTATGCGGTTGTGAACAACGGATGCATCCACGGTGATGGTGGCGTTGCTTTGTGAGGATGCGGGCAGGGCCGAGAATGCAACAAATGCTGCCAGAGCCGCGCGTTGGTAGGAGAGTTTATTCATGCTCAGTTTGCCCTTGCATCCGTTGCGAGGATAATCTCGCTTACACCCGTTTTGTTAAAGCCCTTAAAACCCTGCCAGCGCTGCAGTAGCTCCAGATGGCTGCCGGTGGCGCCCAGTTCTGCGAAGCGCTTGGCCTGTTCTGCTGTTATGGAGCCTGCATCTAACAGCGCCTGTATCCGTTCGGGCATCACAGCCCAGGTTTCACCCACTGTAAACGCCTGTTTGAGTACAGGCATATCGGTAAATGGTTTCATAACGCCGATTCCGGCCTTATTCAGTGCGGCAGACGCGGCGCTAAAATCGTATTCGCACTCCAGGTGGTGCATGCCCGCAGCGGCTATGCTATCGCCATGCAGCCCGCACCACAGGCCGATGGTGCCAAGCTCTGTTCTTGCAGGCAGGAGCTCTTCTGCAAAGTTAATGTCCAGCTCGGTTGGGGCAATATCCACATCCGAGAAGATAACCACTCTGCTTACCGCATGCTCCACAATTTGTGCGCCCCAGCCAGCCTCTGCCCCGGCGTAGTAGCGCTCTCGGTGGCGAAAACCCAGCAGCGACCATATGCGCATTAGCGCCCGAAACCCCTCTCGAGAGCTTCGATAGGTGTGGTGATCCTGGTTGGCCCAGCCGATGCCAATTTCGTTCTGGAGGTTTAGTTGAACCTGTGCCGCTTTGCAGCGCGAAACATAGAAAGTACGTTCTGCGGCAAAAAACTCATCCGTGGTTCTATCCTGCCCAATCTCCTCCAGCATGGGGCCAAGCAGTTTGTAGCAGCGCGCGATGGCCGTAAGCGTTTCGCCAGACCTATCCCTATTGTTCAACCGCTCTCTTACGCTGCGCACTATGCGGAGTGCCGGTGCAGGCAGCTCCCCGGGGCGGTACCCGCTGTATCCGCAGCGTGCCACCACGGCAAGTTCACCGGCTTCCAGGCGGAACCGAGCCTCCTCATAACCAGAATCGGTATCGCCCATACGCCCTGTATCTGGCAGATCCCAGGCATCAATAAAGTCTGAAATGCAATCTACATGAATTGCCATTCGGGGAGAATTCAGCCTCCCAGTATCGTCAATACGTATTGGTGGCAGGCTTGTGCCAGTGGCACGCCACAGGGGATCACCATCTGGTGTTGCCGATGGCTCAAATTCAGGAAAATCTGCCAGATTTATGTAACCGGATGGGAGCATCCAATGGTCTATAACGTGATGCAGTAACACGCCTGCCGTGTTGTGCATGCGTGTCGCCATGGCATGCGCAGTGGGGTTGGCCGTGCAATAATCGTTGTAAATGTTTAACAAGAGCTGCTCTGCAGCGGGGCCGCAGGGCCAAATGCTCTGAATCGTATCGGTTGAAGTCATAGTTCGAAAAGTTCTGGTGTGCGGACTGCCGTTGCAGCTGTACAGCTGAGACTTGAAAGGAAGCAGGGATTGATCGGAAGCGCGCCTACGAAGTTCGGTACCTATAGTAGCTTATCCTGCCGCGGGCTGCGGACGGCCATGGCTCGTACCCTGGCTGCCACCGCGCTGCTGGCTGCACTGGCCGTTCTGCCGGCTACTGCAGCAACGCTGCAGAGCGGCAGCACACCGGAGGATGTTGCACTGCTGGTGGAACGTGCCGGCGTGTTTGTTAACCGGCATAACTACGAGCGGTTAGATACCGTTTGCACCGCAGAGGCGCGTAAGAGCTTTGGCTGGGCACGCAACACCACCGAGGCCTGGAAGGCAGAAGTGCTGCCTGTTCTGGAGGCCAGTGGTGCTCCGAATAAGTATATGGCAGTGTTTCACACGTGGCATACCTGCGAGGCCGATGGCGACCATGTGTATAAAATAGAGAAAACGCCAACCGGGTTAATGCTTGGTGCAGAGCTTGCTGAAGCCGACGCTGGCCCTTTCAGGATAAAAGACCATCAGTTAAAGGTGCAGGTAACCATCGGTACGCATACAGTAAATGCCACCGATAGAGCCAGGTTTGTTCCCAATGCTTCGGCAGTGGCTGGCACGCCAGCAATGTTCCGCATTAGCGAAGATTATACGTTGAAAACGCTCAAGTTGGACGATGCCAGTGGGGCGGCGGTGCCGTTTAAGCAGGTGGGTGGGGTGGTTGACTATGTTCCGCCCGCTACCGGCGGGTTTAAGCTTGCCATGGAGTATAGCGGACAGCCGAACCATAAAGATGGCGATTTTGTGCACCTGGACGAGGTGTGTTTGTGCTCCTACTGGTATCCGCACACCGCGCGCTTGCCAGTAACTTACACCGTTACCGCCGATGCTCCACGCGGCTGGGCCGTTGTGCCTCAGGGCGAACCCACAGGCAGCGTTACCAGCGATGACGGGGGCAATCGGCTTACCTACCACAGCGATTTGCCCGTAAGCTACCTCACTCTGGATATTGGCAGATATTCCATAACCACTGCGCAGGTTGGCGGCCATACGCTTTCTGCGTACCTGCTGGATTCTGACCCTGATGTGGCAAAGGCATGCATCGATGTGATAGCGAAATCGCTGGCGTTTTATGAAAAGAATTTTGGGAAGTTTCCCTTCAGCAGGTATGCCGTGGTGCAATCTCGCTGGGTATCGGATATGGCCCTGGAGGCCTATGCTTTTGCAACATACGGTCCACGTGGCCTGCCAGAGCTCATTCCGCACGAGCTATCACACACCTGGTGGGGTGGCAGAGTGGTTTGCCCCTACACAAAGAGCATGTGGAACGAAGCCTTCGCCGAGTACTCTGATTCTCTGTTCCGGCGATCATTAGATAAGGAAAGCGATGGCACGCAGGGCATCCCGGCTTTTCGGCGCGTGAACGATGCCTTTGACCACCTACCAGTTGCGGAAGCATTTGATACCAACGACAGGGTGCATGCATCGGTTGGTTACGACAAAGGCAGCCAGGTGATGCGCGCTCTGGAAGGTGAGATTGGCCTTGAAACATTGCTGAAGAGCATGCGAACTTTTCTGGAAGAACACCCTGCCGGAGAGATAGCCGATTGGCCAGAGTTTGAGGCCGCCGTAAACAAGGTTGCCGGTAAAGATATGCGCTGGTTCTTCCATCAGTGGCTCGAGCAAACAGGGCTGCCATCCGTTCAGCTTCGGAATATGCATGTGGGCAACAATAGTGGAAAAACCATTCTGGAAGCAGACGTGGTGCAAACTGGTATGCCCTACCGTATGACCCTGGAGTGCGCAATCCGCATTGGCTCTGGCACCAAAATTGTGCCAGTGCAGGTGCGGGCTGAGCCGGTGACCCATGTATCTATTGCGTTAGATGGCAAGCCTTCCTCTGTACGGCTAAATCCGCGTGGTATCGTGCCATTACTGGCACCTGCAAATGCAGCACCAGGCGACGATGCAGCGGTATACACGGTGAAGTAGCCAGAGTATATACTGATAATAAGCTTAAATAACATTTAGTACAACGTTAACATATCCTTAAAGAACCGATGGCAACATTTGTCATGTGTGAGAAATGTTGTTCGCAGTTTTCTCAAGGAGATTATTAACAAACTATGCGTCGTGCATTTACACTGATTGAGCTGCTCGTAGTTATCGCGATTATCGCGATACTCGCAGCCATCCTTTTCCCGGTCTTTTCACAGGCCCGCGAAAAGGCTCGCCAAACCAGCTGCCTCTCCAACACCAAACAGATGGGCCTTGGCCTCAATATGTACAGCCAGGACTACGATGGCTTTCTTTGCCAGACAAGCTGGGAAGTTGGCAGCTTTAAGGCCAAGGTTCACTGGTCTTACCTGATCCAGCCGTACATCAAGAATACACAGATCTTCTTCTGCCCATCGGATACCACTCCGGTACTTCCGTTGAACCCAATCTGCGGCCCGAACGACATCCCAGGCGTAACCCTTTGCGATGCCCAGGCACCCAAGCTCTCTTACATCAACAACTACAATGCCATGCCCGCTCACGACTGGATCCCTCCGAGCGAGGCTGCTTTCGATAGCCCTGCTAGCATGATTGTGGTTGCCGAGCGCCGCAACACCCTTAACAACGCTGCAAAAACTGTTATTGGCCAGTGGAAGGGATTCTCGCCCTTCTCCGCAACCAGCACCTCGCATGGTACAAGCAGTGGTGGTGGCCAGATTTGCCCGGGCGATACCTACGACTACGCCACCTGGGCGCAAACGCAGGCCGGCCTGCTTACAAGCAAGGATACCCCGGAGATCACCCGAATCCTCTTTGATCGCCACCTCGGTGGCTCCAACTACTCCTTCTTCGATGGTCACTCCAAGTGGGCACGGGGTGAGCAGACTATGAACCCTGCAGCATGGCTGTACGGTTCCAGCTGGTACCCAACACCCAACCCATCTCCACTTGCGGCAACAAGCTGCCACTAAGCAGAGTTTCCTCAATAGAGGTACCTGGAACCCCTTGCTCGCATCGGAGCAAGGGGTTCTTAACTTTGGCTGTGAACCTGCTTTTTGGTATACTAATGTATTCATTGAAGCAAACTCGCCAGTTACTCTCCTCTGCCCATGATATCACTAAGCAAAGAGCTCGAAGAAAAACTCTCAACCCTGCCAACGCGCCCGGGATGTTATCTGCACAAAGATAAAACCGGCAAGATTATCTACGTCGGCAAAGCGATCAATCTGCGTAACAGAGTTCGGTCATACTTCCAATCCAGCGCAAATCATTCGCCCAAAGTACGGCGGTTGGTAAGCAACATTGTGGATCTGGAGTACATAGTTACCGATACCGAGCTCGAGGCGCTGGTACTTGAGTGCTCGCTTATAAAAAAGCATCAGCCGCATTACAATGTGCGCTTGCGAGACGACAAGCAGTACCCGTATCTATGTCTTACCGTATCCGAGCCATTTCCACGCCTTCTCTTTGTACGGCGGGTAAGGCAGGATAACAACCGGTACTTTGGTCCGTACCCAAACTCTCGCTCTGTTCACGCCACCATGGAGCTTGTGAACCGCATCTTCCCGCTGGTTAGCTGCGGCAAATCTTTTGATGGCCGTCCAGTTCAAAAGCCCTGCCTTTATCACCACATGGGTCAGTGTTTGGCGCCGTGCGCAGGCCTCGCCAATCAGGCAGAGTACGCTGCCGCCGCAAAAGATGTAGAAGCGTTCTTAAATGGCCGGCAAGAGCAGATTATTAAGAAGTTGCGTAAGGAGATGGAAGAGGCAGCAGAAGGCCTGGAGTTTGAGCGCGCTGCCCGGTTGAGAGACAGGCTGCAGGGCGTGGAAGAGGTACTTCAGCGCCAAAAGGTAATCACCACCGAACTAATAGATCAGGATGTAATTGCGGTGGTAGAGGATGAGGCCGGCACCAGCGGGGCCTGTGTGCAGATGTTCTTTATACGGGGAGGCAAGCTCATTGGCCAAAACCATTTTATGGTGGAAGGCACCGGAGAAGAAACGCAGAGCGATCTGGTTCAGGAGTTTGTAAAGCAGTATTACCAAACGGCCAACTTTATCCCACAGGAGATCCTGCTGCCATGCGATATGGATGAGATAGCCATAGTGCAGAGCTGGCTACGCCAGAAAAAGGGCCGCAAGGTAGAGGTGCAGGTGCCAATAAGGGGCGATAAGAAGCGCCTTGTAGAAATGGCTACTGAAAATGCCGCTCTGGCGCTGGATCAGATAAAGGCAGAGATGAGGGCGAAGCTGGGCAGCACCGAGCGCGCCATTACAGAGCTTGGCGACGCCCTTGGCCTTGCTGGCCCGCCACAGCGGATAGAGTGCTTCGATATCTCCAACACGCAGGGCGAAAATCAGGTTGCCTCCATGGTGGTTTGTGAAAACGGGCAGATGAACAAGGCAGAGTATCGCCGGTTCAAGATAAAGCGCGACGACGACAAGCCAAACGACTTTGCCTCCATGCAAGAGGTGTTAACCCGCCGATTGCTGGAAAGCAAGGCGAATAATCCGAAATTTAACCGCCTGCCAGATCTATTGATTGTGGATGGCGGCAAAGGGCAGGTATCTTCTGCAGTGGCGGCCATGAAGGCTGCTGAGGTAACTGTTCCGCTGGCAGGGCTTGCAAAGCAGTATGAGCACCTGTATCTGCCAGAGGATCCTGATCCTGTAATCCTGCCACGTACCAGCCAGGCCCTGTATCTGGTACAACGTATACGTGATGAAGCGCACCGCTTCGCCAACACCTACCAGGCGCAGGTGCGTGGAAAGAAGGCAACGCGTTCTGTTCTGGATGATATTCCCGGTATTGGTGCGAAGCGCCGCAAAATGCTGCAATTGCACTTTGGGGCTATCAGTAAAATGCGTGCAGCAACCCTGGAGGAACTCGCCAGAGCACCGGGCATGAACCTGAAACTGGCAGAAACCGTGTATGATCACCTGCACGATGCAACTTTGAACCCTTAGTTAACCCGCCAAAGCAGGTCCAAAACCTGAACCAGGCTTTCCTTGTGCCATAATTTCAACCATGCGAATTCTTGTTGTAGAAGATGAAGAAAAAGTTGGCAGCTTCATTCGGAAGGGCCTGGAGCAGTCGTCCTACACAGTGGATCTTGTAACCACCGGCGAGGATGCGCTGGATCATGCTGCCGTGAATGAATATGGTGCCATGGTTCTGGACATAATGCTGCCAGGCAAAGATGGGCTAACCGTTATTTCTGATTTGCGTAAGGCGGGGAATTCAACACCCGTTCTGGCACTTACGGCCAGAAGCACGCTGGACGACAGAGTGCGCGGGTTGGATGCTGGCTGTGACGACTACCTTGCCAAGCCCTTTGCTTTTGATGAGTTGCTTGCGCGGCTGCGTGCACTACTGCGGCGGCAAAATACCGGGCGGTTACCACGCCTGGAGTATGCGGGTTTGTTAATGGATCCGGCTACTCGGGCCGTTCAGCGGGATGGGCGCGCAATTGAGCTAACCAACAAAGAGTATGCCCTGCTGGAGATGCTGTTGAGGCACCCAGAACAGGTTTTTACCCGCACTGCTATTCTGGAAAGCGTGTGGGGTTATGATTTTGACGCTGGCAGCAATGTGCTGGAAGTGTATATGAACTTTCTGCGTAAAAAGGTAGATGCTCCGGGTTCTCGCAAACTGCTCCAAACGGTGCGCGGCGTTGGCTATGTGCTGCGTGACGAAAGGGAATGACCCCGCAGCGGTTTTCCCTGCGTACCAGCCTGCGCGCGCAGCTGGCGCTGTGGCAGGCCGGCATTCTTGCCCTTACACTTGTCATTATTTCCAGCCTAACCCTTGTTGTGTTGCGTACTGTACTGCAGAACAGGGAGGATGCCGGGTTAACTCAGTACGCCCGCACCACGGCGGTAGGCATTCAGGATATTCTCAGGCAGTATCAAGTTGCTCACGCCAGTAGCGTGTTGGAACAAGATTCTAATAAGCATCAAACATATCTAACGTTTATAAACAATGGCGATCTGCAGACCATTGGCCGTTATGTTCAGGTTATAGATACTACCAACCATGTGGTTGCTTATTCTGATGCGTTGCGCACCAATCAGCTGCCCCCAAGTAACTCTGCGCTTGGCCAGGGGCTCGCTGGCGCAACCACTATTCGTACCGAAAGCAGCTTTGGCACCCACCCCGTACGCATTGTAACTACACCTGTTCTCGTAAATAACCGAATACCGTATCTTGTGCAAGTGGGCGCTTCGGTAGAGGGTGTGGAAGAGGCGCTGGCCCGGGCCACGCAGATACTACTTATTGTTGCGCCATTCGTGTTCCTTATCGGGTTATTCGGTGGATGGACGCTTGTTGGCCGGGCACTTAAGCCTGTTGATGAGATGACAAAGGCTGCCCTGAGCATTGAAAGCAAGCGCCTGGATATGCGCCTTTCCCCTGTAGAAACGGATAATGAGATAGGCAGGTTGGCCGCGGCACTCAATACGATGATTGCCCGGTTGGATCGCAGTTTCCGGCAAATAGAGAGATTTTCGGCAGATGCCTCGCATGAGTTAAAGACCCCACTAACCTCCATTCGTGGTGAGGCGGAAGTAGCACTGATGTCTGATCAGAGCACGGAAGAACGCGAGCAAACGCTGAGATCCATCATCGAGGAGACAGAGCGCCTAACCAATATCGTGAACAACCTGCTTGTACTCGCCCGGGCAGATGCAAATCAAATACAGATTCAGCGCGGGCCAATTTCATTGCATGAAGTAGCCATGGCGGCCTTCGAGAGTATGGAGCCCATTGCAAGGCGTAAAGGGGTAACCCTTGATATCGTTGAAATGGATGATGTATGTGTACTTGGCGATGCACTGTGGCTGCAGCAGTTGGCAGCAAACCTGCTGCAAAATGCTGTTAAGTACACACCGGAGCGCGGCTCCGTATTCCTTGGATTGAAGGAGATTGGCGACAGAGCCGCCCTTACCGTTCGGGATACCGGGCCAGGAATCGGCAAAGATCATTTGCCACATCTCTTCGATAGGTTTTACCGTGTGGATACCGGCAGAAGCCGGGATCAGGGTGGAACAGGGCTGGGGTTAAACATTTCACAGTGGATTGTGCAGACACATAATGGCACCATTGAAGTGCAAAGTGAGCTCGGAGAGGGCTCGTGCTTCACGGTATGGCTGCCACTGGCGGGCAATGAACCGCCTGTTGCAGCCTCAAGGCACAATGCAGGCTGAAACGCGCACGCTCTTTTGTGCGTCTTGTTGGTTACGCCGGCCGGTGTTGAACGAACACTGAACCGGATTATGTGGACGGTTGGGAGGCATCGCAGCAAATGGCAGCACTGTCAATTTCGCGGGAAGAGTATCTGGACAGGGTGCATGGCAGCCTGCTGGGAAAGAGCATCGGTATTACGCTGGCTGCACCAATGCAGCGGCAGCTTATACCGGGAAGGCTCACCTTTTATGCGCAGACGCCAGGGCAGCCTGCAGCGCATCACGGGTTGGATTTTTGCGTGGCCTGGCTTTATGCACTGGATAAGTGCGGAATCGATCTGGATGCCGAAGATCTGGCTGAAGTTTGGTTAGATCATCTGGACTACAACCAGGATGAGTTCGGCTACGCCGTGCTCAACCTGCGCCGTGGACTTCCGCCGCCCTCCTCCGGTGCGCATTCCAACTGGTTCAGAACCAGCTCTGGTGCCATATCCCGTGCCGATTTGTGGGCCGTGCTTTACCCGGGTAACCCGCAGGCCGCCGCCGCCGCCGCGTGTAAAGACGCCAATCTTGATCATTGTGAAGATGGCGTTTGGGCAGCCATGTACCTGGCCGCAGTGGGCAGCGCAGCCTTCTTTCTTACCGATCCGCTTACTTTAATTACCATTGGCCTTGCAATGATCCCACGCACATGCCGCACTGCTCGTGCGGTTAAGGCCGCCCTTGCTGCAGCTCAAAACGGCGCAAGCTGGATGGAGGCCCGTGAAAGCGTTCAGCATGCTGTCGGGAGTAAAAACCCCTCGGATGTTGCGCAGCTTATTGGGTTTGTAACCATCGGAATGTTTTATGGAATGAGGGAGTTCGGCTCTTCGCTGTGCGCTGCCGTTAACTGTGGCTGCGATTCCATGGCGGTTGGCTCTGCCCTCGGCTCTATTCTGGGTATTCAGCGCGGTGCAACGGGATTGCCAGAGGAGTGGACCAGGCCGCTGCACGATCTTTACATCGCGGGCCCGGGCATCCGTAATCTGAAACTCCCGGAAACACTTTCTGATATCTCAGAGAAGATTGTCTTGCATGGAATAGAGGTTGTTGCACGCTACTGCCCGGAAATTGCCATTATTGTTGCCCCGGTAGAGCCGAGCCTGCCTGATGCGGATGCGCCGGTACCATCCACCGATGATGCGCTGGCAGTTCCCGCCGACCTTGTTGCCACTCTAACCGCTCCTACCGAGCCCGCGCATCTGATTCCAGAAGAGTTGGAGCCTGCCGTAAGGCCGTTAATGCCAGAAACAGGTGAGGCGGCTGCCCCGGTGCTCCTTAACCTGGAACCAGAACCGATCATAGAACATTTCTTACTCTCGGATGCTCCGGTTCCGGCAGAAGAACCTTTAACCGTACCTTCGACTGAATCTCCGGCATCCAGGCCACCTTCTGATGCCCCGGATCTCCTGGCTCCTATCGCGCCTCAGGCTGTAGTGGCGGAGCCCTCTGATCTGCTTTCCCTGACGCCACAGGGCGTAAGCGGCGAAGTGGCACCAGAACCGGCTGCAGCGCCAGACCCTGTTTCGGCAGTTGCATGGGCCGATAACACGCTGGTAAAACCGCTGCTGGTTACACCACCCAACTCCTTCCACTCATTTGCGGGGCAGATTGAAGTTGTGATGGATGCCGGCACCACACCAACCATTGCCTTCAACGATGTTCGCCCGCTAAGCTTCATCCTGCAAAATCATGGTGTTGCGCCCTTTAGCGGCCGTATTGCCCTCCTGGCACCGCCAGGTTGGCAGGTTAGCACGCCAGCCGGTATCGGGCAGCGGCAGTACATTGCGCCCGGCAGCGGCGCACTAAGAGCGGAGTTTACAATTCGGGTGCCGCAAACTGCTGGCCGTATAGAGATTGCAAATGCGGTTACATTGCGCCTTATTCCGGATAACGGCGATGCTGCTATGGATGCTGAGTTCCTGCTGCTGGGGGCTGCCTGCTGGTATACGGTTGGCCCGTTCCCCAATTTTGATGGAGAGGGATTCGATCGCAAATACGCCCCGGAGGATAGGCCCGGCCTGGCCGAAACCTATGTTACGCGCACCAGCAACCAGGGCAGGTGGGAGCCAGTAACATTCGCGGAATCTCACATGGATCTGGAGCCAGTATTTAAAGGGTCTTCCGGAGTTTGCTATGGTCGCACCGTTCTTAACAGCCGCCTTGCCCGCGAAGCCCGCATAGGCTGCAATAGTAACAGCGGTGTGAAGGTATGGCTTAATGGCGTGCTGGTGTTTCGGCGGATGTACCGTGAACCATATAATCCAGTTCTGGGAGCGGGCGCATGGTGTGCCGATGTTAACCTACAGGCAGGCGATAACCAGCTGCTTGTAAAATGGGTGCGAAGCAGTGAGCCATATGAATTTAGCCTCACGGTTTCAGATAGGTTTGGGCGCGGGCTGCCGGATATCGGCAGCACCGCCTGGTAGCTTGCTTAATAAGGCAGCCTGATAAGGCCTTTGCCCACAGCAAGGGCCTGCTGCCACTCCGCACTCGCCAGCACATCTGGCAGCTTTGTAGGCGGTACAGGTGTTTCTGCCGGTGCCTGGAGCTCCAGCCCCCACCAGCCAACATCGTGCCAGGCACCTGCCTTATAGCCAATGCGCTTGTAAACGCCAACAGGTTCAAAGCCCAGCGCCTCATGCAGCCCCACGCTGGCGGCATTGGGCAGGGTAATGCCAGCGTACGCTTGCACATAGCCAAGCAGCCTCAGGCAGGCAAAGAGCGAAGCGTAGAGCCCGCGCGCCACCCCGTATCTGCGGTATTCCGGGTTGATATAAACCGATACCTCGCAGGCCCAGCAGTAGGCAGCGCGTGCCCTGTGCGGCGAGCCATAAACATAACCGATGGTTTTGCCATCTCCGGTTTCGCACACAAGCCATGGATGCGTTTGCAGAAGCGTATCAATACGCCTGGCCATTTCGGTTGCATCTGGCGCTTCTGTTTCAAATGACACCGGGCTGCCAAGCACATAAGGTGCATATATTGCAGCTATTGCCGCTGCGTCTCTCTCTTCTGCAAGGCGTATCTCAAAGCTCAAACGCGTTCTCCTGCCAGCTGTTTATCTGGCTGTACCTGCAGAGTACAAAGCGCACCAGCAACCCATGCTGGCGCCGGGCACTGGTACGGCCCCGTCATATCGTCCAGAACAACATCCAGGACTCGGGCTGTTTTCGGATCGGTAAGGTGTGCGGCTATCTGCCCGGTATCTCTTCCATCACTTCTACTCTTATCGCAGTGTGCAATGTACCCCGAATAGTCTTTTTTGCAAAGTAAGTTCAATCCCTGCAAAATTCCGGCATATGCTGCTGTTTCAGCACTGGCGCCTATTGCCATTGCATTTTTTTGTGAGTCCCCATAACCGGTGCCATGGTGCATTGGGTCCATCGTGCAGGCAACAGAGCAATCCGTTGCTGCCAGTTTTGTTAGAGCTTCAATCCCGGGAATTGTATCTGGCTGCCCCAGCACAAGGTGGGGATAGCAAAGAATCAGCCGCGGGGCTCGTGAATCGGGAATGCCACGGCGGCGCAGCTCTGCACTCCACAAAAATTCAAAATGAGATAGTGAAAACTCTGCCCGCAAAACATCGGCACTGGTTTGCGCAAACCCTTCACCAAATAGACCTCGCAGCGGAACATACTCCAAAGATCTGTGTGTTGCAGCGGCTTCACGCGCAGCGCGGATTTCCGGAGTAAGGGCATGCACAACCCCCAGCACAAATACCGTTCCAGCACCAGAATCGAGTAGCGCCCTCACAACTGCACCAATATGATGCCCACACACACTGAGAGTTGCATGTGGAAAAATCAGGCAACCGCCCTGCCGCGTAACGCCGGATAGATCCCACTGCTCCGATTGTTCTAAGAGAGCAACAGCACCTGAATACCCGGCCACCAACTGATGCTCCTCACACCGTAATTTGAAGTCTGGAACCATGTGTTATCCCGTATAGACGCCCATCTGTAGGCCAGCGACCTGGTAAAGCGGCAAGATTCACGCCACCGGCAAAGCTGCAACTTAGCAGTTGAAGCATTCTGGGGTAAAATGCAATATCGCATTGCCGCCATTGCACAGTTTCTGTTTGGCGCTGTATGCTTCATTAGTTTACAAGAAATACCCTAAGGGCCAGGTTTTCTGTGCGAGGAACGGCTGTCGGCCGGTTCCCTGAGCGCATAGAAACCGCGGGTCGGGAAGGTGCTGTTGTCTATGCCTGCGATCGTATCCCAGGTGCTCTCCGGTCTATTCTGGATTGTTTACGGAAGTTTCTTTGAGTGGTACTGGCATCGTTTCTGGATGCATGAAGTTCGTAAACCCACCGAGGCCTTCCGAGGGCATGCAATTGTTCACCACGGGCTTTACAAGGGTGACGATCGCTATTTCGTGCCTAAAGAAGAGCATGCCCAGCATATTCTGTTAAAGCCGTACGCCCTGCCAGCTATTGTGGTTGTGCATCTGCCAATCGTATTTTTCATCGAGAAGCATATCCCGCACACCGCAATTGGTGGAATCACGTTTACCATTCTGTACTTCGTGATATATGAGTACATGCACTGGAATATGCACGTTCCGCGAGATCACTTTGTAGAGCGCTTTAAGTGGTTCCACTTCTTGCGCCAGCATCACAAGTTGCATCATCAGCATCCCCAGAAGAACTTCTGCGTGCTGCTGCCGCTTGCAGATGCCGTGTGTGGTACGATGGTTACAGATCAAAGCCTGGAGCGCCGCCGTATTGAGCGCGAGGCCGAGATTGCAGCCGGTAAGCTGCAGCGTGCCGGCAAGAATATTAAGAAATCTGAACTGGCAAAGCCCGCTCCTAACAGCATTGCAGGTAAGATTGCCGCCTTCCGTGCAGACCGCGCGGCTAAGCGACATGCCTGGCAGATAGCGACTGTTAAGCACATGGTGGCCAACACCACCATGCCTGAGAGAAAGCTGAAGCAGCCACAAAAATAAACTCCATATCGGAGCAGATGCAGGAATAACGTGGCCCATAACCAGCCAGCTAACGAACGTGATACCGGTTTGAAGAGTTCGGAAGCGCAGGCGGGTTCTGGGCCATTACTGCGTGTGTATGCTGCAGTAATTGCGGCAATTGCCGTGGCTGTGCGGTTGCTGGTGCTCGCAAAAACGCATTCTACAGGGGAAGATGCCCTCATTACCTTGCGGTACGCGCAGAACCTTGCCCATGGCAATGGCCTTGTGTTTAACCCTGGCGAACCTGTGCTTGGTGTTACCACACCACTCTATTGCCTTCTCCTCTCACTCTTTGCCTTTTTTCACCTCCCTGCATTGCTGTGCGGCAAGTTGGTTTGCATTGCCGCGGATGGCTGCACCTGCTTTCTGATATGCGTAATACTCGCCAGGTTTCAGCGCCCCGCAGCTGGCCTGTTCGCATCCGCCCTCTACGCACTTACTACCACGCCCATAAGCGTAACCGTTAGTGGCATGGAAACGGGCCTTGTGGCGTTTATGGGCCTTGCAATGGTATACGCCGCCATATCACAGCGCAGTATGCTGATGTGGGGCCTTGGCGCAGTGCTTTACCTTTTGCGCATAGATGGATTGTTGTTGTTGTTTTTTCTTGCTGCACAGGAGATGGGGCTAACCGGGCGTATTCACTGGAAGTGTATTGCGCTGTTTGTGTTGATAGCAGCGCCGTGGAGCCTGTTTGCCTGGGCTCACTTTGGCACGCCTGTTCCAACCTCGTTGATAGCAAAGTTAACGGTGTATCGCCATCCCTCGTTTGCACCGCATTTACGATTTCTGGGGCTGAACGTCACACCCGGTAACCGGGAAGCATTTGTTGCGCAGTTTGCCGCAGGCGGTGTGCAGAAACTACTTTCGGTGCTATTTGTGGCCGGGAGCTTGCTGGCGATACGTGGTGCGCTTCGGCGGCAGCCCATAGGCACGCTCACCGCCCCGGCAGTATGGTGCGTGGTGTACTACCTGGTGATGTTCACCTCGCGGGTTCCCGCGTTCCCATGGTACTTTCTGCCACCGTGGCCCATCTTTACACTGATTGCCAGCTACGCTGGGGATACGTTTGTTCGTAAATTGGGAACCCGCCTGCCGCAGGCCCGCCAAAGAAGCGTGGCCGCGCAGCCCATCTTGCTGCCCGCAATTGTGGCCCTCGCGCTCGGGATTGTGCACTTGCCGGCTGTAATCCGCCAGATTTCTGAGGCACAACGTATAGAGGATACGCTGCGCCAACCCATTGGAGAATGGCTACATGGCCAGGTTACTGGCAGGCAGCGTGTGATGTTAGAGCCCATTGGCTACATCGGGTACTACTCGAATGCATGCGTTCTGGATACCATAGGTCTTGTGTCTCCCGAAGTGCTTGATTCGTATAGAAACGTAGATCTGAAAGATCCGAGAACAGATATTATTCATCGCCTGAGGCCGGAGTGGCTGTGCCTGCGCGCCTCGGAAGAGAGAGCCCTGCTTGCTGCCGATATCAAGATCCTCTCTCAGGAATACACGCTGGAGAAGCGCTTCTCCACACCTGGCGCTGAAGAGTTTGCCGTATACCGGCGCCGAGCCGAATAGCCCACATGGCATGAGAGCTACGCTGCGATAATCGCAATAGTGAATATGTGCGGCATGGATGCCTGCGGTACATTAACGGCAGATGTTGCGCGGTAGCAATGTGCTGTGGGCCAGTGCCGAACCAAACCTTACAAACAACAGAACTAATACAGGAGCTTAAACCATGTCTGAACTGAATTTTGACCTGCTGAAAAGGCTTTGCGAAACACCTGGCGTTAGCGGCCGGGAAGAGCAGATGCGCAAGCTGGTTGTGGATGAGATGCGCGGCCTAACCGATAGCATATCTGCCGATAACATGGGCAATGTTACGGGCGTTAAAAAGGGATCTGGCTCTGGACCCAAAGTAATGATTGCAGCCCATATCGATGAGATTGGCTTCCTTGTAAAGCACATCGATGACAAAGGCTTCCTGCGCCTTCTCCCTGTTGGCGGGTGGGACCCACGCGCAATGATGGCCCAGCGTGTGCTGGTGCATGGTTTTGCAGGCAACGTGCTGCGCGGCGCCCTTATGCCGGGAGTAAAGCCCACGCACCTGCTAACAGCCGATGAGGCGGGCCGTTCGCTGAAAGTGGAAGACTTCTTTGTAGATCTTGGGCTCACCGTAGAAGAGGTGAAAGCACAGATTGAGGTTGGCGATCAGGTAACGATGGATCGCACCGCAGAGCTTGTAGGCCACACGGTGGTGAGCAAAACGCTGGACGACAGGCTAAGCGTGTTTGTTATGATTGAAGTTCTGCGCAAGCTGAAGAACACCCCCATAGAGGCCGATATCCTCGCCGTTGCCACAGTTCAGGAAGAGGTTGGCCTGCGTGGTGCCACCACAGCTGCGTATGCACTGCAGCCGGATATTGGCATCGCGCTGGATGTTACCCTGGCAGTAGACTACCCGGGCAGCGTAGAGGCAGAGCGTGTAACCCAGCTTGGTAAGGGCGCTGCCATCAAGATATTTGATTCCTCGCTGCTGTGCCATCCCAAGCTTGTTCGCCACTTCCGCGATGTGGCCGAAGCAAAAGGCATTGCCTACCAGATGGAGATTTTGCCGCGTGGTGGCACCGATGCTGGCGGCATTCAGCGCAGCCGTGGCGGCGTTCCCTCCTTCACGCTCTCTGTTCCCACCCGCTACGTGCACACCGTGAATGAGATGGCGAACCTCAACGATATTCAGGCAGCTATCGATCTTCTGGCAGAGTGGCTCACCGAGGCCCATACTCGCCAGTATGGTTACCAGAACGACATCGAGTAGGCGGCAATAAAAAGATAAAAAGCTCCGGCCGCCTTAAGGGGGCCGGAGCTTTTTTATTTATTTCTGTGTGCGGGATTAGCCCCACGCCGCGTTCTGAAAAACCACCCGGTATCCATCGGGATCCTCAAACGTAACGCCACGAACATCCCAGTATGGATTAAACGCTGGAACCGGGAGATACCCCGCTGTCTCCATGGCTGCCTTAGCTGTTAAGAACACATCGTTATCTGGCAGATAGAATACCAGTAGATTATCCTCTGTGGGAGCACGGCCTGCGCTGTGCCCGGCTTTGAGCGTAAACTCCAGATGGTATGCCGCACTTTCCATACCCAGCATCACGCCATCAAATCCATCGTGGTCTGTAAACCGATACAGCTCCTCAAACCCCAGCCCATCAGTGTAAAACCGCACCACTGCATCCAGATTATCGGTTGGGCGGGCAATGCGCACATGTGCGCCAGTAAGCAATGCGCGAGATTGCTCGCCCATCACGCAGCTCCACTTCCAGATCGCGCAGAATTAAGAAGGCTCACAATCTCGTCGAAACCTCGAGACTCTGCGATCGATAGGGCTGTTCGCCCGCGATCGTCCTGCCATGCAACGTCGGCACCGGCTTGCAGCAACATCGCCGTTTTAGCCGCATCGCCAACCCAGGCTGCTGATATTAATGGGCTAAGCCCCGTTGCAGTTGCCAGGTTGGGATCTGCGCCCCACTCTAACAGTAACTTCAGAGTTTCGGCCTGCCCATAGCGGGCACACAGGTAGAGCGGTGCTGCACCCAGTGTATCCTGGGCGTTTACGCTGGCGCCGCCTGTAAGCAGGCGTTCCACACAGGCATGCTGCATCTCCATAACAGCTGCCATCAGTGCGGTTCGGCCTTCGCCATCGGTTGCTTCGGTATCTACACCGGCTTCCAGTAGTACAGAAACAATTGATACGGAACCCCGTATTGCCGCCCTGTAAAGGGTTGTAAAGCCTTCATCTGTGTCTTTAAGTTCCGGGTTTGCACCCAGTGCCAGCAGTTGGCGAGCCATTTGAGGCTGCTCGTGCGGAACGGTGTGCATCAGCATGGTCCAGCCATCATGGTCAAAGAGGTTAAGGTCTCCGCCCATGTCAGCGTAGCGCGCCAGCTCATCCGCGTGCCCGTTTCTTACTGCAGCAAACATACGTTTAACCAGCGCCGGGGAGAGGCTGGTTGAATCTCTTCTTACACTCATGCTCAGTCTCCGGCTGGGCCGGTATAAAACCGCCAGCTTGCCTCATAATCCGTCGCAAGCGGGGTGCCTGCCATTGCCGCCCTGCACAGCTCTATTGGGATAATATTCTGCTGTACCAGGGTATCGTGGAACTCTTTCTCGGGCATTTTGCCGCTTTCAACAAGCTCTTTGCGCAGTGCCCATACCTGTAGGCCACCTATAAGGTAGGCACACTGGTAAAGGGGAGGATACACATCGCCACAGCTTCGGCGCACCTCTGCCACGGCATTTGCACGCTCGTGGCCAACCCGGTTTACCAGCATCTCAATGCACTCTGCAGGGCTCATCTTCTCCATATGAAAGCTCAGAGAGAAGATAACACGCACACAACGATGTATACGCCAGAAGAGCATGCCGATGCGCTCTTTGGCCGTGCGCGGGAAGCCGCGTTTGTAAAGCAACAGCTCCCAGTAAATGGTCCACCCCTCTATCCAGAAGGGTGTATGAAATGGGTAGCGGTGAGAGTTATATCTCTCCACCATAAAAAACTGCAAATGATGCCCCGGTATTAACTCGTGCTGCACCGTTGCGCGAGAAAAGGCGGCATTATTTCCACGCATGCTCATCTGCTTCTCGCGATGCGTCATGGTATGGGTAGGAAATGATACCTGTATCATCTCACCGCCAAGGAAGAATGGGTTTACCTTTTGCTTCTCGGCAGACATCATCTCCAGGCGCCAGGATTCACGGGCCAGCGGCGGAACAGTCACCAGGTCGTGTTCGGCCAGGTAGTCTGCCGCCTCCACTGCCAGATTGCGCACCATCTCTGCCTGCCCCCCTGGCGGGGCATGCAGCGTTTTCACATATTCTGATGCTGCTGCAGTATCGCCACCAAAGCCAAGCTCCTCTGCCGCTACTGCAAGTTCGCGTTCACACCAGGCAAGTTCTGTTGTGGCTATATCAATAAGCTCTTCTGGCGTGTATGGAATCATCTCATAACGCAGATCGTCAATGAGCGCATCTCTGCCAATTGGATCTCCGATGATATCGGCGGCATCTTCTTCGGCAACACTGCCAATCAGCGCATTACGCAGCGCAAGTTCATAAGATTGAATGGCATCCACGGCGGCCCGGTATGGCTGCTCAGTCCACCAGTTAAATGCTGGATCATAGCCTGCATAAAACGTGTTCCATAAGTTCAGAGCCTCTGTTAACTTCCCGATATTGCGAAATGCGCGGCTGGCACTGGTGCGTTTCCACTTGCCGCTTGCCGCTTCTCCGGGCAGGGCAACTTCCGCCTGTTTAGCCAGGTCTCCAATCATACACAATGCATCGGCGGCCCGCTCACCAGTTATCCAGCGCATCGCCCGGCGGTCGTTATCCAGAGTAATTACCACCTCGGCAAACGGAATGAGGGGGGCAACCGCCGCATCCTGCGTGGCCTGATGGGTGCGACGTTTCATCGTAAGTTCAAGATGATTTCGAAACAGAACCCAGTCTACGCGCTCTACCTGGTTTAATGAATCAAAAGAGATCGAATCCAGTGCTTCACGCCATCCAGCAAAAAATGCATCCATGCGCTCTATAGTAACCGCAGAGAGCGTAAGTGGATATTTGCGCTGTAGGCTGCTCAGATCTGCCTGATAACGCGCCAGAATGGCAACAAACTGGTTTGCTGGCTGCGGTATCGAGCTCAGGTCGGGAACATCGCTGTATTTGCCGCTGAATTGCATTTGGCCTTTGCCTCGGTAATAGTTGGATTGTGCCAGCAATAACAATAACAACCGAGCCGGCCCGTTGTATTATAAGCTGAATCGCTCTGGATTTCTGGGAAAAGACACTACTGCGCCACTATTTGTACTACACAACGGAATATGTAAAGAATTTCTCAGTCAAAAAAAGTGAGTGATTACTCTCTTTTGTGTTAAAATGGAGTCACCTGAACGCTGTGGAGGCTGTTATGGGTGCCAAGGGAGATACGCGCAGGGCATTGATATTGGAAGCAGCATTGGAGCTGTTTTCTTCCAGTGGGTACGAAGGCGTTACCACGCGTGCTATTGCCGCCCGTGCTGGTATAACAGAATCGGCCCTGTTTCGCTACTTTCGTACCAAGCAGGAGCTTTACACAGCCGTGCGAAAAGAGCGCCCGCCCGAGGCCATGTTTCCCACGCCACTATCCGAATTGGGTGGGTTTGAACAGGCTTTTCGGCAACGCGTTCACGAGTTTTTGGATCGTATATGGAACCATCGAGCATCCGTGCGGGTATCCGTAATCGGCATGCTCTGCGGTAAGTCGGATTCAACATCAGAACTGCCCGGTGAGGATGTGCGTCACACCATGCTCGCCGCTATAGAAGCAGGCGGGCGGCAGGGCGAAATGCGTGGCGAACTGGCCGAACAGGCCGCGTTGCTCACGGCCTCTGCTGTGGTTGGATTTCTATTGAGGGTGTTTGCTTCCCCTGTTCATGAAATGGAAGCGCCTGGAACTTGGGTGCATCAGAGAGATGCGTTTGTTGAGGCGCTATGCGCTATGCTTCTGCCTATGATCCTTCTGGATGCGGCGGAAGAGGCATAGAGCGGCACCCAGGGCAGGTGCGGCAACGGGTAATACAACGAGTAACGCTGACCTTGTTTTTGGGGCAGCACGGGTAATACAAAGGAAATCCTGGCGATATGAATATGCGTGTGGGCAGAAATTCCAGAGCAAAGGCTCTGCCGGCTGTAGCCGGCATTACCATGGTTCTTATGGGCATTGCGCTGCTCCGAATATACGGGGGCGCACGCGCCAGTGGGCACCTGCCCGCGCCACCACCTGCAGATGCCCCGTTTACGGCCGCAGCAAAGGGCAGCCTTACTTACAGTAACGATATTCGGCCACTTATAGAGAAGCACTGTGCCAGCTGTCACCGCCCCGGCCAGGTAGCGCCTTTTTCTTTGTTAACCACACAAGATGTGATAAAGCGTGCTAAACAGATAGCAGATATTACAACAGCCCGTACTATGCCTCCCTGGAAAGCCGATTCTCATGGCGAATTTCTGGATGAAAACCGGCTCACAACTCAAGAGCGGGGCATCATTCGCCAATGGGCCGATGAAGGCGCAAAACTGGGAGCATCCGCCCCAACAATTACGGTCAAGGCCGATGCAGATGGATGGAGCCTTGGTAAGCCAGATTTGATTCTAAGCCCATCCAAAACCTACACACTCGGCGCCGAAGGCCGAGATGAGTTTCACACGTTTGTTCTACCCACCAACCTCAAAGAGGATGTAAACCTGGAAGCGGTAGAGGTGCGCCCTGGCAACCAGCGCGTTGTGCACCACACCATTCTGTATGTAGATACCGATGGCCGTGCACACAAGCGGGCTGAAGCTGCAGGATCAGATAACTACGGTGCAGAGAATGGTGCGGGGGTGCCATCTGGCGTGGTGGATATATGGACCCCAGGCAAGCAGACCCGGCGCCTGCCTGCAGGTATTGGCATGAGCGTTCCAAAGGGAAGCGATTTGGTGCTGGAAATCCACTACCATCGCTCCGGCAAGCCTGAGCCAGATCTTACAAAAGCCGCCCTGTACTTCAGCAAGAAACCCATTCAAAAACATCTGCGAGTATTTGGGTTGCCCGTTCGCCAACTCTGGATACCCGCCGGTGAACCGGCCTACCGCACCAGTGGGCGCTTCAAAGTGCCAGATAATGTAACGCTATATAGCATTTTTCCGCATATGCATCTGCTGGGTAAATCCATGTCTGTTACTATTTCAGATACGGATGGCAGCCATGCAACTTTGATTGATGTGCCCTCCTGGGATTTTAACTGGCAAAACACATACCTGTTCAAAAATCCGGTGCACATGGCTCCTGGCCAGACGATTGATATGACCGCCGTGTATGATAACTCAACGAACAATCCGCACAATCCGTCCTCTCCCCCAAAAACGGTAGGATGGGGCGAACAGACCACCGATGAGATGGGGCTTGTGTTCTTCGGATATACTGTTGATCGGGAAAACATTCCGGCCGGTATTGTGGTGCCAGATGCTGGCTCCGTAATCCGGAGAGGTGGGCGATAGTACTCACCGTTCCCAAAAAATAGTTGATGAAAGCCCGCGACCATGGATCAGGAGCTTACGATATTTCAGATGGCGGGCGGTGAAGATGCCTTTCACCGCCTTGCCGCTGCGTTTTATGAAGGCATTGCCGAGGATGACCTTCTTCGCCCAATGTATCCCGAGCAATTAGAGGCAGCAAAGCGCCGCCTTGCGCTATTCATGATTCAGTACTTTGGGGGGCCAGGTACCTACTCCGAAGAGCGCGGGCACCCTCGCCTGCGGATGCGCCATGCACCATTTGAAGTTGGCATGGAGGCCAGAGACAGGTGGCTTAAGCACATGAATGCCGCCCTGGAGAAGGCTGAAATCCCACAGCCTGCACGAGAAGTGATGCGCACCTACTTTACCAATACAGCAACTTTTCTTATGAATGTGCCGCCTGCGATGCCAATTCAAAGTGGCGGCAAATAAACGGAAAGCGAGAGTACCATGAACTGGGCTGGCAAAACCGCAATTGTTACTGGCGGAGCTTCTGGCATTGGGGCCGCAACGGTGCGGGAATTCGCTGCCGAAGGTGCAGTGGCCGTAATTATGGATATCAATGAGGAGCTTGGCCAGGCACATGCTGAGCAGCTTCGCGCTGAAGGATTCACGGCAGACTTTGTTCGGCTGGATGTATCAAATGCTGAGCTTTGCCGCGTGGCAGTGGATGGAGTTGCAGCAAAGTATGGCAGGGTAGATTATCTGGTTAACAGCGCCGTAAGCTTCATCTCTAAGGGTGTTACCGTTACTCCAGAAGAGTGGGATATTAGCCTTGGCGTTAATGTGCGCGGTGGGGCAAACATGGTGCAGGCCTGCCACCCACACATGAAGGCGGCCGGCGGTGGCGCCGTAGTAAACATCAGCAGCATCTCTGGGCACATCGCGCAGCGCGATAGGTGGACGTACAACGCCTGCAAAGGTGCAATTTTATCCATGAGCCGCTGCCAGGCATTGGATCTTGCACAGGATAACATCCGTGTTAACTGCGTTAGCCCGGGGTGGACCTGGACGCCAGAAGTGGAAAAGGCCGCAGTTGGCGGCAGAGAAAAGTGGGAACCCCTGTGGGGCGATTTCAGCATGATGCGGAGAATTGGTGAGGCCAGGGAGATTTCCAGGGCTATACTGTTTCTGTGCTCCTCAGATGCCAGCTTTATAACGGGTGTAGATTTGCCAGTAGATGGTGGATATCTTGGCCTGGGAAGCGAAGGGCTGGGGCAGCATTCAACCTTTGCGGGCTCTAAATAACACGCTCGTAGCCTGAAAATAGAACAGAAAAAAGGAGCGACGGATACACATCCGTCGCTCCTTTTTAATTGTTGAAACTCCAGGGAACTAAGCCGTCAGCGATTCGTGTTTCTCGGGAGCGTCCGTAGCCAGGCGTGTGGGCTCTGGCTGTGGTTTGCCGAGAAGATCGCGCGCGGCGGCAGCAAAATCCTGTGCGGTGAGCATGCACAGCCGATGCAGAATTGGGATAGCTCCATGTTCCACAAACTTATCCGGCACGCCGAACAGTTTTGCCTTCACATTGCTTACGCCATTAGCTGCCAACAGTTCCAGAACTGCGGAACCAACGCCTCCGCTAACACAACCCTCTTCCATAACAATCACGTGGCCAGTTTTACGCGCGGAGGCCAGTATTGCAGCCTCATCCAGTGGCTTGGCCCATCTCAGGTTAATAAATTCAACACTGATGCCCTCAGCCTCCAGCTCCTTAACCGCTTCAAAAGCGGGGGCAACCATGTTGCCAAAAGCCAGCATGGTAACGTCCGAGCCCGTTTTGATGGTTTCAGACTTGCCGTAAACAATGGGAGACTCCGCCACTCCCCAGTCGATGCTCGGGGCATTTCCTCGCGGGTATCGAATCGCGATTGGGCTGGCGTTTTCGCCGGTTACATGTTCGGTAAGCATATAGCGCAACATGGCGGCCATTTCGGGGCCGTCTTTGGGTGCCAGCATGCCAATGCGAGGCAGATGCCGCATATAGGCGATATCAAACACGCCGTGGTGCGTTGGGCCATCGTCGCCAACCAGGCCAGCGCGATCAAGGCAAAAGGCAACAGGCAAGTTCTGCAGGCACACCTCGTGCATAATCATGTCGTATGCGCGCTGAAGGAAGGTGCTGTAAATAGCAGCAATCGGCTTCATGCCATCTGCAGCCATGCCAGCTGCAAATGCTACCGCATGCTGTTCCGCAATGGCAGTATCGAAGTATCGATCTGGGAACACCTCTTTAAACTTGTTGAGGCCGGTACCATCAGGCATCGCTGCGGTAATGGCTGCAATCGTCGGGTCTGTTTTGGCGAGATCAATAATGGTATCACTAAAGAAGCTCGTCCACGATTGCCCGCTGCTTTTGCTGCCGCTTGCTGTGCCAGTAGCCGTATCCGCGAACATGGGCGGCGTTACTGCGTGCCACTTGCGAGCATTCTCTTCGGCCGCATCGTAGCCCTTGCCCTTAACGGTGCGCAGGTGTACAAAAACCGGGCCGGTCATCTGTTTAATCTGCGTAAATAGATCGATACAGAGATCCAGATCATGCCCATCTACCGGGCCGATATACTCAAAGCCAAGCTCTTCAAACACAACTCCGGAGTTGTCTGAAGAAACCATGTGGGTAAGGTTGTGGCGCAGCAGCGAACCCGCCGCTTTATTTACCATGCGGCCCGGGGTTCCGGGTACCTTCTTCAAGAACTCTTTACCGCGTGCTTCTGCCTGCTGGTAAATGGGGGAAACGCGCAGCTTTGCAAGGTAGGTGGCAAGGCCGCCAACACTCTCTGCAATGCTCATGTCGTTATCGTTCAGCACTACCACAAAGTTGCGGCCACTGTGCCCGGCGTTATGCAGACCTTCTAGGGCAAGGCCCGAAGTCATAGAGGCATCACCAATAACAGCAAGCACGCTCTCATCTGCTCGCCCAGCCATGTCTCGGGCCACTGCAAAGCCATACGCTGCAGAGATGCTTGTTCCTGCATGCCCCGCACCAAAAAGATCGTATTCGCTCTCTTCTCGCCGAAGAAATCCACTGAGTCCGCCATACTGCCTCAGGGTGTTGAATCTCCCAAGTCTGCCGGTTAACATCTTGTGGGCGTAGCACTGGTGGCCGGTATCCCAGATGATCTTATCGGTGGGAACATTGAACACCGTATGAAGCGCGAGGATTAGCTCCACCGCGCCGAGATCGGAAGCAAAATGGCCGCCGGTTTTGGAGAGATTATCAACAATAGCCTGCCGCAGCTCAATTGCAACCTGCTTCAGCTGGTCACGATTAAGCGTTTTAAGGTCGGCAGGGCTCTGAATCTTCGAGAGAAGCTCATACATTCGCGAAAGCCCCTTATCGGACGTCCGGCGTACTGCTCGCCATGCATTTCGATGTAATGGATGGTGGCACAAACAGCGGGCGAGGCGCGGAAATGACCGACTTGCCCGTTGCAAGCCGGTCGGGAAAAGGATGTGATTGCCGCAGATTGTACCACGCGCGTAACAGCAGTGTCAATCAGTAGGCCAACCGTTAGCAACTTTGCTACTGCATGCATGCCATGCAGAAATACTCCTGATTATGTACGATTGCAAACGGTCTGTTTGCACATTCAGCGGTTTTCAGAGAGCCTGTTTATTTGACTTTAACAGGCTAACACGATACAATGTATTGCTTGCACCCCCTGCTCAGCTCACCTGGAGAAAGATAAAGATATCGATGTTACCCGTGGCGAAGCGCCGTCGAGTTCTGGTTTCTATCGCGGCAATCATCGTTTGCAGCACGTTTCAGGGGACCACCCATGCACAGCAAGGTGCCGTTGCACCTCCGCCTGCCGGTTCTCGGCCGTCTCCACCACCGCTTCCTCCTGAGCTTCAAAAAGTATCGGATCAGTATTCCGTTGCAGTAAAGCTGCATATTGCTAAGAAATACAACGAAGCCATAACGGCCTATCAGGAGTTTGTTAAACTCGCTACCGTGTCTGGTGCCCGTCCGCCCGCTTTTTTGGCAGCCTATACAAATATGGCGTCTATCTACCAGATCATCGGGGATAAGGCATCATACGAGTCGACGCTCCGCAAAATTATCGGTATCGATCCTAAAGATACGCGCGCCCTGGCTCAACTGGCGATTGTGTATAGTTCTGATCACAAGTATTCAGAAGCAACAAAATACGCAGACAGAGTAATTGCGTTAAAGCCTTCACCAGAAATTTCATCATCTGCCCATTTTGTTAAAGGAAACGCTGCCGTAGCGCAGAAGAACTTCCTGATAGCATCGCGTGAATTTGGGATATCTGCACGCCTCACTCCCCGCAATCCCTTGTCGCATTTTAATTACGGGTTGGCCCTCGCGGAAATCAAGAAGTACGCCGAGGCACTTCCAGAGTTGCAGGCAGCAGTTAAGCTGGATCCCAACAACCCCCGCTCCAGGGAGTATCTGGCCAAGCTCCAGGCATTTGTTACCAAAACTGGCCCACGGCAGGCTGCGGGCGGCCCAGTAAAAACCGATTTTGATGAGGCGCTTCGCAAGAATCCTCGCGATGCCAGAGCTCTGCTTGGGCGCGCAAAACAGCTGGATGCCATGGGCAAGGCGCCAGAGGCAACCTCTGCATACATTGAGGCGATTGCCGTTACCCCGGATTCATACGAAGCCCACTTTCTGCTTGGCAAAATGTACTATCGCAGCAGAACCTGGGCCCCTGCAAAGGATCACCTGAGCAAGGCGCACACCATCGCCGAAAAAGCGCATAGCACGGCACAAGATGCACAGGCGCTGGGCTGGCTTGCAAACAGCGAACTCGCTGAGGGCCTGAGCCTTGCAGATCCGCGCCTGAGGTCACAGGCCTATACCGTGGCAGAAGGCCATGCTAAGCAGGCAGCCGCACTGGCACCTAAGGATCTGGATGCGCAGAGCCGCGTTGGCCGAGTTTATGAGGCGGCGGGCAAGTTTAAAGAGGCCGAGGACCTGTACCGTGAGGTTCTGAAATCGAACCCTGCTAACGTAGCGGTTTACACGCGCCTTGCAGCAACTTTCCAGAGCCGTGCGGATGTACCTGGGTTTGTAAAGGCCTGGAGAGAGTATCAGGCACTAAAGCCAGATGATCCTACCTCTTACGAGTACATCGCTGATGTCTACAACAGAACCAGAGATTTCAAGAATGCTGCGGCAGCTCTTAAAGAGCTACTTGGGCGCAAGCTAACCAACAGCACTGCCGCCGCTGCGCGTGTAATTCTTGGCCAGGATCTTGTTGAGCTAGGGAAAACAGAAGAGGCCAAAAACGAGTTCAAAACAGTGCTGGCGCTCACTCCCAGCAAAGTTACAGGCGCCGCTCTCCTGCAAGAAACCGCTGCACTGGAAGCGGAGCAACGAACGGCACTTCGCTCTCTTGCAACCGTTGCGCGCAAAGAAAACAATATTGATACTGCAGTAGACTACCTGAACGAGCTGAAGAAACGTGAAGCAGGCATTGCAAGGCAGGGCTCGCAACCACCAAGCGGAGACGTTTACCGCGATATCGCTACTCTGTACGAGCACGCTAATAAGCTGGATCTTGCTGCAAAAGAGTACGAAGCCATGGCCACCGCGCTTCCAAAAGATCCTGCCCCTAACGAAGAACTGGGGCGCCTCTACGAGCGCCAACAAAAACTGGATCTTGCAGAGGCGCAATACAGGCTAGCCGCTTCTAAAGCAACGGTAGATCCCGTGCCAGATTTGATGAAGATTGCCGAGATGTATCAGCGCAGCCAGAAGCCAGAAAAGGCACTGAAAGAGCTGGAAGCGCTTTACAAAAAGAACCTGAAGAACGTACCGGTGATGACATCGCTGGCACTTGTATATCTTCAGGCCCACCAGGAAAAGAAGGCGATTGAGATTTACGACGCCATCCTTAAGGTGGATCCATCTCAGCAATGGGTTAACGATCGCCGTGCGGGCACTTACATGCGGATGGGTAACTTCGCTGAGGCCGAACGCATCTTTAAAGAGCAGTTGGATCACCAGGGGAACCTGGCAAGTCGGCAAACTTTTGCAGACTTACTGAACGTTTACAAAGAGGCAAAACAGGAAGAGAAGTACATGCCCTTTGTAAAACCACGCTTCGAAAAAAACCCAACAAACGCAACACTCATCAATGTTGTGTACGATGAGTATGTACGCCTTGGCAAAGAAGCCGAGGGACAAACCTATATACTGGGTATATTAAACGGCATAAAGGCGCTGCGTCGTAACGCGCTCAGCTCCTATGCGGCCGCTCTGCAGGGGCACAACCAGCCCAAGCTCAGCCTGGAAATCTACCGCACCATTGCAAAGGAAAATGCAAAAGATATCTCAGCTCAGGTAGAACTAGCCGATCAGCTGGATTATAATCAACAGCGGGATGATGCGAACAAGATCTATCAAGCCCAGATCGATCGAACCGATATTACACGTGAGCAACGCAATCAGCTGCGAAGGCAGTTGGCACTACGGTATGTGCAGCAAAGCCAGCTCAAAGAAGCACGTGCAGTTTATGAAACCCAGTACCGTGAAGATCCGGTTGACTTCGACTCATCCATGCGCCTCGGCGATGTGATTGAGAAGTTGGGCGAGCCGTTGGCTGCAGTAGAGCATTACCAGAAGCTGCTTGCAATTCCCACCTATCCGCCACTTGTGAGGGTAGATATCCGCAATCGGTCCGGTGCACTTTACGAAAAACTGAACCGCAATAGCGATGCAATCGCTCAATACAAAGAGGCCCTACACCTCGATCCGCAAAATGCGACAGCCACCGCCGCTATCAAGAAGCTCGGCGGATAGGATACGAACAGGAGACTATGACTGTGACCGCTGCCACAACTGCAGGAACCGTACCCATGCTGGAAATGCGCAATATCAGCAAACGGTATCCGGGCGTGCGCGCTCTGGACAATGTTTCGCTCTCGGTAGGCAAGGCCGAAATCCACGCCCTGCTGGGTGAAAACGGAGCGGGTAAGTCGACCATGATGAAGATCCTGGCTGGCGCACAGTCTGGTGATGAAGGCGAAATCCTGATCGATGGCTCCACGGTTACAATCGATAGCCCGCAGAAGGCTATGGATCTTGGCATCTCTATCATCTATCAGGAATTTAACCTGGTGCCGTACCTCAGTGCCGGGGAAAACATATTTTTAGGCCGCGAACCACGCGCCAAAGTTCCCGGTTTTGTAGATTTCAAAACGCTCTATTCGGTTTCACAACAGGTTATTGATAAGCTCGGCGTCAAGATGGATGCCCGCGCACCTGTTAACACGCTCTCCATTGCGCAGCAGCAGATGGTGGAAATTGCTAAAGCCACCAGCAAAAGCTCCAAGATCATCGTGATGGATGAGCCCAGCGCCACACTTACAGATCACGAACTGAAGGCGCTATTTGCGCTCATGCGTCAGCTAAAGGCAGAAGGCGTTAGCATCGTTTATATCTCCCATAGGCTGGAAGAAGTTTTTGAAGTCTGCGATAGAGCCACCATCATGCGTGATGGCCACTGGGTTGCTACCAAAGATGTAAAAGACCTCACCCGCGATGAGATTATTAAGCTCATGGTTGGCCGCGAGCTTAAAGATGCTATCCCAAAGGTCGCCGCAGATCAGGGATCAGTAGCTCTAAAGGTGACTGGCCTCAACAGAACGGGTGTACTGCACGATATTAATTTTGAAGTGCGCAAGGGCGAAGTACTCGGCATCGCCGGGCTTGTGGGTGCCGGCCGCACCGAAACAGCGCGCGCCATCTTTGGTGCAGATCCTATCGATAGCGGAACCATCGAGGTGAATGGAAAAGCGGTAAAAATCAACACACCGCAGGATGCCATTGCCAATGGCATTGGCCTGGTTACCGAAGATCGGAAACAGCAAGGGCTTATTCTCGGCATGGCTGTGAGAGAAAACACGACCCTTGCCAACCTGAGCGCTATCTCCAGCCTGGGCTTTATTCGCCAAAAGGATGAAAAAGGAATCTCCGAAAAGTACCGTGGAGACCTTGCCATCAAAACCCCTAGCATAGAGCAAACGGTGCAGAACCTCTCCGGCGGAAACCAGCAGAAGGTAGTTCTGGCAAAGTGGCTGTTCACTGGCTCTAAAGTGCTTATCTTTGATGAGCCTACCCGCGGCATTGATGTGGGTGCAAAGAGCGAAATATACAAGCTTATGAATGAGCTGGCCGCTCAGGGTGTTGCCATCATTATGATCTCATCCGAACTGCCGGAGGTTATGGGGATGAGCGATCGAATCCTGGTTATGCACGAAGGGCGTATCACCGGTGAACTGAACCGCGCCGATGCCACCCAGGAAAAGATTATGCACCTGGCAACAGGTGGCGAGTAGGTCGCCAATCGCGCAGTAATCAACACTCTCACAGCGTGGCCATGGTTTCCTATTTCGGCAACCATGGCCGTCGCTTTTCATTCATCAGGGTGATCACCCTGGAAACACAACGAACGGATTTGCACACCAGGTATGGAGATATTTAAAGAGTTTACGTTTGAAGCTGCTCACCGCCTGCCCGATGTACCAGAAGGGCATAAGTGTTCGCGTTTACATGGTCATTCGTTTAGGATCGGCATCCATGTGTCTGGACCCGTGGGTGAAACCACTGGCTGGGTAATGGACTATTCTGATATTCAGGCTGTGTTTAAGCCAATTCTGGATCAACTGGATCATTACTATCTCAACGATATCCCTGGCCTTGAAAACCCCACAAGCGAAAACATTGCGCGGTGGGTGTGGTCAAAGCTAAAACCATCACTGCCAGAATTGTGCCAGATTACCCTGTGGGAAACATGCACTTCTGGGTGCGCATACCGGGGAGATTAACCCGCGCCTGGGCTGTGTGGCAATTATTGCGGAGTACAACTATGGCAGATGCATCGCTTGATAATTGGGTAGCTTCCGTACGCACGCTGGAAGAGGCGAAAAACTTTGTGCTAACCGTAGGAGCCTGCGGCATTCTGCACGATTCAAAGGGCGGCTACTCGTTGTGGGATGCCATAGATGCCCCCGATAAACTGCCTGGCGAAAGCGGCTGGGGAGAGAAGATGGGGTATGTGTGGTCGTGGAAAAATGAGCTTCCATCAACCTACCCACATGAGATTTTTTACGGCAAACGCAAACAGGGCGCCATGCTCTGCAGCATGGAAGCTCTGAAGGCCTTTTATAGCGAAACGTACAAGCCTCTAGAATCTCTCAGTGAAACTGCGCAGAGCCTGTACCGCATTATCGAACAGGCCCCGGTAAATAACAAAGAGCTGAAGCAGCTTGCTTTTATGGTGGGTAAAGATCAGAAGAGCGCTTATGATAAAGCCCTCTTAGAACTGCAGTTAACGTTTCAAATTGTACGGGTGAACAGCACGGAGGTGGATGGCGACACCTGGACGCCATTCACCACCCAGTACCCTGATTTTAAACCCTGATTAAACCGCCAGCGCATCACTCACAATGGTGCGTGCCTCGTCCAGCACCTGGTCCAGGTGTTGCTCGCCCAGGAAGCTCTCTGCGTAGATCTTGTAAATATCTTCGGTGCCAGAGGGCCTTGCCGCAAACCACGCATTTTCAGTGGTTACCTTAAGCCCGCCAATCTCCTCGTTGTTGCCGGCTGCGCGGGTAAGCTTGCTGATGATCGGTTCGCCCGCCATGGTGGAAGCTTTTACAGCCTCTGGAGATAGCTTCTTCAGAATGGCCTTCTCAGCTGGCGTGGCTGTTTGGTCTACTCGCTTGTAGGCCGGGTTACCTAGCTTCTCAGTTAAATCCAGATAGTGCTGAGCCGGGTCTTTGCCGGTTACGGCAGTAATCTCAGCAGCCAGCAGGCCAAGTATCAGTCCATCTTTATCGGTGGTCCACACGGTACCGCCCTTCTTCAGGAAGGAAGCCCCTGCGCTTTCCTCACCGCCAAACCCAAAGCTGCCATCCAGTAAGCCGGATACAAAGTACTTAAAGCCAACCGGCACTTCCACAACTTTGCGGCCAATTAGCGCGCCAACACGGTCTATAAAGCTGCTGCTCACCACCGTTTTGCCGATGGCTGCTGTTGGCGACCACCCGGTGCGGTTCTGGAAAAGATACCAGATGGCCACCGAAAGGTAGTGGTTGGGGTTCATCAGCCCACCCGTGGGGGTTACAATGCCGTGCCTGTCTGCATCCGTATCGTTCCCGAATGCTATTCGGCAGGTATCTTTCATCCGCACCAGGTCGGCCATTGCATACGGCGATGAGCAATCCATTCGGATTTTTCCGTCATGATCTACACACATAAACCGGAACGTCATATCTATTGATTTGTTAACGATAGTAAGGTTGATGCCGTACTTATCTGCAATTGGCTGCCAGTAAGGCAGGCCCGCGCCGCCCAGGGGATCTACGCTTATAGCGATTCCGCTCGAGCGTATCGCCTCCATGTCGAGTACGGTACCCAGGTCTGAAACATAGGGCGTAACAAAATCAAAGGCCCTCACGCAATCTGCCTTCAGCGCCGCTTCGTAAGTAACGCGCTTCACATCGGTCAGGCCGGAAGCGAGTATTGCGTTTGCCCTGTCCTGTACCACCTTTGTTACATCGGTATCTGCCGGGCCACCATTCGGAGGGTTGTACTTAAACCCACCATCTGAAGGGGGATTGTGAGATGGCGTAATTACAATTCCATCCGCAGCCGGGCCAGCCGGGTGCTCTCTATTCCAGGAGAGAATCGCATGAGAAACGGCCGGTGTGGGGGTAATTGCGTCCGAGGCTGCCATGGCTGTAAGCACGCCATTGGCGGCAAGCACCTCTATTGCAGAACGTTGTGCTGGCAGTGAAAGTGCGTGCGAATCCATACCGATATATAGGGGGCCAGCAATGCCAGCCCGCAGCCTGTGCTCTACAATCGCCTGTGTAATCGCCAGAATATGGGCTTCGTTAAAGGTGGCTGCTGTGGAGGTGCCACGGTGGCCAGAGGTACCGAAAGATACCTTTTGCTCTGGCACCGAAGGATCCGGAACAATGCTGTAGTACTGTGCTCGAAGAGAATCAATATCAATTAAAATGCTGGTGGGGGCTGGTTTGCCTGCGAGAGGGCTGATGGCCATTTTATTTAACTCCATGGATCTTTGTATCGTTGGCGTATAGTTGGCGGTTGATTGGCCGCCTCATTTACTAAAAGGATACCATCCGCAAACACCCCGGAGAGAACGCATGCGGAAGCAAATAAAACTTTAACGCCATATTAATCGAATCTTAGTGCTCATCTGTTTACATGTATATTCTTGTCTGCTATAATACTGCTGAAATTGGCCACGGCGGGCCAAGCCGGTACCTACCGATAAACTGCCAACCACACTTTCTTACTTTGCATCGCGCAATCAGGAGACACCAATGCGGGTTACAGAACACTCACCGGGCCACTTCTGCTGGGCAGAACTCACTACATCCGATTCCACATCGGCGAAGGCATTTTATGGCGATATTCTGGGCTGGACATTTATCGATACCCCGATTGGCCCGGATGATGTGTACACCACCTGCCAGTACAATGGGCAAACCACGGCAGGGTTGTATGAAGACAAGTCTGGTGCACGCCCCACTGCATGGGCAAGCTACATATGCGTGGTGGATGCGGATGCAACGGTCGCCGCTATGCGCGATGCCGGGGCAACCATACTGAGCGATGCCTTCGATGTAATGGAACTGGGGCGCATGGCCGTTGCTGCCGACCCCGCCGGGGCGGTATTCTGCCTGTGGCAGCCAAAAGCCCACATCGGTTTTGATATTCAGGACGAATCCGGTTCCTGCTGCTGGTTTGAGCTCAATACCGGCGATACAGAGAAGGCCGGAGCCTTCTATCAGCAGGTGTTTGGCTACACTGTAAAGCGCAGCACAGCGCCCATGGAGTACAGCGAATTCCAGCAGGATGGTGTTTCCCTCGCTGGCATGCTGCAGATGACCCCGGAAATGGAAGGCATACCGCCGCACTGGCTGGTCTACTTCGCGGTTAACGATTGTGCAGTCGCTGTTGAAAAGGCAAAGGCACATGGCAGCGTGGTGCTTTATGGCCCTATGACGATCCCGGGAGTTGGCGATATCGCCTGCCTCACGGATCTGCAGGGAGCTCCCATCGGCCTCATTGGCCCAACTAAATAACGGGTTTCAGTACCGTAATTAACCAACGCCAGCCAGCACAAAACCCGTGCCGGCTGGCGTTGGTAGTTTGGTAAAATCGAACAGATATGACAGAATGAAGCGAAAGCAATCTGCTATTCAATTTGATGTTGTGCAATTCAGCATGCCCCCGGGAACTCATCAGCACGAATAACTGTTTATGTATGTGAAGTCCTAATCTTCACAGAACTGTACATCCGTCAACTCAATGGGGACCTACCTTGAACAAAATAAAATTTAGCATCGCAACAGTCGCCTCTGGGCTGAGCGTAGCCGCCATGCTTTTCGGGCCCCACATGCAGAATGTCTCCCAAGCCGGTGCGCCGCCAGCAGGCTCAGAAATTGTGAACAGTGCGCCCGTGGTTGTCGAGCTTTTCACCTCAGAAGGCTGTTCCAGCTGCCCGCCAGCCGATGCACTCCTTGCCCGAATCAGTAAGTCATCCAGTTTTGCCGGTGCTCAGATTATCGCGATCGCGGAGCATGTTGATTATTTCAATAGCCTTGGCTGGGCAGATCCCTACTCAAAGAAGCAGTTCACCGCCCGCCAGCAAGGTTATGTAGACGCCATGCACCTGAAAGAGGTCTACACTCCGCAGATGATCGTGGATGGGCGTACTGGGTTTCTCGGGCACAACGAGGCAGCCGCACGGGCGGCCATTGCATCCGCAGCTAAAGCACCCAAGGCCACGGTTAAGGTGCAAGTGGATTCCCTTAAGGGCAACGCACTCACTCTCAAAGTGGATGTCGGCACCGTACCGGCAACGGATGCGGGGGAAATGGCAGACCTGCTTGTGGGAATAACGGAAGACAACCTGAGATCATCGGTTACCAGCGGGGAAAATGCAGGCAGAAAGCTGGCGCATATGCGCGTTCTACGGGGCATCAAGAATATTGGAGTAGCCGGAAAGGCAACCATTAGCGAAACTGCAAATGTCACGCTTCAAGAAGCCTGGAAAAAAGGCGATCTGTACGCAATCGTCCTTGTTCAGGGGCACGATTCCGGGCATATCTACGGGGCCGCCCAGTTAGAAATCCAGAAGAAATAAAAGCGTTTCTCATTGTGACAGCGCCTGGTTGATCCATTAAATCTCCAGGGGGGCTAAGTGTTTTTGGATGGGGTGGATGCGTTTTATATACGATTACTGCGCGCCTGCCGGATGGACGGCTCCCTCCCTCCCTTGCCCCCTCCCCCTTTCTCACTTCCTCACAAACAGGGTACTATTCGTTGTTCCATCGCCGTAAGTGTACGCTCGATGTTCTGGGAGTATCCATGAAGTTCAAACCTGCCATCTCCGTCTTTGCAAGCCTGCTTAGCACAGCAGCCGTTGTAGCTCCTTTTGTTAGCTGCGTTCAGGCACCCACAGCCGCGCTGGCGCAGCAGCGGATACCCTCCGCACACTGGTGGTCGCCCGCAGTAGAAAGCGCACTTGCCAGAGCTGGAAGCAACCGGATCGAGCTTGTGAAGGCCCTGCGTACGGCTCCGATTACTCAGCGGGATGGAATTCAGTTTTTAATAGAGAACATGCCAGATCAGGATTTGAAATCGCTCTCGGCCGCCTACCTTCTGGATAACACCGCTATCGCCTACCAGGCCATGGAGAAAGCGCCCTGGCGAGATAGCATCTCAAAAACGCTGTTTCTTAACGACATTTTGCCCTACTCCTGCCTCAATGAAAAGCGAGATGAGTCTCGCAAGTTCTTGAAAGATCGCGCGGCAGCCATTGTTGCCAACAGCAAAACTCCCGGCGAAGCGGCACAAAAGATCAATCAGCAGCTATTTGGTCAGCTCAAAGCCAGATACTCCACCGAGCGCAAAAAACCCGATCAGAGCCCAATCGAAACCGCCGAAAGCGGAAAGGCAACCTGCTCCGGGCTCAGTATTCTGCTGGTGGCGGCCTGCCGCGCAGTGGGTGTGCCCGCCCGTGTTGCGGGAACACCCATGTGGACAAACATGCGGGGCAACCACACCTGGGTAGAGGTTTGGGATAACGGGTGGCACTTTGTGGGTGCCGCTGAGCCAGATCCAAATGGCCTGGACCGCGGCTGGTTTACCGGTGATGCCTCTAAGGCGAAGCGGGATGTGGCAGAGCATGCCATTTATGCCTCCAGTTTTCGCAAAACTCCTGTGCCGTTCCCACTGGTGTGGGCCCCCGATATACGGTGGGTTTATGCAGAAAATGTAACCGACAGGTACACGCCCATTACCGCACCGGCAGATTCAGGCAAGAGCCGCATTGAAGTAAAGGTGCTCACCGCAGATGGGCATCGGGCTGCCGTGCCGGTAACGCTAAAAGCCAGTGGCGAACCCGCCAAAACCGGTACCAGCAAGGGCGATACCGCCGACATGAACGATTTTCTTGCATTTGAGGTCTACCGCACCTGCCCGCCAAGAAAGTACGTTGTGGAAGCAACACTTCATGGCCGAGTAATCTCCAACACGGTGATGGCAGGTGCCGAGGCAGCACAGCTGATTACCCTGCAAGAACCCGCACCCGCAGAGCGCAGCCTCTCTTCACTGCTTTCCGATAGGTTCGGCACCGATGCTCAAAAGCGTACCGCGGCCGCCAGCAGGCTCAGGGCGATTCATAGTGTGGATGCGGAAACCCGCAAAGCGGTGTGGGATGCGTACGCAGCCAGTGCCACGCATGAGCCTCTGAGGCAGGAGTTCGCAGAAAAGAAGGTAGTAACGGCAGATCGTACAAGCCCTTACCTCTGGAGATATGTCGGCACACGTTCTCAGGATGGTTGGGGGCTGGTTATCGCCATGCATGGCGGTGGCGGTGCACCAAAGCAGGTAAACGATAACGAGTGGAACTACATGTACTCCACCTACTATCGCGAGCATCCTGAGGCCGGTGGGTACGTATATCTGGCACTGCGTGCACCCAACGATGCCTGGAACGGCTTTTACGACGATCCTATTTCGCCTCTGGTAGAGCGCCTTATCAAGCAGTTTGTTCTGTTTGGCGGTGTAAATCCAGATCGCGTGTATGTTATGGGCGCATCGCATGGGGGCTACGGCGCGTATGTTATCGGCCCCAAAATACCTTACCGCTTTGCAGCCATTCACGCGGCGGCGGCGGCGGCCTCCGATGGGGTAACCATGGGTGAAAACCTGAGGAATGTGCGCTTTACATCTATGGTTGGAGAACGAGATACGGCCTATGGCCGCATAGAACGTGGCCGGGCATTTGAGAAGCGCGTGGCCGATTGGAAGAAGCAGTACGGAGGCTTTGATACCGAGTTCATCTTCCCAGCTGGCGTGGGTCACCTTGTGCCAGATCATGATTGGCTGGCTACAATGCTCAAATATCGGCGTACATCGCGCCCAGATCATGTGGTGTGGGTGCAATCGGATAACGTACTGCACCGCTCCTACTGGCTGGAAGCGCTTGCACCCACCAACGGCGGTAAAATGGAAGCCACGGTTTCTCATTCGCAGGGGGATTCGGGCACCACAATTACCATCGCGGCCGAGAAACAGAATGGAGCAGCACTCTGGCTGGACCCTTCCTTTGTAGATTTCAAGAAGCCTGTTACGATAGTTTATAACGGGAATAAGAGCCAGGTACGCGTAACCCCGGATCTCGAAACCTATTGCTCCGGGTTGGAACAAACGGCAGACCCTGCGCTTGCAGCTCCCTGCCGCATCCTGCTTTCGGAGCCTGCTAAATGAATCGACGTGCGTTTATCTCCGCCTGCGGCACAGCCGCCGCAGCTCTTACCATTCCTGGCATTGCCTCTGCTGCCCCCGCCGCCACCCAAAAGTGGCGCGGGGTTAATCTGGGCGGCTGGCTTGCGCTGGAGAAGTGGATAACACCCTCAATATATGCAGGCGTAAAAGCCGAGGATGAGTACACGCTTTGCTCAGAACTGGGCAAAGCCGCCGCGGAAGTTAGGCTTCGGCATCACCGGGAAAAGTGGATAACCGACGAAGACTTTCAGTGGATAGCCGCACGCGGAATGAACGCTGTGAGGCTGCCCATCGGTTATGGAATACTGGAGGAGAACCCGCCCTTTGTAACCGGCGCAGATGTGCTGGATCACGCGTTTAAAATGGCAAAAGCCCATGGCCTATCCGTACTTTTGGATCTGCACGGGGCGCCAGGCAGCCAGAATGGCTTTGATCACAGCGGCAGAGCAGGAAACCTCGGATGGCATACCAGCACGCAGAATGTAGATCACACCATCCGCATCATAGAGAATCTGGCCTCTTTTGTTAAGAAGTACGACAACCTGATTGCACTGGAACTGCTGAACGAGCCCCGGTGGGATGTGCCCATGGATATCCTCAAGAAATACTACGAAGATGCGTATACAGCGGCACGCAAGCAGCTCTCCCCAGAAACCGTATCCATAGTGATACACGATGGCTTTCGTGCAACGGAGTGGGCCGGATTTATGCCCCCTGCTAAGTACAGCAACGTAATTCTGGATACGCACCTTTACCAGTGCTACACCGAGGAAGATCGTAAGAACGATGCCAACGCCCACGTACATATTTCTGCCATAGATCTACGCAAGCAACTGGATAAGATGCAGAAAGAGGCTCTCCCGGCTATCGTAGGGGAGTGGTCTTGCTCGCTCGATCCACATTCGCTCACAGGCTTAACCGGGTTCGCGCGCGATGCCGCCATTCGGGCTTACGCCGATGCACAACTGCTCAGTTATGAAACCACCCGAGGCTGGTTTTACTGGACCTACAAAATAGCAGACGGCGGCACCTGGAGTTTCCGAGATTGCGTGAAGCGAGGTTGGATGCCGGATAAGTATGGAGATAACGGACTCGTTTAGACAACAAGAACATGGCCCACAGCATCACTGCTGTGGGCCATGTTTATTCACACTACTTCCAGATTACAATTGGCTGCGCTTCTGGATGCGTTCGGTCAACGCCCATCCGCCCGGAATAAGTAGGCTGGCGGCCGCAAGCTTCAGCAGGTCGCCCGGAATAAACGGCAGCATGCCCTTCATCACTGCCGGGCCAACCCCGCCAACAAACCGGGAAAGCCACAGAACACCAAAAGTGTACGTAACTGCGCTGCCCAGTAACAGGGCGCAGGCCATGTTTCCTCGAGACCTATCCCAGCCCCGGCTGGCCAACATCCCGATTAGCGCGGCCACAAAAGGATAGGAGAGCAGATAGCCACCGCTGGGGCAGAACAGGCGAGAGGCACCGGATGCCCCGCCCGCAAAAGCGGGCGCGCCCAGTGCGCCAATGGCAAGATAAACAAGCATGCTTAGCATGCCCCTGCGGGCACCAAGCGCCGCACCCGTAAGCAGCACGGCAAACGTTTGCAGCGTAAGCGGAACGGGGGTAAAGGGCAGCGGAATACTGATCTGGGCGCTGCCCGCTGTCACCACAGCAAACAGCGCTATTAACGCGGCATCTGTAACGGCAGAGCTCCGAACGCGGCCCTTGAGCAAAGAATCCGCCATCACCGGAAACGTACGACTTTCCATATCTACTTGTAGTACTTTCTGTTTGTATTGCATCTGCACACGCCGCCATCCTGATTGGCGTTATGCGGTACTCAGATTACCACAATCGTTAATCGCACGCAAACAAGCCATCATTACGGCACCACTCCCATTCGTCTCCCTTCGTTGCAACATACGAAATCAACCAATCTGTGGGCGCAGCCCTGCGCCTTCGTTGCAACATACGAAATCAACCAATCTGTGGGCGCAGCCCTGCGCCTTCGTTGCAACATACGAAATCAACCAATCTGTGGGCGCAGCCCTGCGCCTTCGTTACAACATACGAAATCAACCAATCTGTGGGCGCAGCCCTGCGCCTTCGTTACAACATACGAAATCAACCAATCCGTAGGGGCGCTGCTTGCTGCGCCCTTCGTTGCAACATACGAAATCAATCAACCTGTAGGGGCGCTGCTTGCTGCGCCCTTCGTTACAACATACGAAATCAATCAA
>CAIONQ010000176.1 GCA_903859705.1 uncultured Chthonomonas sp.
CGGAAACGATGATCCCTGATCGTTGCACCACGCATCTCAGCCGCAGCCCAGTTCTCCATTTAACATCCCCCTAAATCATATCCGATTAAGAAGGAGCAAAGATTCCCCGGTATGAGTTAAAAGATATGAATCATTGTTAGGTTCCCCGTCCTTCCTTCCAACCGTCATCGCGCCCGCCAGGGCTGAAACGGCACCAACCGCAATGTGATCCAGGGTTTGCGGTGCGGGCAGCTGCCGCAGGCTGATGAGGGCTACAATGCCCAGGCTAAGCAGCGCAGCCAGCCCCAGAAACCATACGATAAGCCTCGAAGCATCCATCAAATTTTCCTCGTTATCTGTGAAGATGCGCCATTAAAACCGGGTGCCAGGCCGGCCGGCAGAGCCCAGGTGGCCCACAGAGCTTGCGTGAGGGCACGAGATCCGGCCCAGGGGTCCACCTTCGGTTCAGCGCCGGCAACATAGTCTCTAATGGCGGCCTCCACCTCTGGCAGCAGGTTATCATGCATATCAAAGGTTTCTTCGCCCCACTTAACAGCCACCTCAACAGCCTGGCCAATGGCCTGTGTGTTGCCGGTGTTTATTCCCCACAGCAGAATCTGCTGTGCCTGGTGAACGTAGCGCAGCCCCGTGGTAACTCCGGTTACGGCGCTGGTTTCGGCGCTGCGCAGCAGGCCACCAAAAAGCGTTCTAAACAGGTTCATTTCTCCTCCGCGTTCCCGTTATCCGAGTTCAATTTCTTGCCAATTCCGCCACAGTGCCTGCCATCTCTGTGCCCGCTTCGGTAGCCCTCATCGTACATCGCGCCAGATGCCCGCAGGCTGGCATGCCAGCCGCCCATCCAGCAAACCACCCCATACACAAGCACAACCATGGCGGTTGGCCAATCGATACTTGCAATGTGCACTCTGCGTCCCTCCTTTCACATTGGAACCTGTTAGCGCCTGCTGGCGCTCAACAGGCGCGTGTTAAGCTCCCGATTGAGCTCCTCCAACCTCGAAATTTTCTCGCTCTGGGCTGCGGCTGCGGTTTGAAGCTGAAGGTTCAGCTTAACCAGCGCATCGCTACGCTCGCGGGCAGCGTCATAATCGCTGCACAGCCGGTTATAGGCAAGCTGCACCTCATGCAGGCTTGTTTCCAGCTGGCTGATGCGCTTTTCATAGGCATCGGCAACCGTTTCCCAGGCGGCGCTGCTGGTGCGGTTAACCATATCCACACCGCGCATGCGCGCCACAATGGCCACAAACACAAGCAGCGCTCCAGAGCCAAGAAGGCTAAGCGCTGCACAGGCCGCGTATACACTTTGCATGGCAACTACCCCTCTTCGGCTACATCGGCTGGCAGCCCGCTATCCGTGCCGGGTGCAGCATCAATTTGAAGCACCCCTGGCAGCAGAACATGTGCATAGCCGGGCACCCCAAGCGTGAACTCGGCGGTATACACCCCGGGTGGAAGGTGAGCACCTGCCCCCACAGAAAGATCCAGCGCGGCATCAACCCGCAGCCGCCCCGCATAGCTCGCATCATAAACGGCTGATGCGGGCAGGCAGGTGAGGCCGCTCACGGGCTGGCCAGCAGCAAACAGAGTGAGCGTGGCCTGCCAATCTGCGGGCACGCCCACAACATAACAGGTGGCCGCTACCGCAGCTCGCTCACCACAAAACAGGCGCTGCGGCGGGAAGCTACGAAAAAGCACCACCGGGGCAGGGCCACCGGTGTAGGGAATGGGCGAACAACCACGCAAAACAAAGGGCGCCGAAATCGGCGCCCCACTCAAACCCGCTATTGTTCTCATTTTTGTTCTTACAGCTCCGCATTAACTTGCAAGGCTAACGCTCTGGTTGCCCGCGTTGGTACCGTTAACCCCGCCGGTGAGGGCAAACCGGTGCAGCAGCCCGGTGCTGCCATCATTAAGTGCAGCATGTGCCGGGCTATCATACAGGCAGATATCCGCAGAAGTCAGCACGCTGCCTGTGTAGGCCGTGTTGCGCACACCGCAGTTCATTCCCACCAGGCCGGCAACAATGCCAAGCAGGTTAAGCAGGGTGGATGCCTGCGAATCGGTATTGGTGGCATGGCCCTCTACCTGCGCAATGTCTGCAGCAATGCTGGCCCCTGTTGGCACACCAAGGCGCGAAAGCAGAGTAGTTGTGCCAGCCGTATCCGCCCCCGCATAGGTGGATCGGCTCGAGACGGCCGCATCCAGATTCCCAAGTCTGGAATCTCCCAGGGATGTAAGCCCCGCGCCAGCCGCGCCAAGCCGGCCGTATGCGTCTCCGCTCTGGTTCACGCTGGCAGCAGTAAGCACCGGGGTACCCACATCCAGCAGCTTCTTGAATGCTGCAGCCAGATTGCCGCCAGTGGTTTCGGTCAGGGCGGTTGCAAGGATAGCGCTGATACTTGTTTTAACGTTACTGTTGGCATCAAACAGAAACTTTGCAACGGTAGCAGAATCTATTGCAGCAAACACAGCACCGGTTGCATTCTGCCCTGTTACTGTTTTGCCACTCTGGCTCACAGAGTAAACGATCCAGGCCTCACCATTTGTTACAGGATCATAGGCGATGCTGATAGGCACCGCTGTGCCAGACCCATTTACAGTAGCAAGTCCGGTGGAGAGTGAACTTCCACTGGGCGTGTAAATGGCTGTAACAGTAACCACTGGTGCATTGAGTATGGCGCCGCTATTATCAACAAGCAGACCTACAGGATATGTGATGCTCACTTAACCCCTCCCTTATCGGCCACGGCGTGGCAACTGGTTTTTCGTCTTAAATGTAGAGCTCAAATTATTCAGCGCCACATATACCTGATATCCGATCTGAGACGCTGCATCCGCATGCGTTCTCACATTTGGGTGCAGTCCATCCCAGGATCTGTATGAAGCACCAGCGTTGGTTAATCCCTGTTGGAATTGAGTCCCAAGGTCAATGAAGATGCTATTAGAATCCGGCAGCGTAGCTGCCAACACATACGATCGATACCAGCCACCGAATGGCACAATGCAAACTATCAAAGCATTCGGGGCAGCAGCTCGCAACTGTGCAAGAAACGCTGTGTAGCTCGCCTGGAATGTTGCGGTATTAGCAGAGCTATAGCCATCATTGGTACCCTGGTTAACGATAATAACATCCGGAGCCGGTGTCAGCAACCCACCAACAAGCCTGGATGTACCGTTAAAGTAATTAGACCAGGCTGCAGTTGTGAGAGATGCATTGTAACACGCGGGTACTGATCTCTGCGCTGCAACAATCAATCCCTGTCCGTCCCATGCCACCAACCCAACATTTGCCTTGAGCATTTTCGCGATGGTGTTAGCATAACTCTGCGTGCCGTCTTGGCCACCACTGATATTTGCAGAGTTAGCCAACATCCTCGAGCCTTCTGTTATGCTATCCCCAAAAACAAGGATATTGAGTGTTGTTGGTGGTGGCGGCTTCGATGCAGAAGATGGCGCTATCGAAGCTGATCCTCCATCTATCAGGGCTGCAGTAAACTTCACACGGTTTACAGGCATAGTGTCACCACCTGCAATCGCCCAGGCATTATCTGATTCGTAAGATCCGTAAGACCAGAACTCAACTAAGTGGTTACCAGCACTCAACCCGGTTGCTACCGTAATCAATGCTGCACTTGATGCAACCTGTTGCGCTCCACCATCCACTGAATATACCAATTGGCTAAGGTTGCTACCATCAGTGTTGGTCATATCCATCATCAAAATGCATGAGGTTCCCGTGAACCCAAGCATGCTTTTGTTTCCGTTGTTTACCCATCCTGCAACAGTAGATCCCGGCAATATGTTATTACTCTGAAGTGTTCCGCTGCCGTTGCTAAACGTTGCGTATGGTGCCCAGTACCAGTTAGTGTCAGTTACAGTGATCTTCTTTTTAGATGGCAATGCCAATCCAGATGGATCCGAAAGGGATCCGTTATTCGTTGTGGATATGGTTATATTACCGGTTGCTGTAGACAGCGGCGTGTATACAAATGTCGCACTGGTACCGGTACCTGCTGCCAGCGATACAGTAGTTGGCGTAAATGCCCCGCCTGCACCACCGTCTGAAGGCGTAACAGTTATGCCACTCCCCAGCGATCCACCAGATGTTACAGTGAAGCTGGAACTGGCAACACCATCGATCAGGTAGCTCGGGCCAGTTAATGAATAGCTGCTGCTCTGCGCCTGATATATCTGTATTTTGCTGAGGGTATATGTCTGAACAGGGGAATTGACCTGGCAGGTGATGGCAAATTGCCCCGCAGCAGTTGGCCCGTTGGTATCAGTATTGGTTAGAGTTCCAAGTGTCGTGGAACTGGTTGTATCTATAAGCTGCAGATAAACAGTCGTGCTGCCACCAAGGCCGGAAGCGGCTCCTCCGTAACACTGTGCATCAAGCGTGTAGTTATGGCCAGCTGTTAACGTTACCGCCTGTGTTCCGATCGCATGTGCCGATCCGCCAGTCACATAATAGGTATTGATGGCAGCAGCGCCAAGCAGGAACAGGTAGTAATTACCGGAACCATTGGAACGCATTGCCATACCAATATTTCCAGATCCAGAACTGGCCATATTCCAGTTATTTATAGTGAGAACAACCCGGCCGTCAACAAGATTTTCAGCAGATGGGCGCGTCAAAAAGTCGTTGTTAAAACCGGTGCCATTAGTGGGGCTGACAAGCAGCAAGTTGCTACTGTTTATGTTGTAAATACTGCCGTGAACATCTGTCCAAGCACCACCAGTTGATGGAGCAGAAAATGTCGACGGTGATCCAACGCCTGTAGTGCTATTAGCTGCACCAGTGGATGTCGGTGCGGTTCTACTCGCGTTGTTGTCGAAGATATCAGTAATAAAACTGTTCCAGATTGGCACGGTCATTTCCCCCACAGAAAAGGCGATGGCCGCATCCATGTCAACGGAAACGGCCATTGCATACCGGTATCGTTTTTGAAAACCCTTGCAATCCGCAGACAATAATACACAATAGCAATGCACCGAGGGTGCCCATCAGAAGCATTTGGTTATGCATAAGGTCCGCGTTCACAACTCAGCCGCACCCACACTCGCTTTGCCTGAACTGCAAGAAATCGGATTGATGCGCAGTTGCCAGACTCCGGCTTCGATTGGCAACCAACCTTAGCCTCAGATAAGCAAACAGCCCCGGGATTAATCCCAGGGCTGTTTTTGTTACATCTGCTATACGTCGTAATCATGCAGGCTTTGGCTTAGCAATCCATCTCTTTTCCCACAGTTCGTACATCAGCTTCCCGATGGCAATTAGCACTATCGCTCTTACCAGACTAAACGCCGCATATGCTGGCACTGAGTGTACGTAAATCGGTTCAGCCACTTTACCAATCGCCTGTAAAATTGGCTGGTGATACAGGTAGACAGAGTAAGAGCAAGCTCCTACAGTGGTCAAGAGCTGTAGCCCTTGCGAGTTGAAATACTTCGCAGGTATGGCAGCGCAAGCAACCACAATGCTTGCGAAGAACAAGCCGCACAACTGGTCGCGCAGCAGCGGCGGATTCATCTGGTCCCCTGTCATCAGAAGCACTGGGATAAACAGCGCGGCAATAATTGCAACGGCGTACCTAGCCTGCCCCTGTTTTGGTCGCGCTACCAGATAAGCAGCAGCCATTCCTGCGGCAAACTCAAACACGCGTCCAGGCAGCGCATTGTATCTACTTGCAAAATGTTCAAGGCTCGGATTGTGCCCGAGCTTGTGTATTACAAACGCCTGATACGCAGCCGAAGCGAACAACGCCAAACCGAGCGTAACTGGGAGGCTTGCCCTCTTCATCATGAAGATGAGCAACGGAAACACCAAGTACAACTGAAACTCGAGGGCAAGGCTCCAGAATGGCGGGTTGATAGTCACAACCGTCGACGAGAACAAGTTGTGAAGCATAAGTAAGTGAAGCGGTATGTCTTTCGCTCCTCCAAATCCCGCCATTACTCCCGAGTGCCTATGAATGTTTGCTCCAATCTTAAGCCCTGCATATATCACGAGGCATAAATAGAACGGCGGCAATATTCTCCAGCATCGCCTGCTAAAAAAGCCGCGGATATCCAGCTTCATATCTGGAATATCGTTCTTTCTCGCCATTGGCAGAAAAAGGCAAAATCCAGAAAGTACCAGAAATAGGCTTACGCCGAGCCATCCCCTGTTGGCCAGGTCAGCGCCAATCCTGAACCCTTCGCCATGCTGAGCATCGCACTTCGTAAACAACACCGTATGTTGTCCAATAACCGCCATGCATGCCAGTGCTCGCAAGCAATCAATATAAGCCAGGTGTTTAGCAGTAGTTCCCGCAGTGGTTTTTTCCATGGCGGTAGTATACCTTCCGGTGCAGCACGAAGTGGGCATCACATTGCCGTGCAAAACGGGTACGCGCTCTGCTCCACCAGTTGGCTAACCGTATTGGTGGTAACGGCTCTCGGGGCAACCTTGTTTCTGAATTCCATACCAGCAACATGTGAACAGCAGCACACCCCATCGCCCCGCTAACCCTTTCCAGGAACAATCCGTCCGCTGTCTCAGTCTTAAGAGGTACTGAAGACATGTGGCAACTCACTGTTTTTCCGCCACAATCGCCTGTGTATGCGATATAATATAGGTGGCTTTTCTGTACTGCCTGGCTGCATACAGATGCCTGCGCACCGCACCGCCAGCCTCTAATCCCACAGATGTGGCATGCATCTGGCTTAGCAACCAGCTCTTCGCGCAACCTCTCAACTCCGCCTTTCACACCATCGCTCGCCCATTTTGCGCGCTATGGATGCGTTAATCGGCCCTGTTTTACGAACCAAGGAATCCAGGCTTGCTCACCAGGCGCAAATACGATAAAGCTCGAGATAAAGAAATAACTCAGATAGAACCGTTTTTTGTTATTCTCTTCATCATAGTGGTAGTGCTTGTAGTAGGCTCGATTACCATTAAAGGCGCCGGGCGTGGGCCAGTGTTTGACTCCGCCGATCAGTTTGGCCGAGAACGCAGGTAGTGGCCAGGTATCTGTAGCGCGGCGCGGTTAGATGGATAAGCCGACCCCTGCAGAATTAAGAAGGAAACACAGTGATTGCAGAAGAACCCACAAGGCGACGCAGGAGACGGCGGCGACGTAGCAGATCACGTCATCAGTCGGCACAGGGCCTTGCCTCAACTATGGTGGTGGGCCTCATAATTATCGCCGTTGTGGCAGCAGCCTTCATGTTCGCAACGCGGGGGCCTTCGACTGGCTCTGGGGCACCCGTTACCGATACCGACCGCTATGGCCGATCTCGCACGCCTGCAGGAACCCCTAACAATGGGGGAGATGGCATGATCCGCCAATCTGAAAACTAAACCGCATTGCATTGCCGCGCCGCTGCGGCACCCGAAACCATGGACGATTTTCAGCCAAGACGCAGACACAGACGCAGCCGAGAAAAAAGGCGCATCCCTAAGAAACGACGCCAGGTTATATTAGCTGCAATTGTTATTGTGGCCGTAATAGCCATGGTTTGGGCCACCCTCACACATGGAGGAGGAGGCCTTTCTTCTGGATCAGATGTGGATCAGTTTGGACGTTCCCTGGACAGCAAATAAACCAGAGATTGATGCAGCGCCAGCCCTCCCCAGCTGCCGCATGCAATTCTTAAGTAAGACTTAATATAAATAAAGAACTTACTTGAGTTTGATACGTCACACTTTTAGATGAGGTAAGTCTGTGGTTTCTATTCCCCGGACATGCCTCTCTAAAATCAACAACAGGATGTAATCCGTTGGGGAAAATCCGCAGAACAACAGGCTGGCAACAGCCTCAAAAACCGAAATCGCTTGGCTGGGTACCGCTTGTAATTGTACTGCTTGTTGCCGGGGCTATCTATATGATGTTTCTCAAACCGGCCGATGGGGAAGCCACCGCGGAAAATGGCGTAGATCAGTTCGGCCGCCCGGTTAACGATTCCTACAACATCAAGAAACGCTGATTTTGCAGGCTTTACACCACTGCCTCCTCTTCGGTTTTGTATACCTGCATTCCACGGGCTCGGTAGTTCGGCAGGGCAGTTGGCCCATCCAGTGTGCAGGTATGCACCCAAACCCGCTTCACGCCATCGGCCAGGCTCCATGCACGTTTTATGGCATCTGTTAGCAATGCTCCACCCAGCCCACGCCCGGTAAACTGCGGCAGCAGGCCGAAGTACTGAATCTCAACCTCCCCCACTTCCATGGCGTAAAACAGCTCAAAATAGCCTGCAGGCGTGCCATTTATATAGGCAACCCAGGTCTCTAACCCGGGCTGTGCGGTATTTTGCTGCCACTGCTCCAGGCTCCAGGGCAATCTATCGGTCCACTGCCAGTCTGCCCCGACCGTAGAATACAGAAATCGATTAAATGCCCCACACGGCTCTTCGGCGCGCATCAGCATATAAATGGGAGCGGGCCGCAAACAGGGCTTTAGCTCCTGTGGGTTGTTCATTTCCAGATAGGTAGTTACCACTGCCGCCGCTGTGTTCTCCAATACTGCGCTCCCTGCCGATTCAAAATTTTGCCGGGGCCGGTATCACCACCACGTTACCCCACCATCCGAACTGGCGAGAAACTGTGGCACATTTCCGGAAACCCACACACAGAATACCGTATCTTGAAGGGCGGTAACCGTGGGTGGCAGAGGCAAATCTGGCATGGCAAGGCCGAACTCAAATTCATTATTCCAGCCCTCTCCGCCGTTTCTGCTCTGCAAAAAACCTGTGTGCGTTGTTCCGCCAGCTCCCCACACGGCCGCCACCAGTATGCCCTGCGCCGTGCGCGCTATTCCGCTGCAATAGCCGGTATACCCGGTAAAAACAGGTGTGCTCCAGATATTGCCCCCATCCGTGCTATGCGTGCAAAACAGCTGCCCTGCTGCACCCACTCCTGCAACAGTTTGTGCAAGGGTAAACAGGCACACATACCGGTTGCCCGTAAATACGCCACCACACCATGGCCCGGCTGCAAGCGCGTTGATGGCAACTTCCGTGGTCCAACTCCCCCTGTTATCCCGGCATTGGCTGAAATTAAGCGCACCCGGCACGCCCGGTTAGCCCAGGGCGCGAAACCGAAACGCCTGCCCTTCTGCACGCCCACTGGCGCTGTGCCGGCTAACCGCTGGCACAGCTGCAGTGGCCAATCCCCAGCCGCCGGCCGCCCCTGCCATTGGGTTTAATCTACGCTTTGCTGCGCCGCCCAGCATGTAAGATAGGTAGAGTGCCCTGGCCGGCAGGTAGGCCATGCCGATGTCATCCGCACCAGCGCTTTCTACCACTTCTGCAGCCTCCCAGCCCTCTGCAGAGTTGCCGATATGGCGCAAAGGGGATAGATGAACGGCAGTGCGCAAAGTTCCGCCCGTTGCCGTGAGCCACGACACTGCAAGGCGCTCGTCATGCGTATCTGCCTGAAGGCGCTCTGGCGTTTCGCCCGTGCATGTTTGCAGCCTGATACCAAACGAAGGGAATGCGTTGATACACAGATCGGTGAGCGTTGGCACAGCGGGATACACATCCCGCAAAATCCGCGGTCGCGTGGCAGCCGTTAATGGGCCACTTACAAACAGCGGGCCCTCTGGGCCCGCAAAACTGGTATACAACGGTGGCGAACACTCACCCACCCAGTTGCTAACCGTTACGGATACAATGTTTGGCCAATCTACATTCCCAATTTGAGATACACCGGGGTAGCTTGCAGTGCCAATGGTTTCTGTTCTGCCACAACTATCCGTTAGATGCACCATAGCACCGCCAACCTGGTAAAAGCTGCCATCCTTCACATAGTAGGCCACCACGCCCGCGCCGGTAAAGTTATCGTAGAAATCCAGGGTGTAGCTGCCACTGAGGGATTGTGCCTGGTACTGAACCGTGCCATCGCCCGGCCGAACAACCGTAATAGCGGTGGGCCGGGTTACAAAAAAGGCACCAGTGGTGTTCTGACACTCAGAACACACTCCGGTTGGGGCTATATAACCGCACAACCCATTAATCACCGAAGCATCAGAAATACCGCCGGTTTCATCATTTATCAGGTCTCCCAACCCGGAACTAATTGCCGTGCCAGAAGCCCCGATATCTCGTGGACAGCCGTAGCGCGCAATGCTCGCCGGGTCACGAACAAAAGGCAGCCAGGCGGCATTTGCGGGGTTATCGGCTGCCGGTGGAGAACCACAGCTAAAGGCAGGGTTGGCAACCCATGGGCCAACGGCGAGCGCCGCTGCAAGGTAACTGCCAACAACCGTAACAGAGTAGTTGCCCGCACAATCTGTGGTTAACGGCATAATCTCAATCTCACCATCGGAGCAATACTCCCCCACGCTAACGGTGCCAACCCGTGGGTGGGCGCATGGCTTACGCACCGGGCCAGTGCAGCGCTTTAGAAAGAGCGTAAGCGGCACATTCTCATGGGGAATAGTAAGATACCTGCCCCTGCGGTACTGGCCGGAGAGGGTAAAGCTTGCCGCCGCCCCGCAATACCCCGCACTGATAGCTGGCATCCAAAACCTCCGATCGTGATATGCCCTGAAAAGGAAGATTGCATAAACTCTGGCTATCGCCAAATACCATTTATTTCAGTTTAATATCCGTTATGTGCATTTGTAGGGGCAACGCTGGGTGCACTTTACGTTGCGGTGCAACTACGGCGGAGGGCGCCCTCTTTGAGTTACAAGCCCAAACCGTAGAAAAGAACCAGCTTTGGAGAAACATTGTTTGAACAACCTTGTCGGCTCAGATACCCAGAGTGGGCGCGCAGCCATCATCTCATTTGCGAGCGCGAGGATCTCCTCAGAACAATAACACGCCGCTTTCCCTGAACCCCACCCGCCTACCCAATCGTCCAAAGGATATGAACCTGAACACATCAGAACAAATCGCCGAAGAATCAGCCCTGATTGAGCGGCAAGAAGCCCCTCTCCAGGATGAAATCCTGACGTTACAACCAGAGCAGCAGAATTCCGCTGAAGAGGTTGCCAGGCTAACAAAGGTGATGAAACAGGATGTTTATCGAAGAACAGGCTCCATTATGGTGCTGCCGTTCATCGCCATTCTGTTTCTGGAGAGTTTCCGGAAACTGCTTGGTCAAACTAACTTTATTACCCTCTGCACCAACCCAACATTTCTCCTGATTACGCTGGCAGGCGTTGGCATTACGGTTCCTGTTTGGATGCTGAGGCCCTCTCGTAAGGCGCGGGCGGCTCAAGAAGCGCTGGCACAGTACAAGGGGCTGCCCATCCTTGGTGGACTGATAGAATCGCTGTATTTTAACGACTTAAAGGCTGGCCATGCCATGGAGGCCGTACTGGCTCTGCTGCCGCAGCTTACCAGCGCAGATGCACACCTGCTTGCCGAAAGGCACCACCAGGTGTTGCGGACCTGCCTGTTGGCTTTACCTCAGGCTTCTGGCAACCTTGCTGTAAGCCTGGCAAAACGAAAAGCTTTACACGCACGCCTTCAGATTGCAATATTAAGAGCGTTTGAGAGTGTAGGAACCCCGCGCGATCTGGCTGCGGTTTCTACCCTCATAAAGCGCGGTGCACCGGCAAACGTTCTGGAAGTGGCAAATGACTGCGAACGTGAAATGCACCTGCGCCTGGACCCCCAGATTGCCAGCGAAGTTCTGCTCAGAGCCTCCAGCGCTAATGAAGGGGCAGACATACTGCTGCGGGCAACAACGGACACCCCGGATACATCTCCTGTAGAGATGTTACGAGCATCCTCCGGGCCCGAGAACAGGTAACCGAAACCACGCACACGGCATTGCTGGACCTCACAGCGCGCTGCGATAGCAGTTACCGCGTTGGGGTGCCCTCTTAGAGTTACACGCCCAAACCGTTGAAAAGAACCAGCTTTTACGAAGCAAGTTCTGAACCACCATTTCGGCACGGCAAGTACCTAACCGGGAAGCGCGAGGATCCCCTCGCAAAAAAACGCCCACCCACTACCAGCCCTCATACACCCACGCTCCGCTGCTGGCGCTCCCGCTTACCCCGGCCTCATTCACGGCCTGCACCACAAAGCCTGCAGGCAGGGTATACATGGCAGTATCCCCAACATTGCCCGTGGCAAACCCTGTGGCGGGCGTTAGCCCACCCACCGTTTGCGTAACTCCCCAGCCGCGGCTGGCATCAAACCCGGTAACGGCGATGGTGGGTGTAAGCGTGCCACTTAATGCGGAAGTGACACGTGCCCGCAGGCCCATTGCACCGGCAAAGCCCTGAATTCCCACCCTTGCGCTGTTGATCATGGCGATGCCGCCCGCGGTAAATACCGAGGAGCCAACACCACCCAGCACGCTCTGCCCGGCGATGCCGCTCTGAGGTGGATTTGCCAGCCCCAGCACGCTTGCAGCAGATTGCAGCTGCACATTTGCAGGCGATAGCATGCCGGCAGCGCTCAACACCGGGGTTCCGCCGCCCACCAGTGCGGCGGAGGCCAGGGCATACAACAGGGCTGCTGCCGGGCCGGGGGCGCATTGCATCCATACCGGCGGCGCCCAATCCAAACGCAGGGCAGCATCTGGCTGAACCAGCAATATAGCCGGGTATGCGGATCCCGGTGTTACCTGCACATCCTGATCATAACCATAATCGCTGCCGCCTGCAACGGTTCGGTACACGCGTACTTTGCGGATTCCCGAGGGCACTGCCCCCGCTATCTGATACTGCAGCGCATTAAATGGAGTGCCCGTGATCATCGGATACACAGAGTGTATCAGCTGGCTCTCATTCTCATCTCCAGCGCCAACCAGGGTGTGCGCCACCATCGGTAGCGGGCCTATGCCACTGCCCGCCATAGCACCCTCGGCAGCAAACACGGGCGTAAGGGTTGCCGTTACGCTGCCGGGTGCTGGCGGTGCAATGGGCGAACCTGCGGCTCCGTTAGCCCGAGTAAGATACCCATCCAGTGAGCGGGCAGATTGAAACCTCCAGCCCGGCGGCATGCTGGCCTGTATTCTATCCTCCAAGAGGCGCATAAGCCCACCCTGGCGCGCAAACAAATAGTCCCACCGCGCCCCGGCCGCAGCCCCCGCAAGCAGAGGCGCTGCTAGCGCCTGCCACTCCGGGTTGCCGAGGCCGGGATGCGCAGAGGTGCCATCTCCCAGGATGGCGGTGTGGGATGCGTTTTCCAGGGCAGAGAGTGTGCCGGTTTCCCCGGCCAGCCCGCTGCCCAGGGCAAGCCAGGCAGCCTGCAGCACCGCTGCACGGCTGTTTAAGTAGCTCAAGACCTGCGCGGGTGTGGGTGCTGTTGCCATGCTGCCTCCTCTGTAAACTGTGTTTAGCCAATACGCCGAGCTGTAACTTCGCTGATACTTTCGCGCATTCCGCCTGCCCCACGCATGCCATACCGGCTACGCAGAGATGTTATAAGAAACTCCCCGGTGCCTCCCAGCGACTTTCGCTCCGAAACCAGCACCTTTTGGCCCGCAAAAACCCATGGCAAAAACGGTGCCATAAACTGCACCGTTTGCTGCGGATAGGAGGCCAACCGTGCGGCAGCCAGCACACGCAGCGGCAGAGCACCACCGGCAGATCGCGCGAAACGTGGGCTGCGCTCCTGCCATGGGTAGTAAAACCCAACGGATCGCCGCACGGTATCTGGCATGGTAAGGTGCACCGCAAACTCTGCCCCGGTGCGTGCATCCATACCTTCAAAGGCTATATCCGAGCGCATCTGCGCCGTGGAGTTGATCACCCGCAGCTCTCCAATAATCTGCCCTTCGCCGCCAGGGTCTTCATCGGAGTAGCTCATAACCGGAGTTAACCCGGCAGTATCCAGCGGTTCAAACCGAAACTGGCCCGCGGCATCAAAACCATAAAAGTAAGGCAGCGCCTCGCCGGTTGCGGCATCGATATCGGCACGCTCGCGCGTAAGCATCCCCAGCGCAGCCCACGCAGATACCTCCGCACCAAACAGAAAGCGCGGCACAAGCCCCGTTCCGGCTGCCAGCACGGGATACGGGCAGCCAGCATCTGCGGGCCCATAAGGGGCTTCGGCGATAGCGCCTGGCGGGACATATAACGGGATGTTGCGCAGGGATTCTGAACGCACATTGCCCAGTTCACACTCACAGCGCACAGCCGACCACAGGCACCAACCGTCATAAACTCTGCGCTGTGCAGCCGCGTGCTGCATCATTGCTTCCCGGCCCGTGCATTCCAGTACAAGGGTGCCCACGCCATCACGTGTTACCAGGGTTACGCCTCCAGAACTGCCTCCTGCAATGCCCCGAAAGCGGACAGTACTGCCGCCTTCACTGGTAGCAGCCAGTGTTACAGCGCGTGTTCCATAAGCCCCCGCAAACCTGCCATCTTGATTATCGGCCTCTACCACGGCATGGCTGGTGAGCGTTCGAGAGATATCATCGAAGCGCTGAACCTCTTCTATGTGCCGAACAGGCAGCTCCAGCATTCCGATAGGATCTGGCAGCGGACCAACGGTATCGCTCCATACTGCGGGTACCACAATGGCAGCCGATGCCAGCCGAGGGGGCGATGTGCTGCCGAGGGCATCTCCTGCATCCGGCGCGGTGGCGGTGGCACTCCACAGATAGTCGGAGCCATCCGCATCTGCGCGGCCTTCGCTCAACTGCCCCGCTGCAGCCCCGCCCGGGCCACCGCAAACCAGGAATGCGGTGGCAGCATTAGGATGCGTAAAACCGGCACGTGCTCTGCCCTCAACGCTCAGCTGCTTCCAGCGGAGCGGCAAATAGCAAAACCGCACAGAGCCGCATTTACCACTCAACCGAAGTCGGCCCGGGGCCGGCAGAGTGCCTGAGGGTGCCGTGTAGGCGAGCATCGCTTCATCGCCGATTTCGATATTGAGCGTACTGGCCTCCACATCTGGCAATATCCGCAAACGAACCTGGCCGCCATGCCCGGCAAGATAGCGCTCCAACACGCCCAGATCTCGTGCGATGGCCGCGGGCTTCCAGGTAGCCCCATTGTTTGTTGTGGTATCCAGCCGAATTGGCTGCCCCCACTCCAGCGCAATGCGGCAGCCTGTACCATCGCTTGCATTGTAGGCAAGCTCCAGCCAGGCGCTGTATCCGCCCGGCATGCGGGCCCCGCTATCCGCTGCCGGTGGGATACCCCTCCATATCACAATATCTGCCGCTTCAATCTCGGTAGTGATATCCGCACTGCGCAACTCCCAGGCGATCTCCGGGCTGCTATCCGGCATTAACAAACAGAATAGATCGTGCTGAGGGTCTACAAAGTCATCCTTCCAGGTGCCACTTATAGCATTGAATGCCCTGCCGCTTCGGCCCGCTGTGCCCGCAAGGTACGTATCCTGCAGCAAAGGCACCGGTACTGGCTGCACCTCACCCAGATTGGCATGGATGTACCGGCCACTGATGGCCGTTTCCGGGTTCAGGTTCCAATCTCTCGCCAGCATCGGTAGGATGAGGGGCGGTGCTTCCAGATATCCGTATACCTCCGGCACGGGCTGAATTACCGCCGTCGCCAGAGTATCAAACACCGCCATTTGAACCTCCGTAATGATCAAGCTAAAAACCTGACTGAACCGGCAGAACCACCCGCGCTGTAACTGTGAGCGTGCGAACAGTAGATAGCAGCGCCTGAAGAAGGGGAAAGCCCAAACGGAACCAGCGAAGGCGTTCTCGCTCCGTACAGAAGGCGCCTTCAATTCACCCCATCTGGCCTGGCACCAATGCCAGATGCCGATAGAATTCCGTTGAGGCTGGATGCGTTTTCGCCCGCCTGTCGAGATGGCTCGGAACGGTAGCCAGTGGGAGCTTCAAGCCTGGAGGCAACGCGCTCCAGAGCGCTGATGAGCCTCTCCACCAGTTCAGAGCCGCTGAAAGGATCCTGTACCGAAGTTGGGCTTCCAAACTGTGGCTCCCAGCCACCAGCGGCAAAATAGCCATGTGGCCTGTTGATGCTCTCCACATCTGGCTCATGCTCTTGCCAATTGGGATGTGAGGGCTTAACTGCGCGGTGAGGCGGCTGTTCGTCAATCTGCGTCTCAGGCACCTCTTCTTCGGCGATGGCGGCCTCTGCCTCTCCCCGAATATCCAATAGCCGAACTGGATCTGGCATTTGCACACGGCTTTTGCGGCCTGTTACCGGCACTTCTTCTTCCCAATCTGCAGGGCTCATAGAGAACGCTTCTGATACTAACGATGCCGGGTGGGGAGGTGGCAATGGTGTTTCTGCCGGAATAGAAGCAGAGATTGCAGATATAAATAGCTGCATCGCAGCTTGAAGTTCGTTTACTACCTCCGTTAGCCCGCGTATCGCTACGGCCGCAGCAGCCGTGGCATCTGGTACTGTTTCTGGCGGTTGGGGCAGTCGCTTCTGCATCCATTCCCTCCTGTGCTTAGAGTGCCGATGCGGTTATGGGTGGGCTGCCATCCCGGCTCAATAGCTGATAGCTGCGGACGCTCATCCGGTTATCCAGCTGAAAATCTTTCACATCTTCCTTTAAATCAAGCTGAAAACTGAGCGCAACCCCTGCCCCACTGCTTCCAAACTGCACCTCGCCAACATCGGCCCAGGCGGCACTGCGCTTTACACTCTGGGTTATGCTCACCTGCCCACTGAGTGCTCCTGAAGCCACGCCAGCCGGAAACATCGTGCCATCGTCGTAATACACATGAGTTTGTGGCCGCTTCAAATCCAGCGAGAACCCGGCAACCAGATCGGCAGTGCCGCCAAAGCTAACCCGCGTTACATCCGTTGCGGGCCCTGCAGAAGCGGCGCCGAGGCTAAAGGTTGTTATGGGATAAACTGTGCCCGGGTTCTCACTTTCGCCATACATGCAATTGAACGTAAGGCGCATGGCAACCGGGCCACCGCGGGCAGTTTGCCGCAACTGCAGCCCCGCACAGCGCGCGCCATCCCACACCTCCTGGGTGTGCAGATCGTCCAACAAAATCGACCAAACATCCGTATCCCCTCCCGAATCGGTGCTTAACATCAGCGAGTTGAAGAGATCTGCGGTGAAATCTGAACTTGCACGCACCACGGTAGTGATTGCAAGCCCCGGCGATCGCTTGCCAGCCACCACCCCCGCCGGGAAGTCCCGACCGCTAATTCCCGTAAGCAATGTGCTGTTGGTTGGGTTGCGGGGAGAGGCGCCAGCATGCGCCAGCGCTACCTGCGTCCCCGCCGCCAACGGGCCTGCTCCGGCCAGTTTACGAAGCACAATGCGGCCAAGAAATGGCTTTACCACGCTGCCGCCATACATATCTGCAGGCATGCCGCCCTCCTTGCCTCTACTCTATGCTTGCTTGAACTATCAGATGCAGAGCCGGGATAAGCTCTGCTCCGCCAAAACCTCTAAACGGAGTATCCCGATACCCCCTGTACACATGGCTCTCTAACAGGGCATCCGTTTGTGGGGGCACGCTGAGAATACTGGTGCCAAGCTGAACAGTAAGGCCGCCAGTTGCCGTTTCCGGGTTCCAGTAGTTGCACACCCCCAGCGTTACCCAATCGCTTAACCGGGATAGCAGCCGCTCTCTGGCCTCTGCCTGCCTGCGTACGGATACACTTGCGAGGGCATCCGGATGCACGTAGATGGCGAGATGCGTGTAGAAGGTGTATCGGAAACCAGAACAACCATTTACACCCAGGGTAAGAGCCGATTCAAAATCCAGGGGGCTGGTTTCGTCGCCGCCACGGATGCGAATTCGGATGCCGCCTGTGCCGATGTCCCACAGCGTTTCGCTATCGCCAATCTCCACCATCTCCGGCGTTACCTCGCCAACCGGAGTGCGCCTATCACGCATGAGCGCAACATTTAGCAGATCCAGGCGGGATATCAGCAGCCTGCGGTACGCCTCCAACCGGGCCTCATCTAAACCAGGTTTGCTCGGGTCGTATCCTGTGCTCATCTCGCCTCCTCTTCCCAAATTGCATCCTCAGCCCATGGCTGCTGCGCATCGGTGGCCGGGCTTTCGCGCCGAATACCTACACAGCGCACGCCCATCTTCTGGCCTTTAAAGCTCTGCGGCAGCGCGTTTAGCAGCACATATACATCGGCATCCAGCTCCACCCTGTCGTTTTCAAGCACGCCACTGCTGCCACCAAATGTGAATATAAGCGGTGCCGGGGAGAGCGCATTGCAATCTCCCTCCACCTTCAAATGGCCAATATCGTTGGCATTGGGGGGCTCTATCAACGCAAAAACGGTGCGCTTTAGCGCACCGTTAGCAAACCGGGCAGGCGAAGGATGCAAGGTTACAAGGGTTCCGCAACGGCGCAGTGTTTCTTCAAACCGCGCCTGAAGGGAAAGCGCCTCTTCCACCGTAGATTCCTGACGCATGGCATCCTCCTTTCTCAACACAATTACCAATCCCGCATGTTTCCGCGGCGCTTGCTACCCGGCAAATCTGGAACAAAAATGGGCTCGGGTGCCCGCACGGCCGGCATAACAGGCGACAGGATTCTGAGCCGGGCGGCACGCTCCGATATGGCGCGCCAGGCCTCCTCTTCGCCGGCGCCAAACGCCCCAATACGAATGGCACTTGCCAACCGCGCCCTATCGGTGGCAAGTGTTTCCAGAGCATCCGCCGCTGCCAGCCTGGGGATGCCGCCCGCGTAGTGTAAGTAGAATTTGAGCTCATCGTCGCTCCAAATCGGGCGCTCCACATCGGTATCTGCGGCAAACAGCCGTGTTTGAAACAGAGGGCTGCGCTCCAACTGGGATGCAACGTAGGTTGCCGCGCCAGTTACCAGCGGCAGCACATCAATGGATATCTCCCGCTCCAGTGTCTGAGCTTCGGCGGGATCTGAAGAGAACACACACGAAAACCGAAACAATGCCCTGTACATACCCGGTGCAAGGGAAGTGGTATCGAGCACCTGCCACAGCCTTAGTCGTGGCTGTGGGCCAGCCTGGAACCCCGATATTCCCACCTCGGTAAGGCCGGGAGTTGCAGAGCCATCCGGGCCGAAGAGGCTAAACACACCACCAGATTGCGCCACGGCGGTTATGCCCTGCGGGGAATTCACAGCGGCAAAAATGGGCTGAATGCTTCCCTGGCGCAGCCGTATTACATCCTCCTTGCCACTCTGTAAATCGCTCACTGCGCGGCTCCTTTCTCGGAAGATGGGGGTGCATATCCCACCCTGGCGTTGATATGATCTGCCCAGGCAATTAATGCCTCCAGCGCATGCCGCCAGTAGACGTGGCTGCGCCAATCTCTGCCGATCCCTTCGCTGTAAACGCCCCTTGCCCGAAACCCATTGGGCACATCATAGGGGTCGTAACCCGGGTAAAGGCTTATGCGGTTAAAGCCGCCGCTCTGCGGCAGTGCAGGCGGCACAAACTGAATAACCTCGCGGGCGGCATCCCATAGCTCCTGCCTGCCTGAGCCGAACCGGGGCACCGTTTGGCGGGCAACTTCGAGGGTATCGAAGAGAAGAAGCCGGCCCTCCACGGCAAGGAACTCGGGATGTTCGGGCCGATCGGCCCAGTGGACGGCCAATGCCGTGTAGCGAGATTGCGTGGCAGGCATGCCTCTTCTCTCCTCCCTTTTCCGGCAATTTAAGCCGGAAACCCGTTCAGAACCCCTGGGCTCTGCAAGGTGTTTGTGCGGTTACAGGGTGCAGCCGGAGATGAGATATCCGCCGGTGGCGTAACCGCTGGCGTTATCTCCATTGGTGCTGCCATCTGTGGATACAAAGCGCCAGTCGCGCGTGGTGCGCACCTCTATGCGCTCCGCATCTATCCACTCTTCTCGCCAGCGCTTTACCAGAAATCCCCGCGTGTTCAGGCTATCATCCGGCGCCTCGAACGTAAGCCCGAAGGCAACCATCTTAAGCGAGGGCGCAGCCATGGGGGAGTAATAAACAAGCGCGGCATCCTGGCCCTGATCATCCGCCCACACAAAACCGGTGGTTACGGCTGCGCCCTCCGGGCTGGTTGCCCGCTGTGTGCGGGCCTCCACTACTGAAAGCCCGCCGATAACCGGAGCAAGGCCAGAGGATGTTAGCCCTTCTCGGCTTACATACTTGATCTTATCCAGGTACTCCCAGTTCTGGCTAAGAGTAACGGCGGCATTGTAGTTGAGCAGAATGTGAGTTGCGCTGCGCACCAGGCTGCCAATAACAGCCTTGCGCGCCTTCGGTATGTCTACAGAGATGGGGAAGCTGGTGTAGCTGCCAGCGGTTTGTGCGTTTTGCGCCCAGGATGTTGTGCCGGTGGAGAGCTGTGCCTTGTTGGATGCAGCATAGTTACCACGCTTCATTGCCTTGCTGGCAACGGCCACTTCGTTATCCAGCGTTATCATCTCGGTAAGTGCAATGGTTGCATCGATGCCGGGTTGCAGCGGTGCATCGGCAAGGTGGGTTTCTGAATCGGTAAGCGCGTAGTTGCGCGCCAGCTGTTCGCAATAGTACGGGTTGGTGGATACATCAAACAGGATCTCTGTGGAGCGGCTGCCCGGCCGGCGCATCGAGCCCGGTCGACCCTGCTTATCCACACCAGAGGAGCGAAGAAACGCATCTTTGTTGTACAGAAAGTACCGATCGGAGCGCTTTTCAACCGGAACCACGGGGAACACGCGACTGGCCACATAATCCTCGTTTGTGTAGGCCACCGAAAGGTTGGTAAGCGCCACATCTACGTGCACATTGGCTAAATCTGGCATTAAACAGGCTCCTTAAACGCCGTTTGGCCCGCCAGAACGGTGCATGGGAGCAGGTTCTGTGGGCCGTACGGCAGCTGTATGCAATGCAATGGAGTGAGCGCTTTTAGGGCGCAGAATATCTATGCAGCAAATATCATAAACGGACCCAGGCGCACTGCCACCGGTGCGCCTGCCGTTGCCGGTATCGGCCCCTCATCCACACACATGCCGATGATGTTGTACAGGTTCCAGTTGCCTGCCGTGCCCGGGCTTGCGGGGATGGCCAGCGCCTGCGATTTCACCTGCCCTGTGGTGGCGGATGCTACCAGATAATCGCCAGGATTGATTACGGCGCTGCCATCGCTCTCCAGCACAGCCACTCCCGCAATCTGTACTGCAACGCCGCCCCCCGGGCTAACACGCTCGGCGGTGGCACCAACAGCTGTGGCCTCTGCAGGCGATGCCGGCAGCTTTACATTGCCCCGGGTTGTGCCATCCATAACCACCACCCGGCGCGCCACAATCCCACTGCCTGCAGCGGCCGGGAATGTATCCTCCAACAGCGAAATACCCCTGCTCATGCCTGCACCGCCTTTCCATCTTCCACACCACTATAGGCTGGCGATGCGGCCGCATGTGCCGCTGCCAGATCGGTGTTTTCGCGGCATACGCGCGAAAATGCCACATCAAACCGCTCCCCGCTCTCTTTCATGCGCTCCCGGGTAAGAGCCACAAGCCGCTGCCCGGGATCTTCGGCACCCGGGGTTACCTGCCTTGTTGCTGAATTGCGGAACTGAGCAAGGGGTGGCCGCTGCTTCAGGGTTTGCAGGATTTGAGCAAAGGCTGCCGGATGCTCTTCGGCGGCATGTCGCCACTGATCCGCCTCGGCGGCAGTCATCCTTCCATCCTTCACCAACTCCTGTATTTCGGCAAGGTGCCTTGCAGTATCTGCCCTGCGCTGTTCCTCGGCAAACTGGGCGCGCAGCTCTACAATCACGCGCTCCTGCTCTTGCAGCGCAGCACTCATCTGCCTGAACTCAGCACTGCTGCGGAAATCTGCCGATGCCACCTCGCCCAGCTGAGTTTGCCCACCTTCCCGCTCTTTCACCTCAAACCCCTCCCCGCGCAAAAACGCAGCAAGTTTGGCCGCAAGGCTCATTCGTGTCTCCTCTCTCTGCCGGGTGCCACCGGCATTTCCATCACGCTCCATCGCCATCATCACCGCGTCGGCTATGCGGGGCTCCAGCACCATCGCCGCCCCCAGCGGTAGCTTTGTTGCCCTATCCCATTCGCTGCTGATGCGTATGGGCGCGCCCTCTGTTATCTGGTGCAACCAGGCCGGTATGCGGTACTCAGCCATCACATCTCGCCCGGCCCGCCACAGCCGTGTTACCTGGCCCAGTTTTCCATCCAGAACGCTGGAGATATGCTCGATATTTATGGGGCCGCCCCGAAACTGCTTTACCGCCGCATCTGCTTCGGCCTCGGTAAGGGCAAACTGCTTATCCGGGTAATCACCCACTTCAAAAAACTTGCCCTGCCGAATAACCGCCCCATCGGCTTCGGTTTGCCCTTCTGTAGCCACCGGACCCCCGACAATAAAAAGGGCGGAGCGTGCCGCTCCGCCTCTCTCAAGCAATGCCGTCATTCTGTTTTTTCTCCTGTTATGTCCCCACAGCCCGCATGGCATCTCGGGCCATAATCGCCTTTGTTAGCATGGCAACTGCGGTGTCTGCATCTGCCTTGCTCATGGCGGCTATCTTGCCGGATAGCCTGCCATCGGCAAGCTGCTGTTCTGCCTCGGAATGCGCGCTTTGTTCGGCATCCAGCATCTTCTCTTCTTCCGGATCCAGCGGAGGCAGCCCTAACTGCTGCCGAATTACCTTGCTGCGGGATGGCAGGTTGCCGCCCTGCATTAGTATCTGCAGCATCTGCGCGATCTGCAGCTGATCTCCTTCTGGCCTCTTTCGCAGCCGCAGTTGTGGGCACAGAGCCAGTGCTTTTTCGCCGTAGTTGTACAGCACAAATCTGCGGATTATCTGCGCGGTAACCACGGCTTCAATGTCTCGGGAGAGCGCGTCATACACCATCATCCCGCTATCCTGATGTACTTTTCCCAGCGCAAGGCTGTTGGTTCCAGAGCTGGTGGTAAGCACATTGCTATTGATGTTGAGTGCAATCTGCTGTGTATCCCACATGGCTGCCCGCTCCATAGCCACAAACACACTGCGTGGAGCATTTATCATTTCGTACTTCACATTATCAGGAAGCACCGGGCTGGCCCCCTGCCGAATGGTATTCGCAATCTCTTCGGCGGCATGCATCTCGGTAACCGACATCGCAGGGTAGGTCATCACCATAACCGGCGCACCCCAGCGCTCCAGGGCCATAGCCCAGAACTTAACGCAGGCATCCAGGCGCCACCAGTGCTTATAACAGGCGCGCCAATCTCCCTGCCCGGCCGGTGCATTGGCACTCTGCCCATCAACGTAGTACACGCAGCGTTCTACCGGGATATCGAAGTCGTAACCACCGGCAGGTGTGTAGCTGGTGAATTTGCGAACGGCCAGCGTGCTGGTATCGATATCAAACCCTACTTGTTTGCACGGCTTTATCCAGATACCTCGCAGGCCATGTTTACCAGCAAGCTGCCCACCCTCCTGATACTGCCAGCCAATTTCCCCCACGCGATAGCCGGTCCAGGCGCCAAGCATCAGATCAAACAGGATGGTGCGGAGATCGGTTGTAAGATCCGTTTCTGGATCGCGGATATTCTGAAGTGCATATTGTACGGCGGTTGCCAGCTCTGCCGCCGATGCATGATCTGGTGCACCCGGTTCCGAAATTGCGGGCTCTACGTCCCAGCCATCTTGCAGTACCGCATATCTCTTAAGGTTGAACGGTGCCCTGCAGGCGGCCATGTTCAGCATATCTTCTACAAACTGATAGCCCTTCTGCGCAAGTGTGGTATCCAGCGAAAAACCTGGGTACCGAAAGGAGGGCGCGAAAACGCCATCATACGCCCCCATGCGTGGGGCCCTGCCGGGCACCGGGCGGGCACCAGCATGTTGTGTGCTCCCGGAGCGCCGCAACTCTTTACCAACAGGTATGCGCACCATTGCCTCCCTTCCCGGCGTTTGTATTGCTATGCCCCGGGTTCAACGCATGCAATTCACCATGATCTTGATGCCTGGCTGCTTTTCAAGAAGTGGCTATCGCCCCGCCTGCTCTGCACGGCAAGGCTAAGGCTCATCTCCTCTCCATTGCCGGAAAATGCAAGCGCCAGGGCATCGGCAAAATCTGGCGAGTCTATGCCGCGCTTTTTAAGATCCTGCTTGCTCTCTAATTGAACTTTGCCGGTTTCAGTGTAAAAGTACAAAGGCAGCGCTATCTGCTGTATCAACTCGGAAACCAGCGGAAGTGAAATCATCTCTTCCTGTGGGAACAGCGTAAACTCGGTGCCTGCGGCTATCGCCGCTGCAAAGTTGTTTGCCTTCTCGAAGCGTGTGCGCAGCATCCACCACATTTCTGAACGCAGGTTTCTAAACCGCTCCCTGCTGCTTTTGCCATCGGGCCAAATTCTATCGCGTGGTGCATCGCCAACATTAACTGCCACCGGCCTCAAAGCTATTCTGTTATCCGCGGTAAGGGCATTGAAGTTGGCGCGCACCGCGGCCCCAACCCCAATGCTATCGTAGTAAAGGGTTACAATTCCCAGTTCCTGGCAAACCTCAATAACATGGTGGGTGCTCTGCAGCAGATCCATCTCGCCCCAGTGCCGAACTGCCACCACAACAGGGCCATGGCGGCACACCAGCACATTTTTGCAACGGCCTGTATCGGCTACATCCCACCCACCAATCGGGAACCCACCGGGCTTTAAGGGCAGCCCAACCGCTGCATTAACCCACATGGCAGGAATACAAACATTCTCGATAGAGGCGCTGTAATCAATATCCAGCTCCTGGGCAATAATCACGGGGTCGGCAATGCGCTGCTTTTCCCGCTCGTACCAGGCATCATTCTTGCGGGGATCATCGCGCCAGTGAAAGGTGAACACGGGTACCGAGCCATTAAAACGGCGCGTGTGAAACGGGTTGCCCATGCCATTGGGTGTGGAAACATCGATGCGCACCCGGGTTGTCTGGCTGAGTGCGGCCTCTACCGATTTTGGGTTAGGCAAGTAAGCGGCCTCATCCACAAAGTAGCGCGATTTGCGCCCGCCTCGCCCAATTTCAGAGCCCCCCTCGCCGGTTATGGTGCTGCCATTTTCCGGGTTTAGCAGCGTGCAGTACTTATCGTGCTTGCCAGGCACAAACCCTTTGGGCAGCATCCAGCCAGGCAAGTGCCTGTATAGAAACCGGCACTTTTCAAAAATACAATCCGGATTATCCCGGTGATCCACCAGATCCAGCTTTCGGCTTCCGAACCCGGTACTATCGGCCAGCTTGAACAGCCAGCAGTGCAGCGCATATGCCGTGCAAAGCCAGGTAAAGCCCACATCTCTGCTCTTTTCTGCAAGCCCGCTCTCCTGCCTGGCATCGCGCTCTGTAAGCCACCGCAGAAACTCTTCTTGTCTTGGAAACAGGTCAAATGGCCGAATAGGGTCGGGCTCGCGCGGGTCATAGGTCCAGCACCAGCTGTTTACCCAGTGAACTACATCCCCGCGGCACTTGTTTACCTCTGGCTGGCACCCGTCTGAGTTTTGATTATAAAAAGCGGCCAACTGCTGCCGCCGCAAAACGGAGGACTCAAAGTCCACAGCCGCCTCCCATGCCAATATGAAGTTGTGTGAATTAAATACTAAACATATGTCTACATATATTAACTACATGCAGAAACGTGATTTTGAAAGATTGGCAAAAAAATCAGTTAAAAAAGGCGCAAAAGAACAACAGTACAGGGCCATTTTGCGCATGTGACAGGCAAATTTTGGGCCATAAGCCGATGGTTTCAATCCAGCTCAGCTTTTGGATTCTGTGTCTATCAGTACCGCCTTAAAAGCGATATAGAGTTTGTGTTTTCGCTGGTTTCTGCTATCGATCAACACCGTAACATATTTGCAACCACTTATTTTGGCCGCGTAATCCGCATATACGGCAACGGTACCCTCAACACTATCACCGCTTGTAGTGCTGTACCGATACCTGAGTTTGTATGGGAGTGTGAGCTGGTTTGGATTAAGTGGCTCGAGATTCACTATCTCAGCTGGCTCTACCTTGCCATATTGAAGCAAGCGCTGCTGGCCCCGAATTTCTGTTTCTACAAGCATAATGAGTGCGACAATAAATACCGAGCAAAAGCAGACAATAGCTGCCCAGTAGCCAACTTTCTGTTGAATAGACCCAGCATCCGGCACGCCGCCAATGCGCGATACATGAGGCTTGTTGGGCAGGTATGTGAGAGCTATCGCGAAGCGTTCTGGTTGTGCGTTGTACTGATCCGGTGTCACCTCACTGTCGCCAGTGAAGTGTGTATTTGCCCCGGGCGGCAGGTAACGATACTGGATGTGATACAGATTGGCACCACGATCCGCGATGATATATTTGCCAGTAACGGTTCCAAGAATAGTTACACCATGCGCGCGCAGCTGATTTAAAGTGCTTATATCCTGGTAGGCGTTTGCTGCTGCGATGCCACACACAATTACTATCAGCGCACGCAATACAATGCGCAGATTGCGTATAGGTACTGACCACCGGGTTCGCCTCGGTGTAGCACCGGTGAGTTCGGGTTCAATATTCCAGCCACCAATTTGCATTGCGTTGAGTTCGCTTTACCGCCGCAGTATTCCTCCAGGACATACAATGCAGGAATCTACAATGATGTCTGGAATGACCTTGTATCACATGTGGAGGTTGTTCGCCTTGCCAGCAAACTTAAAACGGTTCTGTGGAGCGGCGGTTGCGGTTTCGGTGGGGTTGATGTGCACTGCTTCTGCAGCACCACGCAGTAGCGACACTTCTCGTCCCTACGCTTCCTACAGCCATGGGCCATCTGCCTCTGCCAACTACTTTCCAATTGCTGTTTGGCTACAATCTCCCCAGAACGCAGCGCGCTACAAAGCAGCCGGCTTCAACCTGTATATTGGCCTCTGGCAGGGACCAACCGAAGCTCAACTCACCGAATTGAAGGCGGCAGGCATGCCCGTAATCTGCGAGCAGAACGCAGTTGGGCTTAAACACACGTCGGACCCCACCATAGTAGGCTGGATGCATCAAGACGAACCGGATAACGCCCAGCCAATGAAAGCGGCCGATGGAAGCCAGACATATGGCCCCTGTGTACCGCCGCAAAAGATTGTAAAAGAATATTTAGAGATGAACAGGGCAGACCCTACTCGCCCGATATTGCTGAACCTGGGCCAGGGTGTTGCGGATGACACCTGGATAGGGCGAGGCAATGGCGCAAAACCTGAGGATTACGAAACCTATGTGAAGGGTGGAGACATAACTTCGTTTGATATCTACCCGTTCGCTTCAAATCTTCATGGCAGCGGCGAAAAAAATGTTGGATTTGTAGCCAACGGGGTTGATCGGCTCAAACGCTGGGCCGGGCCAACAAGGGTTGTGTGGAACTGCATTGAGTGCAGCCAGATAGATGGAGCCACAAAGCCAACACCAGCTCAAACACGTGCTGAAGTTTGGATGTCGCTAATTCACGGCAGTCGTGGTTTGATCTACTTTGTACACCAGTTCAAACCGGCATTCAATGAACACGCATTGTTGGATGACCCCGCCATGCTGACTGAAGTTACCCGCACAAATAGACAGATCCAGGCACTGGCAACTATTTTGAACCAGCCCGATGTGGCGCCATGTACTATTGTGCAGGCGGGCACGGGCAAGATAGACATCGTATGTAAGAAGAGTGGCGGCGTTGTGTGGCTGCTAAGTGTGAACCGAACTGGCACAGCCTGCGATGCGTTGTTGCCAATACAGGCAAATAGCGGTGCCGTTGCCGAGGCACAGGATGAAAACAGAAAGCTCCAGCTAGGAAATGGGCAGATTAAGGATCATTTTGAGCCCTGGCAGGTGCATATTTATCGCTTTGCCCGGCAGTAAAAAGGCGATAGCATTGCGGCTTCCTGAGCTTTACCGCCACAGATTGCATTAAAAGATCCCCACCTCTACAATGAAGTGGGGATCTCTTGATTTGTGCCACGTATGGAGCCAGGTTAGCCTGCATCCACCCCTAATTTTGCAAGGGCCATTACCAGCTCGTCCTCATTTCCAGAGCCAACAACCACTGACTTAACAACCCCATCTGTGCCAATAACAAACAGCGTTGGGATGGCGTTTACACCAAACTTGGTAGCCGCAATGCTCTTCTTCGGATCCCGCTCACCGGGATCAAACGCAAAGGTGAAAGAGTATTTGCTGCCAGCATTTTTCTTAATCCAGGCATCAAACGGGCTCTTTTCATCAAACACATTAAGGCTAAGAACCACCACGTTTTGTTTCTTAATCTTCTGGTAAATCTGCTCCAGCCGGGGCATCGCCTGCTGACACGGGCCACACCAGGTAGCCCATAGATCAAGCAGCACTATCTTGCCCTTGAAATCACTCAGGTGAATGGGCTTTCCCGCCGGATCAAACGCAGTGAAATCTGGAGCCTTAACCCCTGCAGCAATCAGCTTACGTTCTTCCACTTCACGCGGAGCCTGGGCCTGGGCAACTGCTCCCGGAGCGGTGCTTGGGATAAGCGTTAACTGCGCGCCACTTGCTATGGTGGAGGCTTCCCACCACAGGCCCGCAATCTGAAATGGCTGATCCAGCATTATTTGCTCGCTCTGCATCATCTTCATGCCATCAGCCCCGGTGGTAGATGCGCCACGAAAGGTACCATCTCCATCCAGATCGATAAACAACTGCAGTGGGCGGCGAGTGCGATCCGTTCGGCGAGCATTGATAAACAGACCATCGCTATTGTTCTCGGCAAGCAAAATGGGATAGGTTTTGCCGCCGATGGTAACTTTGCCGGAGCGAGCAGTAAACTTGGTATATCCCACACGGGCAGTGCCATGCTGCTTGTATATCATCAGCGTATAACTGCCCGCATCTTCCTCTTTAACCGGCCCACCCCAGGATGCATTAACAGTTATAACACTTTGATAGTTGGCAACGCCATTGCTATCAATGGTTTTATCCCAGCCACCGGCGCCATCATCAGTTAAATCGCCATTCTGATTTCTGTCTACATAGATCTTACCTGGGCCATTTTCTGGCTCATCCACGGCGAAGTAAGTAAAACTCTTAGGACCATTGCCCACCACAAATGCCCCGTACTTTGGTTTACCCTTATAGGCTGGCTCTTTGTGAATTGCTGCAGGCTTAACCTCAACCAGCTGAACAGAAGCCGGCATGTAGCCCATAAAGTTCTTCTTCAGAGCATCCATATCCAGCGCATTGGCGGATAGAGAAAGGTCTACAGTTACGGGTTGCGGTGCCTGAGCCAACCCTGCCACTGGTAGGCCCAGCATTAGGGAGGCAGCAGCCATACGGGGGATTATTGGGTGGCGTTTATGGTTCAAAGTAGCTAAGCTCCTGACATCGGAATGGTATAAGGTTACCCTCTGTTCAGTTCATCACAACGATTGTTTAAAGTAAAAGCAGATGGTTTTGGCATAAATCTCCGCCGGTAAGCACATTCTCAGGTAACTGTACCGTTAACGACTGGTAAAATGTTGGCATGGATCTCATCATCAAAATTGTTGCAAAATACCTTTTCGTACTTATCGGCCCAATTGCAGCCTACGTGTTCTGGAAAGCGGACGCACTGTCTCGCAAAACATTGATTTTACGTGGGATTGTTGTGCTCGTTCTGGGCATAGTTCTTGCAAAAGGGGCCGGAGCTCTCTATTTTGAGCCCCGGCCCTTCGTAACGCTACATCGCGCACCACTATTCCCGCATGAGGCAGACAACGGCTTTCCATCCGACCATACCCTGCTGGTATTCGCCTGTGCCTTCCTGCTATATCCCTTTAATAAACGGGCTGCGGGCGCAAGCATGGTAGTTGGCGCTATGGTAGGCGGCGCACGCATCGCAGCGCTAGTTCACAGCCCACTCGATATCGCCACCAGCACAGTGTTCGCCCTGATCTCCGGGGTAGTGGCAGCAAAAGCAATAAAGCTACCGCAACCTCAAACGCCTGAGGGATAATTTGTCCTCGTTCCCTCTTACATCTTCCCTCGTTTCCTATGCTCCAGGCTTCTTCTCCTCTGCTTCTGGCACCGCGTGCACGGTTTCGCCTTCCTGCAGATCATCCGACGGATTGGAGATGAGAGTTTCTGTGCCCTTCAAACCCTTTACTATCTGGATAGTGGCACCGTAATCCTTGCCAACCTTTATCTCCACAAAGTGAACCTTGCCATCCTCAACGGTAGCAACGCGCATGCCTTTTGCATTGATAATAAGGGTGTTGGAAGGGATAACCGTCTCTTTGCCTGCCGCAGCGGTTTTGAACCTAACCTGCGCAAACATTCCCGCTTTGAGCGCTCCATCCAGGTTGGGTATACGAACTTCGGTTAGCATGGTACGAGAATTTGCATCCAGCGCACCGGCAGTCTTTGCAACTACTCCGGCAAATGCCCGTTTGGGATACTCCGCCAGTTCTACTGTTGCCTGCGATCCTGGCTTCATCAGCCTTACATACGCCTGAGGCACATTTACAGAAATTCGCACCATACCCGTGCTGGCAATGCCGAACAGGCCGTTGCTTGGTGCCGTACCGTTTACTCCGCCAATGGCGCTGCCGCCCGCATTTACCAACGCGCCAATATCCACATTGCGTGAAGTAATAACACCATCAAAAGGTGCCACAACCTTCTCGAAGCTCTTTAAAGTAGAGAAGCGTTGTGCATTTGCCGCACTCGATAACACCGCAGCCTGATTGGCCTGCACCGTAGACTTGCTTACATTAACGCTCGCCTGCGCCGCATGCGATGCCGCTACAGAACTGTTCAACACTGATTTCGCTGCCTCTAAACTCTCTTTTGAAGCATCGAGGTCCGATCGGGATGCGTTAACTGCCGCGCGTGCTGCAGCAACAGCCTGCCGTGCCGCTTCCACATCGCTCTGGGCCGAGGCAATGGCCGCGCTCACTGCCTGAACAGTGGCAGAGGCTGTTTTGAATGCGGCCTCGGCCTGATCCTGGTTTTGCCGTGTATCAAACCCCTGTTTAACCAGGTCAACGTACCTATCTCGGGTGATCTTAGCAAACGAGAGTTGTGCTTCGGCCTGCTTCATATTGGCATTTTGCTGCACCACAGTTTGCCGGGCATGCGCGAGCTGAGCCTCTGTCTGGCTCAGCGCTGCTGTTGCCTGCACGCCCTTAGCCTCTACACTCTGCACAACTGCCTGTGCCTGCCGCACTGCAGCACGCTGCTGGGCAACTGTGGCCTCTGCCTGCGCGGCCGCTGCCGTTTGCCTGGCAACATCTGCCTGGCTCTGCCGCACGCTTGCCCGAGATTGCTCTGTTTGAGCATCGGCCTGAACTACCTGTTGATCGAGATCGGGCGATTCAATAATCGCCAATACGTCACCGGCTTTAACTACTGAGCCAATATCCACAAATCTCTGCTTCAGATACCCCGTAGAACGGGCGTTAACGGCCGCCTCCTCCACCGCCTGAATACCACCGGGCAGCGTAAGATCCGTGGCTTTTGCTTTCTTCGGCACTACAACCGTTACATCAGGTATGGCACTTGTGGCCTCCTGTGCCATAGCAGAAAGGCGCGAAGTGTTATGCAAACGTGGCAGCTCTCCGAATACGAAGAGGCCAACAAGCGCAATACCCACAACGCACACAATAAGCCGTATTTTGCCGGGTTTTGCTGCCGGTATGGCATGCATTCCGCCGGTATCTTCCCCATGATTCATTCGCAATATCCTCGCTTAACTTCCCGGACTATCCATCTCCGGGCTTGCGGGCGCCTTGCGGCGCAGAACGCTGTACAGAACAGGAACAAAGAAGAGGGTGGCGATTGTTGCCACGCCAAGGCCGCCAATAACCGCCCGGCCCAGAGGTGCGTTCTGTTCGCCCCCTTCTCCAAGGCCAAGAGACATCGGCAGCATGCCGATAACCATGGCAAGCGCGGTCATCATAACTGGCCGAAGCCGGGTAAACCCGGCCGCAAGCGCCGCCTGGTAGGCGTTATCCCCCTCCGCTCGCCTGTCGTTGGCAAACGTAATCACCAGAATACTGTTTGCGGTGGATACGCCCATACACATAATCGCTCCCATGAGCGAGGGCACACTGAATGTTGTTTGTGTTACAAACAGCATCCAAACTATGCCGCTAAGAGCTCCCGGCAACGCACCAATAATGATCAGCGGATCTATCCAGGATTGGAAGTTAACCACAATCAGCAGATAAACCAGCAGAATTGCGAACAGCAGGCCGGCACCAAGCCCCGTAAAGGAGGCATTCATGCTCTCCACCTGCCCCCGCACATTAATCGATGTTCCGCGAGGCAGCTTCTTGCTGTTCGCAGCAATCACTTTATCTACTGCCCTGGAAACTGTACCCAGATCTCGCCCCTGAACATTGGCATAAACATCAAACACGTTCTGCACATTGTAGTGGCTTACTACCTGTGCGGATTGCCCGCGACCAACAGTAGAAACATTGCCCAGCAGGGTTTGTGTTTTGCCGCTGCTTGCCACAGGAGTATTGAGCAGTGCCTGAACCGAGTCGTTCTTATATTGCGGAGTTTGCGATGCCACAGAGTAGCTCACCCCGGATTTGGGATCCAGCCAGAAGCTCGGAGAACCCTGCCCGCTGGATGATAGGGAAATAAGCAAGTTGCTTGCCACGTCGCTCTGCGTTAATCCAAGGCCCGCCGCCCTATCTCTATCCACATTTAGCAAGATGGAGGGCGTGGTAAGCACCTGGTGCACATGCACATCCACCGTTCCCGGTATCTTTTCAACCTCATGGCTTATCTTTTTCGCTAGCGCGTAGTTCTCTTCGCTTTTGCCTACCACCTGAATATCGATGGGAGCTGGCAAACCAAAGTTCAAAATCTGATTTACTATATCGGCTGGCTGAAAGAAGAACTCTACATCCGGATACTTCTTCTTTAACCTCGCGCGCAGCTGCTCGATGGTCCTTTGTATGGGATGATGCTCTGGTGTTAAAGAAACCAGGATCTCTCCATCTGCATTGCCAATCGTTACGGTATCGCTTTGAGCCAGATTGATACCGCTAACCGGCAAACCCACGTTATCTATAATAAGCTTCAGCTCATCCTTAGGTATCAAGGCACGAATTTCGTTATCCACACCATGGAATACGCGCTCAGTCTCCTCGAGCCGTGTGCCAGCGGGGCAGCGCACATGCAGCCTCAATTGGCCGGCATCCACGCTGGGGAAGAAATCTTGCCCCACAAAAGGTGCCAGTGCCAGAGATACTACAAAGAACACCGCGAATAACCCCAGCGTACCCATTGGGCGCTCCAGCGCGAAGCGCAAGATGCCGGCGTAGCTATCTCTAAACCGCCCGAACACTGCGTTGAACCTCTGGTGCTGACGGAATATCCAGTCTCCCTGAGGTGTGCCGTCTCCCTCATCCCCATGGGTATACAACTTCAGCTCTTTTCGCAGCATCAGCTTTGCCATAACTGGCACCAGGGTCCGCGAGAGCAGGTACGAAGGGATCATTGCCCACACAACGGCAAGCGCCAGCGGCGTAAACAAAAACTTTGCGGGGCCATACAGAAAGATTACCGATATGAAAACGATGCAAATAGAGAGTGTAGACACCATGGTTGGCGTCGCAATCTGCTGCGCTCCATCCAAAATTGCCTTCTGAAGCGGCTTACCCTGCCCCAGATTTCGATGGATATTCTCAATCTCTACCGTGGCATCGTCCACCAGTATTCCAACAGCAAGCGCCAGGCCGCCCAGCGTCATAACATTCAGCGTCTGCCCCAGATACCCCAGAATAATGATGGAGCAAAGAATGGAGAGCGGGATAGACACGGCAATGATTAGGGTGCTGCGCCAGCTTCCCAAAAACAGCAGGATCATGGCCGCCGTAAGGCAGGCGGCAATTATTGCCTCACGCACAACCCCATCAATAGCGGCTCGCACAAACACAGATTGATCCGCCATCGGAACAACTTTTAGCTCCGGCGGCAACGTAGCTGCAATCTTCGGAAGCGCAGCCTTCACACGCTCTACTACGCTCAGGGTGGAGGCATCGCCATTTTTCAGAACCGTAATCAGGGCAGAACGTCTGCCATCCGAGTTGATAATGTTGGTTTGTACGGTGTTTCCATCGCGCACATGCGCCACATCACGCATATGGATGATAGCCCCGTTAATCACCTTCACCGGGATATCGTTTAACAGGTCCACGGCCGGTGGGCTGCTGTTAAGGAAAACGTTGTACTCGCGGCTGCCCATCTTCGCCACACCGGCAGGCAATATAAGGTTTTGAGCGCTTACGGCGGCAGTTACATCCTGTGGAGAAAGCCCCTTGGATTGCAGAGCCTGCAGATCCAGGTCTATCATTACCTGCCGCACCTTACCACCATAGGGTGAAGGGATGGAGGCACCCTGTACCGTTGCCAGTTGCGTTCGGATAAAGTTTGCACCGTAGTCGTACAGTTGTTGCTCACTCAGCGTTTTACTGCTGAGGCCAAGCTGTAAAATGGGCACGCTGGAGGCACTGTAGCGCAAAATAAGCGGCGGAGTTATTCCGGGCGGCATAATGCGCAGCAAAGTCTGGGTAATGGAGGTTAGCTGGGCAACCCCGGCCTCTATGCGGGCGCCAGGCTGGAAGAAGAATTTAATTACTGTGATACCGGGGTAAGACTGAGACTCTATGTGCTCAATATCCGCCACGGTAGTAGTTGCAGAGCGTTCCGAGATGGTGCTGATGCGCTTGGCCATCTCATCCGGCGCAATGCCACTGTACTGCCAGATAACGCTAACCACCGGGATGTCAATGTTAGGGAAGATATCCGTTGGGGTGCGCTGTATGGTTACCGTACCAATAATGACGATAAGGATCGCCATAACAATAAATGTGTACGGTCTGCGAAGCGCTAACTGCACTATCCACATGGTAAAGCAATTCCCCCAACCATCGGTTAAAAGGCGCGTTGCACATTCGCCTGCCCACCAGGGCACACCGGATGGCGATTCGCCACTGTTTATTTAATATAGGTTAACAAAACACCTGCAAAGTTGCGTATATTTCAAAATGTTGAAAATTCCAACCTATCTCATCCAGCCGGCATCGGCAGGATAAGTACGGAAGAAGCACGAATCATTTATCATCTTTGCTTCGCCCTCCGGGAGTTTTGAATAATGTGTAACCTGCTGGTTATCGGCGGATCCGGCCATGTTGGATCGCTGGTACTGCCTTCCCTTGCCGCAGCTCATAACGTGCGCGTGTTTGATCTGAAACCGCCGGCATCGGGCCCGGTTGTAGATTATGTTGCTGGCAATGTTTGCGATCCAGATGCCATCTTTTCGGCCTGCGAAGGCATGGATGTACTGTTGTACATGGCAATGGGCCCCGCTAACTGGCATTCACCAGCCCTTATCGCCGGCTCTTTTGATGCAAATGTTAAGGGCGTTTTTCTCGCTCTGGAAGCAGCTCACAGGGCAGGCATAAAACACGCGGTTTACACCAGTAGCATGTCGGTTTATGATGGCGATCTGTTTCGCCGCCACTTCAACGACGAAGATGTAACCCCGGATTCAACCCATGTTTATGGCTTTACCAAACTACTTGGAGAAGAGTGCTGCCGCACTGCTACCCGTGCCTGGGGCATGTCTGTAAACGCCCTGCGACTTTGCCTGCCTGTGGCAGAAGAGAAGTGGCTTGCCGAAACCAGGAATGGTACACCAACCATAGCAACCACCGCTGAAGACGTAGCAAGAGCACTGCTTGGCGCGGTGGATTATGAGGGAAATGGCTTCAACGCCTTTATGATCTCTGGAGATTATGAACAGAAGCTGATGAATATGAGCAAGGCAAAACGCGCACTCAACTGGGAGCCGTTGGCCCGGCCAAACCACTAAAGCTTGATTGCCGCGCCGGGTTTGTGGCTATTATGCCTGCCCGGCACGCAAGAGTTCCGGGAGTATCTAAGCCAAAAATGGCAATTTACCGCTTCTGATAAATATTGCAGCAACTCTAATTACAACTGATGTGTAATAATACTGATTATTGTGATTGCTTGCTCGTTTCGTAACACAGTTACTTTATTGCGGTTACTAACTCGCTTCCAATCACGATACATAAGCTCTAATTTGCCATCCACGGCGGTTAACGTTTTACGCCCTGCTCGGCACTATAGCGCAATTTATCCGGGTGAAATACTTTAATTCAATAATCCGTAGACACAGGTTGTGCGGGCAATCTGTTCATCTCGCATTATGAGGGAGCAGCCATATCATGGCAACATGTTTGGTGAATTGGAAATCTGGGCGATATGCATTTGCACGCACATTGCCATACATTGTTTTCTTGATAATCACTGCCGGCGTGTTTAGCACAACCGTAGACGACCCATTCATCACCTTTCGATATGCTGCCAACATTACCAGAGGCTTCGGCGCCGTGTTCAATCCTGGTGAACGTGTTGAGGGTTATTCAAGCCCTCTGCATCTCTGGATATGCGTACTCCTTTTGAAAATTTTGCCGGCTACTGGCATGCTGTTCAAGGCAAAGGTTGTTTCAGCGGTCGCTTCCATCTGGCTTATCGCATCCACACGCAAGCTATCCCTCACGGCCGGGCAATCAGATCAGGCGGCAATCCTATCACAACTCCTGGTAGCCAGTAACATAGGCTTCGTTGTCGCTGGCACAAATGGCCTGGAAACCAGTATCTATTGCCTGCTGCTTGTTGAGATGGTTTCTATGTTTATTACAGAGATACGCACCGGGCATGGCCAATTATCCGCCATCCTGATGTTTGTCACCATACTCGCCCGCCCAGAAGGCATGCTGCTTGCATTCTTGTTCTGGTGCTTACGCGCCTATCTAACGTATCGTCAAAAACTTACACTCCGAAACTTAGCCGTATGGTCCGCCCTGCTCCTATGCCCGGCAATTTGCTTTGAGCTGATCAGGCTGGGTTATTACGGGCTGCCGTTGCCCAATACCTACTATGCCAAGCATATGCCACCGTTTGCTGCGCTCAAAGATGGCGTTAGCTATCTGTTTCGCCCACTCGCAATCTATTATGAGGATGGCAAACATAATCAGCTATGGGCACTTTCCCTTCGCCTGCACGCCATACTCTTCTGGGTATTGGCTGCGCGTGGGGCATTCATCCTCAAGAAAGATGCTGCATTGCCACCCATTCTGGTGCCTGTAGCGGCTACCATCACCTTTATTCTTCTATCTGGTGGAGATTGGATGCCAGGCTGGCGCTTCGGCGCGGGTGCGCTGCCATTTATCTCCATACTTCAGTGCGGCGTACCAGGCAAAACCGGCAAGCCACAATCCAAATCAGAAAACACAACGCGTTCTCCGCAATTTGCATGGGCCCTCTGTTTGCTGGCACTGGGCCTGTTTGCAGGAGTAGTTGCATCTCGGCGGCATCTTCACTTTAAGCATTGTGCGCCACGGGCAGACAAAAACTATCACGTTGCAGATGTTGGTCGGCCCTTTATACATATCGCCGATACTATTAGTACCATGCTGCCGAAAGGCTGCAGTGTTGCCTATTCTGAGATGGGTTATGCACCCTACCAGAATCCGGATAAACGATTCATCGATACATTCGGCCTGCTGGATGCCCAGATTGCTGCCCTACCAAACAAATACAAAGTGCAAATTGGCGTGGATATGAATAACCAGAACTGGATGGCGCAGGACAATCCTCAGCGATCGATCATCTTCGGCAAAAAGCCGGATTACATCCTGACAGATAGAATGAAAACCATGCCAGCCCCGGGCCAAATCGGACCCTATATCTTGGTAAAGGCCCTCCCCGATGGTTGGGTGCTCTACAAATATAATGCAATTCCTACAAAATAAAACACTACAGGTGAGCCTTTTTGCACCTATTTGCAACTAAATGGATAGAAGGGTCCCATACCCCTTCTGATTTCTGGGCTGCGCGGACACCACCGTCCCGCAGCCCCTTTTTTTAGTGCTGGCGACACGCCGAATGAGTGATGGAGAGATCCGTTGACCGATAAACTGGACTGGGAGCACTGGTCAAAGCTTTCACTTGCCAACAAAATGGCCACCGCACGTCTGCTGGTCTCCCGTTTGCCATCTGGTTTTTCCTATGTATCTACCCAGAGCTTTCGGTTAGCAGGCCAAGAGAATGATGTTGCAAGGTACTCCTATCGCGGCAAAACATTCGTTCTGGTGCCAGGCGGAACCTTTTCAATCGGCCGAGAACCCAACAGTGAGTGGAAACCAACGCAGGTTGAAGCTGAGCGCTGGGCTGATGTTGCCGCCGATTATGAACTAACCGGAGATTTAGCGGAGTATGTTCGGTCCGTAACTTTGCCGTATCGCAAGGTTACAATCCCTACCATGCTGGTAGAAGCAGAAGTTGAAGAGGCTGGCTGGGACGTAATTCGCTTGCCTGCGTTTGACCCGGATGTAAGGAAAGCCGTAAGCGATCACTTTCAAGCTCCACAACGGGAACAGAGGGTTGAGGCGTACACAAATAGGGGCTGGATTAGGGTAGCACGGGATCGCATGGGGAAGGTATCCGCCTGGCGAGAATCGGGACTAACCCATGCACAAATTTCGGCAAAACTACGTAACAGCGGTTTTCGATTTCCAACTTCAGACGAGTGGGAGTACCTGTGCGCTGGCGGTGCTAAGACGCTGTTTCGATGGGGCGAGCATGCACCAATGGAGCGTGATCCAAACGATTTGCCTGCCACAGTACCGTCGCCAGGTGATGGCCCATATGAAGTAGCGAATGGCACGTTTTCTTCCGGCTGGCAGGATCATATGCTGCCGAACGCCTTCGGCATCACTATTGCACGCAATCCATACTTTATGGAGCTAACCCATGAGTCCGGTATTACCCGTGGCGGAGATGGGGGCAGCATGATCTGCTCGGGTGGGGGCTACTTCCTGACGTGGCTTACACTTGCCAGCGCTTACTTTGAAAGAGATGTATGCGTTCACAACCCGGATAAACCCATATCTGCTGGCTACACAATCGGGAGACGCGTGCTGGAAATTGGCAGATAACTGATGTTAACCCCACCGCCACCACATCATCTGCCACTTTTCCCACAAAATGTGTCAAAACATAACACACATTGCGGTAGTATCGCAATCCTGTTCTGCAACCCCTTCCCAGAATGTTCCTGGAGGCGCACCGGTGCGTAAACTGTGTTCTGCTCTTGCTCTGCTAATTTCCGTTTGCTCTGTTGCAGGCCATGCCGCCCCGGCTGGCAAAACCACACTGCGCCTTTCACCGCCATCGGCAATGCTCATTGGCCCGTATTCGGAAACACATCTGCTGGTAGATTCTGTGGATGCCACAGGTGCAGCACACGATGCCACCGCCACGGCAAAACTCTCGAGCTCGGATCCATCAATAGCTTCGATTGATGCAGATGGAGCCATCCGCCCACACAAAAATGGTAAAGTGCGCATCACTGCCGCTCGCGGCGCTCAAACTGCTGCAGCAACTATCTCGGTAACTGGCATTCGCCCCGGCACACCTCCCAGTTTTCTTAAAGATGTAGAGCCCGTTCTCACCCATGCCGGCTGCAATATGGGTGCCTGCCACGGCGCCGCCGCTGGCAAGGGTGGCTTCCGCCTCTCTCTGCTCGGTTACGATCCAGATCTCGATTTCGAATCCATCACACGCCAGGCGGGCGCCCGCCGTATCGCGCGCTCTCAGCCACAGAACAGCCTACTCCTGCGCAAACCTACCTTTGCCACACCGCACCGTGGCGGAAAACGCCTGGAGGCGGGCTCCGCAGAGTACCGAATACTTACAGACTGGATAGCTGCTGGCTGCCCTGGCCCAATTGCCACCGACGCAAGAGTAGTGGCACTTAAGGTAACGCCCGAGGTCCGCACTCTCCACCGAGGAGATACACAGCAGTTTACGGTTACCGCAAAGTATAGCGATGGCACCACGCGGGATGCAACCGGGGAAACACTGTTCACCGCCAGCGACGAGTCCACGGCCTCCGTAACTCCCTCCGGCCTGGCAAAAGCAACAGGCCCCGGGGAGGCTGCGGTTATTGCGCGCTACCAGGGCCTGGTAACCACGGCCAATGTGGTTTCGCCGTTCGCCAGCCCACTGCATAGAACCCAACCCATAAGCAAGAACGCAACGGTCTCCTCAACCATAGATCGCATGGTAACCTCCCGCCTGGATGCTCTTGGCCTGCCGCTTTCCGCACGTAGCTCCGATGGCGATTTCCTCCGCAGAGCCTCCCTGGATATTACTGGTCAGATCCCATCGCCTCAGGATGCTCGAGTCTTCTTGAATGATAAGGATCCGCAAAAGCGGACGAAACTTATTGATTCCCTGCTTGCACGCCCGGAGTATGTTGATTGCTGGACAAGGCAATGGGCCGATCTGCTGCGCTGTTCACGCTCCGTACTTAACGAAAAGGGCATGTATGCCCTCAACTCCTGGATACACGATGCCGTAAACACCAACATGCCCTGGGATAGGTTCGCCACCGAGATAATCGTCTCTGCAGGGGATACCTACAAGAATGGGCCGGCCAATTTCTACAAAGCGGCATCCAGCCCGGAAGAGCGTGCAGAGGCGCTATCTCAGGTGTTTCTGGGTGTGCGAATCTCATGCGCAAAGTGCCACAACCATCCTTATGATCGGTGGACCCAGAACCAGTACTACCAGATGGCAGCCTTCTTCTCCCGCGTGTCTTCCAAAAAGGGAAGCGACAAGGGCGAAATGGTGGTGTTTGCATCCGATACTGGGGAAACCAGGCATCCAAAATCTCAGAAGGTAATGGCGCCCTGCGCTCTGATCAATGCCACCCCACTGGCGGCAGACTTCAATCAGGATAGGAGAGAGCCCCTGGCAGCATGGGTAACCACGCCAGCCAACCCATTCTTCTCACACGCACTGGTAAACCGGGTGTGGAAGCGCATGCTTGGCAGGGGATTTGTGGACCCGGTGGATGATATGAAGGCCACCACGCCACCCACCAACAGAGCTCTGTTTGATTACCTCGCCACTGATTTCTCATCCCATGGCTACGATATCAAGCGCCTCATCCGCAACATCTGCCTTACGGATACCTACCAGCGCAGTGCCGAGCCAAACGGTGTGAATGCCGGCGACCGTAAGTTCTACTCGCATTACCCCGTTAAACGCCTGGAAGCCGAGCAGATGCTGGATGCCCTCTCTGCAGCAACGGGAGTGTACGAAAAGTTTGCCGGTTACCCAACTGGCCTCACCGCTCAGGCACTGCCAGATACGCAAACTGCCTCCTACTTCCTTGATCTGTTTGGAAGGCCAGCAAGAACCACAACCTGCGCATGCGAACGCGGCGATGATCCAAACCTCAGCCAGGTTCTACATCTCATGAATAGCCAGGATGTGAACACACGCCTCGCAGCAAAAACCGGGCGTGTAGAAACACTATCCACTTCCAAACTTACCGATACACAGGTCATCGAAGATCTTTACCTCGCCAGCTACACGCGCTTGCCCTCTACGGCAGAAACAAAGCGCACCCTTGCCGCCTTTAAGAAGGCAAAGGAGCGCCGAGCAGCCATAGAAGATCTCTCCTGGGCGCTGTTAAACTCCAACGAATTTTTGTTCTGCCACTAACCGGGTACCGAAAGCCACTGCGATGCTGCATCCTTTGCGAGTAACGTTTCTGTTTGCACTGGCTCTGGCATGTTTGCCAGCGGGGCATGCCACGGCTGCGCCCCCTGCCGTATCTTACTCTCGAGATATCACCGCCATTTTCCGCACGGCCTGCCTGGGCTGCCATAACAATGAAACTCCCGCCGGCAAGTTTTCGGTAGCCAGCTACACAGCCATAATGAAGGGTGGCAAAAGTGGACCCTCCATCATCGCGGGCAAAAGCGCACAAAGCCGCCTGTTCAAGCTTGTTTCCGGTGCCGCCCGCCCAGTAATGCCTCCCGGTGGCGGCCTCCGCCCTGTCGATATCGAGAATATCAAAACCTGGATAGATTCAGGCGCAAAGTTGGATTTAGCCGCGCCATCCACACCCATGCCTCGCCCGGTTGCTACCCCGGCCGCCCCCGCAGTAAGCCCTAATCCTATAGGCAAAACCATCTCCGTGGCCTCGCCAGTTGCCTGCCTTGCATACAGCCCGGATGGCACCACCCTGGCTGTGGGCACCTACCGAGAAGTGCTTCTTATAGATACAAAGTCTACACGCGTCGCAGGCATATGGGGTGGTCAGGCCGATGAGGTCCGCTCACTCGCTTACTCTCGCTCTGGTGCCATGCTCGCCGCCGGGGGCGGTGCACCAGGCATCACGGGCGAAATTCGCCTGTACGATGTAAAAGCAGGTAAAGAAACAGCCGCGTTTGGCGACCATACCGATGTCGTAAATGGCGTCGCCTTCTCTCCCGATGAAAAGCGCATTGCATCCGGCAGTGCAGATAAATCTGTACGAATCTGGGATATTGCTGCCCGCAAGCAGCTCGCGTTAATGCGAGATCATGCCGATATGGTGCTTGGCATGGCGTGGAGCCCCGATGGCAAGTATGCGGCCTCCTGTGGTGCCGATTTAAATATCAAGATTTGGGATCCAACCGCTGGCCGCCGGGTCTACTCTTTTCAAGCGCACGACGCAGCCGTAAACTCCATAGCATTTAGCCCGGATGGCAAAACTTTGCTCAGTTCCAGCTCCGATCACAGCGTTCGATTCTGGAATTTTGGTGCGGAAAGCAGCGGGATGCTGCGCACTCTATCGGGCCATGGCCAGTACGTACTCGCTGCTGCCTTTTCTAAGGATGGCTCGCTGGCAGCCACCGCCTCTGCAGATAAAGTAGTTAAACTCTGGAAAACTGCAGATGGTGCCAACACCATCACTCTTACCGATGCAAAGGATTGGGTTTACGCGGTTGCGTTCAGCCCGGATGGCACCCACGTGGCCGCTGGCTGTTGGGATGGCACTATCCTCATCTGGAATATTCAAACCGCAAAGTTGGAAACCACGCTCACCACCCTGCATCGCCCATAAACGTCGTCCCACCCGGATTTACTATCGCGGCAACCACCATGCTCGCCGCCAATCTGAGGCCACTATAATCCATGAAAAGCGTCCTTTCTCAAGAACAGATCGATACCTACAATCAGGATGGATTTCTCGTAATCCCAAATTTTCTGGAGCATTCTGAGCTCGAAACATGGCGCAACTGGACCCAGGAAGCCGTGGATCAACGGCTTGCCGCAAGTGGGCCGCTCAGCAACCAGGCCGATCCTGATAACTTTTATGCACAGGTCTTTATCCAGTGCCTTAAGCTCGCCGATACCCATCCCGGTATGCGCTCCCTGCTGCTCAACCCCGAACTGGGCGAGATGATTGCCACCCTTGCAGGCACAGATGGCATCCGGATATGGCACGATCAGGCGCTGTTTAAGCCACCCTTCGGCAACCCCACAGCCTGGCATCTGGATGTTCCTTACTGGTCGTTTCAGGCACGCAATGCCATCTCTATGTGGATTGCGCTCGATGATGCCACTCTCAGCAACGGTTGCATGTACTATCTTCCGGGCACACACCTTAAAGCCAGCTTCGATAACGTGGGCATTGGTCAAAACATGGCAGCTCTGTTCAAGGTCTATCCGGAATGGCGCTCCATAGAGCCAGTTGCCTGCCCCTGCCCCGCCGGCTCTGCAGTGTTCCACAATGGCTTAACAGCACATGGCGCAGGTGCCAACATGACAAACCGCCCACGCCGCGCCATGACCTGCGCCTACATGCCAGATGGCAGCACGTTTAATGGCACCCGAAATGTACTTCCGGAAGTGTACTTCAATAGCATCAAACCCGGAGATGTCCTCAACGATCCCGTTGTAAATCCACTGGTTTGGAAAAAGGGCGAATAGTCGCGCTTTTCCCGGGCACAGCAGCCTGCCACAGATTGCAGCAGGGGATGCAATTTGTGCGAAACTTGTGCTACCCTTTCATCTAACAACTCATTATCTGGTGGCGGTTGCGATTCACTCAACAAGCCCCCGTTTAGAATATATTCCCGGCACGGAGCAAATAGATGCTGACAATACGAGGCGGCGGAGGTTCCCGCTTCTGTGATGGTATCAATCGGCGAGAGTTTCTGAAGATCGGCGGCCTGGCACTCGGCGGGCTGTCTTTAACAGATGTGCTCCAGGCAGAAGCAATGGCTGGCGTGCGTTCATCGCATAAAGCCATCATCATGATCTACCTGCCGGGCGGCCCTCCACATCAGGATATGTTCGATCTGAAGATGGACGCCCCCGCCGAGATTCGGGGCGAATTCAAGCCGATCAAAACCAATGTCCCGGGCATTCAGATAACCGAGTACCTGCCTCGCATCGCCTCGATGATGGATAAATGCGCCATCATTCGCAGCCTGGTAGGTGCCCGCGATGAGCACCATGCCAGCATCTGCCAGAGCGGGTACACTTCGCTGGAAGTAACGCAGAACCACTGGCCGAGCCTTGGCTCCGTAGTTTCTAAGCTACAGGGGCCGGTGGATCGCACCGTGCCGCCATTTATCGGGCTCGCACCCAAAATGGGCCACATGGAGTGGGCAGATCCCGGCACACCGGGCTTTCTGGGCCTGGCACACAAATGCCTTCAGCCCGATGGCCAGCTGATGAACGATATGGTGCTAAATGGCATCAGCCTGGATCGCCTTAGAGATAGGCGCAGCCTGCTGCAAAGCATGGATAGGTTCCGCAGAGGGGCCGATGCACTGGAAGGCATGAACGATCTCAATCAACGGGCCTTCGATCTGCTAACCAGCCACAAACTTGCTGAAGCACTGGATGTTACCAAAGAAGATCCCAAAGTGCGCGAGCGCTATGGCAAAGGCAACAACGTAAACGTAGACGATGGCGGGCCGGATTGGAACGATCAGTTCCTGGTTGCCCGCCGCCTTGTAGAGGCCGGAGCACGCTGCGTTACCCTGGCTTTTGGCCGCTGGGATTACCATGGTGCCAACTTCCCGCAGCTTAAAAACCACCTGCCCAGATTGGATCAGGGTGTGAGTGCCCTTATTCAGGATATTTACGACCGAGGGCTGGATAAAGATGTAAGCGTGGTGGTATGGGGCGAGTTTGGCCGTTCACCACGCATCAACAAAGATGGTGGCCGCGATCACTGGCCACGCGTCTCCTGCGCCCTGCTGGCAGGTGGTGGCATGAAAACTGGCCAGGTAATCGGCTCTACAAACCGCTTTGGAGAAGAGGCAGATGATCGGCCAATCCACTACAAAGATGTGTTTGCAACCCTGTATCACAACATGGGAATCAGCGTGAAGGATACCCCGGTATTCGATGAACTTGGCCGACCGCGCTTCCTTCTGGAAGACCACGAGCCCATCGCCGAACTGGTTTAGAAATACAAAGCGGCCCGATGCTTTCCTGCTGGAAAGCATCGGGCCATTTTTTTTTGTTGCTCTGCCTCAATCTCAGTTATCTGGCAGCGTATACAGGCTCGTAATCTTCTGGTAAGAGCCCGGCGTTAGCTTTACATGCCCATCCACATAGGCAATGTTCTGCGCCCCTATTTTGCCCTGGGAATACACAGAGTTTGTGGTTTCTCCCATGTGCTCGCCCAGCCCATCGCACAGCAGCATCGGCTTTTCCGCCGAGTTGGATATTGCGGACAGAGGATGGCTGCACACTCCCTGCAAATCGTTGTTGTAATTGGGGAAATACAGCGCCCAGCCGTGCACGCACAAAAAGTTGTAATCGGTGGGATATAGATTTGCGCGGTTGGCCTGCCCCCGCATTGTTGGGCACATAAATACCTGGCGGTTTTTGGTGTACGGCTGCATCAAATCTACCAGGAAGATGGGTTTGCCCGCCCCATCTACATGCGTTGCAGGCGGAAACCCGGTGTTTGTATCACTGAAGTTACATACCGGAAATAGCTCATCATAGTCCTGGATGTACATGGCCATGCTCATGCCAATCTGCCTCAGATTGGAGGTGCAGGTTGCCTTACGAGCCTGTTCTCTGGCCCGCGCAAACACCGGGAAGAGGATGGCTGCCAGGATGGATATAATTGCTATAACCACAAGCAGTTCTATTAATGTAAATGCGCCCGTCTTGCTATTCCGAACCAAGATTCCGCCTTCCTGTATATCCACACCGTTAACGCTCTAGTTCTTTTTCGGCATCAGCACTTGCGCACTGCGGGCCGGCAGGTAGATCTGCACGCTCTGCTTCTGCCCATACATTGGCACATCCTGCCACGGGTAAACCACACCATCTTCCAGAGCCCCGGTTCCGCTGTACGCCACCGCATCCGTGCTTAACACAACACTATAGTCGGCAGCCTCAAGTACCGGTATCCGTAAATCTGCGTAAGATTCCGTTGGGTGCAGGTTCACAGCAACTATCAAGGGGCCCCTTCGGTATACCAGCTGCATGGTATCTTGATGCAATGCAAGCTGTTGCGTAGGCTCAGAGCTTAAAACATGGCCCTCGCTATCCAGCCGCATCAAGGCTCTATCGAACGCCTCCAGCCCACTGTAAAGCAATTGATCGGAATCTGCCAGCGACCACTGCCTGCGAGCATACTGGTGGCTGTATCCGTTGCCCTCCCGGGGAAAGTCTATCCACTCCGGGTGCCCAAATTCATTCCCCATAAAGTTCAGATACGCTTCTCCGCCGAGGGTAAACGTCAACAATCTTATAATCTTGTGCAGTGCAATGCCACGAGCCGCGATTGGGTCCTGAATCAGCCGAGACATCCCCGTGTACATATGCGTTCCCATCAAACGAAACGCAATGGTTTGATCGCCCACCAGTGCCTGATCATGCGATTCCGCATACGCAACGTACTGCTCGCCGCTTCGCCGGTTGGTTAGCTGATGGTAAATTTCGCCCAGATCCCAGGTTTCATCGGCACGCTCTTTTATCATCTTGATCCAAAAATCTGGAATCCCCATGGCCAGCCGATAGTCAAACCCCAGCCCCGCCTTATCTACCGGCATGGCCGTTGCTGGCATTCCACTCACCTCTTCTGCCACGGTGATGGCATCCGGGCGGGCTGCATGCGCCACCTCATTGGCAAGCATTAAATAGGCGGCAGCATCTACATCAACGCCTTCGTTAAAGTAGCCTTCGTAACCGGCAAACTCTCGGCTCAGGCCATGATCCAGGTACAGCATGCTTGTAACGCCATCAAAGCGGTATCCATCGAAGCGGTACTCCTCCAGCCAGAAGCGAACGTTGGATAACAGAAAACGAAGAACCTCGTACTTTGAATAGTCGAAGAGCATGGAGTCCCACGAGGGATGCAGGCCCCGCGGCCCGGCATGAAAGTACTGATGATCGGTGCCATCAAAACCGTTCAGGCCCTCCTGCCTGTTTTGCACGGAATGAGAATGCACCAGATCCATAATCACTCGTATGCCCATGCCATGGGCCCTATCCACAAGCTCCTTTAACTCCTCTGGTGTACCAAAGCGCGAGCATGCGGCAAAAAAGCTGGATACATGGTAGCCAAACGACCCATAGTAAGGGTGCTCCATGATCGCCATCAACTGAATGGTGTTGTAACCCAGTTTAGCAATACGTGGCAGCACACTTTCGGCAAACTCCCGGTAGGTGCCCACTCGCGCCTCCTCCTGAGCCATGCCAACATGCGCCTCATAAATCCGCAAGCCGTCACCTGCAATGGGTGCGGGGTTGGGGTTACGCCACTGATAACTATGTTGAGGCATCCAAAACTGCGCAGAATAAGAATGGTCGGCATCCTGCACAACGCGGCGTGCATAGGCTGGTATGCGGTCCTCGCCGCCGCCAGTATGCCCCACGTGCACCTTGTACCTCCCGCCATGCTGCAGGCGGCCTGCATACACATCGGCCGGCAAAAACAGGCTCCAAACGCCCCACATATCACGCTCCATGGGGTGCGCACCACGGTCCCACTCATTAAAATCGCCAATCAATGCAAGGTAGTTAGCACCGGGTGCCCATTCTCGATACCAGAATCCGGGCTCCCCAAATCGATCTCCCTGGTTCAGGCCAAAGTACTCATAGGCGCGGCTGGCCTGCCCTGTAATACCGCCCGTGCTATCAAATAGGGCCCGTAACTGGTTATAACGCTCAACTCTATGGCACAGTGCATCCCTGTAGGGTGCCAGCCACGGATCCACGGCAATCAGGGCTTCTGCGGCTTTAGCAGCGGATTCAGACATCAAGTGCCTCTTCTTAAACACAAAGTTTGGCCACATTGCGGCCTCCCTACTCACTTCGGCTATCCTGGCAGGTTTCTCCTTCCAGCATCTGGTATAATCCGTTTCGTTCGTAAGAATCCTATCGTCACCGAATGCTCTCAATTCTCCGCCTCAGTGGCATTCATAGTCCGGACGATATGCGAAAGGAACCTGTATGCCTGAACTGATCACGAGACGCACGGTGCTTGGAGCGGGACTGGCTGCGGCCGGCGCAGTACTTCTTGGCGATACCGCCTTTTCCCAGCAGGGAACGGCACCGGCTCGCCGCAAAGTGGTAGTATGGTCCGAAGGCACCGCGCCCAAGGCTGTATATCCCAAAGATATTAACACAGCCATTGCGGCCGGGCTTAAGGGCCTGCGCAACTGGGATGTGGTTACCGCATCTCTTAACGATCCCGATCAGGGCCTGAACGATGAGCTGCTAAAGAGCGCCGACGTCATTATCTGGTGGGGCCACAAGCGCCACGACGAAGTGAAGCAGGAACTGGTTGCGAAGATTGTTAAGCGCGTTAAAGAAGATGGCATGGGCTTTATTGCCACGCACTCTGCGCACTACTCCAAACCCCTCAAGCAGATTCTGGGCACCAACTGCGGCTGGAACGGTTATGTTAACGACGGTTCCAAACTGCAGGTAATTGTAAAAGACTCTAACCACCCTATCGCCCGTGGCGTTAAGGATTTTGAGTCTCCCCACACCGAGCGCTATGGCGATCCGTTTGAAGTGCCGAAGCCCGAAGCATTCATCTTCGATGGCATCTACACTCATCCGGATGGCACTGTAGAGCACAGCCAGCAGGGCATGTGCTGGACCATCGGCAAAGGCCGTGTGTTCTACTTCCAGCCGGGCCACGAGGACTACCCAATGTACATGCAGCCGGAGATCCAGATGATCTTCCGCAACGCAGTACGCTGGGCTGGCCCGCGCCGCGCCCCCGCAGCGGCACCCGCCGCACCTGCCGATGCCAACAAACCGGCCTGAGCAGGTTAACCGAATCAAAGCAGCCCCCATCCTGGTTCAGGATGGGGGCTGTTTTGTTATTTACTGGATGGTTGCCAATTGCGCAGCCGCAATGCATTGCTCACCACAGAAAAGCTGGACATCGCCATTGCCGCCGAGGCGATCATCGGGTTGAGCAGATGCCCCGTTAACCCGTAAAACACTCCCGCCGCAGCGGGAATACCCAGAATGTTATAGCCGAAGGCGAACATCAAGTTTTGTCGGATACAACCCATCACCGCGCCAGATAGTTCAATGGCATCGGCCACCCCATTCAGGTCGCTTCGCATCAACACCACATCTGCCGCCTCTATGGCGATATCGGCGCCGCCTCCAACCGCGATGCCTGCATCGGCAGCTGCCAGCGCAGGGGCATCATTGATGCCATCTCCAATCATTGCAACATGCTTCCCGGCGCTCTTTAACAGCTCAATCTCTGCGGCCTTCTGGCCCGGCTGCACCCCGGCAATCACCCTGTCTATGCCTGCAGTGCGGGCAATTGCTTCGGCCGCTCTCTGGTTGTCGCCGCTTATCATAACCGTCTCAATGCCAAGATTACGGAGCCGTGTAGCGGCCCTTGCCGAGGTTGGCCGTATGGTATCGGCAATCCCAAGCACAGCAACGGGCTTGCCATCCACCATCACCACAGCTGCAGTTTTTCCGGCCTCTTCCAGCCTGGCGGCAATGGCAGTTACCGTTTCCAGCCCAGTTCCGGATAACTCAGCGGCCAGTCGAGAGGCGGATCCCACCTGAACGCGCTGACCTGCGATGGTGCCACTCACACCAACGCCCGCTTCGGCACGAAAATCGGTAACCCGCAGCATGGGCTCCGGTCCACGTTTTATGGCGCGCTCCGCATCTGCCCGGCAAATGGCGGATGCCAGCGGATGCTCGCTGTAGTTTTCCAGCGCGGCAGCCAGGCGCAAGCCCTGTTCTGCATCGGCATCTCCAACGGCCAGAACATCGGTAACAGAGGGCCGCCCCTCGGTAAGAGTTCCGGTTTTATCAAAGGCCGCGACATCTATGCGATTCAGCCCTTCCAAAACCTCCGCGCCTTTTACAAGCACTCCAAGCCGGGCACCTCTGCCAGCCCCCACCATAATTGCGGCAGGTGTTGCAAGGCCCAGGGCGCAAGGGCAGGCGATAATAAGTACCGAGATGCATGCGGTAAGCGCATGCCGTATCCCCAGATCTGGCCTGAAGAAAAGCCATAGTCCCAGCGCAAGCACCGATACCATAAGCACACTGGGCACAAAAATTTCGGTAATCCGGTCTGCCAGCCGCTGCACAGGGGCTTTGCTGCTCTGCGCCCGTTCTACAAGCCTTACTATCTGTGCGAGGGCGGTACCATCGCCGCTTTGCGTTACTCGGAACTCAAGCGATCCCGTGATATTCAGCGTGCCTGCAGAAACTTTGTCTCCAACACTCCGCTCTGCGGGCATGCTTTCGCCAGTAAGCATGCTCTCATCTACGGTAGATTCCCCATGCACCACAACCCCATCGGCGGGAAGTTTTTCGCCGGGTTTTACCAGGGCCCTATCGCCAGGCTTCACCTCTTCGGCGGGCACATCCACAATTTCGCCGTTGCGAATAAGATGTGCGGTCCGTGCCTGCAGGTCCAGCAGCTGACGGATAGCATCGCCTGCAGTTCGCCTTGCTCTGGCCTCCAGGGTTCTGCCGGTAAGTATGAGCGTAACAATAACCGCCGAGGTTTCAAAGTAGACATCATGCGTGGCCATGCCAGCATGAGGCCCCAGCATCGCCTGCAGCGTAACAAATGTGGAATAACCAAAGGCGGCGCCGGTGCCAAGCGCAATCAGCGTGTTCATATCGCCAGTGCGCTGCCTTAGTGAGGCGGCTGCTCCTTTGAAAAACTCCAATCCGGCGCCGAATAGAACCGGTATCGTAAGCACCATTTGCACCAGGTTCCACCATGGGTGCATGGTTATGCCCATAGGAATCAGCCCCACATGGGGGCCCATAGCCATCACAAAAACGGGGGCAGTAAAGGCGGCGGCAAGCGGCAAGCGAGGGCTTCCTGCCCCTTGTGTAGGAGCCGCCTCCCGAGAACGCTCTCCAATTCCGCTCAGGGCCGGGGTGGCATCATATCCGGCAGCTTCAACGGATTTTATGATGTCGGTTGCCTTGCCATTGGATACAACAACTCTGGCACGCTCGGCAAGCAGGCTCACCTCCGCGCTCTGCACACCGGGAGCCCGCAATATCGCTTTTTCTACGCGGCCAACACAGGCAGCACAATGCATGCCTGCAATGGCAAAGTCCAGTTCAGTACTTTCGCCGGGCACAGTGGCTACCGGAACAACGGCTGCAGCACCACTTCGTCGCCCCCCGGCAAAAAACCACAGAATCAACAGCTCTACCAGAGCCATCACAACAAGAACCACATTAAACTCCCCGAGCATACAACCGGCGCTCTATACAGTTTACGATGCAGCGGGAGTAAAGATGCATGTGTAACTGTGAGATGGGAAACGGAGTTGCCATTTTGCATTGTAAATCCTACCAGCTATTGCAGCTCGAAGATGATTCGTAAACACCATCTACCCAACGTCTGCTACAATTCCGGCATGAAACCATACAGAACCTTGCTACTGGATGCCTCAACATGGGATCTATTTGCCGAACTGGTTGAGCGCAACAATGGAATATTCGGTGGGTGCTGGTGCATAGGTTTCCACCCGGAGTGTGGGCAGCGAGGGATTAGCTACCGCGAAGCCAAGGAGGCACGTGTGCGAAGTGGCAACGCACATCATGTGCTTGTGGTAGACGAGGATGGGGCCGCACAGGGATGGTGCCAGTGGGGCAGCCCCGAAGAGCTACCCAACATAAAACACCGCAGAGAGTACAACAAGAGCCTTCCCGATCCACCAGATTGGCGCATAACCTGCATCTTTGTCGATAAAAAACACAGAGGGCAGGGCATTGCCCGGCTCGCACTGGAAGGTGCCTTGAAAGAGATAGAGAAACAGGGAGGTGGGCTGGTAGAGGCTATCTCTGAAGTAACAGCAGGCAGGCAGGCTCACGGCAGATTCCTGTTCAGCGGAACGGTAGAACTGCTGGAAAGCTTCGGCTTCCACCGGGTCCGTCAGGTGGGCATGCATGCCTGGATCATGAACAAAACCATCCCCGAAAGCACGGCATAGTTTACTGGGCAACGTCTGCGGAGAGTACGACAGTCACGACGAGTACGACCCGTAGTTATAATCCAGCGGCGAGCAATGAGCAGATGCAAAATGCCGCGTTCGGATGGCTTCGAGGGCGTGATATCTGCCTACAATACGGCATTAGTTGCCTCAAATATGGAATGCTCTCAGCAAATGTATGGGCGTCTGCTGGGTTCACTGCGCGTTGCGTGAGCAACTACGGCGGAGGGGTGCCCGGTTGCGGTTTGCAAGCCGAAATGAGAGAGCCCTAAAACCACTTAATACAAATTCTGGATGGTGTATGGAACTCCGAAACTCCACCATCCGCATTGGCCTGTTGCGCCCAGAACGACCTCAAAATCAACCATCCGCAGCACCTCCTCCTTGCTAAGATGCTAAGATTGCATGTTTGGGCATGATCCCCCTCAATTTGATATTCTTTCATACTAATTGATAACAATTGCCGAGATAGACCCCATTTATTGTGCTAAGATCGCATTTTCTGCGCCTAAGTTTGCATCTCTGGGCGCCGGATAGGATGCCGCCTCTGGATGGGTGCTGGTAAGCGGAGAGTACGACCGTGACTACCATTAAATGGGAACCATTGGCCTGCAGCGTGCAGATAGTAAATGCCGCCTGCGGATGCCTTCGAGTAAGCGGAGAGTACGACAATTACAACACATACGACCAGTAGTTGGAGCCGTGGGGTGGGACCGGGCGGTTCACGCACGTCACAAGCCCAAACGGGGCAGTATACGATAGCACAGCCCGCCAGGGCTGGAACCATGTGTTTACTACCAGCCAAACTCCCCTCTATCGCCGCCCCCGACTCCTGGCCCCGCTTGTTCCGCGGTAGAAATTGCTCTTCATGCACCATCCGCACTTTAGCGCAAGGTGCGGTCTACGGTAGCTTTGGTCGATAGGCCCAGGTACGCGCACACCCCCCAACCTTTTCTTTTCTTTGTGGAACCGCCCTTGCTCCGAATAAGGGCAAGATTATTGGAGTGCGGTTTGCCCCCTACCTGTGTACACGATTAGGTCCGGTGTCTTATCTGTTACCATCTCGGCAATTATTGACCAATTGTCAGATAATGAAATTGTAACCACATCTCCAATAGCAATTGAGGTAATTTCTTTGCTACCGATTCTCCAAATACTACAATCAGAACGACAAGCTAAATCCATCGACCTGTCAATTATTCTACTGAGATCGTCAAATAGCGCCCATTTGCCCTTAAGGATTATTGCTCCGGTCTCGAGCATCAAAACGAGTGAATCGTGGTTGATATCCACGCCGTACACATTTTCTCCAACGAACCTATCCCAATGGGCCAGAGTCGATGATTCGTCATTGTTTGCATTTTGAAACAGTTCTTCAGGCATATATCGTCCTCCCGTCTTGGCTATACTTGCTGAGCTGTACCCATGCAAACCAGAAACCTATTCGGTACATTATCCCGGGTATTAATAACAACTTGCCAGTCTTCAAATGCGTCACCATCTCCTTGCGCGGTGATGAAGTAATCACTTTCAAACGCTATGGCAAGCTGCGTAAACAAATCGCCCGTAAGACTGAAGTTAACAACACTTCGCCCAATTAGGCACCAGAGCCGAAAGGTCTTGCGTACTGTAAAGTCTTCGCTGTGGTCAAGAATATTGCCGTGATTATCTGTTAAATTCCACTCGGCATACAATTGTACGGAACCATTGTTTAGGTGGATTCTTGCAGTTTTCCCGGTAAGTCCAACGCCAGTTACCGTCTGTCCAATGATAAGCCCTGAGTATTCTAACATGAGCTCCTCAGTATACGAGGTGCTGTTTGAAGGTTCTTGACACATCGCCATCTCCTACCACTCCAGATTTAACTGTTAGGTCACCTGACTATTGAGATTAATGTAAATAGTCGGAAATCGCTCTCTCGGAATAGGCAGTGTTCCAGCTTTTGAATAACCACCTTTATGCTAAACGCTATAGCAGCAGTGGTACCCTCCCATCAGCTACATTGTCCATCTGATGGGAGGCTGACCTAAACGATTCAGCACTTGATTGTGGTAAGTGTTGTGTTGGATTAATTTGAAGCAGACCAGGTGTTGTGCCAGTGCTGGTTTGCCCTGCCTATGCCAGGTTTTCCTGTACTTACATCAATCTTATTGCCTGAACCGTAGTGAATAACGATATATCCTTTAGGATACATAGGTGTCGGATCCATTATCCGAATACTATTGTTATTACCTATAGATCCTGGCAACTGCCATACTTGTCCAGTATTCTTATCCCCTACCCGACCGACGTAACCTCTTGGAATCTCAATCGCCGGACCATCCGCAGGGCATATGGATCTTGCCCCGCCGGGAATCTGATCGCCAGGATTGCCTGGTTCGGATCCACCACCACCTCCTCCTCCTCCACCGATGCGATTGCCGCCGCCGCCACCAGGTATGCTTGTCATTCCCTCAGCCGCCATGTCGGCACACATGGCAATGTTCATCACGATGTTCGCGCATGTTGCACCAGAGCCCAGAGGATCTGAAGTGCGCCGAACCATGCCACTGCCAGGGGCACCGATTATGGATACCATGCCGCCGTAGGCGAACCAGTAACCTATGAGAACAGGAGTCAGTAAACCACCTGAGGCGAGTTCTGCGCCGATAACCACAATTGTAACTACCAGGCCGATCCCGACACCAACGGCAACGTCTCCACCGTCCAGGCCTGATGGGTCAGATTTATCGTGGGGCTGTTGCCACAATACGCATACCGGGTTCACTGCCGCGCCGAGCGAAGCGAGGGAAGAGCGGTAGGGGGAAGTCTCCAGCGTAGATTGGATCCCTGGAAATAAACCTCCCTATGCTTGCATCATAGTATCTGTGCCCGAGGAGCATCAGGCCGCTGTCAGCACCGGCAGATTCTGGTAGGCAAGGGCAGCTTTGCTGCGTGCTTATCCATTTTAGGTACTCCGTACAGGATTACCAATCCTGTACGGGGGTTACTGCCAGTAGAAGCTACCAGCATGCCAAAGCCATCGTAGCGTTTCGAGTCGGTTACGCTCTAAGACGACGCTGTAATAAAGCCACCGCTGTTAAACGCTCCTCGCAAGCTCGAAGCTACAGCGCAATGCAAAAGTTCCTGCTTTGCATGTGTTTTATCGGCAGTTCGCCGATTGTCTGGCTTCTTGTTGAACCCTGTGCATCCCCTCCCGCACCGTAGTTGCTCCGCAACGTGCAGGAACCCTGGTAAAAAGAGCTGGTTGATGAGCGGCGCTCGGAGAGGCCGGGAGTGAAAGTGGCAAGGCCGTCGGAGAGCACCGCTGCTACCGGCGAATCGCCATCGGTGATATAGTTGCGTGTGACGCTGGAATCTATCTTCTGAACACGCAGGTTCTGAAAACATTGGAAGCTAAGACTTACACGACATACAACGACATATAACGACTTATACGACCGCCGGATTCACTGCTAACCCGGGCGGTTGAAGGCTGCAATTCTGGCCACGTGCATCTTTTCACGGTTGCCTACACATGCGACAAAGCTGAACTCATTCTATTGGTTCAAGCCGCCCAGACGGAAGCTTGCATCAAGGTTTAATGCGGAGTAATCACCAACGCACAACAGCCACCTGTGGCATCGTGAATAATTTCGGTAAGTTTGTATGCCTCGAGTTTGCGGTACCCACCACGAGCACTTAGAATTGGCCCAGTTTCCAGGTTTGCACCTCGTGTAAGTCATATACGTCGTCTATGTCGTTGCAACAAGAACAACTAAAACACCTGTCTATTGCTAAAAACAACCGCCTATTGTATGCTCGGCCGTGCTGGTTCCCCCACTGGTTTTGTACTGGATCTCTGTTACCTGTTGGCATTATCGTACGAATAGTAGGTTACCGAGGAATCGCCAGAGGTGAGGCTTATCAAACTGGTCGCCGAAGACGACAAACTGGACATACACGCTGATACTCATTAGACCAACCGTCTCCAGAGAAAAAGTGGTTACCACAATTGGGACAGGTGAGATTCAGTATTTTGCGACGTATCGTATAGATGTAATACATATCGCATACAAACCACAGAAACGTGAGTGGCGCGTACGTGATCATCATCAGCATACTCACAGGAATATAGGCAAAAAGTGAAGCCCGGTATATTCGCCGCAAGCGTACGAATTCGCGCCAATCAACAGGGACATCCTTAAGAAGTAGATATTTCATTTACTGCCTTCAAGCACCATTCTTTGTGTACCTTCACAATACCCAAGACGCGGTGCGACACATGGCTCGCATCAGCGCAGCAACCTGCCCTCCTGATGTGAACCAGACGTCACACAATAATGCATCGTGGCAGATCAAAAAATTCGAAAGAGTCTGCAACGAAAGTACATCATTTTTCTCGTGCCCTTGCTACAGGGACCTAAGGTATCCAACAACATTAACGATCCCGTTAATCCAGTTGCCAGGCCCCTTCCACGTGTAACCAATCGTTGGCCCGATAAAACCGCCAGCACCAACCGTTGGACCGATCTTGCCTCCTGCACCACCACCAACGTCAATGGATCCATCTACATGGGGACTTACGCTAAGTTGGCCAGATATACCTATAGCATCACCGACGAATCCGACGATATCAATTGCAAACGACGGGCCAGGTGTGATGAACCCACTGCCAACCGACCCGCCAGGGCCGGCCGAACCCCCAACACCTCCGCCTATGCCAGCTCCGATATGTGGAGTTAGGCCCCAATTACCCATTGAGTCAAAGTCTACGGACACATCAGCCCACGCTCCAAAGAAAAGTCACCCACCAACCGCACCTAAACTTCCACTAACAATATAGTGCCCACTCGGATCCACCGCATTTACCGGATCATGCTCACAGTAGAGATACGGCTTCTGATCCAGATAGGCGTCACGTGTGGTGAAGGCACCATCGCCGATCTGGCGATAAAACCCCGGCACAGAGGAATAATAAACCTGCGGAGCCGCCGAGCTTGCGAGGAGTCAAGGCTCCGTCGGATACGTTAAAAGCCCATTAAAACTTTGAGCCGCCCGGCATCACCATCATTCCGGTATCCAGATGTTGCCCCGAACTGATAGCTGCTGCCGGTAGTACCCGTGGTGGCCACGGCATTGCCGAAGGCATCCGGTGTGAGTGTTGACGGTACGCTACTTAAGGAAAGTAAACTTGGCCGTCATGGTTGAACACCCCTCGCAAGCTCAAAGCTACAGCGCAATGCAAGACTGCCTATCTTGCAAGTATTTTATCGGCAGTTAGCCAATTGAATCCGCACTCGCAAAGCCAACGCCGATCTCGCGACAAACCGCTGCCAGATCTTACAAACGCAACTCTTGGCACGGTTCTTAGCTCCCGAAGGGCAGTTATCACCAGTGTCGCTCGCTACGGGCCTGCGTTTTTCAGCGTTTCTGTCGACGTGTCGCCAGATCGTAGCATAATCCATTCGTCTGGCGTGCGGGTCGATCGTACCCAATCGGTAGCAACATTATCCGTATGCTATTTTAAGTGCGTACGCGGCGGGGCGGGTATATTTGCCCTGCAAACTATCGTAAAGTTGCGGGGTTTTCCATTCCGCATTACCTCAACGCAACACTTCCTTCCCACCGGAGAGGCTGTTAGAACTGAAATGGGAATTCCAATATTGTCATCATTGTGGTTTCCATCAAGTGCAATTAAGACATCACCGGACCTCAGGCCAGAGGTGTACGCAGGCGATCCATGCGCGACAGTGATACGTGAGTACTGGCCGAGCTTCATGCCGGGGTCCATATAGCAAAACTGTTCTCCAATTCTTCGCCCCGGCTTCAAATACATGACGCCGTGAGTCAGGTCGATTGTTACTTTGAACCTACGCGCAAAGTATATCCCGATGAGGATATCAGATCCGGGCCGGGGCTTGGGGCCGAAAACTCCAATCGCTGGCACGTTACGCAAATTAAACGGCCCAACAGATAAATATTTCAGCATGAATTCCCCACTCCTATGAAATCCGTCCAGCCCTAGCAGGTTTGTAGTCCTGAAAGGCTGCTGCGTTTGCAATGAGTTAAGTCGGCCCTGGTCACATGCAATGTGCCCGCGGCATCCTGTATCCAGTTTAAGTTGCAGTTTCTGTCCATCAACATTTGCATTGAAAGTTGCGATGTTTTTGAGTTTTCTATCTAACCTGATTGCAGTACCAGCCTTACGCGATGGAATTCCCTGGTCAATAACAAGCGCAGACTCGTCGAAATCAAGAGTAATGACATATTTAGCCAGCACATCCAAGCCGAGAATGCCGTCACAGTGCAACTGCATTACATTCTTTGAGCTAATCGCTACTAACACGCTTGGAATCTTAATCTTGCCAACTTGAAGGAACGGCAACATGGCAGCCTGACTCCTGGCGTGCAAGTTGTCCGGATCCATTGAGCGCACATCAAGATCCGGGTCATTGACAATGTTGAGCGCTCTGGCTGTTTCTGTGAATACGGTACTGCAAGTGCTTCCAGTGTCTACTAAAAAATTATAGTAGCCCTTGCCAGCAACATTCACGCGCACGCACGGCAAATCAAGATCGATTGTGAAAATCATAGGCACTCTGGCCAGGTGCGAGGCATGGCACAGACTTGTAGCACCCAGAAAAAGTTGAACTGCAAAACACATCTTTGTGAAAGCGATAATCACTCGAGCAGGCCAGTGTCTATTCATGTTACCACTCACTATTCCTTACCAATGGTTGTTATCCCGTCTACTGTTCAACTTCATCGAACGGTAGACGGGATGGGTGGATTAGCCAGTCCGATTACACAGACGGCGAGTTCCAATCAAGTTATTTCGCCCGTTTGTGAACCTTCGACGGACCTCCGTCAGTTTTACCGGGTATTTTTGGACTCGTTGGTTTTGTAGGTGAAACTGGCGTAGTCGGCTTTGTCACGGGCGCGGGCAATTGGTACCCGGGGTCAGTCAGACGTGGGTACGGTTCTGGTGTTGGTGTCTGACCAGCATGGCCGCCCTGGCCGGACGGCTGATTGATGGGAAGAATCCACGGAGGCGTGATGTTTCCCAGATTAGACCCAACTGAGACAGCTGGATAAACAATTTCATCCTGAGTGATATGGATCTCATGGCGCACTTCGACAGTGCCATCTGGGTAGCGGATCTCACGCACTATGTCGTCGCTCCGGTAGTGCCGAGAGCCTCCTCCAATAAATGATCCCTGGATTGGATTTAGACCCTTCCCAGTCTGAATAAACTTGCCTACCCAGTCAACTAACCCGAGTTGTTTAGCGTCTCCAGCCAACCCTTCTGGATCCTCATGATCTAACGGATTGTTCTCACAATATGCATAGTAATTAGTCCCCGCATACGCCGGATCCCTGGAAATGAACCTCCCGATGCTTGCATCGTAGTATCTGTGCCCAAGCAGCATCAGGCCGCTGTCGGCATCGGTCTGGTACTGACTCCCACCCACAAACCCGAAGGGGGTCGGGTTTGAGCCAGTAGCAGCTACCAGCATGCCAAAGGCATCGTATCGCTTGGAGTCGGTTACGCTCTGGCTGGAGTTTGTCTGGCTTCTTGTGGAACCCAGGGCATCCCCATGGTAAAAGCTGCTTGTTGAGCTGCGGCGCTCGGAGAGGCCGGGAGTGAAAGTGGCAAGTCCATCGGAGAGCACGGCTGCCGCCGGGGAATCGCCATCGGTGATATAGTTGCGTGTGCCGCTGGAATCTATCTTCTGCACACGCAGATCATTACCGTTGTACTTGAAGCTGTTAGTCGCGC
>CAIONQ010000177.1 GCA_903859705.1 uncultured Chthonomonas sp.
ACCGTGATTGTAGCTTCAATTCGCAGCCAGGTGTGGCAGTTATCGCGCGTCTGGCTGTGAAAAACCGTCAGCAATGCTAAAAACGAGACCCAAACTACCAACACCGCACGTCTGATGAACCTTCATGAATAATTCAGGCTAAGCAGACATGTGCATGCTCAACGTTGTTGGATGGTACGATTTGTGATAGAACACTATCATGACATTGGGCGATGTTTATGCTGCCCAGGCCTACTATTGCGCTCATAATACAGCAATTGATAGTGATATGGTTGAGGACGAACCTTACGCTGAAGCCTTGCGGCGTACCGGTACATCAAAGCTAAGGCTTCACACCAATTCTAATCGTTAAAACGTTTGTCTGCCCGGGGTAAATGCCGTTGCGACAGATTGAACTCCCATCTTTAGCGCGAAACTTCAGTGCCTTAATGGCCCACCCTTCCTCTGCAGCAGATACCAACGTGTCTGCGAATCTGCTTGCGTACCACCAGCGGGGCGGAAACGCGCTGCACCTGCATGGCGAAGGTGGTGAAACGCATAGCCGGATAGCTGCAGGCGAGTGGCTGGCAACGCATGAATGCAGGGAGTTATTCTTCATTTGCACTCAGGTGTGTCATGACGATTGGGACGAAACCGCCCAACTGCCAATCGATCGATTCACCCCAGAAGCTTTCCAGCAGGACATCGCCACCGATATGGCGTTGATCGGCACCAGGTATCTGGATATGGTGTACCTGGACGACCGGCCAAACTTACCGTATGAACCCATCGTGCAGGCTATCGGGTTGGAGATTGCTGCGGGTCGCCTGCGCTCATTTGGGGTTCGCAACTTCACTGCCCCGCGCCTTCATGCCATCCACTCTTATGCACGCAGCACTATTGGGCAGGGTGTTGGGGCGGTGATCACAACTGAATTGAGCATGCTTAAAGCTAATCGGCCATTGTGGCCAGAGTATGTTGCCTTTGATGCCTCCCTCCGGCAAGCAGTTACCGATCTGGGGTTGAGCGTTTTTGCGCATGCCGGAGATCTTACACTTGGTCAGTGCCTGTTCGGAGACGCGGAACCGCTGGCGCGCCTGCGCCCAGAATGGGTGGAACGGTGGCAGCACCCCGATAATGCCGTCACTGTAGAGAAGATAAAGGCGCTTGCTGCTGCATCGGGCAGAACAACCCGAGAATTACAGACGGAGTGGCTTTTGAACCAGCCTTTTCCGGTAGTGGGGATTGTTGGGGTTTGAGGAAGCGATGGAGCGAACAAAACGAGGATGCGAGTAAAGCGAGGAGGTTAGGCCGCTGCGTTTGGGGAGGATCCCTATTTGCGGTTCAGGTCTCGATACACCTGGTCGTCATTGCGCTTCCCTACAAGCACAACACGAGTTGTTATCTCGTCGTACAGACATATGATTCTGTATTCGCCAATATCCACACGCCAGTAGTCTTACCCAATAAGTTTGCGTAAGTCGGCGGGTTCCGGATCTGTAAGCAGAGACAACATTTTACGAATCACCTGTCGAAACTGCTTCGCATCAAGGACATTAACAAATTTGAGTGCGTCGCGTGTTAAGTCAACCTTGCGCATGAATGCCTATCATGTTATTCGTTGTCCATTAATTGTGCAGGGTTATAGTTTGGCCAGTAGCTTCTGTACCTCATCCGGGCCAGAATAACCGGAACTTTCTGCTTCGCTCGCTCTCTCACCCCAGTAAGTATCTTCCAATGCCAGAAGGCGCTGATATTCGTCGAAGCCGATATGCACAGCATACTTCCGTCCTGTTTTCTCAATAGTTACCGGCTCCGTCTGTGCCTTATCCATATATTAGCCGAACCGGTTTTTTACTTCTGTAGCTGTTGCCTTCATAATACTATTTCTCCCCCCGGGTCGAACACTCAGGAACCTATTTCAGCATGGATTATGCAGGTGGCCTTAATTTGCTCAGTCATTGTAGGTGTTATGCCTGAATCAGGCAAAATAGGCAATAGCGTGGATGGTATGAGCGCCTTAGGCGCGGTAGGAAGCGAGGAGGCCGGGATGCAACTGGCGAGGCACATTCGCGGAACATAACCTTGTGCTGCATCGTTGTTTTGATACACTGCTAAAAGCAGGTACCGTAATATCGCCATTCAACATGTTTGTGCCCGGTGGCAGTAGCCTGGTCTATCTTCGGAAGCTGGCGTGAAGGTATTATATTTAGCAGATACAAACCCGTGTGAGAGTGTGTTTTATGAAAACTGTAAACGAAGCTCCTAAGTTCCTCCAGGGCGTTATAAGCCCTATGCTCACTCCCGTTCTTCCGGATACAAAACTATCGCTGGATTACGATGGCGCACGAGAATGGGTGAAGTGGCTCATCTCTCGAGGCTGTGTTACCTCTGTTTTTGCCAGATCTGGCATGGGCAAGATGTACAGCTTCACCGTGAATGAAACGAAGCTGCTGTGCGATGATATGCTGAAGGCCGCACGCGGCAAAATGGGTGTGATGATTGGCTGCGGCGGCGAGTGGCTGGAGCGAAAGACAAACCCGAATGTTAAGCCGAACCCGCGCCGATACCTTGCACAGGCAATAGAGCTAACGCAGTATGTTGGCAGCATGGGCGCAGATGCCGCCGTGCACCCCATGCCAGAGGCATTTGTGCCGTCAATTGGCGAAACGGTGCCCGATGCCATTTTCCGGTATCTCAAAACCATTCACGATGCCACCGAAATTCCACTCGTACTGTATCAGCCTCCTTCCACACCGCCCGCTTACCGCATGACCTCCGAACTGATGCAGCGCGTTTTAACGCTGCCACGTGTGGTTGGCTTTAAGATCTCCACCCACGATCCTGCGCTGTTTACGCCCGTTGCAGAGGTGGTGCGCGGCAAGGGATTTGGCCTGATATGTGGCGATGAAACCTACTTTTTAAGCGGACTAAAACAGGGAGCCGTTGGGGTAATCGGCGAAGGCAGCAGCGTTTACCCGGAAATACTGAATAGCATCCTAACAGCGTTTATGGCCGGCGATATGGCCGCTGCCGAAGCCGCACAGGCGGATGTTGCCCGTGCGCTTGCACTGAAAGTTCAGCACGAAAAGCTGGATGGCAACATGCTTTGGAAACAGATTATGATCTTAAACGGTGTGAAAATACAGCCCTGCGATAGGGATGAGGCAAAGCCATTGCCCCAGGGAACGGTGCTTGCCGTTAATCGGGATTTGCAGGCGCTGCTGGCGCCGTACCGAAGGGAACATGCCGTGAGGGGTTAAGATAAGGGCGCGCCTCAATACCGCTGTATTCCACTTGCGGTTATAACAAAGTGGTGTTCGTCTTGATTTTCAGGTAAGAATCGCCACTGTTCTGAGTCGTTGTCTGGGTCTTGAGGAGTATCAGGCGGATCGGTTGCTATGTGCAGGGTATAGCCGCAGGTTGTCTGTAACCATAGAGAACCGCTATTATCTGCGCGTATACACTTGATGGTTAGCTCTGGTTTTCCAAGGATGTTATAGAATGGCTTTGCATGCTCATCATGGCGCTCGGGCCACGGGCCGAAATCTTGTGAGCCCACAATTGGCTCGTTGTTACAAGTTATATCCCAGTTGCAGGCAACATGAAGCGAGAGATCAGCACGGGTGATGTCCTGGCCCTTCCGGTTTTTACAGGGCTTTTGCACTCCAATTTCAAATGCCTGAAAATACATTCGCCACATGTCTGAAATTGGCTGGCCAATCAGCGGCTTTAAAACCGTTTCTGTCTCTTGCTTTACACTCATTTTGGGGTGTTGATTTTTCAATGCCTGAATGTTACGCTGTCCCCGGGCGCGCATCAATGGCGTGTAGCCTTCGTTATCTGTAGCGTTTACATCCGCCCCGGTGGCAATCAACAGCCTTACTATTTTATTTGTTGATCGGCTGTCCACCGCCGATGCATGGTGCAGCGCAGTTCGGCCACAAGCATCACGTACGTTTACCTCAACGCCAGCATCAAGCAGTGCCTTAACAACTGCCGGTGTACCATGAGTCGCCACCCATACAAGTGGCGGAATTGGAGTGCAGTTTGTGGCACCAAATTCTGAAAATCCTGCCGCCAACCCCAGGGCATTCAGGTTGAGAATCTGTTTTCTGTAGCGTGTTCCGGGCAATTGTATCTCCTGAGTACTGTGCTATAGCTGTACTACAATCTATATCGCCTGAAGGGGACCAGATGATGAGCGGAAGTTAGCAAAGTGAAGATAGTGGTGGAGCAACCCGTGGGGATTTTCAGATTGGATTGGAGCTCTGAAAGTGAGACACAAGATAGCGAGGGGCGATAGCCCTGGTACATTTTAGTACACGGCTTCCAGGCGGGGTTGGGGATTGGTGTTTAGTGGTTGGTGAAACGCTGCCTGCCGGAAAATTGCGTTTGCCACCCCCCCAGGCCAGCGAGTTTATTGCCTTTAGTTTTCGGCGTGTGGGCTGGCGCGGGCGCTCCTACATGCCGGCGCAAAGCGCCCTTAACCCCCTCGCTAAGCGAATCACCCTTTACGCGCTACAAAGTATAGCCTGTCTGCAGTGCGGCCGGGCATGCGCATGGTGTAGGCCTGGTAGGTGGATATATCAGTGAAGCCGGCAGTTTCCAGCATGGCCACAAGCTCGGGGGCTTTGTAAGCAAACTGCACATGTACCTCTTTAAATTCGCGGGTGGTGCCATCATCTTCCCGATACCAGAAAGCCATGTACACACGGCAGATGCGTGTTTTTTCATCATAAACGCTCTTCCAATCGTACATCAGCCGCTCTTCTGGATAATCGCGGTTGTCTTGATCGAAGAACCGATTCTTGAGGGCGTATTCCGAGTTCACGTCGAAGATTAACAGAGCCCCTTCTTCCAGATGGTGAGCGATGCGGTGAAATGCCATCTGCAGGCGCTGCGGGTCTGTGATGTAATTCAGGCTGTCAAACAGGCTAATGCAGAGATCAAAACGGCGGTCACCCAGGTCCATCTCGGCGGCATCCTGGTTAAAGAACTCCATTCTCCACCCTGGCTGCACGGGCTTCTGCCGTGCGGCCTCAATCATATCTGCCGCAATATCTACCCCGGTTACCTCGTAGCCCTTTTCGGCCAGCAGTACAGAAACATTGCCCGTTCCGCAAGCAAGATCCAGCACGCGTTTTGGAGCAGCATTCCGGCTCTCCAACAGCTCTTCTATGTAGGTAACCCAGTCGTCATAGGGCACGCCTGTCATTAGCAAATCATAAAGCGCGGCAACATTTGTAAACTGGAGCGCTTCGGTTTCCGGGGTGTTCTGTTCAGGCATTAAACTCTTTCGGTGGTGAGCGGCGAATATGGCTGCCGAGCGCACGTGAAATACGCTACAGGATACCCAGAAAAAAGCACTCCGGGCATCCATTTGCAAATTATGCTGGTTTTGCTGCGGATGGCACACCCGTTGCCCTCCGCAGCAGATGTATAGCATCGCAGTGTTATTCAGTAACCGGCCGGGCTTAAATCCTGATTTGTAGCCCACATGTTAGCACGCGGCGACTCATAGGTAGCGGCAAAAGGCATCATCTTTACGTGGCCATCCATAAACGCAAAGGGGTGCCCGCCCGCGTATCGTGGATGTTCGGGCGGTGCATTCCAGTAGCGGCCATCGATGCTGGCATACTCCAGAATACAGTTGGCATCTCCCGGAAACACATCGCACGGTGGGGCTGCAAACCCAGTTTGCCAGTAAAAGGCATCCCCTGGCAGGCTGCTGCTGCTCCATGGGTTGAGGCAGATATCGAAGTAGTCGCTGTTCCAGAATGGGTTGGAGGCATCTCTAACGGGCAGAACGGTGGGTTCACAACTCGCGGCCGTTCCCACAGCGCACTCATACTCCTTCCACCTCTCCGTACGCAAAGTCATGAAAATGGTATGTGCGGGCGCGGAAAGGTCTGCAAGGCTGCGGGTCACCCCGGTTATCAGCCCATTATTACGAATAGATCCCCACATGGCAGGATCGCCTCTATCGGGATCAGAAGGATCCCACCATACACTGCCATGGTCCCCTGTATGGCCGTTGGATGCAGTGCCCCCTTTTCCGCTGCGAATGTACGCATCTAAGGCAGCCTGGTAGTAGGCGGTAGACCACCAGCTTATATAGCCCGGGCTTCCCGGCAAATCCGATGTTTGAGTTCGGGCAAAGCACTCGTCCCAATCACCGCAATACATAAGCATGGCGGTGCCAATTTGCCTGAAGTTGCTCATGCAGGACGCCTTGCGGGCAGTGGCCCGGGCCTGCGCGAAAACAGGAAACAAAATCGCAGCTAATAGTGCGATTATTGCTATAACAACAAGCAGTTCAATAAGCGTGAACCCACGCTCCATACGTGCTGGCATCTGGTTCCTCCGTGTGTATCTAATGCGGTGTACAGACGCAAAGAACCGGAGTGAGGTAAAATCCCGTTGCTGCAGGGTTGGCGCCTCGTGCTCCGGCTCTTGCCAGGCCCCGTTTGCGCTGCAACGCAGGCGGGGCCATTTGTATTGTTGGTATTCCAACCGCATATACTTTACCACGAATAATTTTTGATTTAACTGTAGTTAATTCGATATGTGTTTTTAAACTGGGAGACGTTGCTATCCCTTTGCCGGGGCCGCACCGCCACTATGCGGTTGAAATCAAACTCCTGCTGTGATACTATCGCTTTTATATTCGCATGCCAAAACCAGAGCATCTATAACGGTAGCAGGGGGCAGCAGTTGAAACAGTTCATCAGATTTACAATGCGCATTGTTACAGCCGTGCTTCTGGTGCTGGCAATACCCATGCCATCGATGGCTGTGCCTCAGGGTGCGCTGCCACCACTTTCTGGCAGTGCGCTTATGGCAGAGGTGCAGCATCGCGCCGTGCAGTTCTTCTGGGAAAAATCCGATCCTACCACCGGTCTCACAAACGACAGGGCACGTAATATTGGCGGTGAAGATGATTTCACGGTGGCCAGCGTTGCCAGCACGGGCTATGCGCTTGCCAGCCTGCCAGTTGCTGTAAATCATCACTGGATTAAGCGAGAACAGGCCTACGCCAGAGCGCTTGTTACTCTGCGTTATCTGCATGGCAAACTCCCCAACGTTCATGGCTGGTATTACCACTTTATAGATAAGCACAGCGGAGCCCGGGTGTGGAACTGCGAACTATCGTCCGTAGATACCAGCCTGCTGCTTATGGGCGCACTAACTGCGGGCGAATACTGGAAGGGCACCGAGGTTCAGCGGCTAGCACAGGCAATTTACGACAGGGTGGATTGGACCTGGATGCGAACCAATGGCGGAGCCCAGCCCAAAAAGCTAACGTTTAGCATGGGCTGGAAACCGGATACAGGGTTCTTAAACGCAAACTGGGATCACTATTGCGAGCTGATGTTCATCTACATTCTTGCCCTCGGCTCTCACACCAATCCGCAACCCGCCGATTGCTGGCGAGCGTGGCAGCGCAACATCTATACTTACAAAAAGCAAACAACGCTGGCAGGTGGCCCAATTTTCATGCATCAGATGGCGCATGCGTTCTTCAATTTTAAGGGCATGCGAGATAAGGATGGCTGGGATTACCACATTAGTTCACGCCTGGCCACCGAGATCAATCGGGCGTTTTGTTTGGATCTCAATCGCAAAGAGTATGGCCCGAATATCTGGGGGCTTAATGCCTGCGATGGCCCGGATGGTTATAACGCCTACGGCGTACCTGGCCCGGAAGATGGCACGGTTTCCACTACCGGTGCCATAGCCTCTATCATCTTCACTCCGGAGCTCTCCAAAGCAGCCGCAGATGAAACCTATATGCGCTTCGGAATGAACATCTGGGGCAGGTATGGCTTCAGTGATTCCTTCAACCCTTTAAAGCACTGGTTTGATAAAGATGTGATAGGCATTGATCTGGGGATGGCGCTGCTCGCCATAGAAGATGTAAGAACAGGGCTGCCCTGGAAGCTGGTAGCCGCTAATCCATCTACAAATTCGGCGTTGGCTAAGGCCGGGTTTCATTTCACTTCTGAGGCGGAACCACGCATGCTGCACCGTAAGCCCATTCATTAATCAATAGCCCAATCAGGCATCGGCTTAAATACTGTTTTGATTTATCGTAGTAATTATCTATTTGCGCTTGACGAGTCTCAATAAGCGCTGTTATACTGCAATGGTTCCTCATGCAACCTGATTGCCCGCTCGCTATCGCAGTGAACTGGCCGGGTTTATGTCTCCGTTCCACACCTTTCCGTTCTTAGCCGCCGGTTAGTAGCCGTTGGATTGTGCCCGTGGCTATCTAACTTCCGTGCATTTCATAACGATAAGGGAGGGATGCCCCCATGCAACATGAGGCACACAGCTGCACGTTTGTAACGGATAGCTGCCGTGCCTGACTGGCCGTACCGAACGATGTTTGCCGAAACACCTGTGCGATGATGCGATCCTGCCCGGCTCTGGCGTGGGTATGGAGAAGGGTTTTACATTCATGAAGCGTTCTGTGTGGCAATACCTGTCTGCAGCGGTGGCGCTGCTAACAGTTTCAATCACCACTGCCCAATCCCAGGGCTTTGTTGAAAATTATGCTGGCGCACCCATCGCCAACGCCTCCGGCGGCGGGCCAGCAACCACTCTCGGTGTTTACAACCCCATTAGCTACTTTAGCGCCGCCGGCCAAATTTGGTACATACGCACAAAACCCGTGCGCCCGGTAGCTCTGGCAAACCCGGGGGCTTTTCAACCCAACAATGCCAACTATATCGATGTGCTTTCTGCGGCGTTCCCCAATGCAGATTTCACGCCCGGCAATGCGCTTACCGGCACAGTAGATATTAAGACTTACGCAACCTATGCACGCGGAACGGCTGTGGGTGAAGAGTTTTATGCCACCTACAACCCCGGTGCGGGAGACCCTGTATACACGGCCTCAAACAACCTTGCCGGCGGCGCAAACGGCATGCACTGGATGCAAGTTATATCCAATACCTGGGCAATTGTTGGCGGCGTAGGGCAGCCTGGAGTTTCGTTTACGGGGGTAGATAATCTGGGATCCAATAACCCCTATTACGATTCTCTTGGTGCAGCAAACGGCACTACGTTCTTCGATTCTCCGCAGCGCATCACAAACAACGCGCCCCTCCCCGGGCCGCCAGGCATACCGCTTCAGTGGACCGCTGAGATGTTTCTGGTAGATCAAACCGGAAACGACCCAATCAGCGGAGCACCGATTATAAATGTGTATGCCGGCGTTCAATATGGATTTGAGGTTGGCACGCCGGAGCCTGGCACCTTTGCGTACCTGGCAGTATTTTCTGGCTCTGCCATTGTGTGCATTCGCCGCCGCCGGCGGATGGCTAAGTAACAGCACATCCTCTAAAATCCTATAAGCTAGGTCAGCACCCGCGGGCAGCGCATGCAGTCGATTTTATGGCTGCTGCGCTGCTCGTTACTGTGTGGGGAGGGCTCCGGAAGCGCAGTATTAAGGGCAATCGTTGCCTCATGTATTCCTGAATAATCGGAATTATAGAAGATAGTTTCTAAAGAATATTTAGAAACTGACATTGACAAAATCAGATCGCAGATGTAGAATTGGGGACTGTTTACACTGAGGTTTCCGTCAATACCCAGCTTCAGCAGATCGCGCATCAACTCAAGGAGCCGTACACGTCATGAGTCAAGCTCCCCCAGATAACGGGGTGCCGGCCGAAAACGAGCCGCAGAATCCAGTTCGTGCCAGGAAACAGAATATTGTTAAACGGTTTTTTGCCAGCCGTGAGAGCAGTGTTTGCTTTGTCCTTGTCGTGCTGTGTATATTTCTGTTTTTCGTCATCGATAAGCCGTTTGTTATAGAGCATCATCCATTTCGGATATTGCTTAATTCGCATGACCATGTATACAGGTTTGCCGCACGCCCCAACTGGCTAAACCTTTCCCGCCAGATTGCACTGCTCGGCATTTTTGCGATCGGTGAAACGATTGTTATCCTTACAAGTGGTATCGATTTATCGGTTGGCTCGCTCATAGGCTTCAGCGGTATGCTGATGGCTCTTATGATCACCAGGCTGGATTCGCGGATGTTTACCGGTGCAGCCATAGGTCTATCGCTGCTGCTTACACTGGTACTCAGCTTTGTTGTTGGCACCATTCATGCAAACCTGATCCATAAGCTCAAATTACCGCCATTTGTTGTAACACTGGCATCATTGAGTATTCTCAAAAGTCAGGCATTGCTGGTTAACTCTCAGCTGCCTATTTCGCTTACGGATTACAGCTTTATACTCAATCTGGCCAACGGATCTCTGTTTCCTAACTCGCGCCTGCCCATTCCTATTCCGCTGGCCCTGTTAGCGGTAATTGGCGTGGTCATACATCTACTGCTGAGCAAAGCACGCATAGGTCGTTATGTTTACAGCGTAGGTAGCAACGAATTAGGAACGCAGCTTTCCGGTGTAAATGTTGGCCGCGTTAAGCTGTTTGCCTATGGGATATCTGCCCTCCTTGGGGGTGTTGCCGGCATACTGTATGCTGGCTACTCTACTCAGGGCGATCCGCGAAACGGCATTGGATACGAACTGAACGCGGTGGCGGCGGCCGTTATCGGCGGCACGGCGCTTACTGGCGGGCAGGGCACGGTGCTTGGAACTGTTCTTGGTGCCTGCCTGCTCAACGTTATTCTCACCGGCCTCAATATGCTGGATGTGCCCAACCAGTCGCTGTGGCAAGGCACCGTTGTTGGCGGTGTGCTCCTGCTTGCAGTGCTAACCTCCGCATTTCAGCAGCGCCGCAAAAAAATAAAATCGTAGTTTGCGTTTGAAACCGCCTCACAAAAATCCCCGGCTGCATGTGCGCCGGGGATTTTTGATATTACCAGGCTGCACATCTGCGCCAGGCAGGCACATATGCAGCTACGCAGGTTATCTGGCTGGCAATATGGAAGATTTGCAGTATATTTCAGGGCTTTAGCGCCGACCGGGGTGGCGGCGGGCCGGAGGTTTTTTGTTAAATGCCTACATCGCGTAGAAACTTTTTGAAAACAGCAGGGGTTGCGCTTGGTGCCGCCGCAGCAGGGTCGGCATCCGCGGCTGCGGAGATACCTAAAGTGCTGGCTAATTCTGAATCAGAAATACTTGCCGTACGCGTTGTTCGGCCTGATACGCTATGGTACACACGCCCCGCAGCAAACTGGCTGGAGGCCCTGCCAATAGGTAATGGCCGTATAGCAGCCATGGTGTTTGGTGGCGTTGCCGAAGAGCGCCTGCAGTTAAACGAAGGCACCCTGTGGGCAGGCGGCCCGCATGATTACACCAGCCCGGAAGGGTTTGCCGCCCTGCCTGAGATACGCAAAGCGGTGTTTGAAGGCCGCTGGGTAGAGGCCCAGAAACTGGTAGATACAAAGTTTCTGAGCCGCCCGGCAACTCAGATGCCGTATCAAACAGCGGGCAGCCTGCTGCTAAAGTTTGCCGGTATCACCGGGGTGGAGCAAGAGTACAACCGTGAGCTGGATTTGAGCACGGCGGTAACCACTTCTCAGTTCAGCGCCGATGGTGTTGTGTACCGCCGAGAAGCGTTTGCAAGCGTCCCAGATCAGGTAATTGTGGTGCGCATTACCAGCAGCAAGCCCGGCGCACTCAGTTTTCAGGCACGGTTTGATTGCCCTCTTAAAGGCGAATCCCATGCCGAAAATACCACCCTAACTGTTACCGGCATAAGTGGGGATTCGGCCGGAATAACCGGGGCTGTAAAGTTTCAGGCATCCGTGCGTATTGCCGTTACCGGCGGCCGTGTTGGGCCTTCGGACGATGGCAAGAGCCTGGTTGTGGCAAATGCCGATTCGGCGGTACTGCGTATCGCAATAGCTACCAGCTATGTAAACTACAACGATGTATCCGCCGATCCTGCAGCGGCTGTAACTGCGGTGTTGGCTCAAACCGAAACCCATAGCTTCGATAGGATGCTGAAAACACATGTTCAGGATTACGAAAAGCTGTTTAAGCGCGTAGTGCTGGATCTTGGCGTTTCAGAATCAGAAAACCTGCCAACGGATGAACGTGTTCGCCAGTTTGCTATGGGCCGAGATCCACAACTGGCAAGGCTTCACTTCCAGTTTGGCCGCTACCTGCTAATCTCCAGTTCACGCGCGGGCGGCCAGCCTGCCACCTTGCAGGGCCTCTGGAACGATAGCACAACCCCGCCATGGGGCTCAAAATACACTGTTAACATCAACACCGAAATGAACTACTGGCCCGCCGGGCCCGCCAACCTGCTGGAGTGCTATGCGCCGCTGGTGCAGGCGCTTAAGGAGCTCTCAGTGGCGGGGCAGCGCACCGCCAAAGGGCTGTATGGCGCCAATGGCTGGGTGTGCCACCACAACATGGATGCCTGGCGCGGCACCTCCCCCATAGATGCGGCCTTCTATGGCATGTGGCCAACAGGTGGGGCCTGGCTGTGCAAAAGCCTGTGGGATCAGTACGAATACTCGCAGGATGCCCGCCAGCTCGCCGATGTTTATCCCATTTTGAAGGGGGCGGCTCAGTTCTTTCTGGATTCCCTGGTGCCAGATCCTGCACATGGCTGGCTGGTAACATGCCCTTCTAACTCGCCAGAGCATGGCCATCATGCTGGCGCCAGCATCTGCGCTGGCCCCACCATGGATAACCAGATACTGCACGATTTGTTCGATTCCTGTATAAAAGCGGCAGATATTCTGAAGCAGGATCCAGATCTGCGCCAGCGGTGGGCTCAAACAAAAGCAAAGTTGGCCCCCATGCAAGTTGGCAAAGAGGGGCAACTGCAGGAGTGGTTGGAAGATTGGGATATGAATGCCGAAGATATCCACCACCGGCATGTATCGCATCTGTACGGCCTGTATCCTTCGGATCAGATAACCCTGGAAGAATCACCGGATCTGTTTGCTGCAGCAAAGAAGTCTCTTGAAATTCGTGGAGATATGGCCACAGGCTGGAGCCTGGCATGGAAGATTAACCTGTGGGCACGCCTGCGAGATGGCGACCGTGCCTGGAAGCTACTGGGAGATCTGCTTACCCCGGAGCGCACAGCCCCCAACCTGTTTGATTTGCATCCACCATTTCAAATAGATGGCAATTTCGGGGCGGCTGCTGGCATCGCAGAGATGCTCCTGCAGTGTCGGCGTGGAGCCCTGCATCTCCTGCCTGCCCTGCCTGCAGCAATACCCAATGGCAGAATAAATGGACTGCTGGCCCGGGGCGGCTTTTCGCTGGATATTTCATGGCGAAATGGGGCGTTAGCTCAGGTAAAAATCACCTCAAGGGCGGGCAAGCCCTGTGTTTTGCGTTCGGGCACGCATGAGGTAACCCTGCAAACAAAAGCGGGCGGCACCTACACGCTGGATGGCAGCCTGCGTAAGATATAGTGCTAAAAGAGCCCGGAAGGTTATTGCCTTCCGGGCTCTAAAAGTACTGCTTGTTGATTCGCTTATCTACTCTGCCGGCACTTCGTCGCGCTCTACTACAACCCACATTAGCCCCTCCAGCTCTTTGCTGAAGTGGTTGGTTGCCTCGATGCTGGCCATGCTTTTGAAGTGGTATGCCTGTTCCGCACACTGATTGAGCCACTCTTCTGCGGTCTCTGATGTTGCAAATGCCTTCATTTTGTACTTCGGATGTTCGGTGCTTGCAGCTGCCATATAATGAACCTGCCTTTCGAAATCCCTGCAGCTCAGCAGGGAGAAGGTGACGGCAAACAGTAGTCGTTTCGACATCGTAAGGCATCTTCCTGCATAGCTTTCAATGCAACTGTTGGTTGCGTATAATAGCTTTGCACTGTATCACGGTATGCCTGTATGGTCAAAAACATCGTCAATATGGAATGATATACGTGCTCTGATTAAAGCCCTATACGGTGCGAGCTGTTGCCTGGTTTTGTACTGGCAAGAGCCAGCCGTTTCTGAGGAGAGTGTTTAATGATATTTCGCCTGTACAGAGCCGTGGCAATGCTGGGCATTGCCGCCTTTCTGAGCATAACAGCGGCAGCCACCGCGCAAGATACAACGCGCACCGTGGGTGCCAATGGCAAGCCCATATTTGCGTGGCCCAACGAGTTTAGCAAGGCCAATTCGGACGATTGGCTGCATGTGCATCACCGCGAAATATACCAACTGCGGCCAAAAGTGCTGGTGCTCAACTTTGCTAACGGCATGTCCAGCGTAAAAGCAGATGCCAAAATAACAGAGCTTTTTCTGGCATTGCGAGAGTCTTCCCGCTACCATGGTTATGAAGATGAGGATGCCAGCCCGGAGCTTGAGTATCAGCTGTTTAAGTACGTAGATCTGCAGGATACCGATGCAGTTGCGGAAGATCAAGTACTGGATGGCAACAGCACCCTGTATCCCCGTGTGCCTAACTGGAAAGAGGGCATCAACTTCCAGTATGGTCAGCTCTTCTCCGAAAAGTTTGCAAAGCTGTACGGGGTGGCCGATCCCAACAAGCCGGGGCGCTTTTTAACCCTTAAGGAGCTTGTAGATCAGGGGCAGATACACGAGGTATGGTTTTTTGCCCGCCAGGGCAAGTTTGGTGCACCGTTTGAGTGCACCGAAGTGAAGCAGGCTTATGATACGGCGGGCAACAAAATCCCGGGCAAATCGGTACAGGCTGGCAATGGCGGCACACCAGAGCAGCCGTTTATTGGCCGCAGCCTGCGCATACTGTTTGTAAATGCAGAGCGTGGGCCGGGCTGCGCGCTGGAGAGCCTGGGGCATGCCATAGAGGGCACATCTAACAGTGGGGCCATACCGTACTTTACAAAGTACTTCACAGAGTTTGCCGGCTTTGATTTGAAGCAGCGGTTTAACATGCCCTTTGATAAGCTGTACGATAGGGATGGAGCCGAACTTTCATACGCTGCGCCAGATCAGATTCGATACACCTACAAGGGTAAAGCGGGTAAGTACCTCAGCTATTACACGGTAGGCGGCAGCGTGCACTTTGCCCCCAACGCCCGGCATGATTACGATTTGGAAAATACAGCACCAGTTCTATCCACCATAGAGCACTACAGGCTGCACGATGGGCAGTATGAGAAGGATATGAAGGAGCCCTGGACCATTGGCAAAATTCAGAAGTACCGGCAGCTTGCCCCAGATTGCCAGGGACCATGGATGGTGTACTGGCGCCAGAATTTTCCATCATTTACAAGTTTGAAATGCACCGATGACACGCGCAAGCAGATGAAGAGTTGGCTGCCATTTCTGTACTATTGATAGGCCAATAGGGCTATCGGGAGGCTAATTTGCCTGATAAATCAAAACAAACACCGCTCCCGCAAGAAGAGGCCGGAGCGGTGGTATCCCACAAAACGCTGTTTCAGTTGGAACGGTTGGATAACTGGGCACATGTGGTTGTGGCCATTTTCTTCCTGGTGCTATCTGCCTCTGTGTTGCTAACCTCGGCGGGTATGTTCTACAAGTTTGTTGGCGAGGCGATGCATGGTGGCATTGCCGAAGGCGGGCAAACATTTATTCACGATAGCCTGGAGGTACTGAGCTCCCTGCTGTTTGCCGTGATAATTCTGGAACTGCTGCGCACCATCATCACCTACCTGCAAACGCGGGATACCCAGGCGATTATGAAAGAGTTTTTGATTGTTGGGATAATATCCAGCATCCGAAAAATCCTGATGGTAGGCGCAGAATCCTCCATCATCGCAAAACCTGAACCGGATGCCGCCAAAATGGAACATGCAAAGGAAGTGGCAGCCAGGTTGTTCGTTCAGGAATCGCAGGGTGTGGTTATCACGGTAATCGCCATCCTGCTGATGATTGGTGGGCTGATTATTTTGAACCGGCATTACACCATGTCGGAAAAACCCGAGGCGGATCCCACAGAACCCTGATGGTGCTTGTAGGCGATTGGTGGCGAGCTCCCTGAGCCCAGTTAGAAAGTTGGGCTCAGTTCGAGGCGAGAGCGCGCAAGCGCCCAGGGTTGGGGTTTGTATTTGTGGGGAAATGCCGCCTGCCGCATCAGCGCGCGTGCTGAACCGATTGGATTATTAGGCACGAAAGGCACTGGTTCAACTGAGCTTCCAGTGCAATCATGTAACTGCTCCTTGGAGGTAGATTTGTCATCGATTACTGTAATCAAGCTGTTATGGCGGGAACGAGCCAACTGCAAGCTCCCGCCATGTTTTCTTGCTGTGCATCTGAGCATTTTCAAGGTATCACAAGCTGGATATTTTGTTATCTCACCGACACTGCCGAGTATCAATGAAGTAAAACCACGGTTTCGTTCGCTGCTTCATACTGCCCTTCGCCACCTATGGATGGCACTCCATGTTTCCCTGTACAGAATACACGCAAGATGAATCCCGGAAGCAGGGTTATGTTGGTAGTCTGTGATATACCGACGGTAGTCAGCACGTTGGTTACGCCAGGTTTGTTGTGGCTGAATTGGCTGGCGATTAATGAAGATTGCCCAAGAATGGCCGCGTAATCAAGCGTTTCCTGCTGCCCATACGTCTGAGACATCTGCAAATTCTGAGCCGGGGTCAGGTTCAAGTACATTCTTAATGCCGTTACATCCAGCTGCTGACCGGAAAGAATAGATCTCGCTCGATCCCTGATTGCTTCTATATCGCTATCAACATTTTCATGAGTGCGAGAAACGGGCCGCACCGGTGGCACATTCGAAATCAGTGCCAGTGACGTTTCGAAAACAGGCCTCGTCATGGATCCACTTACAAAACACACCATGTGTTTGATTCTGGGATCGAGTTCATAGGCGCAATTGAACGCTTTTGAAGCTGTTTTCAATATTTGCGACAGCGGCATTACAGACCCCGGTCCAAAGTCAAGTTCCCCTCGAACGGGATGGGCCAACACAGTAATGGTGGCGGCTTTTGGCTGAGGCGATACTACTGGCGTCAGGTTCTTGCCACTGTGAGGCGGGCTGATGAGGTCAAAAACCTTGAAAGCACTCGCGGCGTTGTCGATATACTTAACTTTTGCATAGATAGATAACTGCACGCGCATTTTAGTATATTGGTCGAGCATAACGTAGTTCATGTCCCGTTCTGCTCCGCCAATGCGTTCAAATGCCTCTCTTACAGGATCATCCGTATCCGATAAGTAAAGCGTTCCATCCAACAAAGCCTTGAAGTCCTTGTCGTTCATTCCGGCCATAGCTCGAATAGCGTAGTCAATGTCTCGGTTCAGCCATGCATTTTGTGATGAATCGCCCTGAAAGAAGGTCTGAATGCCACCAGCCTGCTTATATTGAAGGTGCAATGCCCTTGCAAGGGCGCGCATTGCTCTCAACCCCGCGGGCTGTGCATACGCAAGATTTGGGGGAACATCATTTTGTGCCCTGGTAAGATCGATAAAGGCGGCACATTTCTCCTTTGTGGTTACCTCTTTACAAGCTTCTTCCCATAACTGAAGTCGCTTTTTCAGTTCTTCAGGGGTCAAGTCGTCTGCGCTCTTTCGTTCCTGAATTCCACCAGCTAACGGAATATTCTGAACGCTGGTTTGCGCCATACCTGCCGTTTTGAACCCGAACATTATGTAACTGCTAATTGCTGCAAGGCAGACAAGCTGTTGAAATGACACTGGTTTCATATGCGGCATTCTCACGGAACACAGAGAACGGCCTTGCGTTAGAAACTTGCCTGCAAGCGTATGTTTAGTCATAGAATAGATCCACGCCCCCATGGTTAAATCAAATGGGCACTGTCTGAAGCAGTTTTTCGTTCAGGCAACTCCCGAGAAGGGGCAGGGCGGTACAACGGGTCTACCGCTAAATAACACACTGTACCGCCCGCCACATGACACGTAAACAAAGATCTGTTGTCATTGCAGGTCTAAGGGCATGACCTCAACATGGATGTTATCACAAAATGCGGCATATAGCTTCCTGAGCCGTTACACTGCCCGTCGACGCAGATTGGTGAATATTCATTCTGTTCAATGTAAACCCATATCTCCTTGCATGATGGGTAGCTTATAGAGACGCTGCCCGACGCGGTATACGTTTGTCCTGGGTACGTTAGTGCGTACGGGCATGTTGAATCGTCCGTGCACGCACCGCCGCCTCCGATCCAACCGGTTGCGTACGTCACTGGATCAGGTGTCCATGTCTGCAATCGTTGGTCTGATGAATCACAGTTACATATGAGACCGTGTCCAGCGAGGTGCGTCCAAGGCTCTTGCGCCGTCGCTGTTGGCGCATAGACTACTGTTAACAACAATACGATCATGGCGTACAGCCAATGCCGTGGATGGGGTCTTTGGATCATCTGTGAATACCTCTGTTGCGCACTAATGTGCGCAATTAGCGTGAGCATTGTGAATCCTATTGATTCACCGTGGAGCAGCGTGCGAAGTATCGCACGACAGTGGATGTCGCGGCCTGTCATAGGTGACATACGCATCGGCAGCCATCAATCACCTCGGCAGTTCGATGCTTACATTGATATGATCTCGTAAACGTTGAATTCACGAGCTTAGCCACGATGAAATATATGGCGTGGCAGTGCCCGGTCAGCGGCAGACTGAGTGCAAGGTTGCGTCCGCCAATTGTAACAGGCTGTCTTTTCTACCGGTACCGACAGTTATGTTTAACGGCTTAGTGCGGCCGTCTGGGCTTGCGATCATAACCATTGGGCATGATTGAACGCCGTACATGCGTTCAGTTATCAGTTGGTCAGGATCAGGCACTATTCTTGCAAGCCAATGGTCATTCAAGTTTTCGTCTGCAAACCAGCGCGCGTCCACCTTGGTTCCTGCAAATATCATCATAGCTTTGTCAGCGGGACTGCAGTGCAAAGCTTTACTTTGGCTTATAAGGGTACTTGCAAATTGCTTGCACATTTTGCATCCGCAAACAAAAATAATCGCTGTTGACCAAGGGGTATTGCGAACAAGTGAAATGTGATTTCCAAGCAATCCGGTCGATTCGAACGGAATAGTTTCCCTATAAGCTTTGCTTGGAAATGAATTCGGAAGGCTTACTTCTTTTGAGTTGAATAATGTTTCGTTTTTGGCCCCAATGCTCGATTTCTTTGCATCTGGATGGAGATCCGGTACATTTGCAGCTGCAAGCACAACCGGTATTATGAGCATTTGGTGCCCCTTACCTTTTATGAACACATTTGCTCTGGGCACCCGATCACGTCCACCACTGTTAATACATACATCGAGCTCGCGCACATATTTAACACTCTTGCCTATTGCCGAAAATAAACGTGGTTCAGAGTTTAGAATGCGAACTGAAACGCAGGCATTATCGCTTCTCGCAGTGATGTTTGTGAGCGAATCTCTTGAGACACCTATTAATATCACTGTTTGATGGAGCGATTGCCCGCTGTAAACGGTACCGACATCAACAAATGACGGTGAACACGAAATATCACCTGTAATGTCAGCAGTAACCAGAGCATTTGGAAATGATTTCGACATGTACGCAAGGTTTTTGCCGAGTTCGAATCGTATTCTGGATGTACTACGCCCGATTTCATACTTGCCAGTGAACAATACCTTATAGAATTGGCCGGCTTGGTTGTTGCTATCCGAGATAAGTGACCGTCTTGCCTGTTCTGGTGCGTCCGTCGCTGCAATCTTACTCACAACAATCGTCGGATCATCACTAACTAGCTTTGACCCTGCGATTGTGGCTGCGGTGGATTTGCCTGTAGTAACATATAAATAATCGGTATGCGATTCACCCGGGCGCAAGCGACCTAAGTTTAAGTATTTTGGATAAATCGTTACTGGAGATTCTATTTCTGCAAGTATGTCTAAAATGACTGTTGCATTTGCCGCTCCGTCAGTGTAAACAGAGACCCATTTATTTAAAGGCCCATAATGCAAATCATCAATGTTGACCGCCACACCAATTTTACAAACAGCGTTAGGTTGCAATAATATTGGAATGTTTCGTTCTTCAGACTGTGATGGCTTCGCTTCCTTCTCATCAACGATGAAAACTGAAGTGCAACCGCACGATGGTCTGAGCTTCGTAATTCGTACCTGGCTATCGCTGGTATTCTTCACGATAAATGTATGAGATACTGCATGCGTACCAATCAGGATCAACTCTTCCAAAATTGAAATATGCGTGCGTTCGAACATGGTCTTTGGTGTCGATAGTATCAGATAACATAGACAACCCAGCGTATTCAGGCTCTGGGACTTGAACAGATTCTTCACTGACTCGGACTATACTCACTGGGCTTGCCCGCGCAATATGCTGGCCAAATGATATTGTTGACAACGCTGCCAACATAAGTACAAATCGAATCGGAAGTGACAGCACGCATGCATCGAGGCTTAACGTCTTCATCCCCAGTCCAACCTTTCATAATCCCTGATCTCAAACAAGCATATAATCGATACGATTCTCCACGGTGCAACTATTTTCCGCATACCTATATAACCATAACAGCAAATCGCGCATATTGTCAACGCGATTCGCATTGGTGATTGAATTATCTTGATGAATTGCGAGTGCATCGAAACAATGTGACTACAAAACCTGTGACCGAAATGTGGGGCGTTCAGGATCCTGATGTAGTGTGCATTAGTATTCCCAGCCGAGACAGATAAACGCGAATGTGCAAGGGTACTTCCCTCACCGCAAATCGGAATCTTCACCACGCGTGGCACCTATCTGGATCAGAAGCCGTATCCCTATTGTGAGTAAGATCCAGTGAACGCCACGGATTCGAGTGGGCATGCACCGGGCTGCGGCACAAACTAATAGAAATTGGGGCTAACCTACTAATCTGCGGGACGATCGCAATTGCCGTCGGTACCGAGTTAATTAGAGCCAGTTGGGTAATCTTACCAGCGATGATGGCGGTTGGCTATATAGGTGGATGCATCGGGGGTGGACTCGGTGCAATAAATTGGAGGCGGTGGTAATGTGGCTGGCCAGGCAAAGCTGGGAGCGGGGATTGGCCTGATTACAGGACCGATCCGCGGCGTGGTAGCCACGGGAGCTAAGATCACGGCATATTTCATCCGAGCACTATTTACGCTGCCCGAATAATCGCGCCACATGCTCCCAATTTAATCGCGTCGTTGCCCGGCTGTGCTATTAAAACATGGCCGGGTTTCCGCATTGTTCCAGGAAGAATTACCACTATCATTGTTTGCTGATACTCATGGATTTGGTACGCCCACTTAGCGCCCCTATTGGGCTGTTTGCAAGCTGGAACGGAGACAATTGCCATGTCGAATTGGTACGAATTCGGAAGCGCATTTGCAGTTTTCACCGCGGTTGCCTGTGTGGTGTACAGGTTGATTAAGGGTAAAACGCGCTCCAAAGGTTCACCTGTTGTAAACCTATTCGTGATAATTGGGCTTTGGCTGATTGTGGAATTCATTGCTGGTGCGTTGATCTATCGCTTCGGGTACCGCTGACATGTTAGAGTGCAGGTAAGCGTCAAACAGCACACACAATGCACGGCTATGGCCCATTGCGTGCGCCGTTTGACGCTTACGTTAGTTGGCAGGATTTCGGCACATACGAGCGAAAGGAGTAGCTAAGGCAGATGGATGGTTCGAAACAGCTCATCCGCGAGCACTTGTTGCATCTGGTTCCCAGAGAGAAGGGGGACTTCGAAAATGTGCGTGCCCTGGCGAATCTCGGATTTCCCAGGATAGAGCCAGCACTTCCAGACCGGACGGCAGGCAGGAATGCAGTTGGAGAGTGGGTGCTGAGGAGCGTGTTCCGCAGTGAGGCGAGGTCGCTTCCCGCTAACACATTAGCTATCGTGGAGAATACGCAATGCCTATTGATAGAAGTGCCTTACTGCGCTTACTTCCATACTTCGAAAAATTTGCACGACGTAATGGGCTTAGTTGTGACTTCGAAAGTTATCACGATGAGCCTCAGATTATTCTACAGTGGAACCGGCCAGATCTGGTGAATGTCCTGATCACTGCATCTCTTGGGGCGAACAGCATCGAGTTGCGGGCATTGTGTGCGTTTCGCCACAGCGACCTATCGAACACAATTATGCTGGAGAGCACTGCAGACTATGAAGAGTGTTCACATCAGCTCAACAAACAGTTAGCATGGGCGAGCGGTGCACGGGAACCATACAACAGGTTTCTTCCTGCTGTGCTTGTAGCTCGGATGCAGCTGAAAAGTGATCCAAACGCAGGAACCAGAATGCGTGCTCTTTCGACAATAGTAGATCGGAATGGAGTTAAATCGTTGCCAGAAATCTGCGAGGTGCTTAGGAACGATGCAGATGAAATGCTAAGGTGCGTGGCACTCCGCGCCATTTGCAAATGGATTAGTGACGGAAAGCTAAGCCCGGCCGATGCGAAGAGTATTGTGATCGAGGCAGCTTCCAACAGCTCGGACAACGTCAAGAGAATTGCGACGACTGAAATGGCCAGACACGGTTGGTAGATATTGGCGTCATCACACCAAACAGAGTTCAGTACATCCGCCCCTCCAACACCATCTCGCTGGACGCAGTTCACATTCGGTTCATAACTGCGCTTCTGCGGTACAATCCATGGTGTTTTGTGGATACGAGCCGGCGATGTGCAGCAGTTAACAAGGCGAAGAGGAACCATGTCCGCATCAAAAGAGCGCGTTAGCATTGTAAAATGTTTGCCGGAAGCCAGCGATGAGCAGATTATTCAGCGCACCATTCAGGCAATAGAGGCCTGCGGCGATTATGGCGCCGGGCTAAAAAACGCGCGCAAAATCGCAATCAAAATAAATGCCGGTATCCACCGGGTTGTTATTACGGATGGACGGCAGACCGAGCTTACCGAACCAGCGGTGGTGGAGGGTGCCATTCAGGCAATCCGAATGGTAACCGATGCCGAAATTGTTATTGGCGATGCTCCCACAGATGGCGGTGCCGCTGCTTTGTATGAAGAGCTTGGCTATCCGGAGCGCCTTGCAAAGTACCGCAATGTGCGCCTTATAGATTTTGCCACGGATGTGCCTCAGGAGATACCTATGGCACACAGCGGTGCCATGTTCAAGAGCTATAGCATCCCCACAGAACTGGTAGAGGCCGATGCCTTTGTATCGCTGGCTAAAATGAAGGCACATACCAGTGTGGGGTGCACGCTCAGCATTAAAAACCTGTTTGGATGGCTGCCCACCGCCATCTATGGCGTGCCCCGCACCTATCTGCACGATAGGCTCATTCGCCTACCGCGCGTGCTTGCCGATCTGGCAGCGCACTTTCGGCCCTGCCTTAATGTGGTGGATGGCATAGTTGCAAATAACAACAGCGAGTGGTTTGGTGCGCCAGAGCGCCCCGGGGTGATACTTGCGGGAACCATCTGTGTATCGGTAGACCACGTAGGAGCCCGTGTTATGGGCTTTGATCCCTGCGCAGATTACCCCACACACCCCTACCACTACCGGCGTAATGTGAATGTGCTGGCATCAGAACTGGGTGTTGGGCCAAACTCTGCCGCAGAGATTGAGATTGTTGGCGAGCAGCCAGAGGGGCAC
>CAIONQ010000178.1 GCA_903859705.1 uncultured Chthonomonas sp.
CATCCTTTCTGAAACACAGCAAATCAAAACATGGATCAGAGAGCCCTGCAGAGTTCTCATGAGTTACTATGCCGGACCGCTTGCGCCAGGCTTAATCCAGTTGAAAGTCGTTTCTGGCGTCTAACAAACCCCAATCGGCAATTATGATTCACGGCTGGAACTGAGCCAAAAACCGATCGTTACTATAGCGAGATAGTAGCAAATTTACATGAAATAAAAAATACGTAATTCGGCTTAATGAAAAACCACTAACATGTTGGCGCTGGCAGGTACAGGCTCTGGAGTTGAATAGCCCATTTACCGATAGCAACGCCACACACAAAACGAGCTTCGGAGCGCTTCCGAAGCTCGTAAATCGCGGTGAAACAGTTATCCTGCAGGTTATCGGCGGGCCGCGGGCTGTCGATAACTTCTCTCTTCCATATCGTTAGGATCGGTGGAAACGGGGCCATCTCGCCACAACCAGCGCATCATCTCTGGCAAAATCATGCCTCCAAACCGCTGACCATGCAGGTTCATGCCCCAGGAGTAGTTTACGTCGTACCCCTTCTTCGTAAGAGCCTTCATCAAGCGTACATTCTGCAGAAACCAGTCCCAGGTTTCGTCATAAACTCCATTGCGTACGCCGCGCAAATCGTTTCTGCCATCACATAGAAATACACGAATGGGCTTTTTGGGGCTCTTCAGTACACGATCGGTGTACACATGGCCGCCGTGAATATTGGTGAACGAGCCAACGTTACTCAGAACTTTACGGAAGGCGTTGGGCCGTTCCCAGGCAACCATGAACGCTGCGATGGCGCCGGAACTGGACCCGCCGATGCCGTGCATCTCGGGATCTTTGGAGATGTTGTACTCTTTGTACAGAGCAGGCATCAGTTCCTCGGTGATGATGCGGGCATACTTATCATCCGGCGTGTTGTACTCAACACCCCGATTTGTAAAGCCATCTCCCCAGCCCACCTGCGGCGAAGGCTCTTTTTGTTCTGGAGTGCGCCCCGGATTGATGAATACCCCCAGCATCACCGGGATCTCTCTGCGATTGATCAGGTTATCCATAACGTTCTGAGCGCGCATATCACCACGTTCGTCTTTAAACGCCTGCCCATCTTGAAACACCATTAACGCTGCCGCCTTGGCGGGGTCGTATTGAGCAGGCACATACACCCAGTAAGTATGCTGAGTTCCTGGGTATATGTTGCACTTTAGAGTGTAAGGCCCTTTGATTTCGCCCTTCGGAACGCCATCATGGGGAAACGAATCTGGCCCAAGCCGGTACTCACTATCCGGGTTGGGAGTTGTGGGCGTTTGTGCTGATGCACTCAGCCCTGCCAGGAGGCATGCTGCGCCAATTGCCGCAGAAAAAGTAAACGCACGATGCTTCATAGAACCTCCATTACTTGCCATAAGCCGGGCGGGGGTTTTCGGTACTTCTTCGCACAGGTGGCACCCTTAATTCTCGGTAACTTCGATTTCGCACTGGAGGGGGCGCTTCACTAAATGCCGTAGTTTCAAACTCAGTGGCGTGTGCACGCCAGATTTTATCCATGGCAATAACTCGATCAGGCTGAGCGCTGGCGAGGTTATGCATCTCACTGCGATCGCGAGAGATATTGTATAGCTCCCAGGAAGACTTAGTGCCTTCGGCAACAATCTTCCAGTCTCCAACCCGTAGGGCGCGGTTTCCCTGATGGTACCACCACAGATAGTCTCGGTGGATGCTCGCATCATGCCCAAAAGTAGAAATCAGGCTCTTACCGGGTAACGGTGGAGCTGCAGTCGCAGGGATTTGCCTGTGTGAAACCCCGGCTAGATCCAGAACCGTGGGAAGCAGATCTATTAGGTGACCGGGAGCATGCCGGATCTCGCCTTTGCCTGATATCCCGGCAGGCCAGCGGGCTATAAGTGGCGTGGATATACCGCCTTCGTGCACATAGATTTTGGAAAGCCGGAGAGGCGTGTTGGCAAGGTTGGCCCAGCCTGCTTCCAGGCAAAGGTAGGATTCCGCGGCGCCCGCGATTGCCGTTTTTGAGTTGCCATCTCCACGCACAATGCGCTCGGCGCTGGCCCCGTTGTCGCTCAGAAAGAGGACCAGAGTGTTATCCAGTACGCCCTGTTTCGTTAGCTCTTTCAGAATGCGGGCAATCTCGCGATCCATGCGGTCGATCATTGCGGCATGCAGGGCCATTCGGGCGCTCCACATCTTCTGATCCGGTGGTGACAGCGTGGACCAGGCGGGCACACCCAGAGTTCTATCAGAGAGATCGCACGATACAATCCCCATTGCCTTCATTCTGGCAAGGCGTTGCTGCCTCAATACATCCCAGCCAGCATCAAATCGATGTGCGTACTTTGCAATATCCTCTGGCAGAGCCTGCAGCGGAAAGTGCGGTGCAGTGAACGCCACATACTCAAAGAATGGCGAATTGCCATGCTGCAGGTGGTGTTTACGCAGCTGATCTATCGCACTATCTGCAATGGCCGTGGTGGCATAGTAACCCGAGGAGCCTGATGGCCCGGGCACGCGTTTGTCATCGATAAAAACTCGATGTGGTGTAAAGTAGCGATCCAAATCGGCAAGGAAGTACGAGCTATCAAACCCCTGTTGGATCGGAAAGCCATCGAGATGCCACTTGCCAGAGTGGTACGATCGATACCCTGCCTGAGAGAGATACCGGGGCAGAAGCCATGCCCAGCTTGGGCGAGTTCCAGGAACCAGTGCACGGGTGCCAACCGGAGTTCTATCGCGGCGCACCTGCTGTGCATAGTAGCCGGTAAGTATCGCAGCCCTGCTTGGCCAACAGCGTGTAGTGTTGTAGAACTGGGTATAGCGCAGCCCTTCGGCAGCCAGGTGATCCAGCGTTGGAGTACTCACCTCGCCACCATAGCAGCTAATATCCGAAAAGCCGAGATCATCTGCAAGCATCAGCAAAATGTTAGGCTTCTGTGGTTTACGCCCTGCATGAGCAGCATGTGACGACAGAAGAAGCGCAACAGCAGCTACTGCCAGAATACTCAGGGTTTTGTTGATGGTGTTTCTGGTGGTCTTGCATTGGAGCCCGTCAATCAACGGGGTAGCGGCCAATCCGAAACGCAATCTTGTCTCCATTTTTCTGCGCACCGGCTATCCTGCCAGGCTCGCGCACACCCACACCCTTGCGGTTGGTGAGTGCATCGCCCAGTTCGGTACGCGCCCGTTCTACCGATGCTAACAGCTTCTCCACAATTTCTGGATGCTCCGCTGAAACATCATGGCGCTGGCCAATATCGTTCTGTAAATCATACAGTTCGGGCTTTTCTAACTTTACCATAACATAGGGTACGGGGTTGCCACCGTGGCCACCGGGGCGGCCACCCATGCTGTGGAAAGTGTGTGGAAGCATTAGCGACCAGCGTCCATCGGCAGACTTTACCGATTGTAACTGGTTCTGCTCATAGTAAAACCAGTAGGCATCATGAGGGTTGCGCGCTCCCTTTTTGCCAGCTATAATCGGCCAAACATCCAGCCCATCTATCTTATGGGCAGGCAACCTGGCACCCGTTAGTTGCGCGATGGTTGGAAACAGATCGATGGTCATCAACATATCGTTGGAGCGTGTGCCTGCCGGAATGTGCCCCGGCCATTTCATGATGCATGGTTCCCGCGTGCCGCCCTCCCAGGTGGTTCCCTTGCCTTCTCGTAACGGACCCGCCGAACCGGCATGATCGCCATACTGCAGCCATGGGCCATTATCGGAAGTAAAGACTAACAGAGTGTCTTTTTCCAGATCTAACCTCTTGAGTGTGGACATGATCTGCCCAACACTCCAATCGATCTCCTCTATAACATCTCCATAAAGTCCCTGCTTAGATTTGCCTTTGAACTTGCTGGTAACATGCAACGGCACATGCGGCATGCTGTGGGCGAGGTAGAAGAAGAACGGATGCTCTTTGTTACGCTCAATAAAGCTAACTGCACGCTCGGTGTACTGCGTGGTTAGCTGCTCCTGATCTTCATGCCCCAACCCTTCCTTCAGAACTTTGTCTCCTTCAATAAGCGGCAGTGGCGGGTAAGAACCTTTCGGCGCTGCCGGGTGGAATGGCCACATATCGTTAGAATAAGGCAGCCCCAGGTACTCATCGAAGCCATGGTGGGTCGGTAAGAATTGAGTTGGGCGCCCCAGATGCCACTTGCCCGCCATGCCGGTTGCATACCCCTTTTGCTTCAGCAACTGACCAAGTGTCATCTCCGTATCTGCTATGCCATGGGTTGCGGCCGGGCCAAGCGCCCCATGAATGCCTATTCGGTTAGAGTAACACCCGGTAAGTAGCCCAGCGCGTGATGCAGAGCAAACAGGCTGGCTAACATGGAAGTTGGTTAACATACGGCCTTCGGAGGCCAGCTTATCCAGGTTGGGCGTTTCGAAACCTTTTGCGCCAAAAACGCCCACATCGCCGTATCCCTGATCATCGGTAAAGATAACAACTATATTGGGCAGCCGCTTTTGCGCCGCTGCGTTAACCGGCTCCGTGCCACTTTTGGAACTTGCAATAATGCCCGCTGCAATCGCAAACAGGCTAATAGCGGCTCGTTTTGGATATCTACGCTTCATTGTTTACTCCCCGATATCGGTTGAGCAGCGCGTGCATTAACCACACAGCGGAACCCGGTGTGGCTTGCGCCCGTATCGATTGCGCCTTTACCGCGCCCACCCACCATAAACCTGCAACAATACTGATCGGTACACAGGAAAGACCCACCCTTTTGCACTCGCTTTTTGCTGCCGGGCTCATCCGGATCGAAACAATCCACAGGGCCCTGAGGGTTGTCAGCAGGGCTATGTTCAAAGTAATCTGCCCGGTACCAGTCCGAACACCACTCCCACACATTCCCGGCCATATCATACAGGCCATAGCCGTTTGCCGGAAACTGCTTTACAGGTGAGGCGCCAGCATATCCATCCTCGGCAGTGTTCTTATCCGGGAAGTGCCCCTGAAACGTGTTTGCCATCCATTTCCCATTGGGCCGAAAGGCATCGCCCCAGGCATATAGTTTTTGCTCCATCCCGCCGCGGGCAGCATACTCATACTCTGCCTCGGTTGGCAGGCGTTTGCCCGCCCACTTTGCGAATGCCTCGGCATCCTGATAACACACCTGTACCACCGGGTAGCCATCTTTGCCCTGAATGGTGCTGCCTGGCCCGGTTGGGTGCTTCCAATCTGCGCCGGGAACGTAGCTCCACCACTGTGAGATATCGTTCAAAGGAACCGGGTGAGTTGGCGGGGTAAACACGAGGGAACCCGGCACCAGTTTGTCGGCGGGAACACCGGGAAACTGTGCAGGATCTGGCCGTTGTTCGGCCACCGTTACGTAGCCCGTTGCGGCAATGAATCGGGCAAACTGGGCATTGGTAACAGGCGTGGAATCGATGTAGTACGCATCTAGATGCACTACGTGCACCGGCCTGGCATCGGCAAACTGTGGGTAGTTGCTGCCCATGCGAAACGTGCCGGCAGGGATCAATCGCATACCATCCAACCGTGCGGTGGGCGCAGCGGCGATTGTGCCCGGCTCTACTTTAGGTATCCCCTGCCTATGTGCCGGTGCGCAACCCTGTATGCAGAGGAGCGCACCTATCGTCAGCACTTTGGCCTGCATCAGGCAAGGATCTGAGGCACTACGTGGCCATGTACATCCGTGAGGCGGAAATCTCGGCCCTGGTATCGGTAGGTGAGCTTTGTGTGGTCAACACCCAGCAGATGCAGGATGGTAGCCTGAAGATCGTGCACATGCACTGCCCCCGGGGTTAGCACCTCTTTTGAAGGTGTTATGGCATTGCCAGAAGCATCGGCGATGTTATACCCGTAAGGGTCGGTTTGCCCATGCGTGTAGCCGCCCTTCACGCCGCCTCCGGCCATCCAGAGGGAGAAGCAGCGCGGGTGATGGTCTCGGCCATAGTTGTCTTTACTAATCTTGCCCTGAGAGTAGCTGGTTCTGCCGAACTCCCCACCCCAAACCACAAGCGTATCTTCCAGCATTCCAAGGCGCTTGAGATCTTTAATGAGAGCTGCAGTGGGCTGATCTGTTTTGGAAGTTGTATAACGCATGTTCCCCGGCAAATCGCCGTGGTGATCCCAGCCTTGATGATAAAGTTGAATAAACCGCACACCACGCTCCGCAAAGCGACGCGCCATTAGGCAGTTTGCCGCGTAGGTGCCTGGTTTGCGAACATCGGGGCCATACATATCCAGAACGTTCTGTGGCTCTTTAGAGAAATCGGTTACATCTGGCACGCTGGTTTGCATGCGGTAGGCCATTTCGTATTGTGCCATCCGGCTCTCAATTTCAGGATCCAGCTGATGAACGTACTGCTCCTGATTGAGCTTCGCAAGCGTATCCAGCATCTCCCTTCGGCCAACGGGAGTAACGCCCGCCGGATTGTTGAGATACAGGATAGCCTCTTTGCCAGATCGGAAATGCACTCCCTGATACCGAGAATCTATAAACCCGTTGCCCCAGAGGCGCGCATACAGTGGCTGATCTCCCTGCCCGGCGGTAATCAATACGACAAAGGCCGGAAGGTTTTCGTTCATGGATCCAAGTCCATAACTTACCCAGGCGCCCAGTGAGGGGCGGCCGGCGATCTGCGCACCTGTCTGAAAGAACGTGATTGCCGGATCGTGGTTGATCGCCTCTGTCCACATGGTTCGGATCATGCAGATCTCGTCTGCCACCGAGGCCGTATGCGGCAAAAGCTCGGAAAATTCCACGCCGCCTTTGCCATGCCGGGAGAAGTTGAATACCGACCCCGCCATAGGAAGCGATGACTGGTTGGCACTCATGCCGGTAAGGCGCTGCCCACCACGCACCGAATCCGGCAGAGGTTCGCCGTGTTTTTCGCGCAGAAGTGGCTTATGATCGTAAAGATCCTGTGCCGCTGGCCCGCCACTCTGAAACAGATAGATTATCCGTTTGGCCTTTGGTTTGAAGTTAGGAAAGCCGGGTAGCCCACCCACAACCTTGCCGGTGCCGGAAGTTTGCGCCATTGCAGACTGCATTATTTCCGAGAGCCCAAGCGCGCCGAGGCCCATGGCCGATGAAGATAGAAAGTGCCTGCGTGTATAAGATAGCGGATCTGTCATTCTCTGCCTCACTACAGTTCTGACTGTTGTGCTCTGTGCATCTGATAGATGGGAGCCAGGGTAATTAGCGGTTCCACACCACGGCATCCGTGTTAATAATCGTTTGTGCCACCACGGTTGTCGCTGCCAACGTATTCGGCGGTATTGCCGCACTGGGTTTGGAATCTCCAATATGGATCAGCTGTGTGGCCATCTCGGCATCCTTCGCGAATAGCGATTTCTGGGCTTCCAGTAGATCGGTAAGGAGCTTTAGCTCCTTTGAAGATGGCTCCCGAACAGCTAACTGTCGGAACATATCTGCAACAACAGCGGCATCGCCTTTATCGAAATTGTGAGCAATGCTATGTTCTGCCAGACAGCGCGCAGCCTCCACAAACTGTGTATCGTTTAGAAGCACCAACGCCTGCATTGGGGTGTTTGTTGGCTGCCTGCGGGCTATGCAGAACTCCCGGCTCACCGTATCGAACGCGAGCATGTTGGGCATGGGCGCGGTACGCTTGATCACCGTGTACAGGCTTCTGCGGTACAGATCGGTACCCACACTCTGGCGATAACCGGGGCTCATAGAGTTGCTCTCTCGCCACAGATCTCCGGGCTGGTATGGGCTAACCGGGGGTCCGCCCATTTTGTTATCCAGCAGGCCGGCCGCAGCAAGCACCGAATCTCGGATTTGCTCTGCAGAGAGGCGCTGGCTGGGTCCTCGTGCATACAATTCGTTGCGTGTGTCGCGCAGTTTGAGGGCGGGCGTAAGCTGAGATGACTGCCGATAAGTGCTGGAGAGAGCAATGGTGCGCAGCAGACCCTTTATGTTCCAACCGCCATCTATGAAGCTGCGGGCCATCCAATCCAACAGTTCAGGATGCGTGGGTGGTTTGCCCTGGATGCCGAAATCTTCCGCAGTTTCTACAATGCCTTTGCCGAACATCTGGGCCCAGAGGCGGTTGACCTCTACACGCGCAGTTAGTGGATGAACGGGCGAAGTTAGCCAATTTGCAAGTGCAAGCCTATCCGGCTTCATGCCTGTAGGCAGAGGTGGCATCGATGCGGGTACAACTCTGTGAACGCGGGTGCTATCATCCTGTGGAGCATCGTACCGGCCCCTCGCAAGTACGAAAGTGGGCCGCTCGCCCTGCATCTCCTCCATAACAGCCACTTCGGTTTGCGGATCTTCGGCAGACCACACACCCATTCGGGCATCGGCCAGCTTCTGCTTTTCTGCACGAACCTGCGGCGCAATGGCGGAGAGATAATAGGCTTTAAGATCGGCATTCTGAGGATCTTGCTTCTTTAGCAGATCTGCCAGAGAGTGCCCGTCTACCAGAGTTTGAACTTCGATTGGGCTGATGTCTCGATTGAAGATAGCCACTTCATCGATAGCGCCGCCTTTAAAACCCCGATCTCTGAAGCGCTGACCAAACACCAGATTGTGTGTGCCATTGCCCTTCACCATCTTATCACGCAGTACAAACTGGTCGGCCAGTTTGCCATCCACGTAAATCTTGAGGCCAGCTCCCCTGCTGGAACCATCGTAGGTAACAGCAACGTGCGTCCAGGCGTTCTTGGAGATGGCTGTTTTAGTACGCACCGCAATGGCATTGCCCGGCCAGTGGCGGAACATGCGTGCCGTTAGCACACCCTTATCCACCATCAGATCGTAACCAAAGGGCCCTGCATCGGTACCATCGGTGGCGCTGTATACAACCGCAGGGGCATCCACCAAACGCGGATCCTTCATCCAGAATGCAATGGTGTAGGGAGTATGGCGCGTGAACCTGCCGAGGCCAGAGAAGCTGATGTTGTTTTCGCCATCCAACAGTACGGCCTGGCCCTTGTGGCCAGGAACAAAACCTACCTCATCTGCGTGCGCGCCATTTTCTTTCGAGCCGTCAACTTCGTTCTTGAAAATGCTGCCAGCATCAAGCTTATCCAGAGAGAACTTGCCTGTTTGGTCCGGGATAACCGGCGCCGGAGAGGAGGCCAGCCAGGTTTTAAGATCGGCTTCGGTCAATTTCTGAGACTGGTGAAATGCCTCTTCCTGCGTGCTGCAGTTCGAAATGGCAGTCGCCAGCGCCTTCTCTTGCGCGGCGTTCGGTAGCAGCAGAGAGGGCGATGGAACGATATCGCTGCGATCGTACATCCCATACTCATCGATATTATTGAGGAACGATGCCAGAGAGTAGTACTCACGCGTGGTTACGGGATCATACTTATGATCGTGGCAGCGCGCGCACTCCAGAGTAAGCCCCAGCACTGCGGTGCCAAGGGTACGAACTCTATCGGTAACGCCTTCCATGCGCCACTCTTCAACAACGCTTCCGCCTTCATTTGTCATGCGGTGCAGCCTGTTGAAGGCAGTGGCAAGGCGCTGTTCTCGGGTAGAGCCAGGCAGCAGATCGCCGGCGATTTGCCAGCTTATGAACTGGTTGTAGGGCAGGTTTTTGTTAAATGCAGATACCACCCAGTCTCTATATGGCCAGGTGGGGCTTAGCTGATCGCTCTGGTACCCATAGCTATCGGCATACCGCGCAGTATCCAGCCAGGGGCTGGCCATGCGCTCTCCAAATGCTGTGGAAGCAAGAAGACGATCTACAACCTTCTCAAACGCAGTGGGAGATTTATCGGCCAGAAACTGATCTCGCTGCCCCACCGTTGGCGGAATACCTGTGAGATCCAGAGAAACGCGGCGCAGCCACTCCACTCTGGATGCTTGCGGGGAGGGTTTCAATCCTTCTGTTTCCAGACGAGCCAGTATAAACTTATCTATTGGAGTTCGGCACCAGGCACTGTTATGAACAGCAGGCACAGGGATAGACTTTGCAGGGGAAACGAATGCCCAATGCGCTCGGTACTCTGCACCCTCCGCAATCCAGCCCTTAAGCGCCGCAACCTGAACAGGCGTTAGGCGTTTGTGAAACGCTGCAGGTGGCATAAGGCCAGCATCGCCGCCGGCTGTTATGCGCTGAATTAGCTTACTTTTATCTGGCTTACCGGGCGTTATAACGCCCTTTGCCACCGCAGAAGCACGCTGATCCAGGCGGAAACCACCGGCTCTGCGAGCCGCATCCGGGCCATGGCATGCAAAACAGGCTTCGGCAAGTATTGGCCGAACATCTTTTGTAAACGATACTTTATGGCTGCCTGCAGGCGGTGCGGCCCAAACCGCCGTGCCTGCAAGAACAACCGGCAATCCGAATGCCAGCTGCCGGATGCCTGCCGAAAGTATAGTGTGCTTGCGTTTGTTCATCACCCTGCCCCGTTGCGTAATCACTATTGCTTCCCTGGTGCGGTCTCTTGCTTTGTACCGCCATCGCCCTTTTCGGTATTCGAATCACTGCTCTTGCCGTCACCGGGTATGGGGGCTGTTGCCTCATCCTCGGTAGTAACTTTGCCGCCTTTGCTGCCCTTATCGCCTTCTCGTTTCAGGGCGCCCATAATCTCTAATTTGTGGCTAATCTTGTCTATTTGTTGCAAGAGGCGTTTCACTTCTGCCTCATCACCACGGTTCTCAGCCTCGTTCATCTGCTGCAGATAAGAAAGGCTGAGGTTTGCCAGCAGAGGAGCGTCATCCCCGGAAAGCTTCAGTGCCGTCTCAAAGTGGTTGCCAGCTTTTACATACCTGCGTGCATCATAATCCCTATCCCCGGCGAACCAGTGCCAGTTGCCAGACCACGGAACGTAGAACAACACCATGAAACACAGGGCCAGCTGAGCCACCAGAGCTGGGATTAGTACGAGCTTTTTGCGGGGTGAATAAACCAATCCGCCGATGCAGAGCCCAAAAAGCAGCCCGCCAAAGTGTGCCCCGTTTGCTACCGTCATATATTTCAGGGCTGTAAGTACGATACAGAGCACTCCCCAGCCCAGAAACAGGTTCATATTTTCCCGCGTAGCAATTTGCCGCCATGCTGCCGAGTGCCCCCTGCCTGCCCACACAAGGCCAAACATGGCGTACACAACGCCAGACATGCCTATGCCTACCTGGCTGGAGATGGCGAGTTCACATGTTGAGCCCACAAATGCGGATGCCAGAACAAAGCCCACGTATGCCAGCGGATGCACTTCCTTCTCGATTGCCATACCGATGCGCCACAACCACAACATATTAAATAGTATATGGATAACATCGGCATGCGGAAAAATGCTCAGGAACAGTCCTTTGTAACTGCCACTCCACACCTGTGTGGGTGAGGAGAGCGCCAGATGGCTTATGGCGGATACAGGCGAATCTGGCATCTGATTTTGCAGCCAGAACGAAGCGGTGAACACAACACTGAATGCAACAAGCAGGGTTGTCAGCAGCGGAAAATCCGTTGATGCTGTGGTCATTTTCAAGCGAGGCTTAGAGTAATCAAAATCGTCTGGCATGTTTTTTGCTACGAAACTAATTCGTTAATGGGAGCAATGCGGTTGAAATGTGAGAATGAGCCAAAATTCACCGATAGCACAGTCAACTCCTGCCCGGTACACTTACATGTATCGGATTGATGATGGTGGCAGCACCCCACAACGTGAGACCGTGTTGACACGCGAAAGGTTGCGTTGATATGCCCAGGCAGATACCAATTGTGCGTTGGAAAGGCCCAGTATTTGAACAGGATGTAGACCTGACCGCAGATGAAGCTCCCCTTACAATTGTAGTAAACTCCGAGGCTGTAACCCTCACAATGCGCTCGCCAGGCAACGACAAGTACCTGGCGTTGGGACTGCTCTATGCCGAAGGATTAATACGATATGCAGAGGATATTGCCAGCACAGAGCTGATAGAGCACACCCGGCTTATGGGTGAACCGGACAGAATATGCATAGAGTTGCGTGATGCCGCCGAGATACCACGATCAGGATGGGAACGCAGATTTCCATCCACATCCAGCTGCGGCGTATGCGGCAAAACGGATACGCAATCGCTAGATTGCCTGATAGCTCCCATTTCATCCCCGTTGCCAGAAGTTACGGCGAGTGTTTTGTATACCTTGCCCGGCAAGATGCGCGATGCACAGCGTGACTTTGGCACCACGGGCGGCCTGCATGCTGCAGCACTGTTTACCGATGCAGGGGAAATACTGTGCGTGCATGAAGATATCGGCCGACACAATGCCGTTGATAAGGTGATTGGAGAGGCATTGGAAAGAAAGTGCCTGCCACCGGTTGGAGCGGTGCTAATGACCAGTGGCCGATCGAGCTTTGAGATAATTCAGAAGGCGGCCGTCGCTGGCATCCCAATCGTTTGCGCTGTATCTGCGCCTTCCTCACTGGCAGTGAGGCTGGCTCATGACATGAACATCACGCTTGTGGGATTTTTGAGGGGAGACACGATGAACGTTTACTCATGCCCATCTCGCATCGTGGTTTGATCTACTGAATTTACTGGCTGTTCTTCGCCACGCTGATTAATAAACTCCCACCCAAACCTACCCTTTATGCAGAGGCTTCCGTGGGTTATTGAGTGATCTTGAGGGGATGTTGCCTTGATGATTCGATTATCCTGAACAGTTAACTCCAGGTTGCAGCCCACCCCACAAAACGGGCAAACGGTGCGGGTAACCGTTTGATCTTCTGGCCGCCAATTTGCCTCATTCCGAAGTCTATACTCAGTAATTGGCATGAGTGCACCGGTGGGGCACACTGCAATACAGTTCCCGCAAAATACACACGCGCTCTCTGCCAGGGAAACGCTGAATTCGGTGCTGACACTGGCACCAAAACCACGCCCTTTTATGGAGATTGCAAAGGTGTTTTGAGCATCCGTGCCGCATGCCTCCACGCATTTATAGCAGAGCATGCACTTACTGTAATCCCGAACGAACAGCGGGTTATCTTCAATTACAGGCTCCGTAGAGCGAGCCACCGGTACTGCCCCACGCTCAAAGCGCTGTTCATCAACACCGTAAAAGTGCATCCAGGCACGTGTGTCCTCATTAACCAGAGACATATCCACCGCAGACACAAGCAGTTCGAGAACCAGTTTTCTGGCGAGGCGCACGCGTGGACTATCTGTTTGAATGCGCATCCCGGCTTCCAGAAGCCTGGAACAGGATGGAACAAGGGTTCGATTGCCATCCAACTCTACTACGCACACACGGCATACGCTCACTGGGGTTAGTGTTTCAAGGTAGCACAGCGTGGGTGTTTCTATGCCGTTAAGCCGCAGGGCGTGCAGAATGGTAGAGCCAGAGGGAGCAGAAAGCTCCCTGCCATCTGCCCCAAATGGGATCAGCTCCATTTTGGTGGTTGTTTCGAGTGAAAGATCAGCCATTGTTGCCCTCACTCTTTAGCAGCTTTGCCCTGTGAATGCCGGACTGGATGGCACTGGATGCCGTTTGCCCGAGCCCACAGATTGAAGCATCGCACATTACCGAACCCAGCTGGTTCAACAGCTCTATCTCTTCTTGCAGCGGCGTTTCGGTGTGAAGGATGCGTTTGAGCGCCTCCTCCTGCCGCACAGTACCTATTCTACACGGCACACATTGGCCGCAGGATTCATGACGGAAGAACTCCGCTATCCTCTTCAACACCGCCCGCATATCGGTACTGGTATCAAAAACCATTACCACGCCAGAACCCAGGGTTACATTGCCGGCCCTGGCCCCTTCTGAGGAGAGCTCGGTATCCAGATCCTCCAGACCAACAAACACCCCGGCTGCGCCACCAAGCAGTACGCAGCGCAGTTGTTTGCCCTGTGGCAATCCGCCAGCCGTTACTATTAGCTGCCGGAGCGTTATTCCATGAGGTGCTTCATATACCCCCGGTGCAACCACACTGCCAGAGAGGCTAAAGAGGCGTGTTCCAGGAGATTGCGCAGTACCCACTTCCCTGTAGGCATCCGCACCATGTTTAACAATCCACAGCGCATTGATAAGCGTTTCGACATTGTTAACGGCTGTAGGCTTACCGAAAAGCCCGGATACAGACGGGAATGGCGGCTTATTGCGAGGCTCTCCACGTTTGCCTTCTATTGAATTTAGCAGGGCTGTTTCTTCCCCGCATATGTAAGCGCCAGCGCCTACAGAGAGCTCGATATCAAAACCGATTTCATTTTCGGCACCAGCCGCGCCAATCAGCCCGGCAGTACGCACCTCTGCCAGAGCCTTGCGCAGGCGTGCCGCTGCCTCGGGATACTCTGCCCGAATATAAATCCAACCTTTTTTGGCCCCGCAGGCGTGGCCAGCAATGGCCATGGCTTCGATCAGGGAATAGGGGTTATTTTCGATGATGGTGCGATCTTTAAACGTCCCTGGTTCAGACTCATCCGCATTGCAAACCAGATAGCGAATGGGCGATTTCTCCGCCAGCACGGCTCGCCACTTGCGCCCCGTTGGGAAGCCAGCGCCACCGCGCCCTGTAAGTCCAGACTTATCGATTTCATCAATAAGCTGAATTGGGGTGAATGTCCGAGCTCTTTTGAGGGCCTGGAAGCCACCATCCTCAAGATACAGATTAAGGTTGAGCGTAAATTTGATTAGTGTTGAGAGGCGCGGTGGATCTGCGCCTGCAAGCCCGATAGATAGCAAGCGCGGGGCAGCATTTATTAGGCCAGTTTGGAGCAGGCTAATGGCTGTCTCAGTATTCGGACGCACCGCGTTGTCCAGATCAAGCCATGCAATAGTTCCGGCACTATTACCCGGAGTAGTAAAATAGGCAGCCGGGCTCTGCGCGCAAAGCCCCAGGCAGGGGCTTCGCTTCCATCGCGCACCATTGCAGGGCGTGTCCTCAGGGTAGCCGGCCACAGCAAGGCCGTTCAACAGGGGGTCTACCGTACCTGCCGCCCTGCAGCCAATATCATCGCAGATATGCAGTGTTGCGACTGCATCTTCCGCAACCTCAAACAGCGAATAGAACGTTGCAGTGCCATACACCTCTGCCGCGGGCTGCCCAAGGCGCATTGCAAGCCAGTTTATGGCTCCGGGAGTTACACATCCAAATTGGGACTGGATTGAATGCAAACCCGGCAAAACATATTGCCTTGCAACACGCACATCGGCAACAGAGCTGGTTCCCATGCGCATTTCAGCATCCGAGAGTGTGGCAAAGCTATCCGGAATGCCCTGCTCCCTCAGGAAGCCATCTATAGCGTTCTTCTCGTCTGGAGTTGGGCTCGCCTGTGTGTATTTCAAATCCATCGGTTGCGGCTCTCCCCTATTCGCGCGTCATAACCGGTTCAACACGCACGGCGGCCGCCTTATATTCCGATGTACCGCTGCGCGGGTCTGCCGCTTCATTCGTAAGGATATTAACGTTGATCTCATCCGGGAAGTGGAACGTCATGAACACCAGGCCAGACCTCAGCCCGGGATCCAGCCGGATGGGAGCAACAATATAACCACGCCTGGATGTGATGCGCACAGCGTCTCCCTCCAATAGCCCCATAGCTGCTGCATCGGTGGGAGAGATATCCAGTACTTCCCCCAGCCTGATTGGGGATTGGAGAGCACCAGTTTGCACACCTGTGTTGTACGAATCCAGCCTTCGGCCAGTGGTTAGTACAAAAGGATACTCTGCGTTAACTTCGTCCAACGGAGGCTCATCGAGAACAATCGAGAAAGGGGCGGAAGCGCCTCTCTTGTCTGGGTCTGTTTCCCAGAGTCTGCCATGCAGGAATGACGACCCAGGATGCACCTCTTCCGGGCATGGCCACGCAATGCCACCAAGCTCCTCGAGGCGTGCATAACTCATACCTTTGTGCATAGGTGATAGAGACCGCAGCTCATTCCAGATCTGTTCTGCTGATGGTTGTCGCCAGTCTTTCCCCAGCCTGCCCGCAAGATCGCATAGTATTTCGACATCGCTCTTCACGCCCGGAGGCGGATCCAGCGCTTTGCGTGTTCTCTGAACACGGCGTTCGGAGTTAGTAACCGTGCCTTCCGTTTCGCACCAGGCAGCGCTTGCTGGCAGCACAACATGTGCCAGTTCTGCTGTTCTGGTAAGAAACATGTCTTGAACGCACAGGAAATCCAATCCGCCAAGCAGCCTCACGGTGTGCCCGGTATCCGCCTCGGATTGCGCCGGATTTTCACCGATGCAATAGAGCGTTCTCAGCTCGCCGCGCTGCATTGCATTCAGCATCTGGGTAAGGTGCCATCCATATTTTGGCTGAATGGGCACACCCCAGGCTGCCTCAAACCGCAGCCGGGCGGCATCGTTCTTCTCGATATCCTGAAAGCCGGGAAGCTTGTTTGGCAGGGCGCCCATATCGCCCCCGCCCTGAACGTTGTTTTGGCCACGGAGTGGCGTAAGGCCAGCACCCCATCTGCCCACCTGCCCAGTCAATAGCGAGAGGTTGATAAGGCTAAGCACATTATCTACCGCGTTGTGATGCTCAGTAATGCCCAGGGTCCAGCACAGCTGGGCACGCTCGGCTCTTGCATAGGCATGGGCAAGATCTCTAATCGCCTCGGCAGGTACGCCGGTTACGGCCTCCCCTTTTTCAAGTGTCCAATCGGCAACGCTTTCGGCATACTGTTCAAAGCCGGTGGTTGCCCTGAGTATAAATTCTGTATTGATTAGGCCGGAGGCAATGATCTCGCGGGCAACGGTGTTGCTGAGGGCAATGTCTGAGCCGATATTAAGCCCAAGCCACCTATCTGCCCACTTTGCAGTAGACGTGCGCCTGGGATCCACGACGTAGAGTTTTGCGCCGCGATTTATAGCTTTTAGAACGTGATGAAAGAAGATCGGGTGCGCCTCCCTGGCGTTGGATCCCCACATCACAATCACATCTGCATCTTCCGCCTCACGGTACGAGCTTGTGCTTCCACCTGCTCCAAAAATGGTCGCCAGACCGACGACACTGGGAGCGTGTCAAGTGCGGTTGCAGCTATCGATATTGTTGGTTAGCATTACCTGCCTTGCAAACTTGCCGGCAAGATAGTTCATCTCGTTGGTAGCCTTAGAGCAGCTAAAAATCCCAAATGCACCCACACCTTGATTGCGTGCCTTAGCAAACGCCTCTGCAGTGAGCGAGAGTGCCTCCTCCCAGGTGGCCGGGCTGAGTTTGCCATTGCGGCGAACCAGCGGGGTTGTTAGCCGCTGCAATGGCGCTTTCTGTTCGCGCCGATTGCGTCGTTCGTATCCTGCTTGCATTCTGATCATCACCTCCCTTACAAAAGTATGTGTTGGCGCAGTGACTGCAACACTTGCATGCCCGCACCATCATACAGAGTATTGCCCCGAATTGGGCAAATTCTCCTTCCACGGAATTGATGAGTGTGCACAGTCCACAGCAATTGAAGGATTGGCGGTAAACTCTGTGACGGAAGCTCGCTGCGAACCAGACAGGTATGCTGGATGCCGCGACGGAGGCGGTATGTACTACTGGTATCGACGATTTGTATTGTCTGTAGTTCTGTGTATGCCTGGCATTGTTGCGGCGCAAGCGAACGCCGCCCCCCCTGCAAAGCCTGCAGACATCGGCTTTTGCAGGCCTTACACCTGGTTATCTGGTGGGTGGGTAGCGGCCCCACGGATGCCGCTTGCCGGAGACATTAATGGAGACGGTTATGCAGATTTTCTGGATGCATCTCCTGCTGACAAAATCATCGATGTTTCAATCAATGGCAAAGGGCTAAAACCACTGCGCGGATACAGGTTAGTAAATGGCCTGCCGGAGACGATTGCAGCCTACACGTTTGCACATGCAGGCGGTAAGGCTCTGGACATTGCCGTGCTGGGCGAACAGGGCGCCGTTTCCCTAGTTAAGAGCCAGGGCGCTGGTGCCTACGATGCACCGGTAACGGTTGCGCACGTGACTGCAGGCGCGAGCAAGAGCTGGATATTCTCCGGGCCAGCTGGTAAAGATGGTGCAGAGTTACTCATTGTAGTAAGCGCAGACGGAAAGGGCACTCTGCTTTCAACATCGGGAACTGTTGCAGGCGAGCTTAAACTAGAAGGTGGCATTAGTGCGGCATCGGCAGGCTCTGCTGGCAAACAGGGCGTCTATGTCGCAATCAGGCATGGCAGCAAGGCATCTGTTTACAAAATTAGCGGTGGAAAATCCCACCGAATCACTACTCTTGATGCCCCGGCTGCCGCAGAAGCCATTGCCATGGGAGACATCAATGGCGATGGTTCGGCAGATCTGTTATGCAACGGCAAGGTGTATCTCGCTCCCGCGTTCAAGGCATCAGTTATCGTTGCTGGCTGGGATAAGCTCAAAGCCCCAGTTTCAGCCATGCTTGCCGATATTGCGGGACATGGCCGTGCTGATTTGATTGTGCAGCACCTGGGTTCGGACTACTACGGCTCGTTTGGAACCGACCGAGACGTGTACATCACGTATTTTAAGAGCGACCTGGACTGGGATTGCGACGGCCTAACCAATGAGGAAGAGGCAAAGATTGGCAGCGACCCGTTAGACAGATCCACCAGCCATGACGGATTGCTGGATGGCTGGAAAGAGCATGGTTTTGCGGGCATAGACCTTAAGAAAATGGGGGCTTCCCCACTGCATAAGGATGTGTTTGTGCTTAATCAACGGATTGAGGGCATTAACCAGGAATCCGTTGAACGCTACATGCAAACAAACATAGCCCCATTCTTTGCCAGGCTTCCCTACAAAAACCTGGATGGTACGAGCGGCTTTGCACTGCATTGGATTGACCAGCCAGCTTTATCTACCGCACAGCATTCAGGCAAGCCATGGCAGCAAATAGCTGGCGAACAGATGCCTGCCGACAAGATTGGACTGTGTCACTGGATGCTTGTAAATGGCCTTGGCGGTGGCGGACAGTCTAATCAACTGGCCGATGCTGGGTCTTCTGGCATGGGATCCTGGTCTCACGAATTTGGGCACCAGCTTGGCCTTTCTCATACAGGAAAGTGGGCTACATGGTCCCCCACATACACCAGCCTGATGAACTACAGTTACAGCTATCAGTTTGATGGCCGTGGCGACAGGGTGCACTTTAGCAATGGGGAACTTGCAGGGCTTATCCTTAACGAAACACATCTTCCAGGCAAAGTGCCATATCCCATAGAGAAACTGCAGTTCTTGGCAAATCGACCGTACCATTTTCACCTGAAGGCGGCAGACGCGAACTCTACCTATATTGATTGGGGATGGAGTGGAGTGTTCTCGGATAGAACTGTAAGGGCAAACATCACCTATGGATACGGTGTTGGCGCGGGCGAGCGTATGCAACCATCAGGCAAGCAATCGTTTAACTACAATGGGCCATACGAGCTTATGACGGACAAAGAGGCAGCACTTTGCGAGCATAAAGGCAAGCTCTACATGGCCACTGCTTCGCGGGATCCGCTTGCAGTAGAAGCTCCTCGGCCGCATGAAACGAGGCTCGTGCTTCAGACACATGTCGGTAAAAACAGCTGGAGTGAGCCAGTTCTTACGGCCTCACGTGTTACAGGTGAGCCCTATCTGGTGAGCGATAATGAGAGCCTTTACGTGCTATACCCAACCGATGCAGGCGTCGCAGTGCGGTTTGGCTCACCCGATGCACTGAGCCCAGAGCGGATAATTCCCGGCACGGCAGGCGCAGCCGTGAGTGCCGTTTACTGGCACGGCAAGGTGTGGCTCATATTATGGCGCGGTGCTGTAGCCGATGTTGCTGTGATGCCGTATGATCCTTCGAAGAGCGAAGCCGGGCCGGAAGTTAGCCTTAAATATCGCTCAACCTTGCCGCCCGGGCCAGCGATCGATACTCTGAAAGATCAGTTGCTGCTCGGCGGTGCTGCCCCTCTTGGCAACCAGAACCGAAGGTGGCAAATTCGGCGATTTACGGAGGCAGGCTCGAAGTTTACTGCAGCCGGTGAAGCCTGGGTTGGCGGCCCCAACACTTCCTGGGCAGGATCCAGGCGCCCAAGTGTGATATTCAGCAGCAGCCCGGATGCTGGCCCAAATGGCAAGATCTACTTTATCGCCGCCGGAAACGCAAATTCGGAAAGAGATGCAGTTGGATTCTATATAGCACAGACCATTGCCTACAAGGAGACCAACGATGGTTGGCTACTGTGGCGATACTATGACGAGTGGACCAATACCCGCAGCGGTGTTTCGGCAGCCTGGTTTAACAACGACATAACCGTTGCTACAACGTGGGCCAGCGGTACCGCTGGCGGCGATGGCGGTGTGTTTGTAGGCGAGCACGGCCTCGCCATATCTGATGTGGATATGGGCGATTTCGACGATATAGCGTTAATGGCAAACTATGGTATGTCCCGATCCATTGGCGCATTCGCAAAGATGCCCCAGTAATGCAAATTCCCCCGGATGGCTGCAGCCATCCGGGGGAATTTGCATACACTCTGATCGGCTAATCTATATGCCAGCTCAGCACTCCTGATGAGAACTCTGGCTGCAGTTGAACCTTTACTCTCAGGGCTTTGGTGTTTATTGCCGGAAAATCAACCTTGTTCATAGTATTTGCGGCGCACCCTAACGGTGGGCACCCTGGTACAACCTGCCACTCACCGGCGTTCAAGTACTCTAACTGCGCACTTATTGGCACTCGGCACCTTCCATGGCCTGTATCATCAAACCAGTAGATACGGCAATTATGTACCCTTGTGCTGGCTTCAAAGTCCATCTGGATCCACTCACTACTGCCCTTATGATCCCACCACGTAAATCGAGGAATGGTTTCATCACTGGAGGAAGCCGGAGTAACATCCTGCTGAACGGACTTGAGACTATCGTGAACAAAGGATGCCGATATGCGGGGCCACGAGCGATCAGTGCGCCATCGATTTGCATAGGGTGATGTGCTGACCACCGGGAATGTGGTTATGCGCAATCGGGCAGCACCCATGGGCACCAGTTCCAGTGTCTCCTCCGGTTCTTTACTAAGGGCCGGGCTCTTCTGCAGCAGTCCCACTACCGCATCCTGATCCGCCACCCACCCAGGAAGTCGCCTTGCCTTCACCCGAACCGCTATCGGGGCAGTGGCCTGCGTGAAGGGCATATTCGTTGGGAATATGGACCTGTGGATAATCACCATCTCTTTCGCTGGGTCGGCACCGGCAAGCACCAGGCCGTAGTTCCACGGCGAAGCGGGTCGCACTTCCATAGCGGGCCATTTGTCCGGTCCCTTAACCATTTTCCACTTTTCGGTAATGTTCAGAGAAAAGCCAACTGGCCCGAAAGATACCGAGGCTGCATTTCCCTGGGCTGCCCAGCGCTTTACCGCGATCTGCATGGGCAGGTGTAGGGTTACCCTGTCTCCCTGTTTCCACTTGCGATCCACCTTAACATAAGAACCGCTGCGCGCCCCCTTAACAACCTCACTACCGTTTACCTTCACAGAGGCACCAGCACACCATCCTGGGATCCTCAGGTACAGGGGAAATGCTACCGGCTGCGCAGGGTTTATTCGAAACGCAACCACGTCTCCAAACGGATATTGAGTGGCCTCTTCCAGAGTTACTTTCTGGTTGTTAGCAACCGTTGTGGTTACGGTAGAGGGAGCGTAAAGTGAGGCGCAAATACCTTTATCCGAGGTGCCAAGCCAGAGTTCTTCGGCATAGTACGGCCACCCCATCCCCAGATTATGTGGGCAACAGCGGTAGTTATGGATGCCTGGCATAAACGCATCCATGGGCATATCCCCGTTAGCAAACTGGCCATCGTGTTTGCCGTCAACCGTAAGCTGAATGCCGTTGGCAGAAGTTATGTAATGCGTGCCCAGGTGTTTAGGATCCAGTGATGCAGGATAGGAATTGAACGCAATATCCTCACATCTATCTGCCCAGCTCACATCCGAGGTTATGCGAGTCATCATCTCAAACGTGTGCATGTACTCCACCCAACCGCAGGTTTCAAAGCCCTGTCTTGGGTCGGCATAGCCCGGGCGGCAGTTTTCATCGCCGGCAAAACCTCCGCCAGGAAACTGGCCGTATTTCCGCATTATTTCATCATAATCCCTGTAGGTTGCTGCCAGGTGGCGTTTTTCACCGGATTGCTGCCAGAATTCCGCGGGCTCTCGGATACCCTGTGAGAGGTTTACGTTATGCCAGGTCGGGATACCATCGGTGTAGTTGGCAGAGTGCGTATGCATCTTCACACCTAGATCCAACAGCCATTTCTGGCCAGTTCGATTGTATAGCCAGTACACCGTATCCAGATTATCGCCCCACCGAACAGCACCCCACCCCCGCTTATAAACTTCTGGGGGCATAGAGTCTTGAAACTTGAAGAACTTAAGAAGGAAAGGAATAACGCGTGGATCGTGCGTGTACTCTTCGTAACTGCGTAGAGCGTTCAGTAGAGGCATGTGCGGCCACAGATCTGGCCCACCCTCCAGGGAGGTTCGCGCGGCTTCCGGCCCAAACCATCCATCTGGACGTTGGCTCTTGATAACGCCATCCAACCAGTGCATTGCCCTGGCAGTAATATGCGGGTCTTTAAGCACATAACCCAGATCACCGTACCCACGCAGCCAGTAGGTTAGCTCTTCCCAACCTGCGGTTCCCTTTGGATCTACCCATCCGTTGTTTTCATACTTCAGGTAGTCGGAGAGTTCTGGCATGTGGCCTACCAACCCATCAGCATCCAGTTGAAGCTGTTTCCGAAGCCACCCCCCCGGCCGAATACTCCCAACCGGCAATCGGGTAAAAGCCGTGGATCGCAACGGCGCGCGGTTTGGGTACCAGCCGGAGCGCGGACCAACAGGCGGACCGCTGACACTTGTGGCAACGCCTTTTTGCGCGTCGGCAAAAGTGCTGCCAACAAGCAAGAGGGCAGTCACAACAGTTGGGAGCAGGAACTTAACGATACTCATGGATTGGATTGAACCTTCCTGAGGTTGCATGTAATAAATTGCAGAAAGCTTAGTAGCAGATTGTTACGTGTTTCTTATATCTTTCCTGCGTGCAAATGTGTTGCGTACTGCCTGCTCAGTAGTTGAGGTAAACATCCAGGTGCCACTTACCTGCCCTATCGCAGGTGCCGCGTATCTGTAGCGGCGTATCACAGGCCGGGCATAGCAGGTCTCGCCGAAACGGTTCCGGGATATCCGGTAGTTCGCACGAAAAATTGGCACTGCAGCACATACAGGTGGCTGTACCTCTGGCAATTACCTGGCGCTGGTCGGCCTTTGAGTTCTGGCTTCTATCGTGCTTGAAGTGGATAAAAAGGCGCCCCCAGTTATCCGAGTCCTTTTCGATTCGGTGGTATTTCTGTCGCACCTGTGGCTTATCCAGGTAGCGCAGTACGCCCTTCTTAAGAGCCCCAGAACCTTTGCCGGGAATAACCTCTACTTCATCTGCACGCATAGTGAGCGCTTTTTCAATAATCTCGGCCAATGCCGTTTCGATGCGCTCTGCATCATTAAAGATGGGGTGTAGATCGAGTTTGAGCTTCATCTCCGTAATCCTTGCTGCAGATACGCTGCGGAAGGAAATGGAACCGCAGGCATGCAACAGGATACCAGCAAAGGAGAGTTACAATGGCTACATCACCCGAAGAGGGCATGGCAAGTTTATTTAAGAACCTGGAAGCGAAAACCGGTAAATCCATCGACGAGTGGGTGAAGCTAGCAAATGCAACCGAAATCGGCAAACATAAGGAGCTGGTTGCGTACCTAAAAACGACGCATGAGCTCTCACATGGGTATGCACATCAGATAGCACTGAAAGCCCTTTCCGCATCAGCAGGAATAGACGAATCCCCGGACAGCCTGATTGCAGCACAATTTGCAGGAAAGAAGGAGGCCATGCGGCCACTTTACGATGCTCTTACGAGAACCATATTTGCGCTTGGGCCCGAAGCAGCCGTATCGGCCAAGAAATCTTGCGTAAGTTATCGCCGCACCAAACAGTTTGCCCTGGTGCAGGTGTTTGCGGGCCGACTTGACCTTTGCATTCAGCTGAAGGAGCACCCTGGCACTGCCCGCCTTGAGCCTACACCTGGGGCGATGTTGAGCCATCGGGTAAAGGTATCAGATACTGACGAAATCGACGACGAGCTTATCGGATGGTTGGCAGAAGGCTATGCATCCGCGTAATCAAGAGGATCCGACCTGGACTGGAGAATGGAATTGAAGGTACTTGTTCGAGCACTGACGGCGGCAGCAATGCTGCTGGTTACAGGCAATGCGGTATTGGCTGCAGATCTTTATGTTTCGCCCGAAGGGAAAGACACATGGAGCGGGAAGCGAGCTGCCCCCGATAAAAAGGGTACGGACGGACCTTTTGCCACCATAACCCGAGCACGCGATGAGATACGAAAGCTACGGATGGACCATCGACTGCCGAGCCGGCCATTTGTAGTGGAGGTAGAAGCCGGCAGATACGAGATTACTTCCCCAATTGAATTAACATCTGAAGATGCCGGCACCGCAAAAGCACCAGTAATGTACCAGGCGGCAAAGGGGGCAGAAGTCAGGGTATCTGGCGGACGTAAGCTGGTGTCTTTTGAACCGGTAACAGATGCAACAGTAATGCAGCGGCTGGCACCGGAAGCACGCGGCAAAGTGTTTCAGGCAAACCTTCATTCCGCCGGCATCCAGACAATACCGGAAATTCAGGTTTCAACCATGTGGGCAGAGTCAAAAGTTGGCATGGAACTCTTCTATGACGACAAGCCGATGACAATAGCACGGTGGCCCAATAAGGGATTTGTGAACATTACAGATGTTCCAAACGATAAACCCGTAGATATCCGCGGCACTAAAGGAGATCTGTCCGGAAAATTCACGTATGAGGGTGATCGGCCGTCGCGGTGGACGCAAGATCACGACATCTGGCTACATGGCTACTGGTTTTGGGATTGGGCTGATCAAAGGCAGAAAGTATCGAGCATCGACACGGCCAACCACCAAATTACCCTCGCACCGCCACTACACTCCTATGGCTACCGCAAAGGCCAATGGTTCTACGCATTTAATTTGCTCTCCGAACTGGATATGCCGGGCGAGTACTACATCGACCGTGAAGCAGGCATTCTATACTTCTGGGCACCAGATGGAACATCCGGTGCAGGCAAAGCCGTGGTCTCGATTGCCCCCGAGCTGCTCACAATGAAGGATGTTTCCTACACAACGTTTTCAGGCTTTACCTTTGAGGCGTGCCGATCCACAGCAATTCGCGTAGAGGGTGGTAGCCATGTAGCAATTCGGGGTGGCACCATTAGGAACACCGGCAGCTGGGCGGCGCTTATCTCTGGCGCAACCGATTCTGGTGTAACCGGTGTAGAGATTACTGGTACGGCAGATGGTGGTGTGAACATCTCGGGTGGAGACAGGAAAACACTTACGGCATGCAACCTGTACGTGGATAACTGCCACATCCACAACTATAGTAGATGGAACCCGGTATACAAGCCCGGGATAATGGTTGCAGGCGTGGGTTGCCATGTAACTCACAACGTGATACACGATGCTCCACACATGGCTATTGGATTTGGTGGCAATGATCATGTGATTGAGTACAACGAAATCTACAACGTGTGTTATGAATCAAACGATGCTGGTGCATTATACGCTGGCCGTAACTGGACTATGCGCGGAACCACGATACGGTACAACTATCTGCACGATATCAGCGGCTTCCAGAACAAGGGCTGCGTGGGCGTTTATCTGGATGATCAGTTCAGTGGAACCGAGATTTTCGGCAACCTGTTTGTGAACGTTACACGGGCAGCAATGATAGGCGGTGGCCGAGATTGCACGATAGAAAACAATGTGTTTGTAAACTGTACGCCATCCACCCATGTAGATGCTCGAGGGCTGGGTTGGGCTGCAGATGGCTACTCTGGGATGAAGGCTGGCCTGCAAGAAATGCCGTATGAAACCGCACCGTGGAGCAACAGATACCCGAAGCTGGTGCCAATACTTGCAGAAAATCCCATGGCACCACGTGGCAATCGCATAGCCCACAACATTTGTGTTGGCGGAAAATGGGGAGACTTTGAGAGCGTGGCCCGCCCAATGGTGGAATTTCAGGACAACCTGCTGGAAACCGACCCGCAGTTTGTAAACCAGAGTAAAGGTGATTACCGCCTTAAAGGAAGTTCACCTGCAATAAAGTTAGGTTTCAAGGCGCTCCCCCTGGATAAAATCGGACTATATGCATCGCCAGATCGCCCCCTCTGGAAGTCCTCTGTAAAACACTGAAGCTTGCACATTTCAACACAAAAGTGGCTGCGGCAGGTTATCTGCCGCAGCCACTTTTGCTAACTTATTCAAGGCCATAAATTAGCAAGCCCTGGAGCGTTTTCGGCGGCGGCGAACTGCACCTGCAGCGGTTGCCAGGCCGGCAAACATGGCCCAGGTCCCCGGCTCTGGCGCAGCCTCTTGAAACCAGAACCCATAGGTGTTGGTACTGTTGCCATTTTGCGCAAGATAGTATCCAACAAAAACTGGGTTTGGATTGAATATATTGTTTGAGAGCGCCATACCAGTAATGATTGTTGAGTAACCCTTTGGATTGTCTAGAGTAAGGAACGAGCCCGTGGCGATGTCATAAACAAGGCCGTGGCTAAGGCCACCCGAATCCACATAGGTACCAACGATATCATTACCAAAAATGCCATACAGAACCGTTCCCTGTGCGGCAAGTGGATCATCAACCGTGGTGTACTGACCGGTAAAAATATCGTAAATCACACCGTGGTCAATCCCATCAGAGCCAGTGTAAGAACCTACCGCTGTGTTGCCAGATATCGCATTAAGGAAAGTATTGTTGGCACTGGCGAGAGCATCCGGGGCGTCGACCTGTGTCACTGCACTGGTTGTAAGGTCCATAACAAAGCTGCTTGTGGCAGGTGTACCAAAGAACAGCGGGTTAAAGATGTCTGTAGTTTGCCCAATAACGTATTTGCCCGAGATCCCGGTAACCTCAGTGCCATCCACCCCAGCCGCAAGGTCAATCGTATTGTAAGAACTGCCATCAAACACAAACCCATGTTGGGTGCCAGAGGCATCAAAGTAGGAGCCTGCTCTGTTTACGCCATCAAGCCCAGTAACAATAGTGCCATTTACAGCAAGGGTTGCATCATAAATACCGTACATATGCGTGGTTAGGTCGTAACTAAACCCATGGCTCATGCCAAATGGATCGAGGTACGTGCCAACTACCTGACTGCCCTGGATAGAGTAAGCCTGTGTAACTCCATCAGCACCAGGTATAGCGAGATCTCGAAATTGGGCTTGTGCTTCCTTTGTGCAAAAGCACATAGGAGCAGTAATAGCAAGTAAGGCAGCAACAGGTGCATGCGACCCAAACATAGATCGCAACGATAAACCCTGTTTTTTCAATATTCTAAATTTAGGCAAATCTACACAAAGCACGGTACAGCACCTCCAGAAGCATCGCGCCGACAGAATATTAGAACGCACGAGAATTGTAATTGTTCAGACATAAAACTAGCGTCTGAACAAACAGTGTCGCTCTCACCATCATGGGAAGACTGTAGGTAGCAAACAGAAATATAACGGCAACCTGGCCGTAATTGGCACACAGCAAAAGATGTGCCATCAATCATCAAAAAGAACTATTAGTATTGTACAGCACACATACCCAATCGCGCAACCAAACGTACGCGTACGCACCACGGATTTAAAAATATATTATAAGGTGAAATAAAAAGAGACTGCCACCACAAACAGTTCAGTGGTGGCAGCCTCGTTGAAGTATTGCCGGTAACTAGTACTTATTTGCGGCGCTTGCGGCGCAATACCAGCCCTGCAGTCAGTAAGCCCCCGAAAAGAGCATACGAGCCTGGCTCAGGCGTTACTGCCTGATACCAGAATGCGTTGTAATTGCCATATCGGTCAATTGTGTAGCCAGTGAGTATCGGATCTAGATTGTGGCTATCCAGGCTTGCTGCGGCACCGGTGAAGTACGCGGTGCTTGCATCACCAGGCGAAACAAGTGTTTCGTAGGTCTGCGTAAGCATGTTGTAAGTGAAGCCATAAGATGCTCCGCCTAAAACATATTCACCTACGGCATAGTCGCCATATATTCCGGTAAGCGTTGTACCGCCATCCGCAAGCGGATTGTCTATAGTGGTAAAGGCTACACCCGAAATATCATAGAGCAACCCATGCTCGGCACCAGAAACGTCGAAGTAGTTTCCAACTGCCGTGGTGCCATAAATACCGTCTATGTGTGTTCCACCAGAACCGCTACCCAGAGCATCAACCAGCGTATCTGGCTGGTCTATCTCTGTAAACGTGTTTGTGTTGGTATCAAAGATAAAGCCGCTGGCATTGGGAACACCGTTTAAGAATGGCGAGAATGTATCCCGATAGTAAGTACCAACCACCAGGTTACCACTTACGCCCGTTGCCTCTGTCTTATCCCAACCAAACGAACCAGGTGAACCGAAGTACACAGTTGAGTCGTAGTTGGCCGCATCTAATGTAGTGTATGTTAATCCCTTGCGGAAATACGCTAATGCACTTGCGCTGCCGAGGCCGAATTCACCAACATTATATGTTCCGACAACAGTCCCGCCGGAGGTCCCGTTCGCTGTGGTGCCAGAAGTAGCCCCAGTTACATCAAAGCTACCTGTTACATATGAACGTAGGTCATAAGTATAGCCGTGCTGAACACCACTGAAATCCGTGTACGAACCGACAGCGATCTTACCATCGACACCGTTCAAGGAAAACTGTTGGGTTGTATCTGCCCCAAGGCGTGATGCAGCGGAAGTGAGAAAGTGATACTGAGCGTCTGCACGCGTACCCTGGATCAGGGCAAGCGAGATAGCGAGCACACCGGATACTCGGCAGAGACGAACTGGAAACGAGCCAGCAATTCGATACGTCATGGCATACCTCGAGGGAACATAGTACGGACAGCACAGTCAAAGCAGGTTCTAAGAACCAGCCTTACGCCTCCATTTGTCACTTTCGAACCTTCATGAGTCAAAAGGAAACCGCCAATGTCCGGTTGGGCCAGTTTCTCTCTCTACATCCGACGATGTTGCTATCGGGTTGGCAGCGGTATGGAATGATCCCGCAATCAGCTTCCTTCATCACGTCAGCATCCGGGCTGCTCGGCAAAAGGAAAGTCTTCCATGCTACACCAAGGTTAGGTTAATTTTACTCACTATTGATTAGTTTCCTCCTGTGCCTATAAAATTTGCTGTTAATTTTGGCAACAAGAATAAACGGTTCTTGCTTCCTCGCACCAAAAACGCCTTGGTTGCATCCCGACCTCGCATAGTGAAATACAATGATTCGCAGATAGTTAAAGATTCAAATAAGAAAAGGTTATGTTGGTTGGTGTGTCAAATCGTTATTCCACGCGTCTAACCAGCAAAACTACCACAGGTCCATGTGTGGAAACATACAGCAACCCAATTCATACCATAACTAAATGAACAGAATTTCACCTATCGCTCTCATTTTGATTGTCGCTACGGCAGTTCCCTGTAGCTCCCAAAAGGCACGCTCCACTACTCCAGTTACTGGACCAAGCGTGGAATTCTTTGAACGAAGCGTTCGCCCGGTGCTGGCCACAAAATGTCTATCTTGCCATACAGGGCAAAGTGCACAATCTGGCCTCAGGCTCGATACTCGTGGGTCAATGTTGAAAGGGGGCAAACGCGGAGCAGCCATTTTGCCCGGCAAAGCTTCTGCAAGCTTAATTCTCGAGGCAGTGCGCGGTGGCGGGCCCCACGTTCCACAGATGCCTCCAGGAAGCAAGCTCACAGACAAAGAGATTGCAGCCATCGAAGAGTGGATTGCAAATGGCGCTGAGTGGAGTGAATTGACAGTCGGTTTGAAGCACCGCACTCACTGGGCTTTCGTTCAGTTACCCGGGCGCGTTGTTCCGCCACCTCATAAGCCAGAAGTCTCGGATATAGATGCCTTTCTAAACCGTGGTTCTGCCGCCCGATCATTCACCGTGGCACCCGCGTCAGACCGCCGCACATTGCTTCGGCGAGCAGCAATGGATTTAACGGGTCTTCCCCCCGATCTCAAGGAGATCGCACGTTTTACTGCTGATACGAAACCCGATGCTTTCGCTCGAGCGATCGATAGTCTCATGGCCCGGCCACAATATGGCGAGCAGTATGGGCGCCACTGGCTGGATGTTGTAAGATATGCTGATACCGCTGGGGAAAACACCGATCATCCCCTGCCCCACGCCTGGCGCTACCGAAACTGGGTTATCAATAGCTTTAATACAAATCTACCGTTTGATGCGTTTGTGCGTGAACAGGTTGCCGGCGATGTTCTGGCTGAAAAGGTTAAAACCAACCTGGCTGCGTATTCTGAAAAGGTAACGGCTACAGGCTATCTCGCTATAGCACGCCGTTTTGGGCATGATATAGATCAAGACATTCACCTGACATATGAAGATACTATCGATACGCTTGGGAAATCTATTCTCGGTCTGAGCCTCGGATGCGCACGATGTCATGACCATAAATTTGATCCTATTTCCGCTAGAGATTACTATGCGCTGTATGGAATTTTCAGCAGTACCACCCTTTCCTTTCCTGGCTGTGAACCGCGGCAACAGCCGCACGATTTGATACCATTGGTACCTGCAGGCATGGAGGATGCAGCCTCGAAGGCAAGAGCAGAGAAAATAAACAAAATCGACGCTGAATTACCACGGGCTCGTGCTTTAGTTATTGATGCCAGGCAACGCATAAATGCAGTTTTTGCTGCCAGCAAAACGAGTTGTGGCAGCGGCGAGATTCCGGACGGTGGCGAGAGCCGATTCACTTCCACTCCCCAACTGCTGTCCGTTCAAAAGGGAGATGTAGTAGAGTTTCTTGTGAGCCCCCTTAAAAGCCACGGTGCAGATAGTACCTTGCTGAGGCTCAACATCTCACTGCCTGGCACCAGAGCGCGATGGAGCACGGATTCCCTGTTAGATGCTTTGCTTGATGCCAACCCAAATGCAGCCGGCGGCACCTCGCCCTGCTGGTACTTTTTGGATGCGAAAGATGGCGGTGCCGACTTACTGACTGAGAAAGTCACCTCATTTAACGGTCGGGACACACTGCATGCCTGGCGAAATGGCGAAACCCCATCCGTATTCGTTAATTCATCAACAACACCAGAAACAGTTTGGACAACCCTACCTGCTCGCTCATTCTTTGTTCACCCGGGCGAGCATGGCCCTGTTGCGATAGCGTGGGTGAGCCCGGTAGATGGCAATGTATCGGTTGATGGATTTATTAAAGACGTGCACCCTGGCGGACAGGATGGGGTTGGATGGGAATTAAGATTGTTGCGCGGTGCAGCTGGGCCGCTGGCTAACATCTCTGCGGCAAGCCATAGACTTGCTGCGCTAAATGAAACTCGCCTTGCTTTAGAGAAGGATGCTGCCCCACCTGTGGCTTATGGTGCCAGAGAAGGTAAAGCAGCAGATGTACCCATTCAGAAGCGCGGAGAACCATCTGACCCCGGTGAACTTGCGCCGCGAGGCTTTCCGGCGGTGCTGGGTGGAACTACAATACGCAACAAAGCCTCCAGTGGTAGGTTAGAACTGGCAAACTGGCTAACTTCCCCCAATAACCCGCTCACAGCCAGAGTGATTGTCAACAGGCTGTGGCAATGGCACTTTGGTACAGGCCTGGTTAAAACCCCAAACGATTTTGGAACTCGCGGAGCCATGCCCGAAAATCAACCATTACTGGATTATCTTGCAGTGGAGCTAATTAAATCTGGCTGGAATATTAAGGCAATGAATCGGCGGATTATGCTTTCACAGGCGTATCAGCGGAGTTCAAGTGGAGCCGTCGAAGTTAGAATTAACGATAGCAAACACAAGCGGAATGAAAAGGTTAGCAACGGTGCCAGGTTTCAGGCACGGCGGCTTACAGCAGAAGAGCTGAGAGACGCCTTGCTGCTTGCATCGGGCCAACTGGATCTTTCACCGGGCGCCGCCCACCCCTTCCCCCCAGAAAATACCTGGTCATTTTCACAACATCAGCCCTTTGCTGCCGAGTATCCTACTACAAAGCGCAGCGTATATTTGATGCAAAAGCGAAATCGCAGAATGCGCTTTTTTTCGCTGTTTGACGGTTCGGATCCTAACGCCAGTACTCCTGTGCGCGACCTGACCACCGTGCCCACTCAGGCACTATTCTTCATGAACGATCCATTTGTGTTTGAATGCGCATCCCGTTCAGCAGTGATTTCTATGAAGGTATCTCAGAAACCGGCTGATCAGATTAGAAATTCGTACAAACGGCTGCTACAACGCGAACCGACGGAGATTGAAATAAAGGATGCACTTGAGTTTCTATCGAACTACAAGGCTAAATTCGGTACCCTTCAGGAGCGCCGCGCCGCTGCGTTTACCGCTTTCACGCGTATGCTGATGGCAAGCAACGAATTTATTACCATAGACTGATAACCCAGCACACTTAACAATAGTGCCGCGCACCTGGCCGGAGCTTTTTGCATGTCCACAAGAAAACAGTTTATCCGGTCTGCAGTTACGGGCTCGATGCTTATGTCTGGCATCCTTCATGAGATGCTTGCATCCGGAGAAACCGTAACTTCAGATCCTCTGGCACCCAGGGCACCTCACTTTCCTGCAAAGGCAAAGCGAGTTATTTTTCTCTTTATGACCGGTGGCGTTTCTCATGTCGATACATTTGACCACAAGCCCAGGCTGTATCAGGATGTAGGTAAAGAAGTTAAACTGGATCACCCAGAAATCAAGAATAGGCCGGGATATGAGCGGATATTCTTGAAGCGACCACAATGGGATTTTGCCAAATACGGGCAATCTGGCACGGAAGTAAGCGGCCTGTTTCCGCACATTGCTTCGTGTGTCGACGATATAGCTCTGGTTCGTTCGATGCGCACGGATCACTCCAACCACTACAATGCTACGCTGGGAATGCATACTGGTTCTTTCGCATTTGCGCGCCCGAGTATAGGCTCCTGGGTGAGCTACGGCCTTGGCACAGTAAACCGAAATTTACCATCGTTTGTTACGATTGCTCCGGCTCAAACTTATGCCGGCAGCCAGGTGTATGCCAGTGATTTTTTGCCTGGAGCCCACCAGGGAACGCTGGTGGTGCCCGGAGCAGAGCCAGTTGCCGATATCCGACCACAGGTTACTGCCGACCAACAGCACGCAGAGTTGGCCTTCCTGGCACGCATGAATCATCGACACCAGAACGGCAGGGAAACCAACCCCAACCTTGCTGCCAGAATTCGTTCCTTCGAAACCGCATTTGGTATGCAGTCTGCAGTGCCAGATGTGTTTGACTTCTCCCGGGAATCCGACTCGGTTTTGAAGCTCTACGGGCTTGAACGAGGCAGTACACAGGGTTTTGCATGGCAATGCCTGGCGGCTCGGCGGATGTTGGAGCGGGGAGTTCGATTTGTAGAGCTAATAGATACGGGCTCATCCGGTAACTGGGACTCACACGGCGACATGATGGATCATGCCAGGTTGGCACGTAATGTGGATCAACCCATAGCCGGCCTGCTCAAGGATTTGAAGGCCCGTGGGATGTTGGAAGATACCCTGGTGGTATGGACTACGGAGTTCGGCAGAACACCATTTAACAACAGGGCCGATGCTAAAGGCCGTGAGCATCACAACTGGGCATTTAGCTCATGGATTGCCGGTGCTGGCGTTAAAGGCGGCACAACTTACGGAGAGACAGATGAATACGGAGTGCGGGTGGCAGCCAATGAGGTGCATGTGCACGACTTTCACGCAACGATTCTGCACCTCATGGGCCTTGATCACAAGAGGCTAACTTACAGGCACAGCGGCCGCGACTACCGGCTAACCGATGTTGCCGGCAATGTTGTTCAGGGGCTGCTGAGCTAACGTTTGCTCAGTTCTGACAGAACCTTCAGCAGCCAGGATGCTTCGGACAAACCCAGTATGGCGTTGAATTTTCCAGAGCCATTTAGAACTTTAATGTTGGTCTTATGAATGCTCTGGAGCCACTCGCCTGCATTATGCTTGTTGCCGCTTAAAATCGAGAACCATGCTGCACTGGAATTTATAAATGCGTCCTTGTAGACGGACCAGGGGTTGTTAACCCAGTCGCTCTTTTCGCCATGCATCCAGTTCGTAGACAGCGTCTTCGAAACAGCAACAGCGCGTTTGTCGGTGGGTGCTATCAAACCTGTAACCACGGGCCAAAACTGGCACATCATGCCCGTATACCAGTCGCCAGGAATGTATTTTTCGCCCCTCGCTACAAGCCAATGCCCCTCTTTTACAACCCACAGCTCTTCAAGGATTTTCGATTTCAGATCAGTGGCTGCGAGCGAGTAATCCGGGGTTTCAGGAGTTTTCGTGTACACATTTGAATAGAGCTTTGCAAGAGCATTCAGTCCTTGCCATACCTCACAGTTATCCATCAGGTACTCTGATGAATAGCTATTGGAAGCACACCAGAGGCCAGATTGCCTCCTCAGTGACATCAGTGCCTTTGCCAGGTTTATAACCTTTTGCGCATTACCCTGGTCTGTTAGAATTGATAAATGGCGCCGTTCTTGAGCATAACGTTGCAACACTACAAAGAACATCGCCGCCCCAGAGTCCACAGCATCCACATGCGCCGGATGATCAACATACGAAACAACGTTGTTTATCACCAGCTTTTCACGCAGTGTTACTGCCTCGCCTGTTCCTGCGTAGGTGTACCATACGTCATAAACCGGCCCCTCAGTATTGAACGGAGCGCGCAGATGGTTGAAATACCACTTTATCCAATTAGCCGTTAACTCGAGTGCTTCATCATGTTCAGGAGTGCCTGGCACGCTCGTATCTAACAAAGCAAGCACTGCATAGTGTGCAAAGTAACTGCTAACAACAGTCATCGGGGTCTCATCCGCACGATATGCCAGGGGATGATCAGAATCGGTGGATGCTATCGCCCCTGCCGAATTTGGAAACCGCTCACTGTAAATTCGGTTCGAGATCCATTGCCGCAGGTTAGCGGCATCAATTCTCGCCTGATCCTGTGTTTTGGCGTAAGCGCTTGGAACCTGCAGTCCTACCAACACACCTATCGCGGCCAACAATGTTGTCAATCGTGCCAACGGATACCCCCGTAATCAACCCAATGAGTGCAGTCACAAAATATTGTCAGTTTGCCATTTTAAATGCGTATATATCGGCATCGCTCATAACAAACCGAAGCTTCACTGACTGTCCCTTCAGCTCTTTAAGGCCTTTGCCGCCTTTCCATACAATCTCGCGCTCCAGATCATCACCAAACAACACCGGGCTGTTTGCCAGTGTGTGGCCAGCTACAGGACGATCCTGAGCATCCAGTAGTTCAACTTGTATATTTCCTGGTGCAGACGTAGCCATATTAAGTAGCAACCTATCGCCCGTTACTTTTATTGGGCGCGTAGTAAACTCTCCGCCAGTACGTGATGCGTGTACAGATGCAAATCCATATTTTCGCACCACAAGCCGCTGCAGTGAATTATCTGGCCACTGATAATGGCGGCTGATGTACATACTGAATGCATCCGGATCCCCGGGTGCAGATACAAAGCCAGCAGCAGGCATGTTGCTGCGCTGTGTCCAGTTATGAGGATCCAACCCGGGGCGTACCCAGGCTTCCAGGTTTGGGCGGTACCAGTGCAAGCCATCCCTGCTGGACATCATTACTGCATCGGAAACGCCCGGATCGCGGTAACCCTCGAGCCGAGTTCGTTCTGGCACAAAACGCTTAGGGAAAGAAAGGAGCTGATCTTCTGCACCCGGCACGGGCCGAGTAGCATTGGTATAGAACTGCTCCATGGGTGTACCGGAATCGTACTTGTTCGGAAGCGGCTTTGACCAATGAATAAAGTCGTCTGAGGTGCACACTTGAACTGCCCTTACGCTGGAGTTGCTATCCCAGTAGCGTGAGTAACAGCGGTACTTGCCAAGTACAGGATCAAAAAATGCTGTGTTCAGTGAATCGAATGCACCATCAGTAATAACCGGCTGCTGCTGCATTTTTGCCCAATGAATTCCATCGGCAGATTGAAAGGCATAAAGCTTGCTATTGATGCCTGCCAGTGCCTTGTAACGTGCTTCCGGCTTTGCCGCAGGGTTTGCATCCAGAAACGGTCCAAAGTTGTGCGCTTCCACACCAACCCAAATTATGTTGTTCTGTTTAGAGCCATCAAAGGCATATAAACCCAGATTCGGCCGATCAAAATGAACACCATCCGAGCTCTCTGCCAGGCAGGTAACCTGCTTGCTATCCGAGTCTTCCGGGCAAAAACCACGGTAATACAGGCGGATTTTGGCTCCATCCTGAATAGCCGTGTAGTAAGCACTGGAAGGTCCTTCCCAGGGCTTATCGGTTATGAGTACTACCTCACGCCTTTCGGGCTGGGTGTACTGAATGTTTACGTTGCGCTTCTGTGATATCAGATATGTATCGGTGAACATTTCAACATGTCCACCTGTATCGAAGCCCTGCGCGGATGCATGTGTTCCCACAAGAAACAAAAAGGCAGCGATCGGGGCTGCCGATTTATTCTGGCAGAATTCCGATGCTGCCTGAGACAACCTGTTGATCCAACAAAAGTCTGGCATGCGTAAGCTCCGGTGGTTGGGCAGCATCCCGCCCAACCACGCAATTAAGATCTAATCAAGATCAGCGTTTGAACAGGACGTCTGTTTCGTACTGGCGAATGGTCTTCAACCAGGCGTCCCCAACGGGCACGCCTTTCTGCTCGCAGTAGTAATCCCATACAGCTGCCCATGGAAGAGACTTTTGCTCCTCCAGTAACACCAGCCTTGTTGTGTAATCGCCAGCAATTTCGGCTGCCTTCAGCGTGTTGGCAGGCTCGAGCAGAGCCAGCAGAAGCGCCTTAATCATATTGCGTGTGCCAATTACCCATGCAGCAACGCGATTTATCTGAGCATCAAAGAAATCAAGCCCAATGTGAATGTTATCAACACGGCCTGTGCGGATAATCTCGAGTGCTATGTTCTGCAGATCTTCAGTGAAGGTAACCACGTGGTCACTATCCCAGCGCACACCGCGGCTAACATGAAGCAAGATCTCGGGAACATACAGCATTACCGACGAAATTTTGTCTGCAATAGACTCCGTGGGATGGAAGTGTCCGGCATCCAGGCAAAGCAACTTGTTGCGCGTGATGGCGTACCCAAGGTAGTACTCATGCGAGCCAACCACGTAGCTCTCGCTACCGATTCCAAAAAGCTTGGGTTCCACAGCATCGATATTAAGTGCAGGATCGATAGGAGCAGAGAAGATCTCATCAAGCGATTCTGTCATTCGGATGCGAGGTGCCGTGCGATCTGCAGGCGTATCTTTGTACCCATCTGGCATCCAGAAGTTAGTTACTGCGGGTGTGTTGAGAGCGCTGCCAAATGCCGCACCAATTTCACGGCATCGCTTGCCATGCTCGATCCAGAAGTCTCTGATGCCCTTATCGGCATTAGCAAGTGTAAAGCCATCCTCAGCTTTAGCGTGCGCGAAGTAGCTGGGATTGAAGTCTACGCCGTGGTTTCCAGCTTTGGCCCATTCAATCCAGCCCTGGAAGTGCTCAGGCGTAATCTCATCCCGATCTATCTTCTTGCCACCAAACTCGCCATAAAGTGCATGAAGGTTCAATCGGTGACTGCCAGGGATCAGGGAATATGCAACATCTAGATCCGAGCGCAGTTGATCAGGCGTGGTAGCCTTGCCTGGATAGTTGCCAGTTACGGCTAAGCCGCCACCAAGATCACCACCAGCCCCCTCAAACCCACCGATGTCATCACCCTGCCAGCAGTGGAGGGAAATTGGTATCTGGGAGATGAGTCTCAGGGCGTCGTCGGTATCTACACCAAGTGCTGCAAACCGCTCCTTCGCTGCTGCGTAAGCCGCCTCAATCCTATCACTCGCCATTCTTGTATCCTCTTCTTCATTCGCAGGCGGCACCGCGCCGCGAGTATTCAGCGTCTGCTGCCCTCGGCATGCGCCGAAACGCAATCGAGCCGCATTACTGCGGCTCGATTCTCCAACGCACGGCAGAATACCTGCGATTGGCGGCACATATTACGTTCATGGATGTCAGCCACTGGGTACCATCGATGTTACGAGTTTGCCCGGAAACTTAAGACAACTGATACACGATGCTCGTTTTTCTGGGTTTGAAACCAACGGAAGCGTATAACTCATTTGCACCAAGTGGGTTTTCAGAGTCTACAGAGAGTTCGGCAGTGTTCATACCAGCCTGCTTAATCACGCCAAGGCTGCTCAATAGCAGTGCTCGAGCCAACCCCTTACGCCGATACGCGCGCCGTACGCCAAGGGCACTCACTTCGCCCTCTTTCTTACCGTGTTGCTCGTTGTATGCGGTGCGAATACGATTTACAGAGGATCCGGCGGGTACGTGAGTACCATCCTCTGATGTGGCATAGGCAAGCAGAATGAATCCTTTGAGCAGCTCGTGCGAACGAATCCAGTGTGCGGTTTGTTCAAGGGTGAAATCGATGGGATTAAAGTGATCCTGAAATGACTCAATCAGTGTGATGTGCAGATCCTTAACGTGAACGTCATCGTCTGGATTAACCGCCTCAATTTCGAATCCAGCGGGCGCGATTGCTGGTTCTATGGGCATCGACGTGAGGTCTCGTTCCATGGTATGGAAATATCGCACAGGAAGGAACCCAGCTTCGGTGTATAACTGAACATAGTTCGTTTGATCGTCTCGGCATCCCGCCTGTATCTGCACCCTTGCCTGGTTTCTTGTTGCCCACTCGTGTGCATTTGCTACTGCATATTCCAGCAACGTAGCCTCCAAACGGCCCTTTCGGTATTCCGGCACTACAGAGATATCTGTAGAAATGTAAAAGGTATCTGTGCCGGGCATTGGCACAGTAGCAACTACGGCTATCAGCTGCCCGGCATCCCCTTCAATTCCCAGTAAATTTCCTTCAAACTGAATGCCTGGTGTGCCTAATTGCCGCTCTATCTGATCTGCAGATTGCACCGATTCAAGCTTATCAATATCTTTGCATAGTTGGGAATGATTACTTATTCTATTTGCATCTGCAGTGGTTAGCTGTACTATTCGGCGGCCCTTTAGTTCCAACGAATCACGAATTTCAGCGGTTGTAAACACGGTACAATTCCCTTCTCAATGTGTGCGTTATAGCAAGTGCCAGGTGAGAGCGTACACCCGTTTCAGGCAGTTATAGATACGCATAAAGTGGGCCAACGTTTCACCCATAAAGCGTACAGACGATCAAAAATGGTTACCTAATTGCACTTGATGCAGGATTTGCCTGAGGTTCTGTGTATAATAGCCTGTTCCTGTTGAGGCGGCCATCAAGGGATCACTTCCTGCAGCGGTACCGGTGCAAACCGAAAGTGCCAGCGAGGCAGTGCAGCACCACTCCACCCAGCGCTCGGACCGCGCTAATGCCGCCAGTGTGCCCCGGCACACCGATCGTCAGACTGTCGATTCTGGAGAGAAACCCAATGAAGTGTACAACAACGACGAAGTCCGAAACACGAGGCTTCACTCTAATTGAACTGCTTGTTGTTATAGCTATAATAGCTATCCTTGCTGCAATCCTGTTCCCGGTGTTTGCACAGGCAAGAGAGAAAGCCCGCCAGACTTCCTGTTTGTCTAACAATAAGCAACAGGGCCTTGCAACGCTTATGTACGTTCAGGATTACGACGAGACGTTTCCCATTGGTCTGTACTTTACGGTGGGTGCAACGGGTCCCTGCACAATGACTTCCTACCACGCAATCGTGCCTTATCAGAAGAACGCCCAGATGGAAGTTTGCCCATCAGACTCAATAAAGCTGAATGTTCCGCTGGCGCTTACCAGGCTCGGCGCGCCAGCCGCGTGTTCTGTGGGTTCAGATCTTGCTCAAGTTAGCTATCAGCCAAACTACGTCGTAATACCGTTTGGCGCGCCGCCAACATTCCAGAACCCGAACGTCATATCACTTGCTGCCATACCGGTACCTGCAGCCACTTCCCTTTACTCTGATGCAACGGTTGCTGCCGGTGGTGCATACCCACTGCTCAGTGCCCCGATTCAGGGCCGCCACATGGGCAATGTAAATGCTTGTTTCTCTGATGGCCACGCAAAGGTTGTAAAGTGTAAGCCAGATACAGGCTCTGGTACCGTTCAGGCAACCTTCCAGGCGCTGGATGGTACTACTGCCAGGGGATTTGTAGTTACAGATTCTGGATTCTATCAGGGCATGTATTCCTTGTATGGTATTCCACAGCAGTAGATTATTACAACGTGTTGTGAAAAATGCCCGGCCGCAACATCTGCAGCCGGGCATTTTATGTAAATCCGCGATAGGAAAAAGCTTACTTTGGTGCGTCCGCAGGTTTTGCATCGCCCTCCTTGGACTGTGCCTCGGTTATGGTTTCGAGCAACACGTTCGTATGTAAAGATCCACCCAGCGCAGTACCTTCCCCAGCAGATGTTAGCTTAAACACTTTGCCATCTTCTGCGCTGACAATTGCAGTTAATTCACTCTTCATGTGTGTATCTTGAGGTGGACCACTACTGATATCGGAGGTAGCTTTCAGGCGTATGGAGTTCGGCGCTATTTTGCTTTCAAGCCCATCAAACTTTACAGTTTCCTTAACGGCTGTACCATTATCCGTAATCAGCAAAATGTTATCGGGTTTCCAGGTATCTCCCACTTTAACTGAAGCCTTAGGGTAAAGCGCTGCCTGCCCATGTAGAAGTTGCTTCATGGTGGATACAATCAGTGCAGAGTATGCAGCGGCACCACCATCAGAAATGATATCCACATGACCTTTTGCATCTCGCTTTATTATTAGGCGTGGAAGCTGGCTGATCAGGTCCTGAGTGCCGCCCTCATTGGTACCTTTCGCCTTAAGGAACTCCTGCTCCAGGGTAACCTGGCCATTTTCCGCAATGTCTTTTACGGTTTCACGATACGTTAAGTCCAGTACCGTCTCCGCGTCGGCATTGCCTGTTTGAGGTCCGTTCATTTTCGTGGCGATGTGCAATCTGTAGTAGTCGTTAGTGCCAGCCTTAAACGATCGCTTTACAACAATTTTGTCTTTGGCGGTTTGTTCGGTTTGTGCGGCCGATTCCTGTGCCGCCGATGCGTGGCACAGTACTGCCATGAACCCCGCGGAACTGAGTACTATAATCGAAAAAATCCGTGCCCATCGCGCAGTAATCATATTCATCCTCTTATACAAGTGATTGTGTTGTGGCTAGCCTTTAAATATGGTAACTGTAATTTACCCCGGTTAGTTCCTCAAACCTAACCTACGGATTGGTATTTGTTTGGACAATGCGTGGATGGCTATTAAAGATTTAACGCTATACTGCGCGATTATCGCCGACATACGGTGATTTGGCATCAGAGATTTTGGAGGAAGTGGCTCAGAGTGGTAAACTATGCAGGATATTATCGCTGAATTGTAGTGGTCAGGAGCCATATGTCGATACCTACTGCTGCAGCTGGCGCAACTCCGTTGCTGCAAGTTCGCGGGTTGAAGAAACAGTTTAAGGTTACACGCCGCTCGGGTATGAAAGTAAGACACGAGCTGGTTAAGGCCGTAGATGGCGTAGACCTCACTATTTATTCCGGCGAAACCGTTGGGCTTGTTGGCGAAAGCGGATGCGGTAAGAGCACGGCAGGAAGGGCTATATTACGGCTTATTGAGCCAACTTCTGGTGAGATACTGCTGAACGGAGTAGATCTCCGTAGCCTGCGCGGGGAAGCTTTGCGCCAGGCTCGAAAAGACATTAACATCGTTTTTCAAGATCCGTTTGCGGCCCTGGATCCGCGAATGATGATCCGTGATATTGTTACCGAACCTCTGCTTGCACATGGCATGATTTCACGTAACGACGTTCCCGAACGCGCTAAGAAGCTTCTCGAAACTGTGGGTCTGAGGCCAGAGTTTGCCGCTCGTTACCCCCATGAATTCTCTGGTGGCCAGCGCCAACGCATTGGCATAGCTCGCGCCATCGCAACTAATCCGCGCTTAATCATCCTGGACGAGCCCATTTCTGCGCTCGACATATCGATACGGGCGCAGATTTTGAACCTGCTGGAAGATCTGCAAGAAACCAATGGCCTTAGCTATCTGTTTATTGCCCATGACCTTTCAGTTGTAAGACATATCTGCGATCGAGTGGCAGTTATGTATCTCGGTGCGATTGTAGAAGAAGGCCCCTCAGACCTCGTGTTTACATCGCCGCGCCATCCATACACCCGGGCGTTGCTTGAAGCAATCCCGGCTGCAGATCCTGACATTCGCAAAGAGAGGAAGCTTCTGGAAGGCGACGTTCCATCGCCGCTAGATATTCCTTCTGGCTGCCGATTTCGCAAACGTTGCCCCCTGGCCGCAGCAATTTGCGAGTCAGAATCTCCCGCTTTACTTGCAGCCGTGGACGGCCACAGAGCTGCCTGCCATTTTGCCCTGGATAGCGCCAACTCACGCTGACATCGCTGCAAACACCCGCTGCACCACAGCCCACCCATTTTATGGATATACTCACAAAATCACTTGCTGGCATAGTTGGCAGCACACATGTTATGGATTGCCCTCCAGATGCCTTACCGGCCAGCTGGAAGGGCTGTATCTGTGTTACAGCTTCTCCCAGCGACACTGTAGAAATTCAAGAGATTGTGCGGTTGCTTGAGCACGACTATGCCGGTTCTGGCATTATTCCGGTAGGTGCTGGCCTACAGCTTGCTGCCGGTTACCCGCCGCCAGCGGATAGGCCGCTGGTACTGCTGAGCCTGCATAGGATGAACCGCATCACAGATCATCAACCTGATGATATGACCGTTACTGCTGAACCCGGCGTAACGTTTGCCCAATGCGATGCAGCCATTGCAACATCACGCCAGATGCTTGGCATTGATGTACCACGCCCTGAACGCGCCACACTGGGTGGTTCTGTTGCTGTAGCCAGCCACGGGTTACGCAGAGTAAGATATGGCGCGGTACGAGATACTCTTATAGGACTTAAAGCGGTAATGCAGGCTGGTACAGAGATCAAAGGAGGAGGCAAAGTTGTTAAGAACGTTGCCGGTTACGACCTCTGCAAACTCTTCACCGGTTCCTACGGTAGCCTTGGCGTACTCACCGAAGTCACATTCCGAGTGCACCCATGCCCTGAAGTGAGAAGAACACTCGCATGGCATGTCCCAGATGCTGCCACAGCAGCACGCGTGGGCCTGGAGCTGCACCACGCAAGGCTAGCACACACAATGCTGTTTGTGCATGGCAACGGTACAGATGGGTACCGCCTTATTATAGGTTTCGACGGAATTGAAAAGCGCGTAAACTGGCAAGAGGCACAGGCAACCTCGATTGCTGCTACAGCTGGCCTTAACGATGGCCCAGAAGTAATCAATACTGAGGCGCTGCTTAAATTCCAGAACGCACCGGCAGACGTGCTGGAAAATGCACAGGCTGCCGCCAGGATTTCTGGTTTGGTTACCGCGTTACCATCCATGCTCCAGCGCTTGCAGGTAGCGAACCCTTCGCTGCTGAGCGCAGATATTTCTACGGGTCTTGTACAGATTGCGCTGGATACAAACAGCCATGCAGGTACTCAGTTGGTGATGAATACATTAACAGCTGTTGGCCCGGAAGCAAATTTAACATGGCATCACCTCGAATGTCCGGAAACACTCGCAGCACTTCCACGCTGGGGAGTACAGGGCCCACCCCTGCGCTTGCACCGCGGAATTAAGGCTTCATTGGACACATCGAACCTCTTCAGCCCAAACCGGTTTCCGGGTAAGGCCTGAACAGGCCGGCAATGTTTTGGCCGGCCCTCACTCACCCTGCAGTTGCCGCGAAGATGTGGCCTGTTAGTTTTACCAGCGCAAAACTGCTGGTTTAGGCGCACGGCTGCCCAGGCCGGTGGTATTAGTGCGCCTTTTCACTATGTACTCCAGAAGAGTACAGATTGTATCGATTGATCAGGAAGGACATAAAGAGCTAATGAATATCTGCGTGATAGGTACCGGATATGTTGGACTGGTAACTGGCTGCATTTTTAGCGACCTTGGCAATGAGGTAATTTGTGTAGACAAGTTGCCCGAAAAAGTCGCTATGCTGAAGCGTGGTGAGATGCCCATCTACGAGCCCGGCCTTGAGGAGCTTGTGCGCAGAAATGTAGAGGATCAGCGGCTATCGTTTACCGAGGATTTTCAGGCAGCAGTCGAGGCCTCGGATGTGGTATTTATTTGTGTAGGGACACCACCTATGGCAAATGGCGATCCTGATATGTCTTACGTACAGGATGCAGCCAAGGGAATTGCCCGGGCGCTCAACCGCTATAAAGTTATCGTAAACAAATCTACCGTCCCCGTTGGCACCGGCAATATGGTGCGTGAAATAATAGAAGCCAACCGCCGACGTAACGTGGACTTTGATGTTGTATCGAACCCGGAATTCCTGCGTGAAGGCAGCGCAATCAAAGATACCCTGGAGCCCGATCGCATAGTAATTGGCGCACCTACTCAGGTTGTGGCAATGAAAATTCTCGAACTCTACGCTCCCCTGGAGCGCCCAATGATCATTACCGATGTCGCCAGTGCAGAGATGATCAAGTATGCTTCAAACGCATTCCTCGCAACCAAGATCTCGTTTGCTAACTCCATCGCGAATATCTGCGATGCAGTTGGTGCAGATGTTATACAGGTAATTAAAGGAATGGGCATGGATGCACGAATTGGCTCTGCATTCCTTAATGCTGGGCTTGGTTATGGCGGATCCTGCTTCCCCAAAGACTCCAGTGCACTGGTACGTACCGCAGAGAAAAATGGCTACGACTTCCAACTCCTGAAAGCCGTAATTGATGTTAATAAAGAGCAGCCACTGCGCTTTATTGACCGCATTAGAACAGCGCTTGGCGGTTCCTTTAAGGATAAGAGCATTGCAGTGCTTGGCCTTGCATTTAAGCCAAATACCGATGACATGCGCGATGCAAAGTCGCTGGATGTAATCGCTGCAGTGCTGGCAGATGGCGGAACGGTAAAGGCGTACGATCCTATTGCCATCGAAAACACAAAGCCGATCTTCCCGCAAATCACTTATACTGAGAACTCTTATGAGGCTGCAGAAGGTGCTGATGCGCTTGTAATCGTTACCGAATGGAACGAATTCAAGCTACTGAATATGGATAAGATCCTAACACTCATGGCGAACCCGCTGATCTTTGATGGTCGCAATATTTACGATCCTGTAAAGCTCCGCCGGGCAGGTTTTGAGTACCATTGTATCGGCCGCACAACAGCCGCTCTCAAGTAGTATCTGGTAGCATACTTAACAATAAACCGCCCCTCCGGTAAATGCCGGTGGGGCGGTTTGTTGTTTCTCACCTAACGTAAGTTTGCCAGTATATATCCACGTCTACTTGGATACTCTGCTTCCGGGTATGGTGCGCGTTCCAGGGCAAGTTCAACACTAAATCCGGCATCTCTAACCGCAGAGAGCACGCTGCTTAGAGGGAAGTAGCGGAATTTCAGATCCACATCTACCCCGAACAGACTGTTAACTGCCTTCTCTTCATTACCACAATGGAACGCAAGCAGCAGTAGGCCACCATGCTTAAGCGCACGTGCCATTGCTTCGAGAGATTCCTGCAGGCCCTCTTCATCCAAATGGACGATGCCGTAGAAACATGCTATGCCGCACCAGTTAGTGCCGGGTGTGAGTGTGCGTATATTTCCAACACAGAACGGAATGTCCCGGTGCCTGATTGAGGCTTCCCGCGCCATGCCAGGCGAAATGTCTACTCCCATCACACGTGCGTGCATCGTTGCCAGATACGCGGCTATCTGCCCCGGCCCACAGCAGAGATCGCAAATAACGCCAGATTGATCTACCCGATCAGCAAGGAGCGTTAGCAACCTCCTATCCATGGGTTTGCCGGCGAGCTCATTCCCAAGCGTATCGGCATATGCCGCGGCAGCAGCTGAATAGCTGGCAGCGATAGAATGCTCTAACCGGCTATTGGGATCACTGCTCAACACTTGCCTCCCTCTCGCCTGATCACAACTCACTTATCTGGCACGAAATACAACCGGTCTACCCACACGCTCTGTACCCCCGCCACTGCGGTAGGTGCCAGCCATACATAGCTTCCGGGTTTCATTTCTACTGCACCTATTAACACGGTTTTGTAGCCATTTCTGACTTGATCCAGCGATACATTGCGCTCGGTTTGAGACACTTGTGCATCCGTGTTGTACACGCCCATTGTAAGAACGGCTGTACTGGCGTCAAGTGTCGATTCGGCATCGGCCCTAACAACCGCGTAAACTTTCCACTTGCCAGAACGTGCCCTGGCGGGAAGCACCTTTGATGGAAACTGTACAGCCCACTCATGGTGGTTACCTGGCATCCAGATGGCCAGCCCGTCCGAGGCTGCTGTATCACCACGCAAATCGCACAGTTCCCCTTCGCGGTACAGCTGTGCAGCAGAATCCTGCACATCAATCCCGCCAGCTACCTCTGAAGCGGAGAGGCCAGGAGGTGGTGCTGAAGAAAGCTTGCGGTTCGGCAATGGCTGTGGCTCCGGCGGATCTACCTGAAGGCGCGCTGCAAATGCCTGGGGCGTAAAGCCACCCTCGTTTAGATGGGTCATCGCTGGCCAACCGGCAGACCATGGCTGCTCGGCAACGCTCATAAACTGATCTACAACGGCTTTGCGGCTCGTCGGCAGCGGCCAGGGCTTTCCTTCCCGAATACCTGCCAACCGCAACTGCTGCCAGCGAGCCAGGAATGCATACAGCACGGGCAAATGCGCCTGCTTAACGCGCTTTTGCAGTTCACTGCCAGCCTGCACACTCTTTTCCGCAGCCTC
>CAIONQ010000179.1 GCA_903859705.1 uncultured Chthonomonas sp.
GTAGTGTACGGCGACTTCACCGATAGCACGGGCGGGGACAAGCCACCGCCCCGGTCTGTAAGGCGATATTTAGCGTAGATAAGTGATATTAACTCGTAACCGTTGGGCCTCTCCTAACCTCTCCCCGATGGCTCGTTCCTCGCGTGGAGAGGAAGTTATGGCGGCAACGGAACCGTTGGGTAGAGGCGTGGCGCGGTTGGGAGGTGGTGGGCCTCTCCTTGCCTCTCCACTTAGCTCGTTTGTCGCGTGGAGAGGGAGTTGCGGCGGCAACGGTACCGTTTGTCGGATGGCTGGAGGATGCTGTGAGGTGGTGGATTCATGGCCGGACGCAGGGCCGCAGAAGCGGAAGCTTGTGAAGAGCAATTTGTAGCGCGCTACGCTTGCTTAGCGAGAGCACAGTGCCTTCGCAGTAAGCCGTGCAGGTGTGGTGGCAGGTAAGTTGTGGTTTGCAATGGGATGGGCATAAACACGCCCGCTGTGTGCTTGCCGGGCTCCATGCTATAATCCCGGCATGAGTGTTTCACCTTCACCAATGAATTCCCAAACTGACCTGGCTGCAATGCAAGATTTTAACGATTCGGTTTGTGCTCTTCTGGAATGGTACCGGGCGAACTGCCGATCTTTGCCGTGGCGTGGTGCAGATCCCTACGGGGTGTGGATTTCGGAGATTATGCTGCAGCAAACGCAGGTTGCTACCGTTATTCCCTATTACCTGCGGTTTATGGAGCGGTTCCCGACGGTTGCAGCGCTGGCCGAGGCTCCTCTGGATGATGTATTGAAGATGTGGGCCGGACTGGGTTATTATGCTCGTGGCCGTAACCTGCACAGGGCCTCTCAGCAGATTTGCAGCCAGTATGGCGGCGTGGTGCCGGATACCGTGGAGGGGATGCTGGCATTGCCCGGGGTGGGTGAATACACCGCCGGGGCGGTGGTGAGCATTGCTTATGGTGTGCCGGCACCTGCTATTGATGCCAATGTTATCCGGGTGATTTGCCGGCTGGCTGGCATCCCCGGTGACCCCGCGCAAGCGAACACCAAGCAGAAGATTCGAGAGATAGTTTTGGCGATGCTTCCCGCTGATGCTGCAGGTGATTTTACGCAGGCACTTATGGAGCTTGGTGCGCTGGTATGTGCCCCGGCGGAGCCGCAGTGCAGCGTATGCCCTGTTTTGCCCTGGTGCGCATCTGGCCAATCTGCGAGCCCTTCCGCCTTGCCGGAGTACCCGGCCGGCAAGGGTACCACGGCCCTAACCCATAGTTGTGCGGTGTTGTTGGATGCAGGTAAGGAGCATGTGCTGATAGTTCAGCGGCCCCTGAACGGGCTGTGGGGAGGTTTGTGGGAGTTTCCGCGTGTGGTGTGCAACTCAGGCGAAAACCCTTCAGAAGCGGCCAGCAGAGCAGTGCAGGAAGCGATACAAATACCCCTGCACCCCAAGCGCAAGCTTGCCACCGTAAAGCATTCGGTAACGCGTTATCGTATTACTCTGCATGCATATATTGCAGCATTGAGTGTAGACCAGATGGCGGCGATATGTCTGGCACCCCACCTCACTCTGAAGTGGGTGCCGCTGGGCGCGGTTGATAACTATGCGTTTTCATCTCCGCAGGCTATCGTGCGAGATCATTTACAAAACCATAAGGTGCAGCCCACGCTACTATAGCGGTTTTAGCGTCGCCGATGGGGCCGTGTGGGTATACCGGCTATTCGGCGTGTTCCGGCAAGTTTAAGGATGGGGGCACCGGCGGTTTCGCCAACCATTACGCGCAGCAGATTTGGTATCCAGCTATCTCGCTTACCTGCTCCATAGCCAGTGGAAGTGAGAACCATTGGCGGTGCCTGGAGCACGTTGCCATCGGCAGAGCGTTCGGCATATTCTGCCATGAGTGCCGCTCCTGTTGGAGTGATCAGCTCTTTAACACGGTCGTCTGGCCGTAGGGTAAAGCCTGTGAGTAGCTCCAGGGTAGCGGGCGCAGGCACGGGCATGGTTCCATGTGCGCACTCCACCCAGCCTCTATTTAGCGGCAATGGCGAGCAGTACACTTTTTCTATGCCCAGCATCTCCAGGCCAATGCAGCTGCCAACAATATCCACAATGGCATCTATCGCACCCACTTCATGGAAATGGATGGTGTCGGGGGTCATTGCATGGATGCGTGCTTCCGCTGCGGCCAGTTGTGTAAAGGCACCCAGAGCTCGTTTGCGCACATTTTCGCTTAAGCCACTGTCATTAATAATGAGTTCAATATCGGCAAGGTGCCTGCCGTGGCCCTGGTCTTGCTCCAGCAGCACAACATCCACATCTACTGCGGATATGCCCTCTTTAACGGCGGTGCATATTTTCAGCTCGTAGCCGGGCACGTTCAGCTTAGCAAGCTCCGCCTGCCAGGCTTCGGCATCTACTCCAGCGTGCAGCAGGGAGCCGAGTATCATATCTCCGCTGATGCCACTGAAACAATCAAAGTAAGCGATGCGCATGGTTATCCTCGGTTAGCCAGATCCGCTGGCGGAGCGGCGAATAGTTCTAAATTCTTACGTCTGAAACGCAGGCATGTGCTTCCAGCAGGCCAGTGAATTTGACGAACAAGATGCTCCTGCCGTACAATACTCGCCAGTTATAACACTTTCTGCCGGGCATTTGCATGCCTGGCGCGCTGCCTTTCAGAGAGAGACTTCGATGAGCAAGTATACCGCTCCGCCATACATGAATGATGTGCTTCCGTTCCCTTCTAAGAAGGAAGCATGGCTTCATACAGCGCGCTGGCGGTACGTTGAGTCCGCTTTTCGTGCCGTTTGTCGGCGGTACGGATACCGTGAAATCCGCACTCCCATTCTGGAGCAGACGGAGCTCTTCACCCGCAGCATTGGCGAAGCCACCGATATTGTAAGCAAAGAGATGTTTACGTTTACGGATAGAGGTGGGCGTTCTATGACCCTCAAGCCAGAGGGCACTGCCCCTGCCGTGAGAGCCTGCCTGGAACACAACCTTTTTAACGAGCACCCGGTGCTTAAGCTGTACTACCAGGGGCAGAACTTTCGGTATGAGCGTGGGCAAAAGGGGCGCTACAGGCAGCACCAGCAGCTTGGCGTAGAGGTTTTTGGCAGCACCGATGCCGCTATCGATGCCGAAGTTATTCAGCTTGCCATGGAGTTTTACCGCACGATTGGTATTACAGAGCAGGAGCTGCACATTAACTCGGTAGGCACTCCGGAATCTCGCAAGGCGTATCTTGAAGCGCTGCGTGATTTTACGCGGCCAAACCTGGAGCAGTTTAGCCAGGAAGGGCAGATGCGTTTTGAGGTGAACCCGCTGCGCATGCTGGATACCAAGGATTCGGGCGACCTCAAGCTTCTGGAGGGCGCTCCCAACCTGGTGGACTTCCTGGATGATGACAGCCGCGAGCACTTCGAACTTCTGCAGGCTTACCTTACATCTGCGGGTGTACCGTATGTAATAGATCACCGCCTGGTGCGCGGCTTCGATTACTACACGCGCACCGCGTTTGAGATAGTGGGTAAGAACCTTGGTGCCCAGAGCGCGCTTGGCGGCGGCGGCCGTTACGATGGGCTGGTTGCCGAGTGCGGCGGTACCTCCACGCCGGGTATTGGGTTTGGCCTGGGTATGGAGCGGTGCATGCTGGTGCTGGATACGCTGGGAATAGAGCTCCCGGCCGATGATGAGCGCCCGCTGGCATTTGTGGTTACCCTGGGTGATGAAAAAACCGTGCGGCCTGTGGCGGTTAAACTGCTGTCTGAACTGCGCGCTGCCGGGATAGCGGTGGATATGGATTACCGCTATAAGAAGTTTGGGCAGCAGGCAAGAACGGCAGATGAACTGGGTGCCCGCTACTTGCTGGTGCTTGGCGAGGGCGAGATAGCCGAAGGTGTTGTTGGCCTTCGAGACCAGGCCACAAAAGAGCAGCGCAACGTGCCACTTGCAGAAGTTACACAAGAGCTGCTTGCTCTGGCTTAACGGTGCAAGGTTAAATCTACAGGTAGAATTATGTTAAGACGGCCGCCCTACCGGGCGGCGTTTTAACTTTGTGCCTTCTCGTAAGTAACATTTTTGCCCTGATTGGGAGAGCCATGAACGGCGATACCGGCCCGGAGCCCAATACAATATTCCCGCCCCCACCCGGTGGCAGGCTTCTAAGAAGTCTGCAATGGTTTATAATCCCGCTTCTTATCCTCACTATTGTATGTAGAGTTGCTGGCCCCTGGGTGCGTTCCCGCGAATCTGGCTATATTGCCCTATTAGAAAACCCACCAGCAGAAAGAGTTAACGCGGTATTTATTGGCCAGAGCCGGGTAGAGGCCGCCATAAACACCGAAATGTTTAATAAAACGGTGATAACGCAGGGCGAACGCACCTGTACCAGCGTAAACCTCGGGGGGCACGGCCGCACGCCTGCCGTGAACTGGTTTGGCCTCAAGCTACTTCTGCAAAAAATGCCAGATAAGTTTGCCGGCACCACTGTTTTTGTAGAGGCTCCTGGCGGCCTTCCCGAGACCGGGACGTGGGATCAATCGTGGGTGAATGCAGGGGAAGATAAAGCGATAGTGCCGCTGTTGGCAACAGAAGACGTTGCGCGCATGGCATCTGCAAGCCACTCCTCTGCGCTAGATAGAGCGGGCCTGCGCTGGCTTCAGGCCGAAAACCGGATAAGCTTGTTGTACTACCGCAGAATAGCAGGCCGCAGGCTTATGGGTTCGCTTACAGAACTTGCACAACAAGCGGCAGCAGCCCTGCATCTGGGTGGGGATGCATCGGGAAGCTCTCTGGATATTCAGGCAGGCGGTACAATTCTAACGGATGTATCTGCAGCAATTACGGGCCTGAACACTGCCAACGCATATGTTCGCGAACACCAGAGCACAGCAGCGCTTATCGATTGGAACCAGACCATTCTGAATGAGATACGCCTGCTGATGCAGAAGGCAGGAGGACATCTGGTGATTTACACTCTGCCTGTTCACAGCATGTTCAACCCGGTTTACCAGAGTGCACAGGCTGCTACCTCACGGGAAAGCCTGCGCATGTATTGCGAACAGAATGACATTCCGCTGCTGGCTCCCGATTTTAAGGCAACCGATAGCGATTTTCCAGATTATTGGCACCTAACTCGGGAGCAAGGGGAAGAGTTTACGCATCGGCTGGCAGAGGCCTGGTTAAAAACCAACCCGGCCAGGTAATGGAGTGTGCCCGGAAGGCACCGAAAGAGTACAGGAAACGCGATGATAACTGTAAGAAACCTGGCCGTAGCTGCCGCAACAATTGGGCTGGTGGCCGCTCAAAGTGTAGCGCACTCCGAGGGCCTCACCCCGCTGCCACTACCGGGGTGGGCAACGGGGCCCGTTCCGCTGGATGTGCTGCGCACAGGCAACCCGGCAATGCTCTCATTAAACGGCACCTGGAAGTTTCAGCTTACGCGCGGGGCCTACACCAGAGCCGGTTTTGTTAGCACCGCAAATGGCCCAGTTTCTGCCTCCAGCGCACAAAATGGGCACCCGGCAGAGGATGCCCTGAAACCGCAGGACCCCACCGGTAAGCAGGATATTCGCTGGTGTGCCTCCGGTGAGGATATGCCGCAGTTCTGGCAGGCAGATCTGAGTTCGGTACAGGACTTGCGCTCATTAGGTATTCAGTGGGAGTTTGATTCTGCAAGGTACTCTTACACCATTAGCATCAGCAAAGATGCTCGCACCTGGCAACCGCTTCTAAAGCAAGGCCTTGTGCCAGGTTCCCAGCCAGTTCCTGCCTTTCAGCCGGTGCATACGCGCTATGTGCGGATTAATATTACAGCCGGGCGCAGAAGCAATGGGCCAGTTTGGGCCTGCATAAAACACATAGATATCAATGTGCGTAAACAGGGTGCCGCGGCAGATGTTGCATGGCAGCCTTCGCCGCGCAAAGCTCCCACCGCCGCAGCCTTAAACCAGTTTGCATCTCCCGCGGCCATTGAAGATCCTCACGATTGGAAATCCATTCCGGTGCCCGCCAACTGGGAGATGCAGGGTTTCTCTCGGCCCACCTATGATGGCCCGGATGATGCTGTTGGCCTGTACAGGCGCAAGGTGGATGTGCCACAGAGCTTTGCAGGTAAGCGCGTGCTGTGGCATTTTGAAGGCGTGTGGGATAGTGCCGAACTGTTTATAAATGGTGTGGCTGCCGGGGTTCATGAAAGCGGCTATACGGCATTCGATGTGGATATCACCCGGTTTATAAAGCCCGGAACACAGAACCTGTTGGCTTTACGTGTGTGCAAAACAACACCCTCTGTAGATCTGGATACGGGCGATTACTGGAGTCTGGGCGGCATCTACCGCGATACCAGCCTTAAGGCAGTACCGCAGACGCATTTTTCGGGAGTAGTTGTTAGAACCGATCTGGATGCGCAGTACGTTAACTCCCGGCTAACGGTGAAAACGGAAGTACAGGGAGTGGATAGCCCAACGCAGGTTACTGCGCGCCTGTTTACCTCTGCGGGTACACCGGTGCAAACCCCGGTGCTTACCGGAGTGGTGGAACCCACGCCAGGCAAGAAAACGGCCACCGTTACCCTCAGCGGGCTTGTGATGGCACCGAGACTCTGGTCGGCAGAAAAGCCAGATCTGTACTACGTTGTGCTCACGCTTAGCCAAAACGGAAAGGTTCTGGAACGCGCAGAAGAGCGTTTCGGCTTCCGAAAAATAGAGATTAAGAGCGGCGTCGTAAATTGGAATGGCAAACCCATAAAGTGCACGGGTGTTTGCCGCCACGAGGAGTGGGCTGCCCTGGGGCATGCCATTACGGAAAACGCGTGGCGCACCGACCTGCGCCTTATGAAGGCTGCCAATGTAAATGCAGTGCGTACCAGCCATTACAACCACGCGGGCAGGTTTATTGAATTGTGTGATGAGGTAGGGATATACGTGTTGGATGAGGTGCCTGCGTGCTGGTGCAATCTCTCTGACTTGAGCCTTACCCCTGCCTTTGTGCAGAGAACCCGAGAAACGCTTGACAGAGACAAAAACCGCCCTTGCGTGCTAGCGTGGAGCCTTGCCAATGAAAGTGGGTATGGCCCCAATGCGGCTGCCATGCTGGATTATGTAAAGACAAACGATCCTACCCGGCTGGCATTTGTATCCCAGTGCGGCCCCTGGAATAATCCGAAGATAGATCTGCACGATACGCACTATCCATCCATAGAAGATGTGCGCCGGATGGCTGCGGAGCCGCTGCGCAAAACCACGCCGCTGGTGATGACAGAGCAGCCGCACATATTTTATGTTGCGGATGGCCTGCGCTATGACTACGGTGAGAAGGATTTCTGGGGAGAGGTGCTTGCCGCAAACTGGAAGGTTGTGTGGGCCACGCCTTCCATTATGGGATCGTTTGTGTGGGAGTGGCAGGATCAGGGGATTGCAGATAGATTCCCGGATAATGGGCGCGATGCTTCTGGCCTGCGCGGCAACAATACCAAGGGCATAGTGGATGGATATCGGAATGTGAAACCGGAGTACTGGAACCTGAAAATGGTATACAGCCCTGTGAACATTACAACCCGCGAGGCTGCCGCGCTCAATGGTAAGCTGGATGTGCCGGTAGAGAACCGTTATTCCTTTACCGATCTATCTGAGCTACGCTGTGAAGCGCTTGGACTTCGCAATGGAACGGTGTTTTCGCGGGATACGGTAGTTCTTAGCTGCCAGCCTGGCAAAACTTGCGTGGCACATGTGCCGGTACGAGGGGAATGCGATTCGGTTCGACTTACCTTCACACATCGGGATGGCAGGGAGATAACATCGTGCCGCATTCACGTAAGTGGTGCACTTCGGTTTCCTGAAGCCCCCTCAGCCCCTGCTGCAGCAGCCCCTGCGCTATCTGAAAAGGATGGAGTAGTGCTTGCGTATAGCGGAGACTCTGTGCTGGCCTTTGATAAGATAACAGGTGTGCTGAAGAGCTGGAAGGTTGCCGGAACAGACCTGGTATCTGGCCCAATGCAGCTAAACCTGGGGCAACGGCGGGCAAACCATGGGGATCACGGAGCTTCCAACTTTCTGGACTATGCTGGCGCACCAGAGCTTAAGTCCATGCTAACCGAGGCAGTAATGGAGGCGGGCAAACCGGTTGTTCGCACCAATGCGCTGGTCTCACTCAATAACGAGGGTCCGCTGGCCCGGCTGTTAACCACCTGGACTGTTCAGGAGAATGGCGCCGTTCATGTTCAATGGACTCTCAAATGGGCATCGGCTGCAGCCAACTGCTGGGAGCTTGGAATGGCGTTGCCAGTGCCATCACGGCTGAATACGCTTCAATGGGCAAGGGATGCTCAGTGGACGGAATACCCGAAGGGGCACATTGGCGAGACGTATGGGGTGGCAGCGTCGTCTGAGCTTACGTTCCGGTGCAGCAAACACGATGTACGGTGGGCTAGCCTCAGTGGTGCCAGTGGCCCCGGATTATGCGCCCTACCGGCCGAAATGCCCCTGCATACGCGGGTTGGATCTGATAAAGGCACGCCGCTGCTTTACCTGTGCAGTGCCATATCTCCCCCGTATGATTTCAGCACCAATTTGCTGCCAGAGAAGCTGATAAAACTAAAACAGGGCGAAACCGTATCCGGAGATTTCGTGCTCCGCCCTGTGGTGAAGTAGGGGAACTCAGGAGGTGCGTGCCAGGTGTGGGAACAGCACATTGTGTATGTGTGTTGGCTGCTCCAGGTGAACCATGCGCTCCGGTGAGGCTGTATCCAGCATGGTGGAGTAGAACATTCCTGCTCCGGTTTGCACGTTATAGCCGCCCGGAGAGTGGATGCTGATATACTTGTATCCAAGATTCAGATCATGCTCTGTATGGTAGTGGCGCGTGCAGTTCATGGTGAACATACGTCGCCGGGTTCCACCGCCGTAAGCGGCATGGTAAGTATCGTGGTTAAAAATCAGCAGATCACCGGGAACGGTTTCCAGCGGGACCACTCCTGGGAAGTCTTTAGGTTCCATGCCAAACAGTTCTACCGAGCCGTTAACATTAATGGCGTGCTTACGAACATAGTGATCGGGATCCTGGCTTCCCGGCAGTACGCGCAGGCAGCCGGTATCTGCGGTAAGCGGATCCAGGTAGAAGGCGATCTTTACGGCAAAGAGCTCGCCCCAGTTGCCATCGGGATGCCAGGGTGTATCGCCAGTGTAGTAGTTGCCATCGCCGCTGCAGTAGTTGAAGTCATCGCCGAGCAGGCTGCCGAGGATACCGCAGATGCGCGGATCATCCAGCAGGGTGCACATCTGGGGAGTGTGTTCGATAGGTGCACCGAACATGGTTCGCTTACTGCCATCGTGCACTGAGCCCTGGCCAACGCGTTGAATCGACTCCTCAAAGCCGGATGTGATCCAGGCAACCTCTTCAGCGTTGAAGAGCTGCTTGAAGCCAAGATATCCGAAAGTTTTGAAGAATCTAATCTGCTGTTCAGAAAGGTAAAAAGACGTCATATCGGTCTCCCGCGCGCCACAGCGCATGATCTGATGATAGATACCCTGCCGCAGCACGAACTTCCTCTTGTTGCGGCAATGCAGAAGTAATCTGTGATGTGTGGGTGCCCGCGCCACCGCATCTCGAAATCCTTCTGCGAAACCTGCTATAACCTTACGCGTAAGGTTTTGTATGCCGAACGGGCTATAAAATGCCGGACATATCCGCTCTGGAAATCACAGACCGGAGTGATGCCGGCCCAGCACAGGAACAAGGAGCCTCCATTGCCTTCTAAATCTCGGTTTTTTCGCAGAGCTCAACGCGCAGCTATGCTTCTCTCTGTTTTTGCACTCGGCCAGAGTGTGAATGCCCATGCGCAATTTCAACGGGGAGATGGGTTTCATCCGCCGGCAGCGACGATGCACTATGCGAGAACACGCGATTTTCACGATCTGCATTTGAAGCTGGTGATGAGTATTAACTACAAAACCCACTCTGCAGAAGGCGATGTAACCCATACGATTGTTCCATTTAGAGCTGGCCTGAAATCTGTGGTATTGGATGCGGGATCTAACTTAAAGATAGCCGCTTGCCTGGTAAACGGCGTTAGCGCAAAGTTTGAGCATGCCAATAATTTTCTAACAATAACACCTGCCACCCCCCTTGCTAAAGCCCGGCCATCCACTGTTGAAGTTCGGTACTCAATGCCCAACCCAACTGCGCATGGTGGCGCTAACGGCTCCGGAGGGTTTAAGTTCATTGACCCGAGTGCAAGCGACCCGCAGCGCAGGCCGGGTTTCTGGACCCAGGGTGAGAGCGAAACAAACCGTTACTGGGTGCCATGTTATGACTTCCCCAACGATAAAGTAACAAGCGAAGAGATTATTACCGTTCAGGACGATTGGCAGGTAATTGGCAACGGGGCTCAAGGGCCAACAACCTTCAATAAGGCCAACCATACCGCAACCTTCCGATACACAATGACCCAGCCTCATTCAACCTACCTGCTATCCCTGGTGGGCGGCGAGATGGATATTGTGAAAGACACCTGGCAGGGTGTGCCGCTTGTTTATGCGTGCCCCAAGGGCCAGGGTGCGTTGCTTAAGGATAGCTTCGGCAATACTCCTGATATGCTGCAGTTCTTCTCCGATGTGCTGGGTGTGAAATATCCCTGGCCAAAGTATGCCCAATCTTACGTTTACGATTTTCCTGGCGGTATGGAGAACGTATCCGCAACCACACTGGGTGGCTTTGGCGGGCTTACGGATCGCAGAACGGGGCTGTTTCGAATTGCAGACCTTACCTCGCATGAACTTGCGCATCAGTGGTTCGGCGACCTGGTTACTTGCCAGGATTGGGGCGATGTGTGGCTAAACGAAAGCTTCGCAACATTCTTTGCAAACCTGTACGAAGAGCATCTGCGTGGTCGTGGTGGCTACGAGGATATTACCGAGAGCACGCGCCAGGGATATCTGCGCTCTCGAAATCTGCATGCGCTCTCTACTCAGATGTATGCCAACTCCGATGTTATGTTCGATTCAACGCACACCTACTCCAAGGGGGGTGTTATTTTACACATGATGCGCAGGCAGCTTGGCGATGAGGATTTCTTCCGATCTCTGGGGCACTACCTCAAAGTGAACGGCTACAAGCCGGTAGACGCGCACGACCTGGAGAAGGCGATTGAAGAGACCACTGGCCGTAACATGAAGCCATTCTTTGATCAGTGGATATTCAAGCCCGGGCATCCTATTCTTTCGCCAACCTGGAGCTACGACGAGGCTACGAAGTCTGTTACCATTACCATAAAGCAGGTGCAGGAGACTACCGATGGCACCCCGATTTACGATATACCGTTGACCATTGGCCTGCTGCGCAACCGAGATTCCGTTGCTGGCCATTTAGAGCGTGTGGTGGTGCAGCTCAATAAAGAGACTCAGGAGTTCCGCATTCCTGCGGACTCCAAGCCGGATGCTTTGATGGTAGACCCGGACCATGTTTTACTGCGAGAAATGCGCGATGTGAACTGGACCGACGAGCAGATGCCAGTAATACTCCGATACGCTCCGTTCGCTGCAGACAGGCGCTATGCGCTCGGCCGAATACAAACTGGTCCTAATCTTACAGAAGATCAGCTTAACCAGATTTACGCCGATACCTTGAAGGCAGAGTACAACGATGGCGTTGCATCCATGCTGTTAACCCGTTTGGGCAACAGTGGCAAAGAGCAGTTTAGACAGCTATTCCGAGATCAGCTTAAATCCAGGCGGGATGAGCGCCGCCCGGCTGCGCTCGAGGCGCTAAGCAAGCTGCCTGCAACTCCGGAAGATACCGTTCTGTTCCACAATATCGGGCTGAGCGATACCGAGCCTTACGCGGTAGTAGATGCGGCCATGCAGGCGTTGGCCCGAATAAACCTGGGTGCAAATCTGGATGTGTTCAAGCACCAGCTCGCTGCGCATACGCTGCGAGATAGAATGGCCATGCGTGCCGTTGGCATTGCATCTGGCGTTACCAGCGATGCAGCAACCAGCTTGCTGGTTACAGCGGCAGCGGGGGCGTATCCGGCCCGTGTGCGCAGCGAGGCAGTGAGTGATCTTGAAGATCGCGCTCCGGATAGCACGGCAATTCATGATGCCCTTCTGAAGGTTCTGAGTGCAGACACTGTACCTTCTACCCAGCTTGCAGCTATCAAAGTGCTGGAGAACCGCAAGGATAAATCGGCAGTTGCCGCACTGAGAGCGCTGGCTGGCAGAAGCAAAGATGCAGCTGTTAAAGAAGCAGCAAAAACAACTGCGGACACACTGGAAAAGAACTGACCTGAGAACGAGTTAGAGACGCAAGAGAAAAGGGGCCATTCCTACCGGCTAGATTGCCGGCGGGAATGGCCCCTTTTTTAACAATATCCTGGCTTACTTCTTGCTATGAGCCAGCTCGGTAAGGGTTTGATCGAAGAAAGCAATGCACTTTGGCAGGTTGCTTTCCAGCTCCTGCACGGTTCCTACTTCATATTCCATACTGAGGTAACCATGATATCCCTGTCGTTTCAGCTCTGCGAGCATGCCGCGCGCATCGCCCTGGCCGGTGCCCCACGGCAGATCATCTCCGCCGCCATACTGGTTAAGATCCTTAAAGTGCAGGTGTTCTACACGCCCCTGCAGCTTTTGTAACTGCTCTACCGGCTTCAGGTTGCGGCGCATCCAGTGCCCTGTATCCGAGCAGGAGCCAATCAGTTTTACATGGCCAGCACAGGCCTTCAAAATGTCATCTGGCGGCCAGCTTGATGGGTGATTGTGCAAGGCCATTCGGATATTGAATTCGGCGCAGAGCTTATCATGCATTTCGGCGGGCACCGTTTCGGTAATCAGCACCTTGATGCCCATATCTTTTGCCCACTCAAACATCTTTCGCGCCGTGGGTTCATCGGCGGGAATGCCATCTACTCCATAGCCAATCAGCTTAAGGCCTCCGGCATCTTTCAACTTCTTCTTGATTGCGGCTATGTTATCAGCAGACATCTTCCAGTTCATCACATCATCAGAACCAGATCGGATTTTTTGCCCCGGATAGATCTCCAGGTACTTAACGCCCATGTGGGCTGCCTCATCTACCGTATCAAAGAACGTGAGTGCACGGAATGTGTAGCACTGTAGCGACAGACGCATGCCCAGTTTCTCGGATGCCTGATCATTGCGCTTAGCCGGCTGTGCGCCCGAGCCGATGGGAGCTAACACAACACATGCCAGTGCTGCCAGCCCCACTGCTGTGCGAAGGATATTCAAAATTTACCTCCAGAAGATTTGGTTTCCTGTTATAATTCCTACCGCAAGGCCCATTACGCACCCCGGCTGTTAGTTCCTGCACCGCAGATGAATCTCGGCGAAGTTGCAGTGCAATCTTGCGATTTCTGGTTCGAGATCAGGGGCAATATCAGAGCAATAGTGCCAGAGTGGCGATACGCGAAATCTGCACCGTGGTGTAAGCTATTATGTTGCATCGCCAATGTTGGAGGATATTTATGACACAGGCATCAGGGCATCGTCAGAGCAAACATACGCTTGTTGCCGGCATTCTTGCAGTTTGTGTGCTTGCAGGCGTGGTGGTTGGCCCTAAGCGTGTGTATCACGCTTTTAAACATAGAATTAAGCCTGAACCGGCTATTGCCATGGTTAGCAACGAACAGCGCCCAGAAGGGCCGGAGACAGCCGCAGGGTGGGTAAAAGAATCCACCAACCCTGTTCTTGGTGGTGATCTCGGCACATGCTTCGATATCTCGGTGCTCAAGGAAGCCAGCAAATATCGTATGTGGTTTTCCTGGAGGCCGAGAAAAAGTATTGCCCTTACCGAGAGCACGGATGGTATTCACTGGGGAGTGCCCGAGATTGTGCTTGCCCCGCAGCCAGGCGTTAACTGGGAAGAAGATTTGAACCGCCCGGTTGTTATACGCAAAGATGGTAAGTACCAGATGTGGTACACCGGCCAGTTTGGAGGGCATTCTGCCATTGGCATGGCTGCAAGTACCGACGGCGTGCATTGGGATAGAAAACAGCGCGACCCCGTATTAGAGCCAAAAGTAGCATGGGAGAAGGGCGCAGTTATGTGCCCACATGTGATATGGGATGCTCCATCAAAATCTTACAAGATGTGGTATTCCGGCGGAGATCAGTATGAGCCCGATGCCATTGGCTACGCAACCAGCGCGGATGGCACTCACTGGGATCGCGATGCATCAAACCCGATATTCACGCCAGATAAGTCCAGCGCCTGGGAGAACCATCGCGTTACAGCCGCCTACCTGTGGCAGGAAAAAGGCTGGTATGAGATGGCTTATATTGGCTTTCACGACGATCATTTCGCACAGATAGGGTTGGCCCGCTCTAAAGACGGCATTCATGGCTGGGAGCGACTGCCGCAGAACCCCATCATCCGCCCATGTAACGACCGTAAAGGCTGGGACTACGATGCCGTTTACAAGCCATCGTTAACGTTCGATGGAAAAAAGTGGCTATTGTTTTACAATGGTAGAAACGGTGGCAAAGAACAGATAGGGGTGGCATACCACACAGGCCGCGACCTGTGGAAATAGCTTCCCATCTTGCGGTTCTCTGCTGTGTTAAAGACGCTGAAGAGTGTGTGTAACACACTTCTGAAATTATGAGTTTTGCTAACTGCGCTGTACAACCGTTTGTAGAGGCAAGAGGCATTACTCTGCTGGAGCTAACAATTGGGCAATTTAACTGAGGCACTTGTGGGACTGAACGTTGCCTCCATTTTACGCGGAATCAAACATGGGCCAAAGCGTGTGGCGAGTATTGCCATGTATTCGGCATGGGCCGCCAAAAACTGGAAGCCTACGCTGCCTGCCGATTCCTACATTCCAACCGTTCCCCTTGACGAACTGATGAAGGGATCACGAGTTGACGTAACGATAACATCAGGTGCTACAACAGATGGTGCCCTGGAGTATCGCCAGGCGTTGGATTTGCTCTCACTTGCGGCGTATCATAACCCGGATGTTGTGCTGGAAATAGGAACATTTATGGGTTCCACTACGCGAGACTTTGCGCGCACACTTCCTTCGGCAACAATACATACCGTAGATCTTCCTCCGGACTATGCTGGAGAAGCCACAGAACTTGTGGATGGTGCTGGGCTGAAAAAGGACGACTTCCACCTTATAGAGGGGCGTAAAGTTGGGCGCGACTATCTGGATACGCCGTATGCAGCACGCATTCATCAGCACTTTGGCGATACCGCCAAAATGGATTTTGGAGTGGCAGCCGGAGCAACATTCTTTTTTATAGATGGGGCTCACACGTACGATTATTGTCGTAACGACTCTGAGAAGTGCTTTGAACTGTGTGGCGGCAAAGGTGTGTTTTTGTGGCACGATTGTGATGAGAGCCACCCCGGTGTGGTGCAGTTCCTGTTAGAGTGGCGTGCCCTGGGCAGGGATGTGGTTAGGATTGCATCTTCCCCTATAGCGTACTGGAACGGCCTGTAATTGCTGCTACTCCGGAAGATCACTTCAACACGCATTTAGTACCCACTCTTGAACCTGTGCAGCATATCCAGTGCAAAAATGGTGCACAATAAACACGACCGTTCAATGAGAACGTGTGTTTTTATGTGTAAGGAGTATTGTTGTATGCCAAGAGTGCATCCCTTTCAGGTAGTACCTGCATTGCCCGAGGCGCTACATAACCTGCGCCCGCTTGCATTCAACCTGCACTGGGCCTGGGATAATGATGCGATAGAGTGTTTCCGCCGCCTGGATCAGCAGTTGTGGGAAGAGTGCAGCCATAACCCTGTGCGCATGCTGGGTTCCATTGATGAGCGCCAACTAACAGAGGCTGCGCAAGATGAAACCTATGTTGCTCATTTGGATAAATCTGCCCGGGCTCTGGAGTCCTACCTGAGCACCAGTAATACGTGGTATCTCAACCATGTTAGCCCCGAAACTGCGGAGATGTGCATTGGTTACTTCTCCATGGAGTTCGGAATTACCGAATGCCTTCCTGTATACTCGGGCGGCCTCGGCGTGCTCTCGGGCGATCACCTCAAGTCTTCGAGCGACCTTGGTTTACCACTGGTGGGCGTTGGGCTCCTATATCAGCAAGGGTACTTCCGCCAGTATCTGAATGCTGAAGGGTGGCAGCAAGAGCGTTACCCGCAAAACGATTTCTACAACATGCCTGTGCAGCCAGTGCTGGATGAGCACGGCACACCGCTCCGCATTTCTGTTAATTTCCCTGGCAGGCAGGTGTGGGCTCAGGTATGGCGAGTTCAGGTTGGCCGCATTCCACTCTATCTTCTGGATACAAATATCGATGCCAACAGCCCGGAAGATCAGGCGATAACCGCCCAGCTTTACGGGGGCGATCTTGAAATGCGCCTTAAGCAAGAAATAGTGCTTGGCATTGGTGGCGTTAGGGCCCTGGCCGCTGTTGGGGTGAGGCCAACCATTTGCCATATGAACGAGGGACACTCCGCGTTTATGGCACTTGAGCGCTCTCGCATGCTCATGACAGATCACGGCGTATCCTATGCAGTGGCCCGTGAGGCAACGGCGGCGGGGTGCCTGTTTACAACCCACACCCCCGTGCCTGCTGGCTTCGATGTATTTCCACAGGATTTGCTGCGCCGATACTTCGGTGAGTATGTGGAATCTATGGGCATCTCGTTTGATGAGTTCTTTGCGCTTGGACGTAAAAATAGGCAGGATTCAAACGAGCAGTTCAATATGGCAATTTTTGCCCTCAGGCATTCTCACCACTGTAATGGTGTGTCTCGGCTGCATGGCGAGGTAACACGCCATATGGTGAAGCAGGGGTATGAAGGCTTCCCACTGGATGAAGTGCCGGTTGGCCACGTAACAAATGGTATCCATACTCGTAGCTTCATTTCAAGTGATATGGCTACTCTGCTAGACCGGTATCTCGGCGGCCGTTGGTCGGCCGAGATGAGCCATGCACAGGTGTGGGAGCGTGTTGAGCAGATACCGGATGAGGAACTGTGGCGGGTGCGACAGCGCCGGCGCGAGCGCCTTGTAGTGTACGCACGCCAGCACCTGAAGGCTCAATATGAGCGCAGAGGCATGAGCGAGTATGAGATACGGCAGGCACAGGAAGTACTCAGCCCCAATGCCCTCACCATCGGTTTTGCACGCAGATTTGCCACTTACAAGCGCGCAACATTACTGTTTTCTGATGCTGAGCGCCTTAAGAAGTTGCTGAACGATCCTCAACGACCGGTGCAAATTTTGCTTGCAGGCAAGGCACATCCCCGGGATGATGGTGGCAAAGAGCTGATCCGCCAGATAGTGCAGTTTGCGCAGAACCCGGAAGTGCGTGCGCGCATTGTATTCCTGGAGGATTATGATCTCTCGCTGGCACGTTATCTGGTGCAGGGTGTAGATGTATGGCTCAATACTCCTCGCCGCCCCATGGAAGCCAGCGGCACCAGTGGAATGAAAGTGCTGCCAAACGGTGGCTTAAACCTTTCGATACCGGATGGCTGGTGGGATGAAGGTTATAGCCCTAACAACGGATGGTGCATAGGCCGTGGTGAAGAGTTTGCAGATCCGGCATATCAGGATCATGTAGAAGCGCTCGCACTTTATGATCTTTTGGAGAAAGAGGTAGTGCCTCTGTTCTACGATAGATCCAGCGAAGGCCTGCCACGCGCCTGGGTATCACGCATTAAAAACAGTATGCGTACGCTCTGCCCGGTGTTCAACACGCATCGTATGGTGGCCGAGTATGCGCGCCGATACTATATGCCCGCCAGTGAGCGTGCAACCAGGCTGCGCACCGATAACCTGAAAGGTGCATTTGATATCGTTCAGTGGAAGGCCCGGCTGCAGCGCAGCTGGAACGAGGTGGCGATAGAGAGTGTAACTTCCACCGGGGATAACGTGCCAGATCACACAGAGGGTGTTGCAAACCGCGAAAAGGCCATGGCTGTTGGAGCGACATTAACGATAACTGCACGCGTGAAACTTGGCCCGCTTAGCCCGGATGATGTGTTGGTACAGGCATACCACGGCCCGTTGGATAGCAACCACGAAATACTGAAGGGTGTTGGCACGCCACTCTCGTTGAAGAGCGGTGAAAATGGAACCTTTGTGTATGAAGGGGTAGTGCCCTGCAGCATAAGTGGGCTGCGTGGATTCTCTGTTCGTGTGTTGCCGTTCCACCCGGAGGCAGTGCTGCCACACGAGCTAAACTTGATTACCTGGGAGTAATTTCGAAAGGTTGTTAAGGCAGCCACAGAAATTAGTTACAACGTAAACAATACACCGGCGAGGCTGCAATTAACTACGCAGCCTCGCCGGCCTAGTTTCGGCAACCTGTGCTGCCAGCAAGCCTGCCGCACAGGCAGCCAGGAAGAATGCACGCTCATCGCTCAAACTGCGCCCCATGGTGCTTAGCAATATTCCGGAATCTTCTGCAGCCTTCAGCCCGTATTCACTATCAACGGTAATCACATCATGCTTTTCGGTAATGCCATTTTCCTGTAGGGCTGCGCCAAGCTGTCGCTGTTCGGTTGAACCCAGCCGGGGAATTGGCACCATAACATGGGCTCGTACCACGCGCGTTAAGTTGGTAATGGTGTGGTGGCTAAGGCCAATGTGCCGTTCCCGCTTATCGCTAAAGCTAATTCGGGGTACGAAGATTGGGGTGCCGCCAAGCGATGCCGCAGCGTTGATTGATATTCCCTGATCTACGCCAGAAAAACCAAGAGGAGTGCCCGTGCCTACGGTGCCCGGGCCCTGCCCAATCAGGATGATATCTGCCTTTGCCGCTGTATAGGCAGCTGCAAGTGCAGAGTAGATGTTTACTGCCTCCATATCACCCCCAAACGCTTGCCCCGCCGTTATGGTGCACGTAAGCATTCCGCGCTCCTTAAGGGTGTTTACAGACTTGCTGAAGGCAATTGGGAGTGCGGCTCCATCGGTCATGATGTACACAACACGTATACGCCTGCCAGTATCGGCGATTGCACGTTCAATAGCGCAGGCAATAGCGGGCAGTTGGCTATGAAGCTCGAAGCACACTACTGGCGTTTCATCAAGAGTCTCAAATGAGCACACAGCAGAGTGGTGGGGGCTCTCTGGTGCTTCTACGGAGAGTACCGGTGTTTGGAGCGGAGTGTATCTCAGCTTAATTATGTGCCCGGGCGGTGTCTCTTCCACCGTTTCGCGCCCAAGCACGGTAACAACGTAATCCCAGCCCCCGGTTCCCAGATCCATCTCAACCGCTGCGGTATTAAGTTCCACTCGATCACCAACCACAGCCTTACCGTTAAGGGTTGTGAGGTTGATTGCCCTGCGGCTGGCGTGGCCGGTGACGTCTGGACGACTTAGCTCGCCTTCAAGGCGAACCTCAATCTCCTGCAATCCGGGGCGGGTAGAGAGAATCTGGGTAACAGTTCCGGTGGTGCGCAGAATCATCGGGTGAGAGTTACCTTAGAGAGGCCACGAGGATTGTCTGGATCACACCCACGGCTGCTGGAAAGGTGGTATGCCCACAGTTGGCCAGGAACAATGTAAACCAGTGGGCTGAGCCACTCTTCTACATCAACCGGGACCTCGATGGATCGTGCTCCCAGATCCAGTATTTCGCTGTTGCGTGCAATAACTACCATCTCAGCGTTACGGGATCGAAGCTTGAGGGCAAGCTCCACCATAGAAGGATAGGCGCGGCCATCTGGAGCGAAAAGGAAGCACGGGAATCCTTCGGAAACTATGGCGATAGGGCCATGCAAGAAGTCGGCTCCAGAGAAGGGTTTGGCAACCAGATAGCTGGTTTCTGTCATCTTCAGGGCTGCTTCCAGCGCGGTGCACTGATTAATTCCGCGTGCAAGTACCGCACACTCCTGAATGTAGCGGTATCGCTCACAGGCAGAGCCAATTCGCTGATCCAGCAACAGGGTTGATTGAATTAACTCAGGAACCCGGTTCAGCGATTCCAACATGCCCGGCCTGCCCGACCAGTGTGCGCCCAGAAGCGCAACTATCGCCAGGGAAGTTGTGTATGTTTTGGTTGCGGCAACCGCTTTTTCTTCGCCAGCATTACACAAAAAAGTGTAATCACTTACCTGTGTAATTGGCGATGCCGCGATATTTGTAATACACGCCGTAAGTGCTCCGCTTGCGCGTGCAGCAGACAGAGTCTGAACAACATCTGTTGCCTGGCCAGATTGTGAAATGCCAACAACAAGGCAGTTGTTCAGCTTCAGCGTTGCATCGTACAGGGTAAATACGGAAGGCGCAGCCAGGGCTACCGGCACACCCACCATAATTTCCAGAAGGTACTTGGCATAAACCGCCGCATGGTCGCTGGTACCGCGAGCAGCAAGAACAACATATTGAATGTCTCGCCGCTTTAGCTCTGCGGCAAGTGCCGCAACGTTGCTGCCCTCATTATCAAGAACGCCCGCGATTCGCTGCGGCTGCTCGTAGATTTCGTTGAGCATTACAGACATGATAGATCTTCGCCCTCTCGTCTTAGATAGAACACTCGAACTGCAGATGCAGAACAATGTCGGACTGCCCTGGTCTGTCAGAAACCATCCTTACCGTAATAGATCATTCCCCGGTACGTGAACAGTGCTTCAAGAAGACACTGGTCGTTCACACCTGGGACTATGGCTTCAGGGCGATACGCACCGAATAGCAAACCCACAAACTGCTCCTGGGTAAGCCTTAGCGCATTTGTTGCCCCTGCTTCTGCAACTACAGAAAGCATACTTCCGGTGGCATCAATGCACAAACTTCCGGCATCAAGGTCAACCTGAATTACGCCTTTTGGCCGGCCAGCGTGGAACCACCGTTCGCTCCACGTAATGCAGAGGCTGCGCAGCAGCTGCTCTGGCCTGAGTAAGCGCACCATTGCGGCACTGCTTACGCTTAAGCATACATCTGGCGAGCCGGCAGCATTCCGGCTGGCAAGCTGCATACATGCTTCGTTCACTTCTGGGGTTAACGCGGTCTCCAGTATTAGCCCGGCATTGCCCGTGCCAATTCGGCTGGCAGCCTCGCTTAGCAGCGCCAGGTTAATACTAACCTGCATATCCCTGGTAAGTGTACAATCCACAGCCAGTTCAAGCACCCTTACGCCGGCATCCGCCGCCTGGTAAGGAATAGCAGAGCTGAATGTGCCTGTTAAGAGATAGCCCACTATCGAGCCATCCATACCTACTGCAACTGTTAGCTCCTGGGGCGGATTTGCTGGATCTATACGCATCCAGTCTCGCCAGTAAGCTTCCCACCGATCTACAGATATGGATCGTCCGTAGTTGAATTCAGTGTATAGCTGCCGAACCCTCGGTAAATCGGATGATGTTGCCCGCCTAACCGAAACTCCATTACTTTGTGCCGATAACATCGCTGCCAGGTTGTGTTCCGCGGCGGTTACAACCGTAAGGCGCTGCCTGTTTAATCTGCAATATCCATATTTCTGGTAATAGTCGGGAATTCCTGTAAATAGAAGCGAGAAGTCCATTGCATCTGCTTCCATTACATGAATTGCACGTTCCATGCATGCGCTGTTGATGCCTTTGCCGCGATACTCTGGCAATGTTGCAACATTGGCAATTCCGCCCATTGTCAGCAGTGTGCCGCCACACCATACGGTACGTTTGCATATTTGTACGGAGCTTACTATTTTCCCATCTACTTCCGCCACTTGCGTATAGTAGGGGAGCCACTCTCTATCGCCGTAGAAGTACCGACGGAAGTAGGGTTCATTATGTTCGCCCGGCCAGGTGGTTAGCCACAGGTTTAATAGGTCATTCTTCTCCGCCGTGTGCATCTCGCGGTAAATAGGTTCACTGCTCACCCCAGTACCGCTTTCGCACCCACACTTACTGCGCTCCGAATGAGTTCAGCAAGTGGTTCGTTGGGAAGAATTCCACAATACTTAGTAAGCACTTCATCAAGCCCAATATTTTCCAGATCGCTAGCCACTTGCTCAGCCGAAGGATCTTCAGGGCCACGGTAGCGCAATGCAGAGGCGATGGCTGTGGCCAATGCAAGTGGTTCTACGCCCTGTTCTTCACAGCAGCGTGCGGCACCGGTAATTCTATCTCCGGGAGCCAGCTTGCGTGCAGGATCTCGTGCAAGACGGATACAGGTGTCTCCAAGATCCTGGTTCTTGAAGCGGCGTAAGAGCCCCTGAACATGCGCTACATGTTCTGCCGGATCCAGGCCATGCTTCTTGATTAGCGCCGCGCCAGTTTCCGCCATAACTGCTTCCAGAACAGCAACTATCGCTGGTTGCTCCAGGGCTTGCCACCCAAACTCACAGCCTGCTTCCCAGCCCAGGTATCCCAGTACGGCATGAGCACAGTTATGAGTAAAGAGCTTTCTATCTACATAGGCCTGGAACGGCGAAACGAGCTTAATACCCACATAGCCGGGGTCTGTTCCAACCCAGGCTTCTTTATCAACCGGCAGGTTCTTGTAGGCTTCCACTCGAACTGCAAGCGGGTCTATTGCCCGCTCGGCTTCCGTTGGTGCGGGCACCATGCGTCCTACCACTGTTTGGACGAAACCGGTATTCGAAAGTATTGAGGCTCTGCTTTCCGGCGGTAGAAGCACGGCTACAGCATCGCGCAAAACCTCTGCGGCATTGTGCAAGTTCTCGCACAAAAGAATATTAACTGGCGACGCGGCACGCTCATTTCGGATTATGAGGCCGGCGGCTATTGCGGGGGCAGTTTTGGTTAGATGGGCCACACCAACAGCTGTACAAACTATCTCCGCGTTCGCGATCGCCTCTGCCGATGCTGCCTGGTTCCGTGCATCTATAGCCCTAATTGAGTCTATCTTTGCCGCTTCAGCGCCTTCACCAACAATATGTATGGTGTACTCGCCACGGCTATTGATGGCTTCAATAACTGGCTGCACTACGTCGACGAAAACAACTTCAAGCCCACTTTCATGAAAAAGTTGGGCTAGAAAGCCGCGTCCTATATTCCCGGCGCCAAATTGCACTGCGGAGCGCATTTGTTTCTAAGCCTCGCTATCAGCAGGGGCGCTGCCAACGGTATCTATCTGAATGGGATCGTCTGCGATGCCTTCGGCTTTCATACCGGATCGCAAGCGGCGTATTGCCCGTGCTGCGATATCCTGAAACACGGCCTCTCCGCACAAGAGCCGGGTTGCGGTTCTTGTTGCACCCGGGCGTGTTACACCATATCTGTAACAAATGTGCGGCCATCGGTAGAATAAGCGAGCCAGCTTGAGAGCTGAATCCATATTCTTCTTAAATTCAGAAGAAATGTCTTTCGTATATTCCTTTTGTCTACCTTCAATAATGCACTTTGCTGCGATCTTGCCGCTCTTGAGGGCGTGCATAATCCCATCACCAAAAAATGGATTGATGAGGCCAGCGGAGTCGCCTGTAAGTAAGACGCGGTTATCCCGCGTTTGAATTCGATCCAATCCGTTCCATATTGGCAGTGGGTGCGCAAAAAAATGGAGATCCTCTTCTTTTTTAGGCACACCAAGCAGTTCCATGTAATCCAGAATAGCTTTGCGCAGCTCTTGTTTTACAGATCCTTCTGCACGGCCGGTGCGGCCCCCTGGCCTAAAAACGCCGGCACCAACGTTTATGTGATCGCCTTTGGGGAATACCCATGCATAGCCCAGAGGAACAACCCCATACTCTAGATGCACCACATCTTTGCGCAGATCTGGGTGGCCCTCTCCCCAGGAATGCGGTACCTCCACCTCCATGGCGATGGCCATCGCTCGCTGTTTACGCAAGCCTGCACACCGTGCAATAACCCCGTTTGCACCATCTGCGCCAATCAGGGTATTGCAGGTTACGCTCCAATCCCCATCTGACCCGGTACCAAATACGCGCATGGGAGTTTTACGGGTAGCTGACTCAAAGCCTCGAACGGCATAGCCTGTTAATAGGTGGGCTCCGGCATTTTTTGCACGTTGGGCAAGGGCGTTGTCAAAAACAGATCTCTGAACCATCCACAGAGATAGTGGCCTCGTTTCGCCTTCGGCATTCATTGGCGCCAACACGGGCTCAGCAAAGTTGTAGGTATGCCGCATAAACAGCGTATCAGCTTCTACAAAGGCATCCGGCGAGATGTCGGCAAGTATATCCAGCTCTAAAAGCTGTTCGATAAGCATGGGCATTCCGCCGCCGCAAGTTTTATGGCGCGGAAGTGCGTGCTTCTCTATAATAGCAGTGGAAATGCCAGCGCGAGCAAGGTCAAATGCGGCCGCAGTGCCGGATGGACCGGCACCAATAACAATGGCGTCGTAGTGCTTCTGCATACACTTCTCTGTAAACAGTGCCAATTATTAGCGCACGAATTATGAAAAAATCATAAGAAAACTGGCCTGTAATTGCCGTTTTCGCCCGCATGGCCTGTCTGAAATCTTAGAACATTATAGCACAGGCATCCCCTCGCTTTGTTTCGGCTACCAGTCCATTACCGAACCATCTGCTCGCCGAGACATGGGTAGATATGCTCGCTCGTATGGGTATTTGCTTGCTAATTCTTCGTTAACATCTGTGCCAATGCCGGGGGTGTCTGCCACATTCAGATACCCATTTTGGTAAGTTGGCGCGCCGGGAAGTACTTCATGTACAACTTCCGGGAACTTTACCATCTCCTGAACGCCAAAATTCGCCAGCGAAAGGTCCAGATGAACGTTGGCTGCATGTGTTGCGGGCCCTATATCGCCCGGGCCATGCCAGGCGGTGCTTACGTAAAAAGTTTCGGCAATGTGTGCTATCTTTTGAGCTTCGGTTATTCCACCGATGTGCCCTATATCGCATCGGATATAGTCTATAAGTTGCTCAGTGATTAGCGGTACGCATTCCCAGCGTGTGTGAAACAGCTCGCCCATTGCAAGCGGGGTAGTGGTATGTTGGCGCAGTAAGCGGAAGCTCTCTTTGTGCTCAGGACGAATACAATCTTCCAGGAAGAACAGGTGGAATGGTTCTAGTTCTTTGGCAAGGCGGGCTGCCTGAATTGGGGTGAGGCGCTCGTGCACATCGTGAAACAGCTCAATTTCGTTCCCTACGGTGTTCCTCAGGTGTGCAAAAAGTGCCGGGATTGTACGCAAATATGGGCCGGGTTCCCACTGCTCTACGGATGGCATAGGGCCGCCATCTCCCCAGGTAGAACCTGGCTCGGCGCTTGCCCACCTTGCCGAGGCAGCCTCTGCTTCGCCGCCCGCTCCATAGGTGCCTACATTACCAGGAATGGCGCACTGAGCACGTATAACTTTAAACCCATCCGCCATTTTGCTGCGAACATCGTCTTCAACTTCAATGCAATCTCTGCCGCCTGCGTGCGTGTAGGCCAGTGCACCTTCGCGCGTTTTTCCGCCAAGCAGCGAGTACACCGGCAGGCCGGCTCGTTTGCCTTTAATGTCCCAGAGTGCGGTATCGATGCCTGCAAGTGCCGTCATCAACACCGGGCCACCGCGCCAGTAGGTGCCCCTAAACAGCATCTGCCAGATGTCTTCAATTCTATCGGGGTCCCGGCCAATTAGCAGGGGAGCTATGTGCTCCTGCAGGGCAGTGGCAACAGATAGCTCCCTGCCGTTTAACGTGGCATCGCCCACTCCGTACAGCCCGGGCTCATCTGTAAGGATTTTTACCACCACATAATTGCGCGATGGCGATGTAACAATAACTCTTACTTCTGTTATTTTCATTCAGGCCTCAGCGGTGGTTACGGGCGACCCACTCCCAGGCCATCCGCAACGCGGTTGATATAGTTAAACCAGGATGCAATCAAATTGATCTGCAGTATCGCCTGATCATCAAAACCATGATCACGCAATAGCTCAACATCGGCACGGCCCAGCGAAGCAGGGTCCAGGGTTAGCCGATGGGCGTAATCCAGCATTGCCCGATCGGCCGGCACAAGCTCTGCGGTCTTATAGTCAGATTTGATAGCTGCAGCCAGCACATCATCGCCAGTTACTCTACGCAGAAACTCTGCGTGACTCTCTGTTCAATAAAAGCAGTGGTTTGCCATCGATACAACGGTGGCAATCATCTCATGCTGCATGCGCGATAGTGGAAGATCTGCCGCCATCAGGGAGCCAAACGCAGCAAACGAGTGATAAAGTGCATCTGGTATCAGCGTATGAGAATCGGATATACCGCCCCCGTTTTCGCGAGACGCCAGGACCTTCAATGATTCCACATCCGTTCGGTATTCTGGTGGGTATAAGGCTCTCATTTTGCGCTGCGCATCTCGTAGTTCGTCACTGGCCTCAGAGGGCGGAACAGTTTTTATCCAGGTCACGCTAATCTCCTATTCTGTACCAGCCAGTACTGGTTCTGTAGAACCAGCACCCTTTCGGAGCATCGAAGTATTAAGCACTTAGAGCGCACAGGTACCCCAGCATTCACCATGTATGTGCCTGTTGCCTGCATTGTGCACGTGTAAAAAAGCAGCCAAATCCCACGTGAAGATTTAATAATCCGGCACTCTTTACCAGTACGCACATAATTGATAGCTAATAATTGCAAGTATAGAACAAAAAATAGTAACTACTCAGACGGGTTAAGTCCGGGAATCTTTTGATTCTGGCATCCGTATCTTCTTGTATGCTCACTCGCGATGAATTCGACAGATATTGCGCTTCAAATCCTGATGCTATCTATGCTTTGCTTGTTAAGCAGCATGA